>NZ_CP187873.1:0-887500 GCF_050556405.1 Enterococcus sp. AZ197 | reverse complement strand
TCTATTTCACTCCCCTTCCGGGGTGCTTTTCACCTTTCCCTCACGGTACTGGTTCACTATCGGTCACTAGGGAGTATTTAGCCTTGCGGGATGGTCCCCGCGGATTCCGACGGAATTTCTCGTGTTCCGCCGTACTCAGGATCCTCCTAGGTGTTGTTAGCATTTCGTCTACGGGGCTTTCACCCTCTTTAGCGGAATTTTCCAAATCCTTCAACTATACTAACAGACTACCATATCGGAGTCCTACAACCCCAACAAGCAAGCTTGTTGGTTTGGGCTCTTCCCGTTTCGCTCGCCGCTACTCAGGGAATCGAATTTTCTTTCTCTTCCTGCAGGTACTAAGATGTTTCAGTTCTCTGCGTCTACCTCTAATCAGCTATGTATTCACTGAAAAGTAATATCCTATAAAAGATATTGGGTTCCCCCATTCGGAAATCTCTGGATCATAGCTTACTTACAGCTCCCCAAAGCATATCGGTGTTAGTCCCGTCCTTCATCGGCTCCTAGTGCCAAGGCATCCACCGTGCGCCCTTATTCACTTAACCTTATCAACCTTACGGTTGGGTCTTGATCACTTCTTCTAGCGATAGAAGGTTAATCAATAAATAAGCAATTGAACTTATTAAAAAACTCATTCAACGCGGTGTTCTCGGTTTGTTTTGATTCTTTTTACTTCAATATCCAGTTTTCAATGAACGAATCTGATAGCAAAAGCTATCAATGGAGCCTAGCGGGATCGAACCGCTGACCTCCTGCGTGCAAAGCAGGCGCTCTCCCAGCTGAGCTAAGGCCCCGAACTTATTTGATTGAGAGTAGACCTCTCAAAACTGAACAAAGTAAAGACGAAATGTGTATTTCCGTAATATTCCTTAGAAAGGAGGTGATCCAGCCGCACCTTCCGATACGGCTACCTTGTTACGACTTCACCCCAATCATCTATCCCACCTTAGGCGGCTGGCTCCAAAAAGGTTACCTCACCGACTTCGGGTGTTACAAACTCTCGTGGTGTGACGGGCGGTGTGTACAAGGCCCGGGAACGTATTCACCGCGGCGTGCTGATCCGCGATTACTAGCGATTCCGGCTTCATGCAGGCGAGTTGCAGCCTGCAATCCGAACTGAGAGAAGCTTTAAGAGATTTGCATGACCTCGCGGTCTAGCGACTCGTTGTACTTCCCATTGTAGCACGTGTGTAGCCCAGGTCATAAGGGGCATGATGATTTGACGTCATCCCCACCTTCCTCCGGTTTGTCACCGGCAGTCTCGCTAGAGTGCCCAACTAAATGATGGCAACTAACAATAAGGGTTGCGCTCGTTGCGGGACTTAACCCAACATCTCACGACACGAGCTGACGACAACCATGCACCACCTGTCACTTTGTCCCCGAAGGGAAAGCTCTATCTCTAGAGTGGTCAAAGGATGTCAAGACCTGGTAAGGTTCTTCGCGTTGCTTCGAATTAAACCACATGCTCCACCGCTTGTGCGGGCCCCCGTCAATTCCTTTGAGTTTCAACCTTGCGGTCGTACTCCCCAGGCGGAGTGCTTAATGCGTTTGCTGCAGCACTGAAGGGCGGAAACCCTCCAACACTTAGCACTCATCGTTTACGGCGTGGACTACCAGGGTATCTAATCCTGTTTGCTCCCCACGCTTTCGAGCCTCAGCGTCAGTTACAGACCAGAGAGCCGCCTTCGCCACTGGTGTTCCTCCATATATCTACGCATTTCACCGCTACACATGGAATTCCACTCTCCTCTTCTGCACTCAAGTCTCCCAGTTTCCAATGACCCTCCCCGGTTGAGCCGGGGGCTTTCACATCAGACTTAAGAAACCGCCTGCGCTCGCTTTACGCCCAATAAATCCGGACAACGCTTGCCACCTACGTATTACCGCGGCTGCTGGCACGTAGTTAGCCGTGGCTTTCTGGTTAGATACCGTCAGGGGACGTTCAGTTACTAACGTCCTTGTTCTTCTCTAACAACAGAGTTTTACGATCCGAAAACCTTCTTCACTCACGCGGCGTTGCTCGGTCAGACTTTCGTCCATTGCCGAAGATTCCCTACTGCTGCCTCCCGTAGGAGTCTGGGCCGTGTCTCAGTCCCAGTGTGGCCGATCACCCTCTCAGGTCGGCTATGCATCGTGGCCTTGGTGAGCCGTTACCTCACCAACTAGCTAATGCACCGCGGGTCCATCCATCAGCGACACCCGAAAGCGCCTTTCACTCTTATGCCATGCGGCATAAACTGTTATGCGGTATTAGCACCTGTTTCCAAGTGTTATCCCCCTCTGATGGGTAGGTTACCCACGTGTTACTCACCCGTCCGCCACTCCTCTTTCCAATTGAGTGCAAGCACTCGGGAGGAAAGAAGCGTTCGACTTGCATGTATTAGGCACGCCGCCAGCGTTCGTCCTGAGCCAGGATCAAACTCTCATAATAAAAGTTAGAACAATCTTGCGATTGTTAAGCTCAATTGTTTGCTAGCATATTGCTTGCTTGTTAAAAATGTTTGTTGTCTTGAATTGAATCAAGACGCCCTACACATTTGGTTCGTCTATTCTTTGTTCAGTTTTCAAAGGTCTACGTTACCTCGCAGCAACTTTTATATCATAACAAACTTTCGTTTGAATGTCAAGAACTTTTTTTAAAAAGTTTTTTAAGTTGTTTTGCTCGGTCGTTGCCGCCTGTTGTGACAGCTTCTATATCTTATCATTATCTCAGTTGTTTGTCAACAACTTTTTAAAAAATTTTTGTTATTTTATAACAAGTTTTTTTGATCAAACGATTGATTTAAAAGCAATCTCTTTAACGACTTTGTTATTCTAACATGTTATTTATCTTTTCGTCAAGAAAAATTTTTAACTTTTTAAAACTTTTTTCTTAACGAACTGTTTGTCAGAACAGATATTAATATACCAAGGATTTTTCTAAAACGCAACTATTATTTTGCAGAAAAATAACATTTTTTTCAATTTCGAACGATGAATATTTTCTGCAAAGAAAACATTCGTTTCTTTATCTTATAATCCCTTTTCTCTTACTGAAATGTTCGTTAATCATTCGTAAAAAAAGCAACGTACTTTATTGTACGTTGCTCTCTTCTTTTATTCCAGCGATTGGAATAAAAATTCTAAAGATCGTTCCTTGATGCAATACGCTTTCTGCATCAATACGTCCTTTATAGTTTTCGACTAATTGTTTTGCAATCGATAGACCTAAGCCATTACCACCTTTATTTCTTGCACGGGCTTTATCTACTCGATAGAATCGATCAAATATTTTCTCCAAGTCTTCTTCAGTGATTCCTTCACCAAAATCTTGCACAGCTATTTCAAATTCATTCATCGTTCGAGAAATGGAAATATGCACTTCTTTTCGATCTGTTGAATATTTAATCGCATTATCTAATAGAATAATTAGCAATTGTTCAAAGTGATTACGATAGATTTTCAGTTCAACTTCGGTTGGTAAATCGTCATCTAATGTGATATGAAACTCAGGATAAACCAATTGGAAGTTATTAAATACTTGGTAGACTACTTGTTTAGCATCTGTTCGTTCATTTGCATATTGGGTGTCCACTTGTTCAGCGCGTGAAAGGTCAAGCATTTCTTGGACCAAACTCTTCATACGACTAATTTCTTGTAAACTGGCCTTTAATGATTCATCTAAAATTTCAGGATCGTCTTTCCCCCAACGATTTAAAAGGTTTAAATGGCCTTCCATAATCGCAACGGGCGTTCTTAATTCATGGGAAACATCTTCAACAAACTGCTCTTGTTGTTCGATATAGCGTCTCATACGATCTAACATTTCATTAAAGATTTCCGAGATATCTGCTAACTCATCTCTCGTATTAATCTCCGGCATGTGGACATCTGATTGCGGGTCTTTGCGGATTGTATCCATCGTATCTCTCAATACTTTTAATGGTTTTAAGAAATAAGAAGAGAGGATAAAGCCTAAGACACTACTTACAATCAGAGAAATCACTTCTAAAACTACAAGTGTTAATAATAAATGATTACGAATTTCATAAAAAGAAGAAAGTTCATAAAACGCTTGAATATAGCCAATCTTTTCTCGTGTTTCTTTTGAAAAAATAGGTTCCACGGAATAAAAACCGGTTTTATCAAAAACGGTTCGAACAACAGGTAATTGTCGATCCAATTGTAATAACTTATCATATTCATTTTGTGTTTTAAAAACTAGCTTTTGGTTTGTGTCATACACAGATAAATAAAGTTCTGGTTGTCCTAGTTCAGATATGAAACTGTCCATTTCCATAAACGAACCTTCTACTGCTGTATGCTTATTATAGTAGTTTTCATCTCTTTCACTCGGCGTTTTTAAATAGTCAAAAACGTCTGTTACCGTTAAATTTTCATTGGCATTAGCTAATCGATTTGTTACTTCTGCAATCGTTGCTTCGACATTTTCCTTTTCTTTGGCAACAATAAGACTAACAGAAGACTTATAGGTAATCACCGCAAAAATGGTAAAAACTACAAATATAAAGAAAGAACTTGCGAAAGCCCACTTTATAGTTAAAGATGGGCCTTCCAGTTCTTTTTTAATCGTTCTTTTCATTAATTAGTTCTCACGAACGCATAACGTAGCCAGTTCCACGGACAGTTTGGATGTAGCTTTCTTCTCCAGGTACGTCAATTTTATTTCGCAAGTAGCGGATATATACATCCACAACGTTTGTTTCTACTTCTGTTTCATAGCCCCAAACTTTATTTAGTAACACATCACGTGCCAAGACAACGTTCACGTTTTCCATTAGCGTTAATAGTAATTCGTATTCGCGTTTTGTTAATTCAATCATTTCAGAATTACGACGAACGACACGATTTTCTTTTTCAATTGTTAAGTCACGATATGTAATCGTTGTTTGTTTTGCAACGTTTTTATCGCCCTCAATATCAATACGACGAAGTAACGCACGTAAACGAGCTAACAATTCTTCAATTGCAAATGGTTTAACAATATAATCATCCGCTCCATGGTCTAAGCCAGAAACACGGTCAATTACTGAATCACGCGCAGTCATCATAATAATTGGTGTATTTTTCACTTGGCGAACACGGCGACATACTTCTAATCCATTTAATTCTGGTAACATCAAATCAAGAAGGATAGCATCCCATTCGTTGTTAAGAGCGGCTTCCAATCCTGTACGACCATTGTAGTGTACTTCTGTCGTATACCCCTCATGTTTTAATTCAAGCTCAACGAATCTCGCTAAGTTCTTTTCATCTTCAATAATTAAAATGTTGCTCATTTGATTAATTGTCCTTTCTCTTTAAAAGCTATACTCAAGCTCAACCTTTTTATTCCTTACTACTTATTAGAGAATTACTACTCAATCTGTCTGGTTCTTTTTTAAGCCACAGTAAAACCATGAGCATGGTGAGCCACACTCATGGTCTCCAGCGTGTTTATTCTTCGTTGTACCAGCTGTAATGGTAGATTCCTTCTTTGTCTGTGCGTTCGTACGTATGAGCACCGAAGTAATCACGTTGTGCTTGAATTAAATTCGCTGGTAAGCGATCTGAACGATAAGAATCGTAATAAGCAATTGCAGATGAGAATGTTGGTACAGGAACACCTGCTTGAACAGCAATCGCAACAACTTCACGAACGGCTTGTTGATATTTTTTCGTAATTTCTACGAAGTATTCATCTAACAACAAGTTTTCAAGTGCTGGATTTTTTTCATATGCATCGGTAATTTTTTGTAAGAATTGTGCACGGATAATGCAACCTGCTCGCCAGATTTTTGCAATTTCACCAAATGGTAAATCCCATCCGTATTCTTCAGAAGCTGCACGGAGTTGTGCAAAACCTTGCGCATAACTCATTAATTTACTAAAGTATAATGCTTCGCGAATTTTTTCAATCAATTCTTTTTTATCGCCTGCAAAGTTAAAGGCTGCAGGTTTTGATAAAATGCCACTTGCTTTTACGCGTTCTTCTTTGTAAGCCGAAATAAAACGTGCAAATACTGATTCTGTAATTAATGGTAATGGTACACCAAGATCTAACGCACTTTGGCTTGTCCATTTACCTGTTCCTTTGTTGCCTGCTGCATCAAGAATAACATCAACGATTGGTTGGTCGGTTCCTTCATCATCTTTACGTGTCAAAATGTCAGCCGTGATCTCGATAAGGTAACTGTCTAATTCGCCTTCGTTCCATTCTTTGAAAATCTCTGCCATTTCATCAACAGATAAACCTAAGATTTGTTTCATTAAATCGTAGGATTCAGCAATTAATTGCATGTCCCCATATTCAATCCCATTATGAACCATTTTTACATAATGTCCAGCACCATTTGGGCCAATGTAAGTCACACATGGTTCACCGTCTTCTGCTTTAGCTGAAATTTTTTCAAGAATTGGCGCAACTAACTCATACGCTTCTTTTTGTCCGCCAGGCATGATAGATGGTCCTTTCAAGGCTCCTTCTTCTCCGCCAGAAACGCCAGTACCAATAAAGTTAATTCCTGAGTTTGCTAGTTCTTCATTACGTCGCATTGTGTCTTTGAAGAACGTATTACCGCCATCAATTAAGATGTCGCCTTTATCAAGGTGTGGTAACAATTCTTGGATTGTCGCATCTGTTGCAGGTCCAGCTTTAACCATCAACATAATTCGACGAGGTTTTTCAATTGCATTCACAAATTCCTCAATTGAGTATGTTGCTTGAAAGTTTTTGTCAGGATGTTCTTCAACCACTTCTGTTGTTTTTGATCCTGTACGGTTATACAGCGCAACTGTATAGCCTCTGCTTTCAATGTTTAAAGCAAGATTTTTTCCCATGACAGCCATGCCGACTACGCCAAATTGTTGTTTTGTCATTTTATGACCTCCTATATTATAATCAACGAAAATTCTATGAGCATTCTCTTATAATCCTCACTATTATAACGCACTATCTTTCATATGAAAACAATATAGTGCCAATAAATTTCCAATTTCTTCATATTTTCTTAAAAAAATACAAATCCCCTAGGCTCCATGGTTAGCCTAGGGGATTCAACATTTCAAAAAATGTTTTTATGCTTATGCTTCTTTAGACATTACGTCTTTTCCATCGTAGTGACCACATGCTGGACATACGTGATGGCTTTTTTTCATTTCACCACAGTTTGAGCATGCATTTAAGCCTTTGATTGTTAATTTGTAGTGTGTGCGACGTTTTGCTTTTTTCGCTTTAGAAGTTCTTCTAGCTGGTACTGCCATTGTTGTTCCACCTCCTTGTAAAGATGCGTGTATTTACATACACAATATATTCCAACCTAGCTGTTATCTTCCTCTTCAGCATTATCGCTGAGTAATTCTGATAGTTTAGCCAGACGAGGATCCACTGTTTGTTCTGCTGCTTTCTGCTTACTTTCCAAATATGCTTCTTCTGAAATCACTTCCCAGTCATTGCCACTTGGCATTTCTTGACTGTTTTGTTCTTCTTCTGTAAGCACTTGAATTGGAATGGACAATAGAATGTTGTCTTCGACAGATTCATCTAAATCAATTGTTGGCTTGTCCAATAAAATAATCTCTTCAGCTGCAAATCGTTCATCTCTTGTATCCATTTGTTCTTTTGTCATAAAAACTTCATCGACCGTGATTTGCATTGGCAAAGCCACAGGTTCTAAAGAACGGGATGAAGGAACGGTTACAGTTACCTGAATAGTATAATGAAGTAAATATTCTGATTTATTGACTGCTAATAAGCCTTCTACTTTGATTGGACTTACATCCAACAAGGTATCATCTCGTTGAAGAAGCTCTTCTTTAAGATGCAATGTTTCTGAAAACACTAGCGGCTCTTCTTTGTATTTATTTAATTCTAACAAAGACCACTTCATAATTATCACTCCTAAGCAACAAAAGCTATTATACAGGGGTATGAAAGCTTTGTCAATGAAATTTTCTTGACAGCCCTTTCTTATTTCCTGTTTTTCTTTCGTTTTTTTTATAATTGTTTTTCTGTTGAAGATAACTTAGCGCTTATTTAATTAAATAACAAATTTTTTGTGTGAAATAACATAAATAATTTAAAACTAAGACATAATTTTACTATTTGCGCCCAACTCTTTATTTACTGAATACGTGTTTTCTGAACATTTCGTACTACTGTCTTCTTTGAAAAAAAAGCTGAGACAAACTGACGAATCGGTTTGTCCCAGCTTTGCGTCCGAGTACATATTGCTTAAAATCAAATGATTGAATTAATTAGACTTAGATAGCTGTTGTTGCTCCGCGGTAAACAATACCACGACGAGGATCAACAGTAATCACTTCGTCATTATTAATTAATGATGTTGCATCTGCAGCACCTACGATAACTGGAATATTTTGCGCAATCGCTACAACAGCTGCATGAGAAGTTAAACCACCTTCTTCAACAACTAATGCTGATGCTTTTTCAATTGCAGGCATGTATTCTTTATCTGTTGTTTTTGTAACTAAAATAGCCCCTTCAGTCGCTTTAGCAACTGCTTCTTCAGCAGTTCCTGCAACAACGGCTTTTGCAATAATTGCTTCTTCGCCGACACCTTGACCTTGAACTAATTTAGAACCGATCATTTGAATTTTCATTAAGTTTGTTGTGCCTTTTTCGCCAACTGGAACACCAGCAGTGATAATGATTAAATCACCTTCTGAAGCATAACCTTCTTCTTGTGATACTTTTGAAGCTAAATTAAACATTTCATCTGTGCTTGATGGTTTGTCAGCAACTGTTGCGTAAACACCCCATGATAATGATAAGCTACGTGCTTTTTGTTCTGAGAACGTAATTGCAACGATATGTGCTTTTGGACGGTATTTAGAGATCATACGTGCTGTGTGGCCTGATTCTGTTGCCGCAACGATTGTTTGGATACCCAAGTTACGTGCTGTATGGCCAACAGATTGTCCGATTGCTTCAGTCATATCTGTTTTGCTATATAATTTCAATGCGAATGAATCTTGGTTAACTAATGTTTCTTCTGTACGAACTGCAATACGAGCCATTGTTTGAACAGCTTCTAATGGGTAATCCCCTGCTGCAGTTTCGCCTGATAACATTACTGCATCTGTTCCATCGTAGATTGCGTTTGCTACGTCATTTGCTTCCGCACGTGTTGGACGTGGGTTACGTTGCATTGAATCTAACATTTGTGTTGCAGTGATAACTGGTTTACCTAAAGCATTACATTTTTTAATTAAAGCTTTTTGGACAACTGGAACATCTTCTGTTGGAATTTCAACACCCATGTCACCACGAGCAACCATTAAACCATCAGAAACTTTTAAGATTTCATCGATATTATCGATACCTTCTTGGTTTTCGATTTTAGGAATGATTTGGATGTGTGTTGCGTTTTCTTCTTCTAAAATTTTAGTGATTTCTAAAACGTCAGAAGCACGACGAACGAAGCTAGCTGCGATAAAGTCAATTCCTTGACCAATTCCGAAACGGATATCGTTAGCATCTTTTTCAGTGATCCCTGGTAAGTTTACAGAAACGCCTGGTACGTTAACGCCTTTTTTGTTTTTCAAGACGCCTTCGTTTTTAACAACTGTTACGATTTCGTTTGCATCACG
Organism: Enterococcus sp. AZ197; assembly: GCF_050556405.1. Lineage (NCBI taxonomy): Bacteria > Bacillati > Bacillota > Bacilli > Lactobacillales > Enterococcaceae > Enterococcus > Enterococcus sp. AZ197. Next base: position 877,906 of record NZ_CP187873.1, on the reverse strand, counting down.
GTCGATATCAGTTACTTCTAAATCGATTAAACCATCATCTAAAAGAATGTGTGAACCTACGTTTACATCATTGATTAATTCTGGATAAGTGATTGAGAATTTTTCATTTGTTCCTAAAACTTCTGTCATAGAAATACGTACTGAATCACCAATTTTCATTGTGATTGCGCCATTTTCCATGTCATTTGTGCGGATTTCAGGACCTTTTGTATCTAGTAAGATCGCTACGCGTTTCCCTGTAATTTTTACAGCTTCACGAATGTTTTTAATACGAGCACCATGCTCTTCGTAGTCACCATGTGAAAAGTTCAAACGGCAAACATTCATACCTGCATTAATTAAGTTTACTAGCATATCAACGGATTCACTAGCTGGTCCAATCGTACATACGATTTTCGTTTTTTTCATTACTAAAACGCTCCTATTCCAAATTTGTTTATACAAAGCTAATAAGATTAGCTAATATACAAGATTAAAAAGAAATTTCATGATTTAACTCATAAAGAGATAAATCTGGTTTGTGTTTATTGTTTTCTAACGTGTCAATAATATCAGCTGCAACTACTTGGTTATCTAACATACCGATACATAAACCGCCTTTGCCTTCTTTTAGAAGTTCAACAGCATATGACCCAAATTTACTTGCTAATACACGGTCACGAGCACTTGGCGAGCCCCCACGAACCACGTGTCCTAAAATTGATACACGCGTATGGAAATCACCGTATTCAGAAAGTTTATCAGCAAATTCATTTCCGCCCATTACGCCTTCTGCTAAAATGATTAAGCAATGTTTTTTCCCGCGGTCGCGGCCTTCTTGAATACGTTTGGCAACGTTTTTCATATCAAAATCATGTTCAGGAATAATGATTTCATCTGCTCCGCCTGCCACGCCTGACCACAATGCGATATCACCAGCGTTACGTCCCATTACTTCGATAACGAATGTACGAACATGAGAAGTTGCTGTATCACGAATTCGGTCAATTGATTCCAAAACAGTGTTAATCGCTGTATCAAAACCGATTGTGAAATCTGTTCCAGGAATATCATTATCAATTGTTCCAGGAATTCCAACAGCGGGGAAACCACGTTTTGTCAAAGCCATTGCGCCATGATAAGAACCGTCTCCACCAATAACAACTAAGCCTTCAATACCGAATTTTTTCAATTGTTCGATTCCTTTTAATTGCCCTTCTTCAGTAGCAAATTCAGGATAACGAGCAGAGTACAAGAATGTTCCACCACGTTGAATCTTATCGCCAACGTCAGCAACATCTAAACGACGGATGTCGCCTGCGACTAAACCGGCAAATCCATAGTTAATACCGTAAACTTCGATTCCATCAAAAATACTTTTGCGTACGACTGCACGAATTGCAGCGTTCATTCCAGGGGCATCTCCCCCGCTGGTTAAAATACCAATGCGTTTCATTCGCTATTTCACCTCATATAATATACTTTCAACTGCCAAAAGAAACCTTTTCGCAAAAATTGATATACAAAAATATTACGTCATTCATTTTACCATTAAAGAACCAAAATGTCTTGAGTTAAGAAGAAAAAAATGAAAAAAGTTGAAAACAACTAGTATTTTTTACCGTAAATCATTTGAAAATGACGTTTTGCTCGCCTAAAACGTAAGCTAATTGTTGCTGACTAGCGCTTGTATGAGCGACCCAATTTTCTTCATTTAATACTATTTTCTTTCCTGTTTTTTCAAAATAGACAATCACTGGAATGTGTCCAGCATGACGACTGAGTACCTCTTTCATTTTCTGAAAAACGTCCGTTTGTTCGACATCTTTTGTAATTCTGATAAAACACGTTTCGTCACTAATTGATGTTTCTACTTGTTGCGCTTTTTCTATTCGTTGAACCAATATTTGCAATTCTTGATTGTACGTACTGCGTTCCACTTTTCCTTCCACATAATAAACTTGCCCTTTCTCGACACTCTGTCTTAACTGGCGAAAAACAGTTGGGAACAACGTTAGTGAAATACTTCCTGTTGTATCATCCCCATCAACAAAGGCCATTTGTTCTCCCTTTTTGGTCCGAATCGTCCGAATGTTTTTGACATAAATCAATAATTTCGTGGGCTGATTTTCAACAAGTTCATGAACAAGTTGCGTTTGCTTGGCTAAGCGTGTTTTTTTGAACTCTTCTGTCGGATGTCCTGATAAATAGACTCCTAAATATTGTTCTTCTTGTTCTAGTCGCTCTTCTAGCGGATAATCGGCAATTTCTTCTTCCTTTGGCTTCAACGTTTCTAACAAATCCATACTACCACCGCTGAGAAGAATACTTTGGATATTACTCTCTAAACCTACCGCTAATTGACGGCGATTAGGCGCAATTTCGTCAAATGCACCGATGGCAATCAATGGTTCGATATTTTCAACTTTCAACCACTTACGGTCAATTCGCAAAAGAAACTCATCGAACGTTTTGTACGGTCCATTTTCTCGGCGTTCATTTAAAATATTTTGAATGAAGTCTCGGCGGATTCCTTTTAAAGAACTAAAACCAAATAAAATTTGCTGTTGCTGATTTAGGTAAAAGCTGTAGTGACTTTGGTTAATTGACGGCTGCAAAATCGTCTGCTTGTTTTTTCTAGCTTCGCCAATATATTCTTTAATTTTTGTTGGATTATGACGAACAGAATGCAACAATGCGACATAAAAAGCACTCGGATAATGAACCTTCAAGTAAGCCATTTGAAAACCAATAAAGGAATAGGCAAATGCATGCGAGCGGTTAAAGCCATAATTAGCAAAGCGCTCAATATAATCGTACACTTGGTTAGCTGTTTCTTGGGGATAGCCTTGTTGTAACGCACCATTAACAAAATGATTTCGTTCTTCATCTAGCACATCTTTTTTCTTTTTACTAATGGCCCGACGTAAAATGTCAGCTTGCCCTAAAGAGAAGCCTGCCATTTTCGCAGCAACTTGCATAATCTGCTCTTGGTAAACAATAATTCCGTACGTATTTTCCAAAATGGGGGCGAGACTAGGCTCTGGATAACTAATTTGTTCCAAGCCTTTTTTCCGGCGGATGAAAACATCAATATTTTGCATCGGACCAGGACGATACAGGGCATTGACAGCAGCAATATCTTCAATGCTAGTCGGCCCTAATTTTCTTAATACATTCCGAATTCCAGCAGATTCAAACTGAAAAACACCACTTGTTTCCCCTTTTCTAAATAAAGCCAGCGTCGTTTCGTCATCTAATGGAATCTGATTCAAACGAATGGTTTGATTATAGACGCGTTTAACAGCTGTGAGGGTATCATCAATGATGGATAAATTTCTTAAGCCCAAGAAATCCATTTTCAGAAGACCAATTTTTTCAACATCATTCATAGTAAATTGGGTCAATAAAATTTCATTCGATCCTAGTTGTAACGGAACCAAATTCAAAAGATTTTCATCACTAATTACCACACCTGCTGCGTGCGTAGAAACATGGCGAGGCAATCCTTCTAGCTGAACAGCTGTTTTATAGAGCAATTGATTATTTGGTGAAAAATTGACCAATTCTTGCATCCGTTTCGACTCTTGGTACGCTTCTTCTAACGTAATTTTCAGCTTGTTGGGGACAGCTGCCGACCAACGATTCGCTTCACTCTGGGACAACCCGAAAACACGTGCAACGTCCCGTAAAACCATTTTCGCAGCCATCGTACCAAACGTGGCAATTTGCGCCATGTGATAATGACCATATTTTTGACTGACATAAGCTAAAACTTCCTCCCGCCGATTATCAGGAATATCTAAATCAATATCGGGCATCGTGTAGCGTTCCGGATTCAAAAAACGTTCAAAGAGCAAATCATATTTGATTGGATCTACATCTGTAATTGATAGCACATAGGACACTAAAGAGCCTGCAGCTGAACCTCGGCCAGCGCCTGTAACAATTTGATTGTTATGACAGAAGTCCATCACATCCCAAACGATTAAAAAGTAATCATCAAAGCCCATATTGTGAATGATGGTTAACTCTTTTTCTAATCGTTTTTGGTAAACTTCATTTAGATGAGGCACTCTTTCTGGTAATTTTTCTAAACACAATGTGCGTAAATAAGAACCAGCCGTTTGATTATCAGGCACAGGAAAATGCGGTAATAATTTTTGATGTAAAGGAATGTCAACTCGGCAATTTTCAGCTAGCTGAATCGTATTCTGGACCACTTCTGCACCAGCTATTTGAAGCATTTGTTCCATCGTCGTCTCTGCTTCACGCAAGTAATTCAGACCTTCTATTTCCGGTGTTTGACTTGTAATATTCAATTGATTATTTTCTTTGATGCTCTCAAGAACAGTTACGGCAAAGCCTTCTTCCCTTGTTAAATGACGTACCTCTTGCAAAGCCACGCCAGGTAATTGTTCTCTTTGGTAAAAAGAAAAGAGCGCTGAATTACGTTGTTGATTCATTGAAAAAGAATGTTCAACAAATAACGACTGGGGATCAAAATATGAAGCAAGTTGTTGGAAAGCGTGAACCGCTTGTTGTTCATCTTCAAAAAATGTTTGGGCGACTTCTCCTTTGGCTGACAAAGTCACGGCAAATAAATCACTTAATAAGGATTGATGTTCCGCTAAGTAAAAGGGACCCTCTGTCGTCATTTTGCTGCTAGATAGTTGCATTAATTGCTGATACCCTTTTAAATTTTTAGCAAATAAAAGCAACTCGGAATGCCCTTCTTTTTCTGCTGGGGTATATTCTAATCTTAAACCGATAATTGGTTGAATTCCCGCTTCTTGGCATGCTTCATAAAATTCAACCACCCCATGCAAGACATTGATATCGGTAATCGCTAATGTTTGATAACCTAACGCTTTCGCTTGTTTTACATAGGAACGAATCCTAACCGTACTAGATAAAAGCGAATAGGAAGTAACGGTATGTAATTGTGGAAATGACATTGGACAGCTCCTTTTTGAATCCTTGCTATTTTTTTCCTCTTCTCTTATTTTCCTATCGCGGATTCTTTACTTTTGAAGAAAATATGCTAAACTAAGAGCTAGAAAAGAGGTGCTCATATGCGTTATCTTGTTGTATTTTTCTGGACCTTCGCATTAGGCCAAGTCGTTGGATATATCGGCGGTGCATTATCTGGTGGTTCATACGACTTTAAAATGACAACGATTCTATCGTTGGCAACAGCCGTTATTATTTTATTAATTGCACACTTTGCAGTACCGAAAGAAACCAAACCTGTTAAATAAGAAAAAACCAGTTACTAAAGTTATTGTAACTGGTTTTTTTATCTTTTCAACTGTTTAGAGCTTTTTATTTAAAACTTTTCGGAAATTAAAGAAGGACAACCCAATGTTTCCTAAAACGAAACAAGCGGTTACCAGAAAAACAGAAGAATAGCCAAAACCATGGGCAACTGTCGACCCTACCATCGGTCCTAAAACTTGACCGAAATTACTACACATCTGATTGTAACTATAAACTCTACTTACGCCCTCTGTTGGCGTTATTTTACTAATTAACGTATTAATCGATGGCATTAATGCGCCTGTTGAAAAACCTAAAAGGAATCGTAAAACACCTAACTGAAAAGGTGTTTGCACAAACGCCATGGGAATGTAACAAATAAAAGAAAGAATTAATCCGCCTAATAAAACTTTTTGGTTCCCAATGCGGTCCCCAATTTTTCCCAAAGTTGGAGAAGAAATAATTGCTGAAACACCGGCAATCGAAACAATCAAACCACTAACAAATAATACATTCTCTGTATCGCCACTTAAAGATCGAATATATAGCGTTAAGATTGGGCTGATACTTGTAATTCCTAATTGTAAAATTAACGTAGTCACAAACAAACCAATCAATACTGAAACATGATCCATCTTACTAAAAATTTCTTTCGTCGTTAATAAATCCTTTTTCTCAACTGGTTGAAAATCTTCTTTAACTAAAAAGATAGTCAACAACGTTGTAATGAATAAAATAACGCCGGTAATAATAAAGACATTTTCCATTCCAAACCACTGTGCCAACGCACCGCCAATCGATGGCGCAATTAACGTCCCAGCAATTGCACCTGTTGATAATGTCCCTAGAGCCCAGCCATTTTTCTCTTTTGGCGCCTGCGACGCAATCATCGCTGTTGCGTTAGGAATATAGCCGGATAAAATCCCGTTCATAAAACGCATAATCAACAGCCAGTATACATTAGGGACAAATGCTAACGCCCCCATTGTGATCGTCATTCCTGCTGCAGCGCGAATCATCATAATTTTCCGACCTTTTCGATCAGCTAAATTTCCCCAAATCGGTGCAACAATCGCAGCAGCAAACGCCGTGACAGAAATTGCCAATCCAGAAAACAACTCTACTTGACTCTTAGGCGTCCCTAATTGTTCAACGTATACTGGAATAAACGGCATAACTAAGCTAATACTCGCCCCTGTAAAAAAGCAACCAATCCATGCGACTAATAAATTCTGCTTCCATTTTATTTTCATACTTTTATCCACCTTATCACCTCTTCACCTACCACTATACTCTAAAAGAGTGAATCTCTCAAAAGAAAATTCTTTTAAAAAAAGTCTGGCAGACCGGTCAAAACGACCAATCTGCCAGACTTCTTAACACTTGGGCTTAAGATAAACAGCTGAATAAATACAACACCTTCAAAGCTAACCGCTGTTATCTCAGCCTCACTTCTGTTTACTATAAAATAGCTAAGATTACAAAGTTTAAGATAAACAACGCATCAATGACCCAAATAATTGGTGAAACTTCTTTGGCTTTTCCTTTGACTACTTTTACCACTGCATAAAAGATGAACCCAGCAGCAATCCCATAAGAGATGCTATAACATAATCCCATGAAAATTGAAGCAAAAAATGCTGGAATCGCATCTTCTAAATCCGTCCAATTGATGTCTTTGAAAGAAGCTAACATCATAATTCCCACTAAAATTAACGCTGGAGCCGTAGCTTGTGCTGGCACAATAGCAATAAGTGGTGAAAAAAGACTACTTAGGGCAAATAGAATTGCTACCACTACCGATGTCAAACCTGTTCGACCACCCGCACCGATTCCTGCTGCACTTTCTACATAAGTTGTCGTATTCGATGTACCAAAAATCGCACCGATAGATGTTGCAATAGCATCTGCAAATAGAGCTTTGTCCATTTTAGTGCTGAAGCCCTTACTATCTTCTAAAGCTAATTCATCTTCTTTAGAGAAAATCCCTGTTCGACGTCCCGTACCGATAAATGTTCCAATTGTATCAAACGTATCTGATAAACTGAAGGCAATAATGGTCATTAAGACTTGAGGAATTTTTGAAGAATCACTAAACAATGACTGTAAGCCCTCAGCACCAAAAGCAGCGCCAAAAGTTGTACCTAATTCTTTAAATGAATTGCCCAACGAATTAGCATGCCAATCAACCGAAGCAGTGTCTACCACCCCCATTGGAATTGCGACTAACGTAGTAACCACAATGCCAATTAAAATAGCCCCACGAACATTCGTGACAACTAAAATCGTTGTTAAAACTAACCCAATTACCGCCAAAATAATGGCTGGATTATCAAAATTTCCTAAAGCGGGCACGATACTCGAACCATTTACAACACCATTTTGAGGTTCTGCTTGTACTGTGAAACTTAGTAAGCCAGCATTTTTCAACCCTACATAAGCGACAAAAATTCCAATCCCACCACCAATAGCATGTTGTAAACTCTCTGGAATTGCTTTAATAATCATTTTGCGAATTTTTGTCACTGTAATCAAAATGTTAATCAAACCACAAATAAAAACCATTGCTAATGCTTGTTGCCATGTATACCCCATCCCAAAAACGACCGTAAACGTAAAGAAAGCATTGAGTCCCATCCCCGGTGCTTGAGCGTAAGGTACATTAGCAAACAGCCCCATAATTAATGTACCGATGATTGAAGCAATAATGGTCGCTAAAAAAACAGCCTGAAAAGGCATCCCTGTTTCTGAAAGAATGGACGGATTAACAAATAAAATATAACTCATTGCAAAAAAGGTCGTAACCCCCGCCATTATTTCAGTTGATACCGTTGTCTTGTTTTCCTTTAATTTGAAAAACGTATTCATAATTGCACTTCTCTCCCTTAAAATCCATGTTTTCGAATAATTACTCTTTGATTATAAGAGAATCACTATCTTTTTACAACAAAATATTAACTATTATATATATTTTTCTATATAACGTTCGTGTTTTGTGGATATAAAAAAAGAAAAAGCTTTACATTGCTTCTTCTTTTCCTAATAATTGGATTAGCCCAAACAACAGCATCTGTAGAAACATCATTAATAAAATAAACATTAATTTTTGAAGGGACCAGTCAAAAAAGATAATTTTCACTGTTTCAATTGGACTCATAAAAAGATAGACACTGTGTAATCGATCAAAACGTCCAACATAAATCGCCAAAGCAGACAAGAAATGAAGGCTGGCTTGAAAGACTACAATTGTTCTATAGTCACAATAACTTTGCAATTTCTGGCTAACAGTTGTTACTGTTTTCATCCCTAAAAGCCCATATATAACAATCCCGCTAGTTAAGCAAACAAACGCCCACCAATCACCAATTTGGTTTGCAAAAATCGTATTAAAGCCTCGATAAATAGATAGCGTTTCTAAATGAAAAAAATCCGTAAATAGGTACGGCGCATTAGGATAAAAAATTAACCAAGCAAAACCTATCAACCAATCCCTTTTACGTTTTTCTGCGTTTAAAAGATAACTAAGTTCAATTGGAATATAGGCTAACAACACGTTCAACGCCATAAAATGAAAATGCGTAGCAAATAACCACATATAGATACAATAGATTAAGGTGATCACTCGTAAATAATTTCTAGAATTTTTCAAGATGCTCTGCGCTCCTTTTTCAAACGGTTTATTTTAGTGTAGCATACTTCTTAAGCTTTTTTTTAAACCTTATAAATGAACATGCTTCTCCCCTTGATAATCTTCGGTTTTATGCTAGACTGAGTAAAAGGCATTTAGGAGGAATTTTTACTTGAAAAAATTAATTGCTATTGATTTAGACGGCACAACATTAAATGCGCAGTCTTTAATCAGTCCAAAAACCGAACAAACACTAAAAAAAGCGATTGACAACGGTCATTACGTCAGTATTGCCACTGGACGTCCCTATAGAATGAGTCATCAATTTTACCAACAACTTGGCCTAACGACCCCTATGGTTAACTTTAACGGCGCTTTAGTCCACATTCCAGAGAAAAAATGGGACTTGGAAAGCGAAGCCAATATTGAACGTGACCTAGTCTTTGACATTTTGGCACAGAAAAAAGAATTACAATTAGATTTTGTTGCTGCTGAAAACAAAGAAACATTTTATATCGATACGTTAGATGGGTTCGATCCGAAATTTTTTGCTTCCAAAGCAACCTTAGATAATTTACTTACTGCTAAAAATTTACGAACAAATCCTACCTCAATGATGGTTCGGACCACACCAAACCAAGCTGAAAAAGTTGCTGATACATTGACAAAACAATATGGTGATTATATTGATGTCCGCACTTGGGGCGGTCCAATGCCTATTTTAGAAATGGTCGCAAAAGGAATTCAAAAAGCCCATGGCGTTGATCAAGTGGCGAACTTTTTATCTGTCAAACCAGCTGATATCATTGCTTTTGGCGATGAACATAATGACGAAGAAATGCTAAGTTATGCTGGTTGGGGTGTTGCTATGAACAATGCCACGGATAAAATTAAATCCGTAGCCAACGATGTCACTGAAAAAACAAATGATCAAGATGGTTTAGCAGATTACTTAGAAAATTATTTAGATCTATAAAAGGCTAAAATAAAAGTATTTCTTTAAAAAGAACTCACGTTGGTTTAGCTGATAATCTTAAGATTACGAAAGTAGGGCATAAGTCGAAACGACTTATGCCCTACTTTCGTTTTTTTTATTCCTTCAATGAATTTTGAAACGTGCTGATTTTTTCAGCCAATCTTTGATAAGTAGTAAAAGACGGATGCTTTAGCTCTTGTTCTTCGTTAACGGATAAAGTTTGTTGTGTCGTAATGGCCTTTGTTAGTGCATCTACAAAATGAATAAAAGAATTGTTGGTTTGTTTATTATATCCTGGTGAATAATATTTCGATTGACGATAAAAAGGCCGCAGAGCTGTTTCTGTGATTTTTTCCTGTTCATCTGAAAAGTATTCATCATAGCTGACATGTTTTATTTTCTGCTCTTCTGTTATCACTTGAAGTCGAGCGATTAGGCCATTGCCTAAATCTTCTGCGTAACCGATATACGTTTCTTTCGATGGCTCTTTTAGCCAAGTGTCCATCTCTGCTGCTAAAGGCATTAAACCTTCACGCGCAGAAGTTGATGAACCACGTACCGTATAAAAATTACCTGTGACACGATTTTCGTCACGCATTTGTTTTTCTACATAAGTAATACCATTAACAACGGTGACTAACGTATCGTCTGTGCGCGTGTTGCTTGCTTGAAATTCAGGATAATCCGACAGGCGTTTGTTGACACCCGAATATCGTGTATCGTAATAAGGATCACTAGCAAACTCTGTAAACTCAACATTCAGAATCCGTTGCGTTTCAGGTTCCGTAATAATCTCTACAATGCCGTAATTTCCGCCAGTAAATACACCTTCATTTTTATAATAGTTACCCGTCATTAATCCCAAAGGCGGTTGATTGGACCAAAACATTTTTTCCTTTTTTTCTTCTGGTGTATATTTTGCTGGTGGGGTTGTCCCAAATGTCGTTTGTGTGGCCCCTGTAACCACTTCGTACGTGTATTCATGAGAATCAAAAGTCAATTGATTAGCAATCAGTTCGTCATTTTTAGTCGGCGCTTGTTTTTCCACCACAGAAGTCGTTTGATTGGTGACGGTAACTTGCTTCACTTGCTTTGTCTCTTGCGGACCACTTGTTGTTTTTTTCGTTGGCTCTTGATCTGGCGTACAACCGACCAAAACAAATAATCCGATAAAAACCAACATTCCTTTAATATGTTTCATTCACTTCTCTCCTTTTTATAAACGCTTAATTTCCTCTTATCTCCAGTGTAGCAAACATTTATAAACCAAAACTGACGGAAAAATGAATAAATAATAAACAAAAACGCTAAGCCTCTTGCAGCTTAAGAGACTTAGCGTTTTTTTATTTAATTGCTTGGCGCTTTTGGCGCAACCACTCTTCTTTAATGTGTTCAGATAGGCGAATCATTCGTTTACCAACTTCACTATATTGGTTAGTAGCTAAATTGGCTAAAGAAATTCGAACTGACCATTTGTCACTCCCGAAAGCATCCGCTTTTAAAAGCATTAATTTTTCTTTTTCTGCTAAAGAGGTTAATACTTTTGTGATCGTCCACGATTTCGTTAAATAACTTGAAAATTCTGGGCCATAACGTTTTTCTGTCCAATCTCTAAAGTTAATTTCACAATAATATGCTGTATTTAAACTTGCTAAAGGCTCTTCAATGCCTAAGGTGCGGAACAAGAGCTTTTCACGCGTATGACAGATATCCATCACTTCGTCTTTATATGCTTGACCGTCTTTTAACAAAGCATACAAACTAAATAAAGCCATCATCGCTTGCTGAATAGAAGAAAGTCCCGCTGCATGGTTCAACGCAATATCGCGGCTGTCTGCGACTAAGCGGCTGATAAAGTTAATTTGGCTTGTGTCTGCATTCAATGTAGCATAACGTGCCTGTAATTCCATTTTTCGAGCCACTGGCAATTCTTTTAATAATTGATCAAAGATGTTCTCTTGGCTAACCGCAATAGTCCCCACACGCCAACCAGTAGCGCCAAAGTATTTAGAATAAGAATAGATACAGGCTGTATTGTAAGGTAACTCCGTAAATAGTGAACGAAAAGCTGGCACAAAGGTTCCGTAAACGTCATCTGTTAAAATCATTAACTTAGGGTTATCCACTGCAACGATTTGTTTGATTTGTTCAATGGTAGGTTTTCCCATAGCATTGGCAGTTGGATTGCTGGGATTTACGACAAAAACCGCTTTGATGGACGGGTCTTTTAGTTTATCAATTTCCTTGTTTGAGTATTGATACGTCGTTTTTCCATCAATGATCATTTGCTCTGCTTTGATTTTAACCACGTCAAAATCATAACGTGGTAGTTCTGGAATTTCTAGATAAGGAGCAAACGTTGGTAATAACAACGCAATACGATCACCTTTTTCTAGTAAATAATTATTTGCCAACGTATCAAACAAGTAACAAATCCCTGCTGTACCACCTTCAACGGCAAAAATATCAAACGGTTGTGCTTCGCTGGAAAATAATTCTTGATTTAAATATGCTTTAATCGGTTGTTCACACGCCTTCAAGCAACGAACAGGATTCGGATAATTATCCCCAATCACATAGTCTAACATGGCATCTAACCACATTTCCTTATCCATCCCAAAATAGTTATGCTCTGCTGTCCAAATTTCTTGTAAGAAGGTTGCCCCTTTGCTAGGATTTTCTGCTAAAAAGTTTAAGAAGCGTTGCGTTCTACCAAAACTTGGCTGAATCATACCAGCCGTTTGTTCGCTCCCCTCTCTTAACGTTTCTTTTGTAGCAAATTGACCTAATAAAAAAAAGGCTTCCCTTGGTGTTGGCGCCGTCCAATTAGGATTGCCTCGCCCTGCATTTAACAATGTTTCTAAATTATGATTTTCTTCATGTAATTTCTTCTCTAAAAATAGACTTAATTCAAACGGACTAAGGTTTTCTGTCAATTCATCACTTGTTATCATTTTATCCTCCTGAAGCACACGCGGTCATTTAGTATTTAGTATGTAGTCTATACTACTCTTCTACCTCCAGATGTCAACCATTTAAGCGGAATATTCTGACAATTAATAAAAAAGAAACAATCCTTTATAAAAAATAAAGGATTGCTTCTTTTTCGCTGATTAACCAAAGAACCGTTGCATCTCAATTTTTGCTGATTGAACAGAATCAGAAGCATGGATTAAATTTTTGGTGACAGACAACCCATAATCTGCTCGTAAGGTGCCACTTTCAGCATCTAACGGATTCGTTGCTCCAACTAATTTACGCACTTTTTTAACCACATTGTCCCCTACAACGACCATCACAACCACTGGGCCACTTGTCATATAGGCTAATAATTCAGGGAAAAATAGTTCATCTTTTAAATGCTCATAGTGTTCCTTCACTGTTTCTACTGTTAGTCGTTCGAATTTAAGGTGCAATAAGTCAATACCTTTATCTTCAAAACGTTGAATGATTTTGCCAACTAACTTCCGTTCAACGCCATCTGGCTTAATAATTACTAAACTTGTTTCCTTCATTTTTTCTTCCATCCCTTTCAAAACTTCCTTTTGCCCTTTCCCAAGGGGTAGCTACAGAATAAAATGAAAGCGGATACTTTGTCAATGATAAATTTTCTTTTCCTTTTGATTAAATAAAAAATTAAAGATTATTCACAAGGTTTGTGAATTGTTCTTTCAGTTCTGTATTACTTGTTTCTTTTAAAAACAAATAAGGTTGCTCTTCTGCTGGCTGTTCTTTACTCACATAGACTTTAGCTTCACCATTCACTAAAGTAAATAAATAGACATGCTTCTGGGCAACTTGTGTCGCACTGTCAGAGTATACTGCCACCAGACAATAACCCCCTTCGCTGCCTGTTTCTGACCAATTTAACCAAATGGGATTGTTCCCAATAGCTGGTTGTATTTTAGGTTCATAACTCAATAAATCATCAGGCACTTGAATCGTGTAAAAAGCTACAGAGTGACCTGGTTGGTACGCTTGATAGTTCTGATTGCGTTCTTGACCCCAGGTTTCCATGTATTGTCCTAACTGTTTTGCTTTTTGCTGATTCCAAATCGTCCCTTCTTCTGTAACTAATTCAGTTAATTCTTGTGTTTGCGTTGTTTGCTCTAATTCCAACGCCGTGGTTTGACTAACTTCGGTTGCTGAAATTGCTCTTGTTTCTTCAGTATTTACATTGTTTGTTTGTACGGTTTGTACTTTCTGTGATTCCTCTTTCGATTTTTGCCAACCACAGCTAGATAAAACGCTTCCAACAACCGCTATCATAATAATCCCGTTTAGTTTCATTCCTTAAACTCCTGTTTTTATTTTTATTCTATCGAAATAAACCTAAAATCTCAATCCCTTTCTTTGGATAGTTGAAAACCATTTGGGAACTAGTAATTCTCCACAATTATAGTCCTCTAGTAATTGTTGGTATTGCTGTTCCATAGTCCTGATTTCTTTTTCACCAAAGCTCAGTGCCCAAACTAAAGAATAGAGTCCTGCGTGAAAAGTATAAAGCTTTTGAAACTGCCAAAATAAGGTAGGAACTTTCCCAGCAAAATAACCTTGTAATTGACCATAAGCAAACAATGGCGAAACATTTCTTGAAAAAAATTGTAACTTGTAAAATTCTTCATAAGGATCCCCAAAATCCCATCGATTAAAATCAATCACACCGACCTGCCTAGTTGGCAAGTAAATAAAATTTCCCACATGGAAATCTCCATGCTGATAAACTACAGGCCGTTGTTGCAATAACGGTAATTGTTTTTCTAAATATGAAATTATTGGCTGCTGGTACGGCATACAAAATTGAGATTTCTTATACTTATTTAGTTGGCTCTGCTTTTTTTCGTATAAATTTCGCGCAATCTCTCTTTGACTAATCCTTTCAGGCAACAAAAGCTTATGGATTTTGTTTAAATAGCGGCCTGCCTCTACGCCTAAGTTCAGTTGTCTTTTAGGAGAAAGAGCGGGTAAAACATCGCTTAAGTCTTCACCTTCTAGATACGTTAATAACATGTATCCTTGTTCACTTTCAGGAATAGGTGCACATAAAAAAGGTTTAGAACTGGGAAATCCTAACGCCGCTACTTTTTTGATAAATTGATATTCTTGTTGTTTGGCTAATAACTCTTCTTGTTGAAAAATTCGCAATAAAAAGGTTTCTTGATTTTTGGTAACTTTAAACTTTAAATCAGTTGACCAACCACGGTGAATAGCTTCAACTTTTTGCCATTGCTGAAACGCTGGAATCTTCTCAAACGCCCTCATTACTTTCGCCTCCATTTCCCTATTGGTTTTAGTATACCAAAGAAAAAAGGCTGGAGACAATTGGGGATAAATTGTCTCTAGCCTTCACTGGTTATCATTTTCTAGTTTTCCTTATATAAATCGTTCCACTCGTTAATAAGAAAGCTCCTCCTAAAACAATCCAGAAAGTACTAGGTACTTCTGCACCTGCTTTTGGTAATACTTTTTTGGGAAGCTGTTCTTGTTTCCCAATCATACTTTTATTAGAAAAAGCATGCGTACTTTCTGTTGATTTGGTTCCCTGATTTGCTGATGAATTCAGCGAATTATCTAAGGATGACTCACTAGTAGTTTTTCCAGATTTGTCTGGGTTTTGGTTTTTTCCTTCGATTGGTTCTTCACTTGTTTTTGTTTCTTTGTCTTTATCTGGCTTGCCACTTGCATCTGGCTCTTTGTCTTTGTCTGGTTCGCCGCTTGCATCTGGCTCTTTGTCTTTGTCTGGTTCGCCGCTTGCATTTGGGTCTTTGTCTTTTTCTGGTTCGCCACTTGCATCTGGCTCTTTGTCTTTGTCTGGTTCTTCTACATGTGGTTGATTTATCTTGTGGTTATTTTCAAATAAAGCACCTAATTGTAGCAATGTTCGGTCTTCATTTAATGCACTATTAAATTGAATCCCCAAAGGCAGTCCTTCTTTTGAAACGTAAGTTGGTACACTTAATGCTGGATGTCCAAATAAATTTGCTTGTTGTGTAAACGGTGTATATGTGAACGCCGTCAGCCATTGGTCATAAATCAATTGTTTTTGTTCTGCTGGTGACAATTGGTCAATTTTTTCCATCTGTGCTGCATGTTCTGGTTTTAGTAACGGATTATCAATACTAGGTGCCGTGGCAGCCGTCGTTGGTGTTAATAAGATAGGATACTGTTGATAAAATTCGTCCATCGCTTGTGCTTGTAAAGCAATATCTGTCCAAGCCGCAGTTGTCTCTTCACTCGTTATATTTTTTCCTGTTTGAAAAAGCGCCCATGTTAACAGTTCTACATCATTTCGTTCAAGCGGTCTTTTTAATTTCTGCCGCGCCATAAAATCGGCAATTCCTGCTGAGCCAGCAGCTACAGTATAATAATTTTTCATTAGACGTTCCCCATCAACAGGGTGCTTCACTTCAACCAATGTGTACCCTTGGTCTTTTAAAAAAGCAACAGCTTCAGCGACCGCCTCTTTTGCTTCGGCACTTACAGGCGTTCCGGCAGGGGATTCTGTTGTATAAGCAATGGGTTGCGCTTGACTTAAATGTCCCGCAGGAAGATCTTTTTTGGTTAATAAGGTTTCAAATAATGCATTTGTATCCGCCACGGTTCGACTTAAACCAAAGTGAACAGTTTGACCTTTTGTACTATTAGAATTGCCAATGATTACTCCTCTAGAAGGTTTCAAGCCTACGGTGCCTGTCCAAGAAGCAGGGATGCGGATAGAGCCACCAGCATCACTTCCAGAAGCAATGGGAACAAATGCCGCGGCGACACTAGCACCCGCTCCGCCTGAAGAACCACCTGAATAATGGTTAGGATTCCATGGATTGACGGAAACACCATATAACTTCGAATTTGAAATATTCTTCCAACCTAATTCTGGATAATTCGTTTGACCAATGATTATGAATCCGGCATTTTGTAGTGCTTTGACAAAGGTCGATGTCCCACCAGCTACTTGATCTTGGAGAAAACCAAAACCGTTCGTGTTGCTTTCACCTTTCAAGGATTGTCCTAACCCTTTTAGTAAGAGCGGCACACCTAGAAATGGTTGACCTGTATCTTGTAAAGCTTTTGCTTCTGTCAAAGCCGCTTCTTCTCGTAAAGTAATGACCGCATTTAATGTAGGATTTTCACGTTTAGTGATGGCCAACGCAATTTTTACTAATTCTTCGCTCGTCACCTTTTTTTCTCTTACTAAAGTTGCTAACTCCAGTGCAGTTGCTTGTTTATAATCTGCTTCTGAAAAAACACTCTCTGCAGAAACAGCTTTTCCATCTGTATCACTATTTTGTATCTCATTTGTGGTTTCAGTGGTTACTGCAACCACATTTCGGCTACTGCTTTCGGCGATTGCCGAAGAGGATTCTTTTTCCTGCATCACCGTTTGGCTAGTAGTTTCAGATTCCAAGTTAGCTACAGTCTGACTGGTTTCTGTTGTTACTGATTCCGTCTCTGTTTGAACGGTTGTTTCTAGTATACTTTCTTGTGCCAACATTGGTACCCCTACCAGTGTTTGGCTAATTAATAAAATAATCCCTAACTTTTTGAACAAAATCGACTTCTTCATAAGTCACATCCTTTATCTATTAATACAGTTAAAAAATCTGTATTACTTATAGCATAAATGAAAGCGATTAAAAAGTAAAGTTCTCTTGAAAATTCCCATGTTCAACTTTTAGGCTAGGTTCTTTTTATATGCTAAAATAGAATAGAAACGGAGGTTTTTTAATGGAATGGATTGAAATTAAGCACGCAACACAAAATAATTTGAAGAATATCTCTGTCAATATCCCTAAAAAGCAACTAACTGTTGTTACTGGACTTTCGGGTTCAGGAAAGTCCTCCTTAGTATTTGACACATTAGCCGCTGAATCACGTCGTGAACTAAATGATACATTTAGTTCGTTTGTTCAAAATTACTTACCCAAATATGGTCGTCCAGAAGTTGAAAAAATCGAGAATCTTCCTGTTGCAATTGTCATTGACCAGAAAAAAGTAGCAGGTAATTCTCGTTCGACAGTGGGAACGTACACAGATATTTATACGTTTTTACGTTTGCTGTTTTCACGAGCAGGTTCTCCATTTGTTGGTTATTCAGATACTTTTTCGTTTAATCATCCGGATGGAAAATGTCCAACATGCGATGGCTTAGGAAAGATTACCGAAATCAATCTTCATCAGCTAGTTGATTATGACAAATCATTAAACGAAGGGCCTATCGATTTCCCCACATTTACAGTTGGCAACTGGCGGTGGAAGCGTTATGCCCATAGTGGTCTATTTGATTTGGATAAAAAAATCAAGGACTATTCTCCTGAAGAGTTAGCATTATTTTTATATGCTCCACAACAAAAACTAGCTAATCCACCCAAAGAGTGGCCTCATACAGCTTTGTATGAAGGAATCGTCCCGCGTATGCAACGTAGCATATTGCATACAGACGAAGGCAAACGTCATCAAAAATACCTTAATCACTTTGTTACCGTAAAAAGATGTCCTGATTGTTTAGGAAGTAGAGTCAATGAACGTGTTCGTAGCTGCAAAATTAATCAGAAAAGTATTGCTGATGCTGTTGACATGCCACTCACTGAATTACATTCTTTTATTCGTTCAATGGACCTATCCTTAATAAAAACTATTCAAGAAGAGCTACTTGTACGTCTAGAAGCATTAATTAATATCGGTCTCTCCTACCTCACATTAGGACGAGCAACTGAAACACTTTCTGGTGGTGAAGCACAGCGGATTAAAATTGCTAAGTATGTAAACAGCGCCTTAAACGATATTATGTATATTTTAGATGAACCAAGTGCTGGCTTACATCCAAAGGACATCGAACGGATCAGTCGTGCATTGCTCAATTTAAAAAATAAAGGAAACACCGTGGTTCTCGTGGAACATAATCCACAATTAATTAGAGAAGCTGATTTTATCATCGATATAGGACCTTTCGCAGGCGAAAATGGTGGCCATGTCCAGTTTTCAGGAACGTATGACGCATTTTTAGCCTCCAAAACCTTGACTAGTCAAGCGCTTCAAGAGCCGCTCCCTTTAAACGACCAACCAAGAAAAGCAAGGAAGTCTTTATCAATCGAACATGCGACACTGCATAATTTAAACAATCTATCTGTCGAAGTTCCGTTAGGAGTTTTGACTGTTATTTGTGGGGTCGCTGGTTCAGGTAAATCATCATTAGCGGAAGAAATTTATCAAAAAGCCCAAGCTGATAATCAAGAAATTATTCATCTTTCACAAAAAAGCATTACCGCAAATTTACGATCCACACCAATGACCTACCTCAATATTTTTGATAAGGTCCGCAAACTGTTTGCGGAAGAAAATCATGTTAGTCCAGCTTTATTTAGCTATAATTCCAAAGGCGCTTGTCCTACTTGCAAGGGGAAAGGAATAATTGTCTCCGATATGTCTTTTATGGAGGATGTTACTAGTATTTGCGAAACCTGTCACGGAACGCGTTACAAAGAAGAGGTGCTTCATTATCTGTATAACGGAAAAAATATCGTTGAAGTACTAGCTTTAAGCGTTAAAGATGGCTATGATTTTTTCAAAGACCAGCCTTTTGCTCTTTCATTAAAAAATTTACTGGAAGTTGGCTTAAGCTACCTTAAACTCAATCAATCGCTCTCAACATTATCTGGTGGCGAATTGCAAAGGGTAAAATTAGCAGACACACTTCACCAAAAAAAAGCTATCTATTTAATGGATGAACCTACAGATGGCTTACACTTAATTGATATCCAACAAAGTCTTCAACTTTTCAATCGAATGGTAGAAGAAGGAAACAGCTTGATTTTATTAGAACATCACATTGATGTGATTAAAAGTGCCGACTGGTTGATTGAACTAGGTCCCGAAGGTGGAGAAAAAGGCGGACAGCTTCTTTTTACAGGAACGCCAGCAAATATGCTAAATTCCACTCATTCTATTACTAAAGGCTATCTGTAAAATAATTGGAACAATAACAATGTTACTTTTATCCCCAATCTATATTACTTTTTAAGCTTGGAACAAAAATCTTTCTGGATTTTTGTTCCAAGCTCTTTCTTTTTTAATTTATATATGCACAGACCAATTCAAATACTTTTTCCATTGCCTGTGTTTGCGTATCTTCTGTTACTTTGACTGCGTTAGCATCCGCTCTATCGCAAATAATTCTTATAGAAACAAAAGCACAATCATTTAAAAAGCAGCATTGTGCAATAGCTGCGGATTCCATATCCACACAATCAATAGAGAATTGTTCAATTAAGTTTCTTTTTTCAGTTGTGTCACAAACGAAGCCTTCTCCAGTTCCAAAACGAACACACTTTATCTTTTCATCTAGATGTTGAAGTTCGGCCAGCATTCCTTTATCTCCTTTATAGTACAGCTGATAAGGAAATTTATTGATTGACTGTCTTTCACGAATATCGTAATGGCAGTATTCCTCACCTAGCACCATCTCAAAGAGTTGCAGTTTTTCATTTAAACAGCCACAAATACCGATATTAATTAGTTGTTCTATTTGAAATGAATCAATAAGTATTTGACTATATAGCGTAGCATTCGTCTTTCCTTGTCCTGCACAAACCATAATGACTTGCGATGTTTTTTGTTCATAAATATAAAATGTATTTTTTGCTAGCTGTATCTTTCGTTGTGGTGGAAAATATTCCAATAATTTTTGAAGCTCTAAATCCATTGCGGCAATAACCCCTAATTTCATCTATCTCCTCCTTTTTCTATTTCAACCCCACTTCCATCTTCACAGGTTGGTGATCTGTATATTTAAATTGTTCGTCCTTTGTTTTCACGCTATGAACAGCCACATTATCAGAAACAATAAAACCATCAATTACATACACTTGGGATGTTTCATAAGAGCCAGTGTAAGGCTTATTAAGCACCCGCACAGTCGGTTGTTGATCATCATAAGCAAGTGAAAAATGTTTAGGTAAGTCTGCTGGATCAATTTCTCCTGGTACCCAACCAGCTTCCCCTAAGTCAGGATATCGATGACTGCCTTTGAAAACTTGATTAAAGTCACCTCCAGCAATTACATAGTTTCCTTTAGCGTATTCTTGGGATAATACGTCAGCTAACTTTTTGCTTTGAGCAATCTTCCCTCCCCCATTGTCATAGGCTTCCAAATGTAAGTTAAAAACCACTAATTCTTTGTCTGTGCCTTTAATTGGAAAGCGCGTTTCTAGAAGCGCTCGTTTTAAGTTACTAATGCTAACGGGCCAACGAAAGGGATTGGGTAAAGCAATGCGTTTGGCCTCTGTTATTTTTTCATTTGATAATGTTAATAAACCACTTTCTACTCGTCCAATCGGCGGCCAAGGAATGGGCACATAATCTACCTTAAAATTATAAGCAAATGCGCTGTTCAGCTGTAGCTGTTTTTGTAATTCTTCCTCTTGATTGACTTCATAAGAACGTTGCGAGCGACGATCGACTTCTTGGAATAAGTAAATCATCGCTGGTAATTCTTTTAAGGTTTCTTCAATGCCCGTTAAATTCTGTTGGACCATTGCCTTATTAACTGGTTGGACAGTTTTGCCACCGTCCATAAAAAAATCTTCTGTTTGTCCTAGGCCGGCATAGCCTATGTTATACGTGACTAAAGAAATGGATTGCTGTTTTTCGATGGTTTGCTCTGAAAATTGTTTATTTATAGCAACTGGTTCAACCGCTCGTGGTCGAAACTCTCGGAAGGTTAAATATCCTATCAAAATTAAAGCTATGCTTAGAAGAAGGACCATCAAGCTACCGAGATATTTAAAAAACTTTTTCATTGATTCCGATGTTCCTTTCACATTATGTCAAACCAAAAGTAGTAATTATCTTCGTTGCTACTTCTTCTGGTGTCATGTTTGAATTATTTATTTTCGTTATTTTTACATTTGGAAATGTACTTTCTAGTTCACCTTCGTGGCTTACTAATCGATGTTCTTTAAAGGTATTGAGTAATTCTTTTCGAGAAGAGTCGACATCGCGTTTTGAAGGTTTTGCCTCTAGCCGCTCTGGATGAACATTTCGTTCTAGGCGGATTGCTGTTGAAGAGACGAGTTCGACGAAATAAACGGCCTCATGTTTATTAAGAAAAATTTCTGATATTTCTTCTAAAAATTGAAAATCCTGTTCTTGATCAAAAGCAATCACCACTGTAAAAATAATGTTTTTTGTTGTATTTGTGGCTGGATTTTCGACAAAGGCATGAAAAAGTTCCTTTCTAACGGAATCAGACAATTGAAATGCACGTTCCGTATACCCAAGATAGTTTGCAAATAAGTCAATGGTTTGATGATTAAATAGTAATTTAGCATCTAACTGCTTTTCTAAAGCCTTGCCAACGGTCATTTTCCCGACAGCTTGGGCACCAATTAAAACGATTAAAGACATCAACTTCCCCTCCTCTAGCCTAATTTTTAGGTGGCTATCTTCTACTATATCACACTATATTACAACACCTTACAAAACTGTTCGGAAAATTTTCTGTTTTTTATTACAAAAAAAAGACAAAAGACTCTATAATGAGAGAGGACTCGATTGATTATAGATGAGATAGGTGACGGAGAATGGCAATAGAAAAATATTTTCAAACAATAGATGGCAGTCAAATTTTTTATCAAATTTTTGGCAAAGAAACAAATTACCCCCTTGTGTT
Source organism: Enterococcus sp. AZ197 (assembly GCF_050556405.1). Taxonomy (NCBI): domain Bacteria; kingdom Bacillati; phylum Bacillota; class Bacilli; order Lactobacillales; family Enterococcaceae; genus Enterococcus; species Enterococcus sp. AZ197. Next base: position 855,397 of record NZ_CP187873.1, on the reverse strand, counting down.
ACTTCATGGTAATGGCAATGATCATACTTTTTTTAATTATCAAATTTCTTATTTCTCCAAGGAGTATCAAGTTATTGCGGTGGATACCCGCGGACATGGACGTTCCACCAATACACAAAGTCAATTAACTTTTCCGCTTTTGGCAGAAGATTTAGCTGGTATTATTCAACAAGAACACTTAACAAAAATTAATTTATTGGGCTTTAGTGACGGAGCAAATATTGCCATGGTTTTTACCCATTTATATCCTGATTTCGTCAACAAACTCGTCTTAAATTCTGGAAATGTCACCATGTCTGGTCTGAAAAAATATGTAACGATTGCCACTTATTTTCAATATTGGTTTTGTCGTATTGGCGCTTTTTTTTCAAAAAAATTGCGCGCACGGCTCCCTATCGTGGCTCTGTTATTTGAAGATACTGGACTGACAAAACAAGATTTAGAACACATCCCCTGTCCTACTCTTGTTATTACTGGCAGTCGAGATTTAATTGCGCTTTCCCATTCACGGGCGATTGCTGATGCCATTCCTGCCGGCAAATTGGTCTTGGTAAATAAACAGGGTCATTTATTTGCCAAAAACTCACCAGATATTTTTAATAAAACAATCGAAAAATTCTTAAAGGAAATGAAGGTGTCTAAATGAAACAAATTATTCATTGGATCAAAACGCATACAGGATTACTAAAAACACTGTTTGTTATTGCGGTCTCAATTATTGTTGTTGCCCAACTTTTATCAATTGGTAAAACGATCTCATTTGAACAGTTAAAACAGATTTTTGATGAGATTCCGCTATGGAAATTGTTATTGATGATGGTTATCGGTTTAGTTTCCGTTACTCCGATGCTAAATTATGACTTAACATTAAATCGCATTTTAAACTTGAAAGTCTCAAAACGGGAACTCCTTGAATCTAGCTGGATTGTCAATACCATCAATAATATTGGTGGATTCGGTGGTTTGGTCAGCATGGGACTTCGTTCTGAATTTTATGGAAATAAAACAGAGGAAAAGAAAATTTTACCTGCGTTAACCCATATTTTACTTTTTGTGTTATCCGGTCTATCTATTTATAGTATTCTTTGCTTTTTCCTTGTTCAGTTTGATCCAAAAATGGCTTATTTACAGCAATATTGGATTTGGTTATTAGGTGGCGGTCTTTATTTCCCATTACTTTATCTTATTTTACATTTCCAAAAAAATAGTTCCTTTGGTAACCTCGATGCAAAAAATCGCTTATCTTTAGTTGTTTCTTCGTTTTTAGAATGGACAGGTGTTTTAATTACCTTTATCAGTATTGGTTACTTATTAGATGTACCGATTCCTTTAATTGATATTGTTCCTTTATATGTAGCAGCTTCGATTATTGGGATTGCTTCGATGATTCCAGGGGCTTTAGGTAGTTTTGATGTCATGATGATTTTAGGACTGAGCAACTTAGGTGTCGATCGTGAAATTATTGTTTTGTGGTTATTGCTCTATCGTTTATTCTATTATATTATTCCTTTCTTAATTGGCTGTTTGTTCTTTACAAAACACTTAAGCCAAAAGTTGGATACTCACTATCGTCAATTGCTGAAACAAATTACTTTGGAAATTGCCCACAAGCTGGAAGTGGTTTTACTTTATTTTTCAGGAATTATGATGGTGCTCCTAGCCACTATTCCAGAAGCCTTCACTCAAGTGCATTGGTTAAGAGATATTAACCCCTTCCGTTCTCATATTATTATTCAAATTCCGAGTATTGTTTTAGGCTTTGCATTATTAATTATGGGACGTGGGATTGCTGATCGTGTTAAAAGAGCCTATTATCCAACGATTATTTTATTAATTGGTGCTATCTTGTATTCATTTGTTGTTGACTTTAGTATGTTTTCCATTTTCTATTTAGCTATTTTATTATTTATCGTTATTTTTTCAAAATCAGAATTGTACCGTGAACAACTGGTTTACTCTTGGGAGTGGATGACGATTGATGGGTTTATCTTTGGCTTGTTGACCTTATTATACCTAGTAATTGGTGTTTATAATTTACCGAACTTCCCACACCATCGTCATCATTTTGTGGAATTTTTCTTGTTCCCTTCCGAACGGATCTGGTTGTCAGGATTTATCGCTATCCTCTTAGTTATGAGTTTTAACTTTCTATTTGTTCGCTACCTCCAAGGGAAAAAACACCAAGTTGGTGAGTTTCCAGAAGATAGTATCTTGCATAATATCTTAACAACTTATGGCGGGAATATTGACAGTGAACTTGTCTTTCTTCATGATAAACAGGTTTTCTTATATCCCAAAGAAGAACCGACTGTCTTTTTACAATTCAACACCATTAATAATAAATGCGTTGTGATGGGCAACCCTTCTGGGAACAAAGAAGATTTTCCTGCGGCGATTGATGCATTCCTTAAAGAAACAGATCGTTTCGGCTATGTACCCGTCTTTTACGAAACCAATGAGGACAGCGTGATGTTACTACACGAATATGGCTACGAATTTATCAAAATGGGCGAAGAAGCCTTAGTTAATCTAGAAACATTTACGATGTCTGGGAAAAAATTCAAAGGTACCCGCGCAGTGTTTAATAAAATTACCAAAGCCGGCTATTCATTTGACTTACTCCAACCTCCTTTTAGTGCCGAACAAATGCACGAATTAAAAGCTATTTCGGATAGTTGGTTAGACAATCGAAAAGAAAAAGGCTTTTCACTAGGATTTTTCGATGAAGCGTATCTTCAAAGAAACCCAATTGCTGTTGTCCGAAATGCTGAAGGAGAAATGGTCTCTTTCGCTAATATCATTCCTAGTTACACAAATGAAGTTGGTACCATCGACTTGATGCGTCACCATAAAGAAAAAGCCCCTTCTGGAAGTATGGATTTCTTATTTATTCATTTATTTGAATATATGAAAACAGAAAATATTCATTATTTCAATTTAGGGATGGCTCCGTTAGCCAACGTTGGTCAATCAAGAAAAAGTTTTATTCAAGAACGGATTGCTGCGTTAATTTATGAATTTGGTTCAGAAATTTACTCCTTCCAAGGATTACGCGAATACAAGGAAAAATTTGCTAGCAAATGGCAACCACGCTATACACTTTATTCTAAAAGTAGCTGGATTGTCTACGTGATGATTGCTTTACTCATTGTCGATCAAAAAAATATTGACTAACAAAAAGAATCCCAATTAAGTATAAAAAGCTTGGCAACTTCACTGAAATTTAGTGAGGTTGCCAAGCTTTTTAATTTCTTTCATCTAGTTTTTCTTTAATTAAAAAGGCTGTTTCTTCGACAGATTTTGCGGTTACATCAATCACTGGGATGCCATACTTCGCAAAAATTTCTTCAGCATAAGCTAATTCTTGTTCAATCCGTTCAACATTGGTATAACTGGTCTCATTACCTAAACCTAAGGAAGCCAACCGACTGCTACGAATCTGACCTAATGTTTCTGGCGAACAAACTAAACCAATCATTTTTTGTGGATCCATTTCTTCCAAAATTGGCGGCAATGGAACTTCTGGAATTAATGGTAAGTTAGAAACGCGGTAGCCTTGATTCGCTAAATACATACTGACTGGCGTTTTTGAGGTCCGCGAAACGCCTAACAACAATATATCAGAATCAAGAAACCCTTGAGGATTTTTGCCATCATCATATTTTACAGCAAATTCAATCGCTGAGATTTTATCAAAGTAAGCACGATCTAGTTGATGGCGTCGTCCAGGCTCTTCAATAGGATCTACTCCGGCTTTCGCTTGAATTAATTCAAAAAATGGCGCCATTAAATCTAAATATAACAACCCTGTTCGTTCACTAAATTCTTTCGCCGCTGTGATTAGTTGTTTACTGACTAATGTACTGACAACTAAGGCTTTATCTTTTAAGGCATCTTTTAAAATCTCCAATAATTCTTCTTCTGTTGTGACAAAAGAAAAATTGTATCGATTAAGAAAAGAAATATCTGGATATTGTGCGCTTGCTGCAGCTAACAATTTTTGTGATGTTTCTCCAAGTGAATCGGAAATAGTATAAACAATGATCTCTTTTTTCATAATTAAGCTCCCTTATCTATTTTGTGCGGCTTCTTTCGCTTGTTGCGTAATATAGGTTAAAATTTTCGTTTTCGTAATTTTTCCAATAACTTTTTTAGGATTTTCTTTTTCAACGACTGGCAAAGAATCCACTTCGTATTTTTGCAAAGTGTCAGCAGCTTCAAGAATAGTAAATTCTGGTGTGCAGGTTTTCACATGTGGCACTCTTGTCATACAAACAGCAACAGGTGTGCCATCAATATTTGTATTTAAAGAGGCCCGTAATAAATCTTTTCGTGACAAAACCCCTAATAATTCTTTCGCTTCATCCATGACATAAAGAGAACCGACATCATACATAAACAAGTTGGTAATCGCATCTCGAATTGAGGTTTCTTGGGCAACCATCAATGGTGGACTCATGATCTCCTGAACTTTTGTTTGAAAAACATCAAAAAAGAAAAAAGCCTCCATATTATCACTTTCGTAAGTATACCCAACTTTCGGACTTGCTTTTAAAATTCCTGAAAGTGTTAAAAAGGACAAATCAGAACGCAATGTCGCACGTGAAACGGCTAGTATGTCCGAAATGCGTTCACCACTAACTGGCTGATGCTCTTTTACAACAGCGATAATTTGCTCTTGTCGTTTACTTAATTTCATCATTTCCTCCTCAATTCCTCTTAAACAAATTGTGCATTCGCTTACAATTATACACATATTTATTGTTTTTTCAACATATTGATAAGAAACTTTTTCTATTGACAAACTTATTTCCGTCTATTATGATGTTTATTGAACATATAAGACACATATTAAACGGAGGTCACGCATGAAAAAGTTTATTTATTCTTTTAACGAAACACACAATGAAGGTAAAGAGACTCTTGGTGGTAAAGGGGCAAACTTGGCAGAAATGACACGCTTAGGTTTGCCGATTCCACAAGGATTCACGATTACAACCCGTTGCTGTATGGACTATTTGGCAGATGCTACTTTCTTTGAAGAACACTTACAATCAGAAATTTTGAAAGCGGTTAAAAATCTAGAAACTGAAACAGGCAAATCTTTTACCGCGGACAATGAGATTCTCTTAGTTTCCGTTCGCAGCGGTGCTGCCTTCTCGATGCCTGGTATGATGGATACTATTTTAAATTTAGGTTTAAATGATCAACGTGTGAAAAAATTTGCGACCTTAACCTCTCCTGGTTTTGCTTTTGACTGTTATCGCCGACTTATTCAAATGTTTGGAGACGTCGTCTATCACATTCCCAAAGAATTATTTGACCAACAAAAAGAGCGCTTGGAACAAGAGCTAAACAAAAAAATTACCGCTTTTCAAGAAGCAGATCATTTTGCCTTGATTGTCCGCTACCAAGAAGTTTTTGAACAACATCAGGTGGTCTTCCCGCAAGACCCTGTCGCACAACTTTTTGAAGCAATCAAAGCTGTTTTTGATTCATGGAATAATCAACGTGCGGTGGTTTATCGAAACTTACATCATATTGCACATGATTTAGGTACAGCTGTCAACATTCAAGAAATGGTTTTCGGCAATCGTGGACTAGACAGTGGCACTGGCGTTGTTTTCACTAGAAATCCGGTCACAGGGGAAAATCAACTGTTTGGAGAGTTTCTTTTGAACGCGCAAGGAGAAGATGTAGTGGCTGGTATTCGGACGCCAGAACCCATTCGTCGTTTACGTTTGACTATGCCAAAAGTTTATCAAGATTTTCGCCATTACGCAGAACTTTTAGAATATCATTATCGTGACATGCAAGATATTGAATTTACCATTGAAAATGAAAAATTATATATTTTACAAACAAGAAACGGGAAACGAACCGCCGCAGCTACGGTTAAAATTGCTTTAGACTTAGCCAAAGAAAATCGCATTACTAAACAAGAAGCACTGTTGCGTGTGACACCTGATACGATTGATCAATTAATTCATCCCGTGTTTGATCAAGAGAAACGACAACACATGGAACGTTTAGCTATGGGACTTCCTGCTAGTCCTGGTGCAGCAAGTGGCCAAATTGTTTTTACAGCAGAAAAAGCCAAAGAACTGACCAATCTAGGAAAGAAAGTCATTCTTGTTCGTCAAGAAACTTCACCAGAAGATATTGAAGGCATGGTTGTAAGCGAAGCAATCGTGACCAGTCGTGGCGGAATGACTTCTCATGCCGCTGTGGTCGCACGAGGAATGGGAACTTGCTGTGTGACTGGTTGTGAAAGTTTAACCGTCAATGAAGAAGCCAAACAACTACACTGCGGGCCACAGGTCATCTTAGAAGGAACAATCATTTCCGTCGATGGCTCAACGGGGGAAATTTATCTTGGCGAAATTCCTACAATTTCTGCTGATAATAACGATGACCTTCAAGAGCTCTTGTCTTGGGCAGATGCGTATGCTGATTTAACTGTTCGTGCCAATGCAGAAACTACACAAGATTTAGAGACTGCTATCCGTTTTGGCGCAGCGGGGATTGGTTTAGCGCGAACAGAGCATATGTTTTTCGGTGAAGAGCGTGTCTTGGAAATGCGTCGCCTAATTTTAGCAGAGTCTGAAAAGGAAGCAACCTATGCGTTGGAGCAACTTCTTCATTTTCAACAGGAAGACTTTTATCAAATGCTGAAAGTAGTTCAAGACAAGCCCATGGTGGTCCGCTTGTTAGATCCGCCGATGCATGAGTTTTTACCTCATGAAAAGAATGATATTCAATTATTGGCGAAGCAACTACAACGGTTCCCGGTGACCATCGCCAAACAAATTGAACGGTTACAAGAAACCAATCCAATGTTGGGCCATCGTGGTTGTCGTTTAGGTGTGACCCAACCACAAATATACAAAATGCAAGTTACAGCCTTATTTACTAGTGCCATTCGATTAGTCAAAGAAGGAATTACTGTTTATCCAGAAGTGATGATTCCTCTAATCGCCGAAAAAGAAGAACTTCTCTATCTCAAACGCATTTTAAAAGAAACGATTGACGGTCTCTTTGAAGAACATAAGATGACTCCTTTCCCTTACGAAATCGGGACAATGATTGAACTACCGAGAGCTTGTCTGATTGCGGATCAGTTAGCAGAAGAAGCAGACTTTTTCAGCTTTGGAACAAATGATTTAACACAAATGACCTATGGTTTTTCTCGTGATGATATCGGTAAATTCATTAATACGTATCGAGAAAAGAAAATCATTACCCAAGATCCGTTTCAATCACTAGATCAAACAGGTGTTGGTCAACTGATTCAATTAGCTGTAGAGAAAGCGCGTCGCACTAAACCAAACATGAGTATTGGCGTATGTGGAGAAGTCGGTGGTGATCCGCAATCCATCACGTTTTTCCAAACACTTGGCCTAAACTACATCTCTTGCTCACCTTATCGGGTACCTATTGCGAAACTCGCAGCTGCCCAAGCCAAAATTTTAACCGAACCGGCTGTGACTGAAGAACAAATGGTCCTTCTTTAATTTAACGTGTGTAACAAATGATTCATCCTTACAAGATAAAAAGTGCTAGGAACATCAGTCGAAACGGCTGATGTTCCTAGCACTAAATTTTAAGATCAATGATTGCACTCTGGTTATTTTCTTATAAACGCGGCATCTTTTGTCAAGGGGTCTGTTACATCTGATACATATCTTTCTACTTTCATATGCAAATCATATTTTTCTCTAAGTTCCGTAATACGGGTCATCATTGGAGAAGCGTGGTGTTTGTCTAATGCTTCCTGATCTGTCCAACTATCAATCAGCAGAACTGTTTCTTCATCGTCCATTGGAAAAAAGTATTCATAGCGACTATTCCCTTTTTCTGCACGAATCGCCTCTACAATTCCGCTGGCAATCATTTCTTTGGCAAATTCTCTTGCACCTCCATTTGTCCCACTATAATAAATATTTATAGTAATCGCCATCTGTCTTCCCCCCTAAATTTACTTGCCTTTTTACGTTCCCGACTGGAATTGAACCAGCGACCTACCGCTTAGGAGGCGGTTGCTCTATCCTACTGAGCTACGAGAACAATCTGTTTTAATTTTAGAAGTCTTCACTACATCTGTCAATAGACAAAAAGAAAGTATCCTGCATAAATAATTATGCGAGATACTTTCTTTCAGTGAAACACGTCGTTCGTTTATCTATTATTTTTTTTGCCGCCGATCAAGAATCATTTTTCCTAAATAATAAAGTCCTGTCGCAATAGCTATATATTGCCCAATTTTATTATTGCGTGCAACTTTTTCTTGTTTCGTTTTCGCCATTGTCCCCATCACCTTTCTAAAATAATTCTTTTTACATTTTTATTATAGTAGGTTCTGTCATTTTTTGCGAATAAACACACTTTTAAAAATAATCTTCTAAAATTGGCATGCCTTTGACTAAACGTTGGCCTAAACGTCGAACTGCCGTTGCGTCTCCTTGCAAGCGTTCATAAAAAGATAACGTTTCTGTTGAACGATAGCCCAAGAATAGTTGCGTCCACGTTTGGATATCTGCTTTCAAAGCAGCAGTCCCTTCCTTTTCCACAGCACCTTTAGTCACTGTCGCTTTTCCTTGTTCGTCAATTGTGATTGTCCAAATACCTTCATTCCATGGCCCATAGGAATCTTCAATCTCTAAAGAATACGTTTCTTTTTCTCCTGATTGAAATGGATACTTTTCCAGAAATGTTTGTAACTCAACGATTCGTGCCATCATGTAAGGTAAAATTTTTACAGAAGCTGCTGGCGTTGGCATTAAATCATTTAAATCTTTTCCAGCAAAACCATTAATCCAATGGAACGATTGAACGGAACCACTATGTGAGCCAATAAACCCAGCTAAAGCTTTAAAAGCTGTATTAGTTAAATAGTTCCATTCTACGATTTCAAAGGTGCCAGCAGCTATCCGATAAATCACATAGCCTTCCGCTTTCCCTTCTGACGAATAATAAATCGCTTGATTATTTGGTTTACTTGCACGATTCAGCGTATAATCCAGCCACCAAGTTTCACGGATCACACCACCAGAGTGCGCTCTTTGATTTTCAAGGTATACGTCTTTAATGACCTCTTTACCGTCAGCCCAAGAAACTCGTTTAATGGTACCCGGAACTCGTTTAACACGTGGCCAATCTTCCGTTTTAATTGTATACTCTGCTTGTTCAAATGTTTGTTCATAGCCATATTGACGATAAAATGGATATGAAAACGGTGCTAAGTAAGAAAGGGCAACCTTTTGTTTCGCTAAATCAGCCAACATTTCTTTCATAATAGCAGAGATGCCGCCTTCACCACGATATTCTGGATAAGAAGCCACATAGCCAATTCCAGCCATGGGATAGCGGACACCATGGAAATTCACTTGAAAAGGTGTCGCCATCACTTGACTTGTTAATTGCTCATCAATTAGGAAGCCATAGCTTTGCGTATGTGACAACAATTTTTCAAAACGTTCTTGGCGTTCCGCCGTGGGTTCCTGATTAAAAGCATAGATGACAAGATCAAACATCTCTTTCATTTCTTCTTTGCCCATTTTTTTGACTCTTTTAGTTGTCATTTTCTTTCCTCCTCGCACATTGTATCAATTCATTTTATCACAGAAACGGTTCTCTTTCTAAAAGCCGTTATTTGCTGTCATTTCTTTGAACCAACGACCGCTTTTCTTAATGGTCCGTTTCGCATCATCATCTAAATCCACAGCGATGAAACCATAACGATTTTTATAGGCATTAAGCCAAGACCAGTTATCAATACACGTCCACATATGATATCCTTGAACATTACTACCTTCTTGAATCGCTTGATGCACCCATTTCAAGTGATCTTGCACGAATTCAATCCGATAATCATCTTCAATGACTCCTTGTTCATTGACAAAGCGTTCTTCTCCTTCTACGCCCATGCCATTTTCTGAAATGTAGCAGCGAATGTTGCCATAATTTTCTTTTAAATTCATTAATGTATCATAAATACCTTTTTCGTAGATTTCCCAGCCACGGTAAGGATTCATTTTTTTGCCAGGCATATCGTAGACATCATAAAAATCTTCTGGAAGTAAGCCTTCTGGTCGTGTTTCAACAGGTGTTTCTTTTGCTTTGGCACGACGTGGTTGATAGTAGTTTACTCCTAATAAGTCCACAGTATTTTCAGCAATTATTGCTAAATCTTCTGGCGTTGTTTCTGGCAACAAGTCATTTGCTTTCGCCCAAGCAACCATATCTTCTGGAAAATGACCTTTAACAGCCGGGTCTAAAAACGAACGGTTAAAGAAACCATCGACAAATTTAGCCGCATTTACATCGGCTTCGTTGTGCTCATCACGAGGATAAGTCGGCGTTAAGTTTAAAATAATGCCAATTTCACCTGATAAGTTCATAGAATGATAGACGGCAATCGCTTTGGCACTAGCTAAAGCTTCATGATAGAGTACTTGAATCCCTTCTTTTAGATTCACTTTATCAGGATAATGCCAGCCATAGAGATAACCACCTTCAACTGGTACAATTGGTTCATTGTGCGTAAACCATTTTTTCACGCGATCGCCAAACAATTCAAAACAGGTTTTGGCAAAGTCAACATACAAATCAACCACTTCACGGCTTTCCCAACCGCCTTTTTCTTGAAGTACCATCGGCATATCAAAATGATACAAGTTCATAAAGGGCTCAATCCCGTGTTCTAATAAATCATCAATCACTTGATTATAAAAATCAACTGCTGTTTGATTGACTTTTCCTGTTGTAGGATCTGGAATTAAACGGCTCCATTGAATGGATGTTCGAAAAGAGTTATGTCCCGTTTCTTTCATTAACTGAATATCTTCTTGGTATTTTTTATAAAATTGTGAGGTCTTATCTGGACCGACTTGTTGAAAGAATTTTTCTGGCGCTTCTTGATACCAAAAATCCCAAATGTTTTGACCTTTACCATCACCTTCAAAAACGCCTTCTGTTTGAGGACCGCTGGCTGCAGAACCCCACCAAAAATTTTCTGGAAATTGATATTTCATGTTATTTGCTCCTTTACGATTTAATCATTAAAAAAAGGATTGAACCCTCCGTAAGAGTCCGGACGATTCAATCCTTCGATTTTTTACTCAGCTGCTTCTGCGGCTGCTTCTTGTTTCAAGTATTGATCTGTTGCTACTTTTACGAAAGGCATGTAGATCAAAATAGAAATCAATAAGTTAACAGCTGCTAAAACTCCGCCGGCGATACTCTTCGTTGCTAAAAATCCGCCAATAATTGGTGGTGTTACCCAAGGTGGCATAAAGGTTGCAGCTGGTACTAAACCAGTTGCTGTCGCCACATACGCAACAGTTACAAGAACCATTGGGACTAAAATGAATGGGATAAACATAATTGGGTTTAAAACAATTGGTAAACCGAACATGACTGGTTCATTAATATTAAATAGTCCTGGTGCTAAACTTAAGTTTGTAATGACTTTGTATGGTTTGTTACGACGACCTACGATAAAGATAGCAATTAACAGACCTAATGTTGCTCCTGTTCCACCTAAGTTTACAAATGAATCAAAGAAAGGTTTGTTTACAATATAAGGAATTGCTTTACCTGCTTCTAAAGCTTTAATGTTCGCATCAATCGCTGGTACGTTGATTGTTTGCATTAATGGGTCAACCATGTTGGCACCATGTAAACCAAAGAACCACAAGAATGGTGTAATGAAAGCTAACAATAATGCTGATGGGTAGCTGTTTGCAAGTCCCATAAATGGTTGTTGAACTGCTTCATAGAATGAAATAACGATATTGTCAATTCCTAAAGCAAATAGAATTGATGTAATTAAACTAAATAAACTGATTGTAATCATTGCTGGTAATAATGCCGCAAATGATTTTGCTACTGCTGGTGGTACACCATCAGGCATTTTGATAACTAATTTAGGATTGCCAGATAAACGTTGGAATAGTTCTCCTGAAATAAGTGCAATAATTAAAGCAATAAATAATCCAGTTGCGCCCATGCCTTCTAAGCCGCCAACTGCGAAGAATGAAGCTACAGAAACTGTACCGGCTGCAATGCCGTCTTTTCCATAAGATTTAACTAAATTGTGTGCTACTAAAAAGGCTACTAAAACGGCAAAGATTGCGAATGTACCGTTCCAAATGTTACCACCAAAGCTTTTCCAAATTGGTGCATCGTTATACATCATTGGGAAAATTTTGTTTAAAAAGTCCTCATATCCTGGAATTGGAATATTATTAATTAATACCGCCAAAGCCCCTAAAATCATTAATGGCATCGTTACGACAAACGCGTCACGAATTGCTACCAAGTGCCGTTGCGCTGCGATAACTGACGCTTTCGGCATAAAGTGTTTCTCCATCCATTGAACAAATCCGTCCATTGTTATTCCTCCTAATTAACGCTTTCTCAAGCGCGTTTTTCTTATAAGACGCATTGACAACGAGATTACTCGTTATCAATACGGCGATAAAGATCGATAATTTCTTTTGCTAAATCTGTAAATGCAATCGCAGTCATTAAATGATCTTGACTGTGCACTGTTAACAATGTTACTTGCATGTTATTGCCTTTTGCTTCTTCTGTTAACATTCCTGTTTGCGAATGATGTGCATGTACAAGTGATTCTTCTGCATCTGCAATTTTTTTGTCTGCTAATTCAAAATCCCCCGATTTTGCTGCGGCAATCGCTTCCATCGCATCGCTTTTAGCATTTCCGCCATACATGATTAAACCCATGATTGCTTCTAAGTTCTGTTGTCCGTCCATTACCTCTACCCCATTTTCTGCTCTAGTTTGATGATCCCATTAATGAAATTGCTTGATCTAAAACTTTTTCGCCATTCATCATGCCATAGTCCGCCATGTTAATTACATCTAAAGGAATCCCTTTTGGTTGTAATTTTTGTTCAAATTGCCCTTTCATGAAACGAACTTGTGGGCCTAATAATAAAACATTTACCTCTTTATTTTCCAAGTTTGTATCTGCTTCAGAAGCCGATACTGCAAAGATGTCTGCTTCCATACCACGATCTTCTGCTGCTTTTTGCATTTTTGTTACTAATAAACTTGTGCTCATTCCTGCGGAACAAACTAACATAATTGTTTTTTTTGCCATTTTCCTTCATCTCCTAAATTCTCTTTGTTTTGCTTTACACCTTTATATAAGCAAGAAGCGTGCCAAGTTTCAACATATTAAAAACCTTGATATGACAACATTTCTTGATATAGAAAGCGTGTACACACTAAAAATAAAACGATTACACACAGCTTTTTTGTGTGCGTTTCCAAAATAATAGGGCAACAAAAGAAAGTGAGCGATAAGTCGAAACGACTCATCGCTCACTTTCTAAAGCTGAAGAGAATCAACTGGACAAAAGCCACTTTTTCCCTTTAAGCAGTTTCCATCATTTTAAGCATTTTATAAAACTGTTTCTTTTTAAAATAACTTAAAAAGATACCTAATACTGCGTCATTCAGTTTTTGTAACGTCCCATAAGAAACCATTGTTTCTGTATAACGCAGTTCACAGCTTTTTTCATCAATTGGCTGGAGCTCATACCGCACCGAGAAATCATTTTTAGTTGTGGATGTTCGAAATTGATAGGTCTTATTTTCTACAGCTTCTTCAATAACTATTTTCGCGCGACTATTTTTACTATATTCTTTGATGTATTCAAACTTACGCAACTGCTTTCTTGTAAGAGTTTTGCCTGTTTGCTTACGGATATCAAAAATAACAGAATTCATTAATTGCGTGTAAAATTCATCTGCTGAAATAGTTAATGTTTTCGTAATTTCCATTACCGTTTCACCTCATCCTTTGTCGCCTCTTCTTCAGCAACTTTTTTTCCTTTAAAAAACAGGTAACCACCAAGTCCAATGAAAAAAATCCCCGTTGTCAGACTTAATAAATCATAGTTTAAGGAGCTGGGATTCAACGAATACAAAACAATCAAGAAGCCAATACTACATAAAAATAATCCATTTCTAATCATTTTCATCCATCCTATCTTTTTAGACTACCGTTGCTTGGAAGTATAAAACGCCACCCCAAGGTTGTTCCTTAATCAGCTGTTTTGCAACTTGTGCAGCAGTTTCAGGGTCTCCTTCAACTTCAAAAAATAACTTAATACCATTTTTTTCTTTAAAAGTAAATGTTTCATTTTCCCCTTGATATGCCTCTAATAAAGTAATAATTTCCTCTTGCTTCATTGCACTTGCAATCGAAATCATGCCGCTCGCTCCTTTCTATACAAGTAATTGCTGTTTTTATTGCTTATTGCTCTCTTTCGCCTAATGCAGGATCCATTTTGTTAGCAGCGATAACAAACGGTGTCCAAATCAAGAAAGTGACTACCATACATACCAACGCTACGATTGGTGCGCGCCAGTCGGCACCTGTCGCTAAGAAAGATAATAGCAACGGCGGTGTCACCCATGCGACTTGTTGAGAAACTGGGGCGACTAGCCCAAGATACGTTGCAACCCAGCCAATTGTAGTAGCAACTAATGGCGCAATTACAAATGGAATAAACATAATTGGATTCAGAACAACTGGTAAACCAAACATAATCGGTTCATTGATATTAAAGATCCCAGGTCCTAATGATAATTTACCAACTGTTAAATAATCTGCTCGTTTGGAGAATAACAAGATTGCAATAATTAGGACAATTGTACCGCCTGAACCACCAAACCAAGCAAAAGCATCAAACGAACCACGGACCCACATGTAGGCTTTACCGTCGTCAATAGCGGCTAAAACCGCAGCTGTTCCTGTTTTTCCTTCATAACCTTTTTGGAAAATATCAATATTGATTAATTGTGCTTGTCCCCAAATTCCTTCAAGAACTGGTGCCAAAACGTTTGGACCGTGAATACCAAAGAACCAGAAAATTTGAACAAAAACCGTTACGATTAACACAGCGCCTAGTCCTTGTGATAACCCAAGGAACGGTTCCGCGATATATTTTTGAATTAAGTCAATTAATAATTGACCGCCTGAAAGTTTTGACACCGTAAAGTTAATAATTGCTACGACATACAATGCGATTGTTGCTGGTAAAATTGCCGCAAACGCTTTTGAAACTGCTGGTGGTACAGAATCAGGCATTTTTATTGTTAAATCCGCTTGCATTAATTTACAAAAAATAATGGTTGACAAAGCGCCCATAATCATCACCGTAAAGAAAGCGTTACCATTTAAATGGTTGAGATTTAACCAACCCCATGGATTGACAGTCAATTGATTATTAGCAATTGACGCACCAATTTCTGCCCCATTAATTGCGTTGGCAATCTTTTCTGGCACTTTCACAGCTAATTCAGCTGTGTTATTTGGTGCAAAAGCAACACCTGAAATTAAGGTAGCTAAACTGACAATCCCACCAGCTAGCTCATTCACATTGTATGCTTTCGCTAAGTTATAGCCCCAAGAAAAAGCGAAAATCAAACCAGCGATAGCCAATGTACCATTCCAAACAAAACCATTAATCCCAATGATGACATTCAATACTGCAAAAATACCTTTGTCTGCTTCCAAACTTGCCGCATAAGTTGAGACAAACTCTTGGGGAAGATCTCGAATAATTGCGTTAATCATTACGGCGACTGATCCAGCCATTGTCGCAGGTAATGTACCAATAAAAGCATCCCTTAGTGCCACCAGATGTTTCTGTGCACCAATTTTTGCGGCAGTTGGTAAGATATATTTTTCCATCCATGCCATTAATCCGTTCATTTTTATTCCTCCTGTATCCATTTATATTTATTAAAAAGGCAGTAGCCTCATTAAACGAATGAATCGAGCGTACAAAACAAAACCTTTGGTAACATGCACTATCCTTATTTGCTATTCACTTTTCCTAAACGTTTTAATTCCTTATCCCATTAATGAGATTGCTTGATCTAAAACTTTTTCGCCATTCATCATGCCATAATCTGCCATGTTAATTACATCTAAAGGAATCCCTTTTGGTTGTAATTTTTGTTCAAATTGCCCTTTCATGAAACGAACTTGTGGACCTAAAAGTAAAACATTCACCTCTTTATTTTCCAAGTTTGTATCTGCTTCAGAAGCCGATACTGCAAAGATGTCTGCTTCCATGCCACGATCTTCTGCTGCTTTTTGCATTTTTGTTACTAATAAACTCGTGCTCATTCCTGCGGAACAAACTAACATAATTGTTTTTTTTGCCATTTTTTCTTCATCTCCTTAAAAGTTATGACGTTATACACTTTATTTATAGCAATTATTGTGCCAAGTTTTTCCCTCATTAAAATACTGATATAACAGCTTTTGTCATAAAAAAAGCGTGCACACACTAAAAGAAAACGCTTACACACATGAAATTGTGTGTAACTTACAAAAAGAAAACATCAAGAAAAAAGAGAGCGTTTTCTCATTTCTTGATGTTTTTTTATTTATTATTGTTTACTTTTAATTTCATTTTCTAAAAACATTTGGGTAACATGCGCAACTTCTGCTTCCGGGATCGTCACACGATACGCCCGTTCAATTAACATAAAATTCGTGCGTACGACATCGATTTCTAAACGATGTGTTTTAACATATTCCGCTAAGTTTGGAAAAGTTCTTGCTTCTTCTCCTTTAATTAAAGCATCTACCAGAAAAGCCAAATGAATCATGATTCCGGCATCCACCCCTGGTTCAACAATAATATGCATGTCTGTTTGTATTTGATGAACTGTTTTTTGTAACATGAGAATTAATTTTTGTAAGGAGTCCACAGAAGTAATGACGCCACTTAGTGAATGAACAATTGTATCAATTGCCACTTCATCACTAGCAATCCGTTTCAATACATTTAATTTTTCATCATCAAAAATATCATAGACGGAAAAGAAGGGAATATTTTGATATTCAACATCCACAGTTCCCGCAATGGCCTTAATTTCATATTCTTCCATCAAGTTGTCGATATGCTTTTTAAACGTTTCTCGTTCAATAAATTGCATTTGAATCAGTTCCACTTTTGTTTCATCAATAACTGGTAAGATTCGTTGGTATAGTTTTGCGGCGACCCCTTCTCCTGTAAAGCACGTCACGATTACTGCTTTTTTTACGTTTTGACGTTTTTGCAGACTAGAGCGAAATTGTTCTCTCACAACGCTTTCAAAAGAAAGTTGAATATTTTGGTAAATGTCCTCTAAACTTCGTCCCACGCTTGCCATTCGAATAGCTTCTAAGACAATCATTGTGCTCGTCATTGTAATCGCCTTTGTTCGGATACCTGTTTCTTCAAACAACATATTTCCAAACGAATTTAATGAACCCATATCCGTCAGTAATAAAATCCCATTATTTAACGATTCTTTTTGCGTAATTACTTGGTTTCGTAATTGTTCATACATTGTTTGAACTTCCATCGTTAACGGCATATTCATCGCTGTTCCGATTGACGTTCCTAAAAGTTCTTGGGCGGTTTTCAACATACTTGAGGCAGTAGAATCCCCATGCATTAAGACGAACACACCAACATTATTTTCTGGAGTTCTTTCTTCTTTACCGACATTAATAGATAAAAACATACTAATAAAGCCAATTTCATCGAAAGGAATCTCTATGTTGTTCTCTTCTTCAATAATAGAAGATAAATCTAAGGCTACTTGAAATTCTTTTTTCATATTTTTACGGACATTATTTAAATCAGGATGGACAATCACATGACCTTCTTTGACACGTTCAATCGTACTTTGTAAATGAAGCGCAAAGGCAAAGCGCGCAGTTTCGTTGTACGTGTGTTCCAAACGCTCTTCTGCGATATCATAAAGACGATTCGTTAAGTCCCAAATAGCTTCTGGTAATAACTCCTTATGTAAAGAATGTTGGGTTAATTCTTCGACATAATTTTTAAAATACGCATTCATATCTTTAGAAATCAATTCTTCTAAATCAACATTTTCTAAGTCAGCTTCAGACAAGTCAGCGACTTTTTCTTCGATTTCATTGTAAACTTGCATGTCTCTAGCTGGATCTTGCGACCAAACAATTTTGTTGGTACCTGGCTGGAAAGATAAATAATTACTTTTACTATCGACAAATTGATCCAAGCGCTCAGGTACTTCTTTAATTTTTAATAATCCTTTTTGGACAGGTAACGACAAATCCCGTTTACGGATAACCAAATGTTCTAAATTGTGCGTCCGATAATAAAGAAATGACTTAGCACAAACTAATTTTAAGTCCCGCTTCACCTGACCAATATTTCCTTCTGCATCGTATAACATAAAAGCCAAAACTGCTTCGCGTTCGATATCAATTTGTTGGCCCAAACGTGTTGCCTCTTGCTGAATAAATAACGAAATGATGGCATAACGCTCATCTAGCGTCCGTGCATCTAAAGATGGCAATGTAATCGACATCGGAATCCGCCGATTAAAAGTGGTTAAAAAGTTTTCTGAGGATTCCGTTGTCGCACCAATAATTTGAACAGAGGCTTCATAGGTTTGGCCACTTTCTCCTAATGGACGGTACACGCCTTTATCAATAAACGTAAAGAGCATTTCTTGACCTTCTGGCGGTAAGCGATGAATTTCATCTAAAAAGAGAATCCCGCCATCTGCTTTTGCCATTAAGCCTGGACTATCTTCATTCGCACCAGTATAGGCACCTTTTTTTACGCCAAAGATATGACCAAATAATAATTGTGGGTTTTGTGCATAATCAGCACAATTAAAAGAGACAAAAGGGGCATCTTCATCTAAGGTTTTTGAATCAATGGCAAAACGGTACATACATTCAGCAAAAAGAGATTTCCCTGTTCCTGTTTTCCCAAAAATAATCGTATGCAAACCTCTTGGTGGATATAAAATAGCCGCCTTAGCCTGCTGAATACTCACTTTTAAAGAATCATTGGCACCTACTAATGTGTCAAAACTAACAGAGGTAGACTCATCTACATGGACTTGTTCTCCTTCATTGATTGTTGGCACTGAATAGATAACAGGACGTCCAGTACTTCTAGTAATTTTCTTTTCTTTGAATAATTCATTTAAATAACGGCTGGCATTACTGCGATCAATCATTAACTGTTCTGCTACCGCTCCTGCCGTTAAGCCAGTTTCATTTTTTTGAAGTAACGCTAAGATTTCTTCCTTCCGAGATTTCATGGAATCCTCCTCGATACAACGTTCTGCTTGAAGCTCGTAAAGCGTTATTTCTTCGCTTTACGAGCTCCTTTGTTTTTCGTGTTTTTCTTTTTGTTTTTCTTCTTTTTGCGTGTTTCTTGTGGTTCTTTGACAACAGAATTTACTGTTTCTGGTTTTCTTTCTTTCGTACTCTTTTTTTCTGAATACGTATCTTTGGCTACGTTCTTTTTTTCTAGTTCATCTTTGGCTTTTGGCTGCTCATGAAGTGCACCATCATATAAAAAGATTTCCTGATAAGGAATGGCCAATTGTTTCATCAAACGTTGATAATCCCTTTTGGTGCCATCGTTGATAAACGTAATCACTGCCCCTTGTGCACCCATCCGGCCAACGCGACCAGAACGATGAATATAGCTCTCTTCGGTTAAAGGAACATCTACGTTTACGACGTAAGGGACCCCTGTGAAATCTAAGCCCCGTGCCGCAATATCCGTGGTTAATAACAACTTCACTCGTTCTGCTTTAAATTGATCGATCGCCAATTTACGCAACTGTTTACTTTGATCTGAAGCCAGACCAATAGCTGGCACATTCTCATAAACTAATTTTTCTTCTGCTGCACCTAAATCAGCAACTTGATTGAAAAAGACCATGCTTCTGAATGCTTCTGTATGGGCCAAACGACGTAAGTAATCAGCTTTTTTTCTTGGTGCTAATCGAATAAAGTAGTGGGCGACTTGACCTGCTGAAGTATCTTCTTCCGTCACATCAATCACCTGTAATTTTCGGCTTAAAGATTGCGCTTGATTCACGACACGATCAGCAGTCGCTGAATAAAAAACAAGTTGGTATTCGGTTGGTGTGTGTGTCAAAATTTGCTTGGTTAAACTTAGCTCTTCCTCTTGGAAAAGTTGATCAACTTCATCCATTACAATTGTTTTTACCAACTGAGCTTTGACTTTTTTATTCTTCATTAACTCTAAAATCCGACCTGGTGTTCCGATTAACACTTCAGGACGTTTTTTTAACTTGTCAATCTGGCGTGAAACATTTGCCCCGCCGATTAACGTTTGAACCGTTAATTGAAGTGGCTTAGCCCAAGTCCGAGCAACTTCAGCAATTTGCATAGCTAATTCTTGAGACGGAGCAATAATCAACAATTGATTTCCCTGTCCTTTTTCAACAGTTAAGAGTAAAGGCAGCATGTAAGCAAGTGTTTTTCCAGTTCCTGTCGGCGAAATTCCTAAAACATTTTCTCCTTCGCGAAGGGGCGTAAAACTTTTTTCTTGAATTGTTGATGGTTCGTTAAAGCCAGAAGCTTGCCACTGTTCTTGCCAAGCCTCTGGAAGTTGTTCTAAAAATCTCATATTGTTCCTTTCCTGTCGCTTAATTCTTATTTATCAGCATCAAAAATAATGCCGGCACTATGACGTAAATCAGTGACTACTTTATTGACATTTCGAGCAAGCTCAACCCATTCTTCATACTTGGTGCCCCAATACTTATCTGTTGGGTTATTTAAAACTGCTGCAAAATCACGGGCTTCTTCAATCATTGGATTATCGGCTACTTGAATATCTAAGACATCACGTTCTTCATGTGCGCGATCATGGTACTCAGCCGAAGAAATAGCATTGACACTATCTAAAATCAAGGTCCCGTTTTCAAAGTAAATTTCGGATGGCGCAAAAGAATCACTAATTTTCCCAGTGTTTAACGTCACGTCAAACTGATCATATCGTAAAATAATTGTTCCTAAGCCATCGACACCTGTCGCAATTTTACTAGCAAAATAATGGCTTTCGTTTGGTACGCCAAACCAGCCCAAGGCTGCATAAACTAAATAAACGCCTAAATCTGCTAAGGCTCCCCCAGAAAAATGAGGAGAAAAAATATTTGGCTCTTTGCCTTCTAATACTTGATCATAGCGAGAAGAATATTTCATATACGTAAAATTCGCACCTAAAATTTGGTTTTTTAATGGCAATAATTCAGCAATTTTTTGGAAACTTTGCTCATGAATATTACGGGCCGCTTCAAAGAAATACACACGATTTTTATTCGCTAATTCAATAATTTCTGCCATCTCATCAGGCGTTGAAAAAGCTGGTTTTTCAACAATTACATTTTTTTTCGCTAAAATTGCTTGTTTCGCTTGTTCAAAATGTAATGAATTTGGTGAGGCAATATAAACCGTATCCATATGTGCAATACCAAAAAACGTCTCTAAATCAATTGCATATTCCACATCCCCATAGCGAGAACCAAATTCTTGTGCCGTTGCTAGTTTCCGAGAATAAACAGCCGTTAAATCGTACGCACCCGTTTCTAAAGCTGCTGCAACAAATTGATGACTAATCCAATTGGTACCAATTACGCCTAAATGTATCATAATCAAAAACCTCCATTTTTTGTTTATTTACTCTCTTTATAATAGTAATCTCTCGTACAAAAGTCACGTAATTACCCTGCCTTAAAACGCTAGGAGTTCTTCAAGTTATTTATTAGGATCATCAAATGCCTGTAATAAATCAAAGGTTACCTGTGACTTAAGTTCAATCGTTGCTGGTGTTACGTGGCAATTGTAAGCAAGGACTTGCACACCTTGATCAATTGCAGCACCCACATTTTCAGCAAAGGCGGGTTGCATCTCTTGGTGAATCGTTGCTTGCTTAATTTCTTCAAATTGGACCACAAACAAAACGTAACAGCGGTAACCCGCTTTAGTTGCAGCCATTAGTTCAGTGACATGCTTCAAGCCACGAAGTGTTGGCGCGTCAGGAAAAGCACCGATGCCTTTATTTTCTAAAGTCATGCCTTTCACTTCGACAAAAGCTTGTTCGTCTGCATCCGTTTCCACTAGAAAATCAAATTTTGAATGTGCAAATCGTTGCTCACGTTTAACAGTTTGGATCGTACCAACTAAACCAGGAAGCACAATTTGACCATTTTTTAACGCTTCATTGACTAATGTATTCGGTACTTGGCTATCAATATTAATCCAAAAAGAACCTTTTTTTACTGCAATCAAATCGTAATCTGTTTTTCTTTTAGGCGATGGTTGATAACTAAGCGCCACAACAGCACCTGGTAAAAAAACTTCTTTCCCTCTGCCAGTATTTTTGACATGTGTGATTACTTCTTCATTCGTTTCCATTAAACGACAGTGTGCAATAAACCGATTGGGTCGTTCGATAAAATAAGCAAGTTGGACATTCGGGTACTTCATACACAGACTTCCTTTCTTACACACTATACCATAAAAAAACAAGGAAAAGTATAGACCAAAACCAACAATTTTACTATCTTGTGTCAATCATTAAATATTTGTCAATTCTCAGCGATTTAGTCGAATATTTTAGACAAGTTCTATATAATAAAGGTAACGAAGACGAATAAATGAAAATGAAGGTTAGGAGGAATTTCTTTGAAAAAACATTGGACTTTCTTGGTTGGCGCATCTTTACTTACTGGATTAGCAGGCTCTATCCTCTGGAAAAAAAATAAACAGCTCCCTTCCCCACAGGAGCTTCAACACAATTATACTGGGCATTGGTGGTTTGTAGACGTGAAGAAAGCCACGCAACACACCTTAGAAATCACCTCATCTTTCAATGTTTTCATTGATGGCAAACAAATGCATGCCTTGCTTGTTGAATTAACCCCTAAACGCTTAGTTATCTTAGACAAGTTAGGTTACCATTTAATCATTCAATGTGAAAATGGTGTCCCTGCGACGCTTTACGATGAAGCCGACGACGAAACCTACACACTAGAACGGGCTATTTACAATTAATAAATCACCCACGACACATAAAATGAAGTATGTGCGGTGGGTGATTTATTTTTTTACATCCCTTGCAAAAGCATTCAGAAAGTTTTCTTACAACTTGAATATTATTAAATAGTCAAATGCGCCTTTTTCTGATAAACTTAGGATGATGTTTTTTTGAAAGGATGAGCCCCTATGACACCAAATCGCGAAGACTATTTAAAATTAATTTTTGAATTAGGTGGCGACGAAGTTAAAGTGAATAATAAACAAATTGTTTCTGGACTCGATGTTTCGGCAGCTTCGGTTAGTGAGATGATTTCAAAGTTAGTAAAAGAAGATTTGGTTGAGCATTCTCCTTATCAAGGGGTACAATTAACTGAAAAAGGCTTAAAAAAAGCGAGTACGTTAATTCGCAAACACCGAATCTGGGAAGTCTTTTTAGTAGAGCACTTAAATTACACTTGGAATGATGTGCACGAAGAGGCAGAAGTTTTAGAACATGTTACTTCACAGACGCTTGTGAACCGTTTAGCGGATTATTTAAATCATCCAGAATTTTGTCCACACGGTGGTGTTATTCCCGAAGATAATCAACCCATTCATGAGGAGAAACGCCAAACGTTAACAGACTACCCTGTTGGCACAAAAATTCGGATTGCACGTGTCTTAGACGAAAAAGAATTACTGGATTATTTAGTTTCCATTGATTTAAATATTCAAGAAGAATATACGATTAAAGAAATTGCTGCATATGAAGGACCGATCACCATTTATAATGAAAACAAAGAATTATCCGTCAGCTTTAAAGCAGCAAACACAATTTTTGTTGAGCCGTTGATTAGAGAAAGTGAGGAAAACTAATGAATGAAAAAGTAGCATTATTTACTATTTTCGGGGGGACAGGTGATCTTGCCAAACGCAAATTGTATCCTTCCCTGTTCCGCTTATATAAAAAAGGATTATTAGCTGAGCGTTTTGCGGTGATTGGTACCGCACGTCGGGAATGGACAGACGAATACTATCGGGAAATCGTTCGTGAAACCATTCAAGACTTAAATCCCACGGCCGAAGAGGCGACTGAATTTTCTAGTCATTTCTATTACCAATCACATAATGTGAATGATACGGAACATTATAATACCTTAAAAGAATTATCTGATCGCCTAAATGAACAATACCACTTAGAAGGCAATCATGTTTACTATTTAGCTATGGCCCCTCAATTCTTTGGAACCATTGTTAATCACTTGAAATCACAACATATTATTTCGGAAGAAGGCTTTGATCGTCTAATTATCGAAAAGCCATTTGGTTCTGATTATGAATCTGCCTACGAATTAAATGAAGAAATTCGTGCTGCATTTCCTGAACAAGATATTTTCCGAATTGACCATTACTTAGGCAAAGAAATGATCCAAAATATTTCAGCCATTCGTTTTGCCAATAATATTTTTGAATCACAATGGAACAATCGTTACATTGATAATGTCCAAATCACCTTCGCTGAAAGCTTAGGTGTCGAGGATCGTGGCGGCTATTATGACCACAGTGGCGCACTAAAAGATATGGTTCAAAATCATATTTTACAAGTCGTTGCATTGCTTTCTATGGAGCCTCCTGTTGCCTTTTCTGAAAAAGAAATTCGGACTGAAAAAGTAAAAGCTTTACGTGCCATCCGCCTTTATTCTGAAGAAGAAGCCCTTCAAAATTTCGTGCGTGGACAATACGGCGAAGGTCAGCTAGCTGATCAAACATTCGCAGCCTATCGTGATGAACCAAATGTGGCAGAAACTTCATCCACTGAAACTTTTGTTGCTGGTAAATTTTTAATTGATAATTTCCGTTGGTCTGGCGTCCCTTTCTATGTTCGCACAGGTAAACGATTAACTGAAAAAGGCACACGTATTAACATCGTCTTTAAACAAGTACCTATTAATGTCTTCAAAGATGATACGTGTGAAGAATGCGATAAAACCGATTTACCACCGAATGTTTTAACTATCTATATCCAACCAACTGAAGGATTTTCATTAACCTTAAATGGAAAAGAAATCGGTCAAGGGTTCAATACAACTCCAGTGAAACTTGATTTCCGTCAAAGTGCTGAAATGACTGAAAATAGTCCAGAAGCATACGAAAAACTTCTATTAGACTGCCTAAATGGCGATAGTACAAACTTCTCTCATTGGGACGAAGTTGCCCAATCTTGGCGCATTGTTGACATTATTCGACATGCTTGGGATAAAACAGACGTTTCTTTCCCTAATTATGCCGCTGGCACAATGGGCCCGCAAGCTGCCTTCGACTTATTAGAAAAAGATGGCTTTACTTGGGAATGGCAACCAGATAACTGGTACCGTGACCGCGGTCAACTTGAGCAATAAATAAGCCAAAAAAGATCCGCTAGTTAACGACTAGCGGATCTTTTTTCTTGTTTATTCGAATCCTTCAGCAACCGCTTCTGGATAATTTTCTTCAACAATGTGTGCACAACGGCCACAAAGTGTTGGTAATTTTTCATCTGAGCCGACATCTTGACGAACGGAACGACAACGGTCACACGTTTCGCCTTCTGCTTTTTCAACTAAAATAGCCATGTCTTCAAATTGAACAGCTTCACTAGGTGCTACTTCTTTTGATACTTCAAAGTCGGAAACAATTAGTAATTGAGCAATATCTGCATCAACAGCTGTCATTAATTGACGAATTTGTTCATTTGGATAAACAGTTACTTTAGCTTCTAACGATTTACCGATTAATTTAGAATGACGAGCTTCTTCCAACGCTTTTAAGACATTGTCACGGAAATCCATAAAGGCTGCCCATGTATCCATCAATTCTTCTTCATTAGTAAACGTTTCGTAACCTGGGAATTCAGCTAATTGCACATACTCTTCTTCTTCTTGTAAGAAACTCCAAATTTCTTCCGCTGTATGTGGAATAATTGGTGTCAATAATTTTGTTAATGAAACCAATGTTTGATAGAAAACAGTCTGCATACAACGACGTTGATAATCATTTTCTGCTTCAATATAAACGACATCTTTCGCAAAGTCTAAATAGAAAGAAGATAGATCCACAGTTAAGAAGTTCATAACTGTCCGATAAATATGCATGAAATTATATTTTTCATAACCATTTTCACGGATTTCTTGAATGACTTGATTTAAACGAACCGTCATGTATTTATCTACAGAACGTAAATCAGCATAAGCTACAGTATGCTCAGCTGGATTAAAATCACTCGTATTCGCTAACAAGAAACGCATAGTATTACGGATTTTCCGGTACACTTCAGATACTTGGTTTAAGATATCCATTGAGACACGCACATCGGCTTCCGCGTCAACACTACTTACCCACAAGCGTAAGATATCTGCCCCCATTTGATTGATAACTTTTTCAGGTAAGATAGTATTGCCTAACGATTTACTCATCTTACGGCCTTCGCCATCGAGAACCATCCCTTGAGAAATAATTGATTTATAAGGCGCTACTCCATTGATAGCGACACTTGTTGTAATACTTGAGTTAAACCAACCACGATATTGGTCAGAACCTTCTAAATACATATCTGCTGGGAAAGTTAACTCTTCTCTTTCTCGTAAAACTCCTTCATGTGAAGAACCTGAGTCAAACCAAACGTCCATGATATCTGTTTCTTTGGTAAACTCGCCATTTGGTGAACCTGGATGTGTAAAGCCTGCTGGTAGTAACTCTTTTGCTTCACGCATAAACCAGATATTTGATCCATGTTCTGCAAATAAATTCGCTACATGTTCAATTGTTTCTGGCGTAATGATGGCTTCCCCATTTTCAGCATAGAAGATCGGTAATGGTACACCCCACGCTCTTTGACGAGAGATTACCCAATCACCACGGTCACGAATCATATTATACAAACGTGTTTTTCCCCAAGGAATTAGCCAGTCAACTTTCTCAACTTCATCTAAAATATCTTGACGGAATTTAGAGATTGAAGCAAACCATTGTGGCGTTGCACGGTAGATAACTGGTTTTTTGGTACGCCAATCATGTGGATAACTATGCGTAAAGAAATCTAACTTTAATAACGCGCCTTTTTCTTCTAATAACTCAGTAATCATTGGATTCGCTTTGTCATAGAAAATTCCTTCAAAACCAGGTGCTTCATCTGTAAAGACCCCACGGCTGTCAACAGGAGAAATAACAGGTAAATCATATTTACGGCTAACGATATAGTCATCTTCACCATGCCCTGGTGCGGTATGAACTAAGCCAGTCCCGGCATCTAGCGTCACGTGGTCGCCTAGCATAACAAGTGATGTTCGATCATAGAATGGATGTTGAGCTGTCATACGATCTAATTTTTCACCAGAAAATTCTCGCAAGACTTCTACTTCTTCCCAACCAATCGCTTCTTTAACGGTTGCTAATAAATCTTTAGCAATTACAAATTTACGACCGTCTGCCTTCACTTCAACATACGTAAAATCAGGATTAACTGAAATACCTAAGTTGGCTGGTAATGTCCAAGGGGTTGTCGTCCAGATGACGAAGGCTGTCTCGTTATCTAAAAGACCTTTACCATCGGCCACATTAAAAGCTACGTAAATAGAAGGTGATTTTACATCTTTGTATTCAATTTCTGCTTCTGCTAAAGAAGATTCACTTGAAGGAGACCAATAAATTGGTTTTAAGCCTTTATAAATATAGCCTTTTTCTGCCATCTTACCAAAAACACGAATTTCTGCTGCTTCATACTCTGGATCTAACGTAATGTATGGATGTTCCCAATCGCCTGACACACCTAAACGTTTAAAATCGTTACGTTGTTTATCGACTTGTGATAAGGCATACTCTTTACATTTTTCGCGATACTCAGCGACAGTCATTTCTTTACGTTTAACCCCTTTATTGGTTAACACTTGCTCAATTGGTAAACCATGAGTATCCCAACCAGGCACATAAGGAGAACGGAAACCAGACATTGATTTTGAACGAATAATAATATCTTTACTGATTTTATTCAAAGAATGTCCTAAATGAATATTTCCGTTTGCATACGGAGGGCCATCATGTAAAACAAAGGTTGGTTTTCCTTCGTTTAATTTTTGACGTTGTTCATATAAGCCTTTTTCTTCCCAGTCTTTTTGCCATTCTGCTTCACGGTTTGGCAAGTTCCCACGCATTGGAAAAGCTGTTTTTCCTAATTGCAATGTTTCTTTCATTTTCATATGCATTTGCCTCGCTTTCATTTTATCGATTTAATTGTGTTAGTTCATACTAAAGATGAACGATAGCTGATAAAAGTAGATAAAAAAAGAGTACTCCATCCCAAGGGACGAAGTACTCGTGTTACCACCCAAATTCAAAGTAGAGTTGCCCCTACTTTCTCTGAAATTGATAACGGTAATTATCCGGCAGTTCCTACTCAAGTGTTCAGAACTGCATCTAGGATAGAGGATCTGTTTAATGCCAGTGTCTGTCAAACTTTCACTATCATTGACTCGCTGCTAAGAATAAACATTAAACGTTCTGTTCTATCTATTTTGATTCTTCTTCAATTGTTTCTTCAGTGACTTCAATTACAGGCTTTTTTTCTACTACAGCATCTGTGTTCTCTTCAGAGTTTACAACAGTTTCATTTTCGTTGTCAAGGTCTTGTTCATCAAGAATTTCCTTAACTGCTGTATGTTTGTCTCCGACATAACTAGAAAAAGGCTTTAAAATCTCTTCCCACTCTTCACTCTTCACTTGCTCTAATTGAGTTTCAAGCATTAAGCTTAAGCGTTGATGGAAGACACGTGTTTTCTTCTTCAAGTCTTCTGTTTCCCCAGCTAATTGGCGAGCACGTTCAATTGCTTCTGCTAAGATTTGTGTTGATTTCGCTTCAGCATCTGCAATCATTGCATTTGATTTACGTTCAGCTTCTACCAAGGTTTCTTTGGCTTGGTTATCTGCCGAAGTGATAATCATTTCTGATTCTTTGTTGGCACTTGATTTCACTTTATCAGCGGTATCTTGTGCAACAATAATTGATTGGTTCAATGCATCTTTCAATTCATTGAAGTATTGTAATTTTTCTTCTGCGTGTTTTAATGATTTCTCAAGTTCACGATTTTTTTGTAATGCATCTTCATAATCACGTGTGACTTGATCTAAAAAGTCATCTACATCGTCTTGGTTATAGCCTCTCATTTTTGTTGAGAAGTCTTTGTTTTGAATATCTAATGGAGTTAATGCCATATTCCTTCACCTCTTTGGATTATTTTTGTAAAACCCCTTATGAACACATTCTCATACTAATCCTGAAATAGCAAATATCTTACTTTTTTTATTATACACAACTTCGTCTGAATGAACAGCCAAAATGGTTTTCTTAAACAAAAGTTCGAGATTATTTTCTCAATACCCCTAAGAGGACACGAAATTTTTCTTTCTTTGTTTTTCCTTCTAATTCTTGAATCTGAAGGCGCCCAAATCCCCGTATCGAAACAATATCTAATAAGTCTAAAGCAAAATCTGGTCGTGTCGTTTCTGTCCAATTGACTTTTACTTTACCAGATTCGATCAATTGTTTTGATCGCTGCCTTGAAATATTAAATACGGCGGAAATCACACTATCCAGCCGCAAAGAGCTCATAGTCGTTCGCTCTTCTTGCCAACCATCCTTCGGTATCAAAATTTGTGTATAATCCCGTTCTTCTAAGCGAACAGTAATTTTACCAATTTTGTCGACTTGGTTAACAACGAAGCCAGCTACTTCTTGTGCTATAAAAACCTGCCACTTATCACCATCGGAAATAATATCTCCAAAGGCTTCCCTACGAACCCCAACATTCATCAAGGTGCCTAAAATTTTCCCATGAGATAATGTCGCAAATTTAGATGGATAAATAATTTCAAATAATACAACACCAAAATCTGTCTCTTCTGGTATGTAATACGCTGGATAAATCAAGCAGCGTTTTCGTTCTGCTTGCTCATAACCACCATAAAAAGTAAACGATAAATCACTGTTTTGTCGAATCAACGTTTCCAAAATATACGCCTGTCTAGGATCAAGAAAGTCTGTCAAATAAGGCGCGTATTGCATCTCCACTTGCTCTAGCCAATCCCCGACAGTGTCAATAAAAGGATGTTCATCTTTGCGGAAATGTTGATACACATTTGCGTTCATAGATAAATCATCCTTTCTAAAAGTTATTAATAAACAATAGCTCGTAAAATGACTGCTAAGCCACCCGCTGCTAGGTTAAGGACAATAATCCCTACCATTACGTTAAATCCAACCATTCCAATCCTTAAATTCAAACGGTCAAACAAACTTAAGTATGGTTCACAAATTCTAGAGAGCAAACGCCCGAAAGCAGAATCATATGCTCCTGGAAACCATGAAAGTAGCGCGTAAATCACTAGTAATCCTGAATAGATTTGAACGCCTTTGTATAATAGAGTAATCAGTGTTGCGATAATAACACCTCCCTAAGGCTTAGAAATCAAAGAATTGTTTGTTGGCTAAAGATTGTGCTGTCGCACTATCAATTTCCATATTCGCTGGTGTGCATAAGAAGATTTCATTGCCAACGCGCTGAATATCTCCGTCTAAAGCATACACAGTACCAGTTAAGAAATCAACGATGCGTCGTGCTTGGTCTTCTTCTACTAATGTAAAATTAACTAGCACAGCTTCTTCAGCAAATAAATGTTTCGCAATGCTCATTGCTTCTGAATACACACGTGGTTCAATAATAGTAATTTTATGTGTTTTTGCATTGGCGGTGCTTTCTTGTGCTCGTCTTGTATTCGTAGTCGCTGATTGATTAGAACTACGCATAGAAACCACTTTTTTCTCTGTGTAAGCAGCTTGTTGTGTGTCTCTTTCTTGATGCGCTTCAGCAGAACGATAGCGTGCAGAAGGTTTTTCAACTACAGGCTCACTTTGTTGTGTATAAGCTGGCTGATTGTAACTTTCCTGTTGTTGAACAGGGCGTTGTGGTTTAGGCCGAGCTGCACGACGCGGTGGTTCATTAACTGCTTTGCGCTCTTCATATTCTTCGTAGTTATCATAATAATCATCTTCTTCGCCAGATAAGCCAAAAAAGCTCGATAACGCATCCTTGTTAAAAATTGACATAAATTCCTCTCCTTTACGCATCTCTGAATAACGCTGTTCCGATTCGTATAAAAGTTGCACCTTCTTCAACTGCGATTGGGAAATCGTTACTCATTCCCATGCTAAGTTCTGTACAAGGAGCAAAAGATAAATGTTTCTCATTTACGGTCATTTGCAGCTCTTTTAATTCTCTAAATGTTGCATGTAATACTTCTTCACTTGCCCCAAAAGGTGCCATAGTCATTAGACCGACGATTTGAATTTTGTCCAAATCAGCAAGTTCTTGAATGAAAGGTAAGACGTCTTCTTTACGAAAGCCGTGCTTGCTTTCTTCCCCAGTTATATTCACTTCAACAAAACAACGAATAACTTTCGTTGCTCTTTTTTGAATTTCTTTGGCTAGACTCAGACTATCTAATGCATGAAAATAATCTATCTCATTAATAATTAATTTTACCTTCCTACGTTGTAAATTACCAATTAAATGCCACTGAATATCATTAAATTTTTCCAATCCAGCTTTCTTTTCTAGTAACTTATCTACTCGGTTTTCAGCTAAATTCTGGACACCAAGCTGAACAAGCTCTGCTGCTTCCTCAATTCCTACTGATTTAGTGACGCCAATCATTGTCACATCAGCAACAGAGCGCTGTGAGCTTTTGCATGCTAGCTGAAGTTGATTATTAATATTTGTTAAGTTTTCAGCTATCATTTCTAATCGATGCTCCTTATCGTTTTCTGCGGAAAAATGGTGGCGTACTTAATTCGTCATCATTGTGATTTGGTTCTTCACGGTGGAATGTGTCAAATTCTTTTTTGTCTACTTGTTCTAATGAAGATTCATCAACTTTTGGACGTGTATTTTGTTCTCTGCGAATATCCCAATCGCCAAAAGCACTTGCTTCTTCTTGTGATTTTGGTTGATCCATTTCCACAGATTGAGTTGTTTGTTGCATTGGTTGAACCGCTTGTCTTGTTTGACGGTGCGGTTTTCTATCCTTTTTTGATTCATCAATACCTGTAGCGATTACTGTTACACGAATTTCGTCGCCTAAATCTTCGTTGATTGATGTACCTAGGATGATGTTCACATCACCTGAAGCAGCATTTGTCACGATATCTGAAGCATCTTGCGCTTCAAACAAGGTCATATCTAAGCCACCAGTAATGTTTAATAAGACTTGTTCCGCACCATCGATTGATGTTTCTAACAATGGTGAAGAAATAGCTTTTTTCGTTGCTTCAATTACGCGTTCTTCGCCGCTCGCTACACCAATTCCCATTAAAGCTGTTCCTTGGTTTTCCATCACTGTTTTCACGTCAGCAAAGTCCAAGTTTACGTAACCTGGTGCAGTGATTAAATCTGAAATCCCTTGAACACCTTGACGTAATACATTATCAGCTTCTCTAAATGCTTCAAGCATTGGCGTTTTCTTGTCAACGACTTCTAATAAGCGGTTGTTTGAGATAATTAGTAGTGTATCAACGTTTTCTTTTAATAAGGCAATTCCTTCAGCGGCAAAACGACCACGTTTTGGACCTTCAAAACTAAATGGACGAGTTACTACACCAACTGTTAAAGCGCCTAATTCTTTAGCGATTTTTGCAACTACTGGGGCAGCACCTGTACCAGTTCCGCCACCCATACCAGCAGTAATGAAAATCATATCCGCGCCTTGTAATGATTCTGAAATCACTTGTTCACTTTCTTCTGCAGCTTTTTGGCCAACTTCAGGTTGTGAACCAGCACCTAAACCACGAGTGTATTTAGGGCCTAATTGAATCACTGTTTCTGCTTTTGAATGTTTTAATGCTTGAACGTCTGTATTGGCTGTGATAAATTCCACGCCTTTAACGTTTTCTTCGATCATACGGTTTACAGCGTTTCCGCCACCGCCACCTACACCGATAACTTTAATGACTGCACCGTTGTTAATGTTATTGTCTAATGAAAATTCCATGATATCGTATCCTCCTGTTTGTGTGATTAGTCGAAAATGTTCGAGAAGAAGTCTTTGATTTTGCCTGTCACTTTTTCACCAGACTCACGTTCGTTGAATTCTTCGTATTCTTCTTGAGGCTGTTCAGCATATGTGTCATAGCGAACTTCTTGTTGGACAGCGACTGATTGTGCTGGTTTCGATTTTTCACCAGGGATTGCATATTTGGCAATGTGATAAATATCGTTTAGTTGCGCTGAATATTCCACAATGCTAATGACATTAGCAAAGACTGGGTTACGTAAGCCCATGTGATTTGGTACGTATAGTTTTACGTTGGCTTCAAAAATTTCTTGCGCCAAATCGACAATACCTGGCATACTAGCGGCGCCACCAGTTAACACAACGCCTCCAGGTAATTCAAACGCATCAATTTCATCCAGAACTTCTTTTGATTTTCTCAAAATTTGTTCCACACGCGCTTCAATAATTTCTGAAAGGTAACGTTCGTCCACTCTTACAGGCTCTGACTTACCGATAACATCAACAGGAAACTCTTCGTTTGCTGAAGTTCTTTCTGGATAAGCATCCCCATAATTAATTTTTAAGGCTTCGGCGTTGTTAAAAGAAGTATTCAATACGATTGAGATATCTTTCGTGATGAACTCGCCGCCTTCTTGGTTAACATGAGTAAATTTCAATTGTTTGTCGTGGATAACAGATGTCGTTGTTTGACCGCCACCCATATCAATGACAATTGTTCCAAAGTCTTTTTCGCCATCTGTTAAAATTGTTTCCGTTAAAGCAAGCGGTGTAATCACTAATTCGTTAATTCCTAAGCCAGCTTTTTCAACACATTTACGGATGTTATGGATGATTGTTTTTGGTCCAGTATAGACAACGCCAAACATCTCCATGCGAACGCCAAGCATTCCACGTGGGTCTTTGATGCCTTCAAAGCCGTCGACGGTAAAGTCTTGCGGTAAGATTGCAACAATTTGACGTTCAGGAGGAGTTGAACGAACCAAAGCTGCAGATGCGACGTTGCGCACATCCTCATCTGTAATTTCTTTTGATTCACTGCTAACAGCTATCATTCCTTGACAGCTTTCTACTTCTAATAAATTCGCTGGTAATCCAACATTTACGCTTTTAATTTGAATGCCGGCTTTTTCTTCGGCTTGTCGAACGGCCCGTTGGATTGCTTGAACTGTTTGATCAATATCGACGACAATCCCTCGATTCAAACCGTCTGATTTTGCATTTCCAACGCCGATGATGTTCATTTGACCTTCAATATATTCAGCGACAACTACTTTGACAGAAGTTGTACCAATATCGAGGCCTACATACATTCCTGTTTTTGCCATGAACGGAATTCCTCCTCCTATTAATTCCAATATCTAAGCGGACAAAGGCGTCCGTTTAACTATCTCTTTTTTAGTATTATTCACTTCTTCCAATTTTACCATAAAAATGGGGGTTTTAGAAAGCAGATTATACGAATTTGTTCGTTAATTTTTGAAACATTTTTGTAAAAAACTTATTCTGCTTGTTGCACTTCTTGATTTTCTCCATTTGTCGGCGTACCGTTATTCGCTTCATCCGTTGCTACGCCTGCATTTGGGTCCACAACTTCTTGATTTTCAACCGCTGAATCTTCGGAAACTTCACTGCCCGTTTCTTCACTTTCTTTTTCA
Organism: Enterococcus sp. AZ197; assembly: GCF_050556405.1. Classification (NCBI taxonomy): domain Bacteria; kingdom Bacillati; phylum Bacillota; class Bacilli; order Lactobacillales; family Enterococcaceae; genus Enterococcus; species Enterococcus sp. AZ197. The sequence continues at coordinate 820,759 of NZ_CP187873.1, read as the reverse complement.
TACGGATAAGAAAAAATGCCGACTTCCATATCAACGATTCCAGGTTTGTCCATTTGTTCGGCTACTTGTGAATAATAAGCCATTTTCTCACTTAAATCAGAAATATTAACAATCACTCGGTTTCCATCATTCATATAGACATTAATCAAGTCTTTATTGGTTTTGGATGGTGCATATTTAATTTCTGAAATTCCTTGTTTAATTTCTTGAGGTAATTTGTTGTAAGAGGCCATTAATTCAGGGATTAATTTATCCTCTTTGAAATTCTCAAAAATTGGTTTGCCACTTTCAGCAGCCTTGGTGGTTTCCGCCAAAGTTTTACCATTCTCTAAAATCGGATGATAGCCGCCTTTAGTCGCAGCAAGAGCGACAATTTGATACTCTTGAATATCAATTTTAAATGAATTAATACCATTTAACTTAATGTTCGCCTTTTTTATAATTGGAAACTTTTTCTGAATATTTGCAGAAAAATAATTTCTATTTGAATACTGCTCCCATAAGCCACTGCCCGTTTCAAGTTTTGACTGCTGAATAATCGCTTGACTCTCCACACTTTTGTTACCTGAAACTGTTACTTCACTCAATCGACTAAGAGGCGAAACAAAATACAATGCCACTAAAATGGCTGTCCCTAAACAAGTTAAAATAAAGGCTAAACGCCTATATAAGCGCTTGTTCCGTGTTTTCTTAACGTTCGGTAAACGATCTGCAAAATGCTCCTCTTCTTCCACTGTTTCTTGTGGAAGATGTTGTTGAGGCTCTTCTTGACTTTGTTCTTGTAAAGTGATGGTGACTTCTGCTTGTTCGTTTTCACCTTTTGAAGCAGCTTCTTCCGCTTGCTTCTTCAAATATTCTTGGTTTTGTTTTTGCCAAGGTGTCAGTTCAGGTTGAGACTCTTCCGATTTTTTTGGAGGTAATGGTTTTCTTTTTTTGAATATATCGTTCTCGTTACTAATCTTCCACACCTCCTATCTCAGACTAACGTTTTCACAACTTGATACAAACGATCACTTGCATCTGGGATGCCTTCCCCTTTGGACGCCGTTGCCATCTGTTGTCTTTTTTCATTGTTTAATAAAATATCATCAATTGCCGCAACTAAACGAGCGCCGGTCAATTCTGCATCTGGAATCATTTCAACAGCACCAACTTTTACTAAGCTTTGCGCGTTTTTCGTTTGATGATCATTCGTGACGTAAGGACTCGGAATTAAAATTGCTGGTAATCCTAATGCGGTGAACTCCGCAATTGAGGTTGCTCCTGCACGTCCCACCATTAAATCGGTATTAGCCATCACTTCAACCATTTTATCAATATACGGTTGCACACTTATGTTTGTCAATTTCTTTTCAGAAAGCTTTAGACTTTCTTGAAGTTCCTGATAATATCTTTCTCCTGAAGCGTATAAAACTTGATACTCTCTCTCTTCAAACAAAGGAAAGGCCTGTTCAAACGCTTGATTGATTTTCAAGGCACCACGACTTCCGCCAAATAAAACCACCGTTTTCTTTGCTGGATCCAAGCCAAACTCTGATAAAATAGCTGACTTTTCCACCGTTACGACTTCTTGTCCCCGCGGGTTCCCTGTTAAAATTGTTTTTTCTTTCGGGAAAAAACTAGCGACATCTGGAAAACAAATCGCAATTTTATCCACATAACGACTTAAAAATTTATTTGTCATTCCGGGGATACTATTTTGTTCATGAATAATTGTCGGTATTTTTAATTGGTGGGCCGCATAAACCACTGCACCAGAAACATAACCGCCTGTACCAATGACCACATCTGGTTGAAATTCACGAATAATTTTTTTTGCTTTATTAATGCTTGTTAAAAATAAATAAATTGTTTTAAAATTTTGAGGACTTAGCGAACGCTTGAATCCTTGAATTTTAATCGTTTTAAATGGAATTTTCGCCTTTGGCACAATTTGACTTTCTAGACCATTTTCTGTTCCCACATACAAGAATTCTGTTGCAGGTGCTTCTTTTTTGACGTGTTCGACGAAGGATAACGCAGGATAGATATGCCCACCTGTGCCACCACCAGTTACTAGTATCTTCATTTTCTCACATTTCACTTTCTTTTAATTGTTGAACAGCTTGCATAAAGGCTTCCCCGCGTACTTCGAAATTCGGGTATTGATCCCAACTTGCGCAAGCAGGTGATAGTAAAATAGTATCATCTTTTTCCGAATAATCAAAGGCAATGGTAACCGCCGTTTGAACATTTTCAGCAAATAAAATTGTTTCAATGTTCGCTTTTTTAGCAGCTTCCGCCAATTTTTCTTTAGTTTCTCCAAATAAAACAATTGCTTTGAGTCCCAGCAGAGCAGGAACCAATTCATCAAATGAGTTACCGCGATCCAAGCCACCCGCAAGTAAAAGTAGCTTTTGGTTGTCAAACCCACTTAACGCCATCTCTGTAGCTAAAATATTGGTTGCTTTTGAATCGTTATAAAAACGTCTTTGCTGAACTTCGCCAACAAATTGCGTTCGATGGGGAACGCCTGAAAAGTTTGTCAAAGTTTGTCTAATCTGAGCATTCGATACATTTTTTAATTTAGCTACACAAATCGCTGCGAGTGCATTTTCAATATTGTGACTACCAGGAATCCCTAGCTCATCGGCGGGCATAATATATTCTTCATTGAAATATAATTTCCCATCTAAAAGATAAGCCCCTTCTACTGCTTCTTTCGTTGAAAAAGGCAATACGTTGGCTGCTGTGGTTTTAGCTAACGTTTGAAGCTCTACTTGATTCCAATTTAAAATCAAGGTGTCCTCTACGGTCATGTTTTTTTGAATGGCCCATTTTGCAGCAACATATTCTTTCCGCGAACCATGATAATCCAAGTGTGCTTCAAAAATATTTGTAATTACTGCAATTTGTGGGTGAAACGTCTCAATTCCCATTAACTGAAAACTAGAAAGTTCCATCACAAGATCATCCTTGGCCGTTGCTTCTTGAGCCACCGTACTCGCTGGAAAACCAATATTTCCCGCCAAACGTGCCTCACCAGCCGTTCTGTCAGCGTTTAGCAGTAAACCAATCATCGTGGTCGTGGTTGTTTTACCATTGGTGCCCGTAATGCCGACAATTGGACATTCGGCAATTTGACCTGCTAATTCCACCTCAGTTATGATAGGAATTTTCCGAGTTAGTGCTTCTGCCACAAGTGGATTTGTATAAGGAATACCAGGATTTTTAACGATTAGTTCAAATTCTTCATCCAACAATTCAATTGGATGCCCCCCTGTAACAACACGAATACCCAAGGTTAATAAATCTTGGGCGTCAGGGTTTTGATCAAATTGTTTTGCGTCATTAACGGTAACGAGCGCACCTAACTCATGTAAGAGTTTCGCTGCGCTGACACCACTTTTAGCTAGTCCTAAAACCAACACTTTTTTGTTTTGATAGGTTGTTATTTTTTTCATTGTCAATTTCCCCTTTGATAGATTAGAAAAGAATCCATAATGTGATTCCTGAACAGATTAAACCGACAGACCAAAAGACAAAATCAATTTTCCATTCAGACCAACCACACATTTCAAAATGGTGATGAATTGGTGACATTTTAAAAATCCGTCGACCAAATAATTTAAATGAAGCAACTTGTAAAATAACACTTGCTGTTTCACAAACGTAGACAAGTCCAATTAAAAGTAGCGTCCATTCTTGATGCAAAATAATTGAAATTGCTGCTAACAATCCACCTAATGCTAATGAACCAACATCACCCATGAAGATTTTTGCTGGTTTTCTATTATAAGGGAAAAAGCCAATCAGCCCACCAATTACACTTAGGCAGATAATCACAACATCAAATTGTTGTTGTTTCCAGGCAATAATTGCATAAGTACCAAATGAAATTGTTCCTAAACCAGCAACTAAGCCATCAATCCCATCTGTCAAATTCACGGCATTAGAAAAACCGACTAACCAAAAAATAATAAACACACCATAAAAAATACCTAACGGAACTTCTGCTACTCCAAACAAATCTAAGGTGTCTGAAAAGCCTTCACTTCGATAAACAAAGTAGAAAACCAACCCACCAAAAATTTGACCAATTAATTTTTGACGAGAATTCAAGCCCATGTTCCGTTTTTTAAAGACTTTAATGAAATCATCTAAATAACCTAACAAACCGTATAATACTAAAATAAATAGAATAATTAGTAGAGACGGCGTAAATTGGTGGAAAAACAACCCCATTGCTAATGAAGTAATCAAGCTGGCTACAAGGAAAACGACTCCCCCCATTGTAGGGGTACCTGTTTTCACGCTATGCCAAGTCGGGCCATCTTCACGAGTAACCTGCCCTTGTTTTTTCATTTGAAAATAGCCAATGAATAGTGGCATTACGCTCACTGTAATGGCAAAACTCACCACTATGGGAATAAAAATCTGTGTCCACTCCATGTTATCTCTCCTAATATTCTACGTTATTATTCTGTGCCTTCTAAAGTCACGGTTAATTTTTTCTCCGTAATTTCAGTTTCAGCAGCGATACTTTGTTTCGTCACATAGCCTTCACCTTTAAACTCGACAGTCAAACCTAATAGATCACCAAACTTGGTAACATCGCTCTTCGACCAGCCGGTTAAATCAGGCATATAGTTCGTTCCATTTGTGATCAAAATCAATTTTTGATTAGGCATTAATGTTTGACCAGACGGCGTTGATTGTTTCTTGATTTTTTCACCATCACCGATAATCACAGGATCCACCCCGTTCACTTTGGCATTGGCCAACGCTTCCGCTGGTGTCATATTTTTATAATCAGCAACTGTGACTTTATCAGAAGCTACTTTCGTTGTTTCCGGATCTGTCTCTTTAATGTCTAACGCTAATTTCATTAATGGATTTGCAATTGCCGCCATTGCTTCTGAAGGCGAACCTGATTTTGCTTGTCTAAGTGTAATATACAAAACATATTCAGGATTATCCGCTGGGACCATTTCCACTACAGAAGACAAGACTTGACTTGCTCCATCAACGTACCCTTTACCATCTGAAATCTGGGCAGTTCCTGTTTTGGCAGCAACATGATAGCCTGGCACTTTATAAATATCATACGCAATCCCGTAAGTCGGGTCTTCAACAGTATCAATCATGTACGTACGAATCTGTTGAGCTGTTTGCGCTTTGATTGGGGTTCCTACGATTTGTGGTTCCGTAATCGTTTCTTTTCCTGTATTTTTGTCAACAATTTTGCTGATGTAATGAGGTTGCAACATTGAACCGTCATTTGCAATAGCTGAGAAACCTTTCATCATTTGGAAATTAGTAACCGTAATCCCTTGACCAAAAGCTGAATTGGCCCGATCAACAATATTATTATCTGGAAGTTTCCCAGTGTGTTCTGAAGTTAAACCTGAATGTGTGCTTGAACCAAACCCAAATTTTTTCAAATATTCGACCCACTTGTCGCCACCCATTCGTTGTTCCAAGTTCACCATTCCGATATTACTAGACCAAGAGATAGCTTGACGATAAGTTAAAGACGTTTTGTCTTTTAAATTGCCGACATCATGGTCGTTAATCGTGGTGTCACCAACAGTGATACCACCTATACGGTTAAATGATTCATTTGGATTAAACAATCCTTGCTCAATAGCAGCCGCCGACGTAAATAATTTAAGCGTTGAGCCAGGTTCATACGGACTTTCAACCAATAGGTTCTGCCACGTGCCATTATTGTCTAATCCTTGTTTCGTTTCAGGATTAAATGTTGGCCGTTGAGACATGGCAACAATTTCGCCTGTTTTTGCTTCCATTAACATGGCAGTCATGGAAACTGGTTCATATTTTTCATTAACTTGCGTCATCAAATCTTCTAAGGTATTTTGCAAGCGACTATCTAGCGTTGTGTAAATATCTTGACCATCCACTGCTTTTTTCTCTTCCGCCACAGTTCCTGGTAAGGCATTACCGTAAATATCTTTTTCAAAATACACACGGCCATCGGTTCCGCTTAAAATATCATTATAGGCCTGTTCTAGTCCCATCGCGCCTACTAAGCCTTCTTTATCATCATCTGGATTGGCTGCTTTTGTATAGCCAATAAAGTGAGAAGCAAACTGCCCATTGGGATATAATCTGGCTGGATGTTCATTGAAATAAACACCTGAGATTTTTTTCTTTTTCAAATCTGCTTCAATTTTTTGGCGTGTTTCCAAGGTGATGTTTTGACCACCCGTACCAAATTCCACTTGATATTGTGTTGACCCATCTTCATGGATCCCATTATTCAAGTATTTCAATGCTGTTTTTTTGTCTAGTTTGGTATATTTCGCTAAAATTTCAGCAATATCATCGAAGTCTTTTTTCTCCGCATATAGCTTTTCATTATTTTGTCCCGTATATTTTTTTGATAATACGACATATAACGAATAGGAAGTAGCATCTTCTGCAATTGGATTACCATATCGATCTAAAATTGATCCTCGCTTAGCTTTTACCACTTGGCTTCCTTCATATAGAGAAGCTGTTTTTTCCTTTAGTGATACACCGGCTACTTTGCCTGTTGCCACAATGTATGTCGTTCTAAAGGCAAATAAAAAGAACAATCCAATACTCGTAGCGAATAAAATGATGCCTACTTTTTTACGATTGTTCATCGGATTTAAGTTTTTCTTTTTCATGAATTGTTTAAATTTATGTCTTTTACTCATTATTTAACAGTCCTAACATTGTCGCCGTTATTTTCTAGTCCTTGTTTTTTAGCGACATCTTTGATTCGATCTGATTTAGAAAGTTCGCTTCTTTCTTGTTCCAATTTCAAAGCGTTATCTTCCTTTTCTTTAATGACTGCTTGTGTTTCTGTAATATCGTTCATGGTTTGGACAATTGTCGTTCTTACTTGAATTGTCGCAATTGCAATACCAATCGTTGCACAAACTAATACAACACCGATTAATTTTTCTAGTAAAGAGACATTTTTTAGTTTCTTTTTGGGTAATAGAGTGGGGACAGGTAGTGTTTCCTCTTGCATTTTTCTGTCTTGCTCTGTTGCCACAGTTGGCTGATCCATTTCTGGTGCTTCATAATGGAAATCATTTACTTTCTTCAATTCAGCCATGTGTCTACCCCTCTCTCTATCTAGATTTTATTTTTTCGGCAATGCGTAACTTCGCACTTCGTGAACGATTATTCTCAGATAACTCACTGTCACTTGGTAAAATTGGTTTTCTGGTAATTACTTTTAATTCTGGTTGAAATTCTTCTGGTACCACTGGAATGCCTGGTGGCAAATCTTGTACCGTACTGTATTCTTTAAACATTGTTTTAACAATACGATCTTCTAACGAATGGAACGTAATCACACTGATTCTGCCATTTTTCGCTAGCAAATCAATTGCTTGTTCTAGCGACTCTTCAACTGCCCCTAATTCATCATTAACGGCAATGCGAATTGCCTGGAAAATTCGTTTTGCAGGATGTCCACCTTTGCGTCTTGCTGGAGCTGGAATCGCCGTCTTAATAATCTCAACGAGTTCACCTGTTGTTTCAATTGGTTGCTTTTCGCGAACACGTTCAATTTCTCGAGCAATCTGTTTCGAAAATTTCTCTTCCCCATAACGAAAGAAAATTTTTACTAACTCACTATAGCTATACGTATTCACCACTTCGCGAGCCGTCAAGGGTGCGTCTTGATCCATGCGCATATCTAAGGGTGCGTCTTGATGATAGCTAAAACCACGTTCTGCTTCATCTAATTGTGGTGAAGAAACACCTAGATCGTATAGAATTCCATCAACATGGAACACCCCGTGTTCTGCCAATTCTTCTTTAATATTTCTAAAATTTGATTTGATGAAGGTCACTTGACCTTTGTCTACATATTTCTGCAAACGAGTCTTAGCATGTGCCAACGCTTTTTGGTCTTGATCAAAGGCATATAAATGACCGTGCTCATTCAATTGTGTCAGTAAGTATTCACTATGTCCGGCACCACCGAGTGTGCAATCTACGTATACGCCATCCGGCTTCACTTGTAATCCATCCACTGTTTCTTTTAAAAGAACGGTGTAATGGCGAAATTCTTCAGTCATCATTTGCCTCATTCCTAAAATCCAAAATCAATCATTGTTTCTGCTAATTCATCAAAGTTTTCTTCAGCTTCATCAGAGAATGCATGCCAACGTTCGTCACTCCAAATTTCAATTCGGTTAGAGACGCCGATAACAACACAGCCTTTTTCTAAACTGGCATGTGTTCGTAAATTCGCTGGAATATTGATACGACCTTGCTTATCAATCTCACATTCTGTTGCAGCGGAATAAAAGAATCGTACAAAGGTACGTGCATCTTTCTTAGCTAAGGGCATTTCTTGAAGTTTTGCTTCAAGTTGTGACCATTCATTTAAAGGATAACCAAATAAACAGCCATCCATCCCTCTCGTTACCACAAATTTTTCACCAAGTTCCTCACGAAACTTTGATGGAACGATTAGGCGGCCTTTGGCATCGATATTATGTTGGTATTCACCCATAAGCATAGCCAATACACCCGCTTTTCCACTTGATAGAACAAGTCTACCACATCCCACCACTTTCTACCACTATAAATCTAAAAACTTCTATTTTTTAACTGTTATTTAAAATTTCTGTAATATTTACAGGGTTTTATGTAACAAGCATCACCCAACAAAAAATGTTATTATAACAAGGTTTTTACTATGTTTTTTATAAAATAACCCCACAAATAACAAAAAAACCCCACGGAGTGGGGAGTTGTGGGGGACATTTTCCCACAGCGTATTTCCCCTATTGTCTCCACGCTTTATTACAGTAGATAATGACTGATATTTAGCAAGATAAGCAACACATACAACACAAGCGTTAGTAAAAACGTCAACCGCCAAAACATCTTGAAATATCGTCTATATAAAATCTCTCCATAATAATAAGCTTGAAACAGGGCAACAGCGACTCCTAATAACAAAATAGAAATCACAAAATACGGCATAATCGATTCATCGTAACTATCTTTGGATAACTCATGGATCCCTATGAATAAAAACGGAATGGCCAAATCCGGTGCTTTTATTTTCCAACGTTCCGTTAGGGAAAAAGTGGACACGAGAAAATTGCACGCAAAGAGCACAATTACCGGAAAAATATACCAAAATAACATTATTGCCGAAAACGACACCATTCTCTCAACAAATCCTTTCATTCCACCTGCTATAACTATACTTCATCAACGTTACACAGATGTTTCATTTCGTTTAAATATATGTGCTAAAAGCCCTTTTTGCTTGCTTTTTCATATAAAAAACGGATTACTTATCAAACCATTTTCAAAACGAGGCCTCACCTATCGCGGCCACTTATTTTTGAATGTTTTTTATAAGCTTTTCTTCTCGTATTGTGTCATACTTCTATTATAATGGATTTAGAACAAAAAATGTTGATTCGGGGTGAATCTTTTGATTAATTATTTATTATTGAAAAATGACTATTTTGAACCTTGTTCACCAGACGATGAAGCCCTAAGTTGGATTTCGGTAGAATCTCCTACAGAAGAAGAAATCGAGCGTCTCGTCAATCAATACCACTTACCAACAGATTATCTTACCGGCGTTTTAGATGATGAAGAAAATGCTCGAGTGGAAGGCTTCCGCCACGAAAAATTACAAACGCCTACGTTACTTTTATTTCGTTATCCCAAAGCTAGTATCAGTCCTAGTGGCTATCTGCAAGTAGAAACGGTGCCGATTGCTTTAATCGCAACCATCGATAACAAACTAATTACTGTTAGCAACGGGCCTAACGACATCGTTCATGGGATTCAAAAAGAGGCGTTCACCCATCAAGATCTTTCTATTGAGAAGGCCTTAATTTTAGCCCTTTCATGGAAAATGGCCCTTTCCTTCAATAAAAACTTACAAGCACTTATCCAACAAACCAACAAACTTGAAGGAGAGCTCCAAGTAGCCACAGAAAATAGTCAATTGTATCAGATTATGGACATTCAAAAAAGTCTAGTTTATTTCGAAGCAGCTTTAACGGATAATTTAAAAGTATTAAAACGTTTATATAGCGCTGAAATTTTTAATCATCCAGAAAAACATTTGCCATTTTTAAGGGATATTCTGATTGAACTAGAACAAGGACTGAATACGACTAAAATACAACTAAAATTAGTTGATAACATTAGTAATACTTTTTCAGCAATCGTTTCAAATAACTTAAATAATGTCATGAAAATTTTAACATCCTTAACAATTGTCTTGACCATTCCGACCATCATCGGAGGAATTTACGGCATGAATGTGAAACTCCCTTTTGCAGAGCATGAATATTCCTTTTGGATTATTTTTGCCATCACTACCTTAATCTGCGTAATTAGTATTCGAATTTTAAAGAAAAAGAATCTCTTATAACTTTAGGTTGCTGTTTTCAGGAAAAGGTTGTACACTATTAGCAGAAATTAAAAAGGACGTGTCATTTATGAACGACAAAGAACAAAGTCGCTTTTCAAAAATCACGAAAGTCGTGGTTTGGCTAATGCTGATCGCAATTGTAGGTTCAACTGTTTTAACAGCGATTCTTAGTCTTTAAACTGGAGAACTTTTTCACACATTAAAAGTAAAAAAACAGCCCCTTCTATCAATTGAAGGGGCTGTTTTTTTACTTGCTCAAATAGAGCGGCTATTTTTTCGCCATCGCCAACAGCTCTTGTGCATGTTCAATGGTTAATTTCGTAATTTCACTTCCTGCGAGCATACGTGCAATTTCGTTTACTCGCTCTTTTTCAGATAAAATTCGGACGCTTGTTTCTGTCCGACCCGCCACAATTTCTTTTTCAATAAAATAATGTTCATCGGCAACGGCCGCCACTTGTGGCAAGTGCGTGATACACAACACCTGCGAATTTTCTGAAATTTGATAAATTTTATCGGCAATCGCCTGTGCTACACGGCCACTGACTCCTGTATCCACTTCATCAAAAACAATACTAGTGATCCCTTGCGTTTGAGAAAAGATTGTTTTCATAGCCAACATCACTCGCGAAAGTTCTCCGCCAGAAGCCACCCGAACTAACGGTTTTAATGGTTCCCCTGGGTTAGTAGTAATATAAAATTCTACTCCGTCTAAGCCATTTTCTTGTAAATGCTCAAGTTCTGTAAAGCGGACTTCAAATTCAGTTCGCTCCAAATATAGTTCTTTTAATTCGGTTAAAATTTGTTGTTCAAGCTCTTTGGCTAGGCGCTTTCGTTCTTTTCGTAAAGCTAATGCTTGTTGATGAGCCGCTTGTTGTTTCTTTGCAAGCAACGCTTCTAAGTCGCCTGTACCACCTTCCAAAAAATCAGCCTCTGCTAACTCTTTGGTAATTTCTTCATAGTAAGATAAAATCGTTTCGATCGAATCACCATATTTACGTTTCATTTGACGGATTAATTCCAAACGATTTTCTACTTCATTCAAGCGGCCTTCATCTAGTTCTAAGCCATCAATCAACCTAGAAAGATCTCCACTGGCTTCTTGTAGTAAATAGTAAGCATTTTGAACAGTATCTGACAATGATTTATATTCTGGATCAAGGGATTCAATCGAAGCGAGTTCATTCATACTTGTTCCGATTTTATCCAAACTACTATCGTCTTCACCATTTAGCGCGGCATAACTAATCGTCAGTGCATCAGCAATCTTTTGAAAATTGTTCAGTTTATTGCGTTCTTCTAACAATTGTTCTTCTTCGCCAGCGACTAACTGTGCACTAGCAATTTCATCACTTTGAAAATGAAGCATGTCCATTCTTTGGGCAAATTCTTTTTCATTTTTTTGTCGCTTTCTGACTTTGGCTTCGAGTGCGCGATACTCTTGATACGCCTGTGTATATTTTTCTTTGACTGCTAAAAGTTTTTTCCCACCAAATTCATCTAACATATCAATATGGCGTTCACTTTGCATCAATTCTTGATGTTCGTTTTGGCCATGAATATCTACTAAATATTCTCCAATTCTTTTTAAATTAGTAATGTTGACAATCCGTCCGTTGACACGGCAAACATTTTTACCAGAAGCGGAAATATCTCGTTGAATCACTAAAGAATCTTCTTCTGTTTCAATACCTAATTCTTCTAATAATTGCTTTAATTCTTGACTTTTCGGCATTGAAAAAAGTCCTTCTAAGGTGCATTTATTTGCTCCTTGACGAATATAGTCACTGGAGCCACGTCCGCCTGTGAGTAATCCCATTGCATCAATAATGATGGATTTCCCCGCACCCGTTTCTCCCGTTAAAACGGTCATACCCATTTGAAACTCTAATTGTAACGAAGAGATAATCGCAAAATTTTTCACGGAAAGTTCTTGTAACATCTTGTTCACCTCATTCTTTATAGATAGCTTAACAGCTCTTTATGAAGTTTTTCTGCTGCTTCCTCAGTTCGTGCAATCATGAGAACACTATCATCATCGTTGATGACGGCAAAAAGTTTCTCTTGGTAATTCTTTTCGATTAAACTACCACACGCCGCCGCATTGCCAGGAATGGTTCGTAATACGACATATTTTTCCATTTGTTCTGCAGCTACAAAGGCATCTTTTAAAAGCTTTGCAAGTTTAGCACTCGTATTAGCTTGTGTTTCTAATGGAAGGCTATATCGATAACCCCCTTCTACAGAAGGAACTTTGATCAGTTTCATATCTTTAATGTCGCGAGAAATGGTTGCTTGTGTTACAGCTACGCCCTTTTCTTGTAAGTAGTTGACAAAATCTTCTTGCTTTTGAATATTTTTTTCAGTCAATAAACGTGTAATTAAACGGTGTCTATCTTGCTTTCTCATGGCGCCGCTCTCCTTTTCAGTTTACTCTTGCCCTCATCATAGCTTATTTTTATGCATTTTAAAAGATGAATTACTAGATTTATACAAAAAAGAAGCTTTCACCCGTAGGCGTCCACTTCTTTCTTCTAACTTTTCTCATCATTCCACTAATTTTTGATGCGCATGCGCGACAACTTCTTCAATGGATTCTGTCGCTTGATAGGATCCTTCCCCATCAACAGAAACTAAATGTGCCAAAAATTCAATGTTTCCTTCGCCACCAGTGATTGGTGAAAAATCTAAGTTTTTCACATCATAACCGTTATTCATGGCAAAGCGTGTGATTTCTTCCACAACCATTTGATGGGTTTCTGGATCACGAACGATTCCTTTTTTCCCAACAAACTCTTTGCCAGCTTCGAATTGTGGCTTAATTAACGCCACCACACTACCGCCTTTTTTCAAAATATCATGAAGAGGTGGCAAAATTAAGCGTAATGAAATAAAGGAAACATCAATCGTTGCAATATCCGGCACCCCTTCAGTGAAATCTTCAGGTTTACTATAGCGAAAATTGGTACGTTCCATTACCACCACGCGTTCATCTTGCCGAATTTTCCATGCTAGCTGGTTATAGCCAACATCTAAAGCGTAACTCAAACGAGCCCCATTCTGTAAAGCGACATCGGTAAAACCACCTGTGGAGGAACCAATATCTAGCATTGTTTTGCCTTGAACGTTGATTGCAAAAACATTTAGTGCCTTCTCTAGTTTTAAGCCCCCACGAGAAACATAAGGCATTACTTGGCCCTTAGTATGTAAGGGTGTCTCCACAGAAATTTTTTCCCCTGGTTTATCTAAACGTTCATTTTTATCATCGTAAACCAAACCAGCCATCACGCTGCGTTTGGCTTTTTCCCGTGTTTCAAATAGTCCTTGATTAAACGCCAAGACATCGACGCGTTCTTTTTTCATAAGTGCCTTCTTTCTATCTCAATTGTAACTGAGTTAACAAGTTTGCTAAATGTTCTTCTGAAAAGTTGGGAACATTTGCTTTGATTTTTTCTAAAACAGCGCTGCCCTCTGCTAATTGATGTGTTAGCGCATCTTTCGCACCGGCAATCCCTAAAAGAGCTGGATACGTACTTTTATTCAACGCTTCATCTCGGCCTACTTTTTTACCTAAATCTGCTTCTGTACTTGTGGCATCTAATAAGTCATCACGAATTTGAAAAGCCAAGCCATAGTGATGCGCAAACTGTGTCAGTAAGCCAATGACTTCTTCTGTTTGATTGGCTAATACGCCCCCAGCAATTAAGGCGAATTCAATTAGCGCTCCGGTTTTCTTTTCATGAACAGCCGCTAACTCTTCTAAAGTCAAGCTGACTTTTTCTCCTTCAATATCACCCATTTGACCGGCAACCATGCCTTGATTCCCCGCTGTCTTTGCCAGTTGTTGCATCAGTAAAACTTTTTCACTTAAGCCTAATTGGCTCAAAGAAAGTAACTGAAATGCACCTGTTAATAAGCCGTCCCCTGCTAAAATGGCAGTCGCTTCACCAAACACTTTATGATTGGTTGGTTTGCCACGACGTAAATCATCATCGTCCATTGCTGGTAAATCATCATGAATTAATGAATACGTATGAATCATCTCTAAAGAGGCAGCCACTTGATAGTCTTGTGTTTCCATCTCTTTTTGAAAAGCGGCCACTGTTGTTAACACTAATAATGGGCGTAATCGTTTGCCACCTGCGTGTATTGAGTAGAGCATTGCTTCTTTCAAACGCTCATTTTCAGTATATTCTGCGATAAAATCGACCATGACTTTTTCAACCAACGGTAAATGCTGTTGACTAAAATTCGTCATTACGCTTCCTCGCTCTCTTCAAAAACAATTTCTTCATTGTTTTCTGTCATCATTTTCGTTAAAGTTTTTTCCGCTTTTTCCAATGTATCTTGACATTGTTTACTTAATGCCATGCCCTCTTGAAAGGCAGCTAAGGCTTCTTCCAAAGGAACATCTCCTCGTTCTAAGCGCTGAACGATTTCTTCTAAGGCATTTAATGATTCTTCAAACGTTTTTTCTTTTGCTGGCATGTTAAAACTCCTCTTTTTTCGCTGTTATTGTTTCGACGTTTGCTTGAACTGTACCGTCAGCATAATGAATCGTTAATTGATCTGCTGGCTGTAACTCGGTAACAGTTTTAACGACACGGTCCTCTTTTGTAGTATAACTATATCCTCGACCCATAATTTTGAGTGGGCTGAGTAAGTCTAGTTGTTGAACAGCAGACGTGAATTGCTTTTGTTTGTTTAGGAACAATTGTGTCATTTGTGTTTGCAAGTTTCGTTGTAAAAATGCCAATTGTTGCTGACTTTCTCTTAATTGTCCCTTTGGTGTCTGTTGTTGCAATTGAGCGATAATTCCTTGGGCTTGACGTTGTTTTTGGTGATGAATCGTTGTCATTGCTTGGAAAAGACGTTGCGTCATTCGATCTAATTTAATCGTTTGACCTTCATAAAGCCGCTCAGGTTGCTTAAACACATAAGAGTTTTGTAGTCGTTGGAAACGTTCTGTTCGTTGTTGTAAGAGATATAAAAAGCTTTGTTCTAAACGACTACGCCGTTCACTAATTCTTAATAGTTCTTCATTTAAAACTGGTACCGCTAGTTCCGCTGCTGCCGTTGGCGTTGCTGCACGAACATCTGCTACCATATCGGCAATTGTCACATCTGTTTCGTGCCCAACCGATGAAATAATCGGTGTGGTGGCAGCATGAATGGCTCGTGCCACTTTTTCTTCATTAAACGGCCATAAATCCTCGATTGAACCACCGCCACGGCCGATGATCATCGTATCAAAATCGCCTTGCGCATCGGCTCGCTGAATGTTCCGCACAATGTCATCCGCCGCCTGCTCGCCTTGGACCAAGGTTGGAAAAAGGACCAGTTGTGCAATCGGATACCGTCTTTTGACTGTCGTAATGATATCCCGAATGACAGCACCACTAGGACTTGTAACCACAGCGATTCGTTTGGGATAACGAGGCAACTGTTGTTTAGGCCCTTCAAAAAGTCCTTCTTTTCCTAGTTTTTCTCTTAATTCTGCCAATGCTTGATAAAGTGCACCTACACCATCTGGTTCCATATGTTCAATATAAATTTGATAGGAGCCGCTGTTTTCATAAAGCGAAATCCGCCCCACCACCATGACTTTCATGCCTTCTTTTGGTTGAAACTTCAATTTTTGAAAGGCTGATTTAAACATAATTGCAGAAATCTTCGCATGGTCATCTTTTAAACTGAAGTACTGATGCGCGTTCGCTCGGAAGCGAAAGTTCGAAATTTCACCTGTTAAATAGACACGTCCTAAGTAAGGGTCTGCATCAAATTTACGTTTTAAATACTTCGTTAAGGCTGTTACTGTTAAATACTGTTGCGTCATTTTTTCACCTTACTTTTGTTTTTTTGCTGCCTCGACTGTTTGATACATTAACATGGTAATCGTCATTGGGCCAACACCTTTGGGAACTGGTGTGATATAGCTTGCAATTTCAGAAACTTCATCGAATGCTACATCACCAATCAGTTTTCCTTCTTGATTGCGATTCATACCCACATCAATCACTACCGCACCTGGTTTCACGAACTCTTTGGTGACAAAATGCCCGCGTCCAATTGCTACAACTAAAATATCCGCTTCTTTTGCAACTTCTGCTAAATGTTCAGTTTTAGAATGGGCAATCGTCACGGTCGCATTTTTCATTAACAATAATTGTGCCATTGGCTTGCCAACAATATTACTTCGACCAATAACCACCGCACGTTTACCTGTTAAATCAATATCATAAGCTTCAAACATCTTCATAATTCCATACGGCGTGCAAGGAATCATTTCAGGTTTGCCTACAAACAAACGGCCTAAATTCATTGGATGGAACCCATCTACATCTTTTTTGGGATCAATCGCTAATAAAATCTTTTCTTCATCAATATGTTTTGGCAAAGGTAGTTGTACAAGAATGCCATGAAAGCGTGAATCTTGATTATATTTGTCAATCTCAGCCAATAATTCTTCTTCTGAAATAGTTTCTGGCAGTTTTTCGACCTTTGACAGAATGCCAATTTTGGCTGCTGCACGTTCTTTATTTCTCACATACGTTTGGCTGGCAGGATTTTCCCCAACTAATAAAACAACTAATCCTGGTTGGATGTCTTGTTGTGTCATCTTTTCTACATCTTTTTGAATCTCTGCTTGCATTTGATCTGCTAATTCACGACCGTTAATTACTGTACTCATTCCTTCGCTCCCTCTATTGTTTCTTTACTTCTTTAATAGTATTTATTTTAGCATATAACCCAGTATCTTAACACCAGTTAGATAGTAAAAAAAGATTCAGAGCTTACGCCTCTGAATCAATTTCTTTCATTACATTTGATAACACACCATTAACAAATTTACGTGAACGGTCGTCGCTGTATTTTTTACTTAACTCGACGGCTTCATTTAATGCCACAATGTTTGGCACATCTGAAACGTATAGCATTTCAAAAATAGCTAAACGTAAAATAACAATATCTATTTTTGCTAAGCGTTGCATAGACCAGTTATTACCTAAATGGTTCGTAATCACTTCGTCTAGTTCTGCTTTGCGGCTACACACACCGCCGACAAGTAAATCTAAATACGTAGGGACTAGGTCTTCGCCATCTTCACTGACGATTTCCCGATTATCATAAGCCAATGCATAATCAATGGCATCTTGTTTGGTTAAATCAGCATTAAAATCTAAAGGAAAAAGGGCTTGGAGCGCTTTTTCACGAATCTCGTGACGGGTTAATTCTGTTTTACTCATTCTCTTCTCCATCTTCATCTTCTGGGAATAATTCATTTAAGTCTGGTTGAGGGATTTTTTCAGGTACTACCGCTACAACATGAATATTCACTTCAACTAAATCAATATCTGTCATAAATAAGACTTGTTGTTTCACACGGTCTTGCATTTCTAATGCAACTTTTGGCACAGAAATACCGTAGTTCAAGTAACAATAGATATCGACTTTTAAGCCTTCTTCTTCTGTTCGTAAATATACACCTTTGCCGTGTGCTGCACGGCCTAATAATTCATTCACATTATTGGCAAACGTGCCACGCATCCCATAAACGCCCTCTACTTTTGAAGCAGCGATTCCGATAATTACTTCAATGACTTCAGGAGCGATCACGATTTCTCCTAAAGAATCGTTTGCATTGATTACAAGATTTTTTTCTTCTGACATTTGGTTGTCCTCCTTATCTATTACGCACAAAATCGTTAAATAAACGATTTATTTGATGAATCACTAAGTCTCTTAAGGATTCTCTTTTAAGCAACGGATGATTCTTAAAAATTAAAACAACACTGGTTTCTTCAGTTAGTTGTGAAAGAACGTCCAAATTTTGCTTATCAATACTCGTTCTTAGTTTATCATTAATTAGCCTATTTCGCTACCAGAAAAGCTAAGTTCTGACTAAAAGAACAGATAATTTCTTGTCATAAATTTCTAATTCAAGCCTTTAGACGTAAAAATAAGAAAGACCAAGTAATTTTGGCTTTCTTATTTTTACATCTTTATTCTTCAGGATAACGTTCCATTAGTTTCGTCCGATGCTTTTGCATAATCATTTCTAAAGAGATGTCATATTTATCGGCTAAAATAAATAAATTATCCAACACATCGCCTAACTCTTCCGTTAAGTTTTCCAGATTCTCTTCATCCGCCAAAACTGTTTCATCCGGTCGATCACGGCCAATTTCAATTGTCCGAATGGCTCGACACACTTCGCCGACTTCTTCTGTTAAAAAGTTGGAACGAATAAACGGGTCATATTGATACCAGTTACGTTTTTTATAAAACGCGCTAATAAACCGCTGATACTCTTGGATATCCATGTTCTCCCAACCTTTATAAAATGATTAATTCTTTTGGCGCGTGTGTCAATACACGATTACCTTCAGCAGTAATCAATAAATCGTCCTCAATACGCACGCCACCAATTCCTGGCAAATAAATTCCAGGTTCGTCCGTAATCACATTCCCTGGTACAAACTGTTTATCTGCTCGGAATGAAACATTTGGTCCTTCATGAATTTCTAACCCAATGCCATGACCAGTGCTGTGGCCAAACGCATCGCCATAGCCATAGGAAGCAATATGATCCCGTGCAATCGCATCTAATTGAATGCCCGTCAACCCAGGTTTAGCTTCTGCCAACACTTTTAATTGTGCTTCTAAAACAATGTCATAAATTTCTTTTAGTTTTGGCTGAATACTACCAATGGCAAATGTCCGTGTCATATCAGAAACATAGCCTTCATAATAACAACCGAAATCCAAAGTGATTAACTCACCTTTTTCAATGACTTTATGGCTAGCAACGCCATGTGGCATCGCTGAACGTAGACCGCTGGCCACAATTGTCTCAAAAGAAACACCACTGGCTCCTTTTGAACGCATGAAGAAATCTAATTGATTAGCCACTTCAATCTCTGTCATTCCAGGTTTAATCATCTCTAAGACAAAGGCAAATCCTTGATCCGCGATGGCACACGCTTTTTCAATAATCGCTACTTCTTCTTCATCTTTCACTTCTCTTAATTCTTCAATCAAACCCATTACAGGAACTAATTCACATGGTAAAATTTCTTCCAATAAGCTATAATCAGCGAAACTAACTTGCGTTTCTTCAAAAGCTAAATTATCTAATTGCAAACGTTCAGCTAAATCTGCTACTTCGTCAAAAATATGTCCTGTGTTTTTAACGATAGTAAAACCAGTTGCTTGTTCCGCAGCTTGTTCCGTATAACGAAAATCCGTTATAAAAAAAGCTTTATCTAATGTAATCATTGCCAATCCTGTTGTCCCAGTAAAATTGGTTAAATAACGTAAATTATACGGACTTGTCACTAAAAATCCTTGTAAATTATTTTCTTTCATTAATTCCCGTAGCTTTTCGACTCTTGCCATCATTGGTTCGACCTTCTTTCTTTTTTCTCATTTTTCATTATAGCAAATTTACTTCAGAAAAGCATGAATCACCAAAAAACTTCATCGAGAAAGTTTACTGAAAATTTTACCTTTCCTTATTTTTTGCTTAAAACTTTTGTAGTAAACTAATTTAGCGACTTCAAGGAGGAAATTATGAACGTTTATTTATTTCTGGCACTATTTTTCATTATTATCGGCATTTTAAGCTATAGTTTTTTTATTGAACCTAACTGCTTAGTCATACACAAAAATCAAATTAAAGTAACAGAATCAGGGAAAACCTTACGGATTGTTCAACTCTCTGATATTCATTTAAAAAAGAATTATTCTGTGAAGGCCTTAAAACAGATTGTTGAAAAAACAAATACATTACAACCAGACATAGTCGTTTTTACAGGAGACTTATTTGATGATTATGCCCGTTTCGGTATCGAAATTCAGGATGAAGTGAGTCAACTTTTCCGTAAAATTAACGCCCCATATGGCAAATTCGCTATTTATGGCAACCACGAGTATAGCGGGTTAGATACCAATTTTTACGAAACAATCTTAGAAGCTGCCGACTTTACCGTACTAAAAAACACGGGCAAATTACTGCCTGTCTCACACCGCATCTCCTTGTACGTCGCTGGTTTAGAAGATTCGTTATATGGACAAACCGACTTAGCTGCAGCTTTAGTCAACCGCCCTACTGGAACGCCCACTCTGCTACTAACCCATGAGCCAGATGTCGCAGACTCAGCAGTCAACAAAAACATTGACCTCATTTTAGCAGGACATAGTCACGGCGGACAGATTCGCTTGCCTTTTTTCACTTACAAAAATCAGCTTGCTAAAAAATATACACATGGGCTTTATCATTTAGAAGATGAAACGCCGCTAATTGTTCACCCAGGAATCGGAACCACTAAAATCAGCGCACGCTTTGGTGTCTTACCAACAATTGAACTGATTGAGTTAACTATTTAACTATGCATTAAAAAGACCGCCCCACGTTAGAGAAAAATTCTCACGTTGGACGGTCTTTGATTATGTTCGATTAATGATGAAAATCTTGCTCGTGATCTTCTTCTACTTTCGCTTTTCCTAGCGTATAAAATTTGCTGCCATTTAACCCGAGAATAAATAGCACAACCACTAGTAAAAGAATTGATAAAGATAACAATAAAGTCTGCAAGCCATCGCCATGTGCAACCATTAATTGACGTAAAATTGCGGTTAAACAAATTAAAATCAAATAACGAATCGGAATATGGTGTCCTTCTTGAATATAGCGAAGAATCATCATAATAAACTCAAATAACATAAAGAATGAAATAATTTCTTGCATGATAACTGAAAAATTATCCGGCGTCATTGGCTTCATGAGATATGTAGCGAGGTCAACTAAATAACTAGCCATAAATACTAATAAGAAAACTCCTAAAATCCCTAATACAATATCCAAAATCAAATTCACGTACTTCTTTACTACACTAAAATTCTTCTGCATAATACCCTTCTTTCTTTTGACTCAATTATTTTATAACATGCTTGTTATTACATTAAATATATCATCAATTAACCTTGTCAGACAAGCAGTTAAACCCAATGTGAGATTTTTTTTATTTTGAGATGTTTCTTTATTTTCCGGCTAACCCTTTATGCAAGACAAAAAAAGCTGAATCCGGAGATTCAGCTTTTTAATCGTATTAGTTAGCTACTGGATATTTTGTTTTAGCTTTGCTAAAGCATCCACTTGTGTCCGTATATCTCCTAAATGGTTCAAGGTCACTAAAAATTAAAGCTAGTCATTGTGAATATAATAATTTATTTAGCTTTTTCGACTTCAAATTTTTACACGTGTATTTCTCAATATTATATTACTAATCTATTCTACCCTTACACTCAATCATAATAACAAATTAGACACTTTTTTCTAGAGGAGAAAAATACTCTCTCATTTGCCCAATTTACCATTGATCTCCCCGTAATTTCTAGTTATCTAGTTAATCTTACTTTTAATTAAGTCCTCTCATTGCTCGAACAGATACAAGAACAATTTCATCATTCATCATTTCAATCTCACGTAAATTTTTATTGATAGATTTAATATTATTTTTATTTACAACAAATGACTTATGACAACGATATAGACATTCATCGTTCGCTTCAAGATCACGAATAGAACCATAAAATTCTAATTCTCTAGTATCTGTGTGCAGAATCAACTTGTGAGGAACTGTCGATGACTCGAAAAACATTATTTCATCATACGGAATCGAACGAATCGTATCTCCAACCTTAACTTTAAAAAACTTTACTTTATTACTTACAATATCACTCAAATATCTTTCATGGGCTACTTTTATACATTCTCTTACTCGTCGATCAATCTCTTCAGGAATATCTTTGATAATGTAATCCATTGCTTCAATTTTATACGTGAATGTTAAATAAGACATTTCACTATGAGTTGTTACAAATATAATTTTACCAATATTATCAATTTTTCTTATTTCATAAGCTAATGCAATTCCTGATAACTCATGCTGTAAATCAACATCAAAAAAATACAATCGAACTTGTTTAGGATCATCTTTAACATGTTCAAGTACTTGTTGCGGATCGTCAGTTGATAGCGTCAACTCCATATCCAGATCCTCTATCATAATGTAATTCTTGATTATGGTCTCAATTCGTTTCCTTTGTTTAGGATTATCCTCACAAATTATAACTGATAACATATCTATTCCTCCTAATTTCTAGTCATATACTATGCTACTTAAATCCTACTTCCGTAATATAAAGAATCTGTGTAAATCGTTCATTTTCAACCACTGTCTCTAATGTCACATTCCTCACACCACTCAATAACTCGTCCACATTGCTCAGTCCCATACCTCGGTCTTGCCCTTTAGTGGAATAACCTTCCTGACGCAGTTGCCGAGAATGTCCCACCTTTTTACGACAGGTATTTTCAATAATGATTTGTATACTGTTTGGATATTTGATCACCGCTGTTCTCAAGCTCCCATAACCTAGTATTTCCAATTCTTCTATTGCGTTATCCAAAAATATTCCTAATACCCTTACTAAAATCAGGGGATCCAGCCAAATCTCAGTCACTAGCTCACTGGCTTCAAATGATGCATCCAGTTTCTTCTCTTGTGCATAAATCAGTTTTAAAGCCAACAAACTTTTTACTGCTTTTACTTCAATCTTACTTAAATCATCCAATTTAAAATTATTGTCACTAATATTCTTTGAAGAATGCTGAAGAGTTGCTTGATAGTACTCTGTCAAACCTGACAAGTCCTCTTCTTTTATATAGGAATCCAATGATGCCAGAATATTCTGATAATCGTGACGAAATTTTCGCATTTGTATATACTGTGCTTCAATCTCTGCGGTGTACCGATGCAACGCTTGGTGTTCAACCTCTTTCTCTTTAACCTGATATTCCTTTTTCAAGGAACGAGAATAAAAAGAAAAGGAGAATAAAACAAACCCTATATAAATAGCAAAAAAAAGGAGATTCAATTGAATCAGCTCGATTGTATTTCCCAAGCCCACTCCCAAGAAAATACAAACTAAATAAACAATATATGTAAAGAAACTTAATAGTGAAATAACATGACCTTCTTTGGACTTTAGTCCCTGAGGTAGGAAGCGAAGTAACAGCTTTCTGACCAGTATACAAGTAATAATACTTGAAACGATCACAACTCCCTGATGGATCAAAATGTAAATTATCGGTGGAAATCTACTAGGAATTTCAAATAAACTGTCCAGCACTGATGCCACATGGTCGAAAAGTAAATTAGATATCATTGCAATACCTAGACCGCCTAAAACAGGTATCAATTTTTTTATATCAATATAATAAAGAAGAAAATTGAAACATAATATGAATAATGCACCATACACACCAGTAAACTGATAAGACAAAGCTCCGATTACACTTAAAAACAGTACCATTGCTATCCGAAAAAAAGATTTATTAGTCTTCCCAATAATTAATCCTGTGCTAATATAACTTGTCATAAATTGCATTGATACCAAAACAAACAAAGCTTCTCCCACTCAAACAATCTCTCCTATCTGTATAAATGTTTGTAAAATTTTGTTATGTACAATATTTCTCATTAATTATACACTATCCACAAGATGAATTCTATATCTAAACAAATATGCAAGTTACATCTAGTCTAATAAAATTTTCTGTTCCAATTTGATCCCTTTAGATTAATAACAAAAAAGTTTAGGATAAAAATACAATCCTAAACTCTTTATGTTTTTTCTAATCAAAAAATAATGACTCTTTTTAACTTTATTCTATTTCAATTCTTCTGGAATTTCTGGCTCGTAACCCCAACCTAAACAGCAATTCTCAATACTTAATCCACCAAATCCCACAAATAATTTTATTAGCAAATTCATCATCTTTATTTCCTCCAATTTTCAAATTTTTTAAAATTTTAGATCAAGTGTTAATAATTTATCAGCAAGCGGAGTAACCAACAATCCGCATAACAGTCCGCCAAAAATAAGCAAACTGCTAACAAATACATCAGGAATAAATACGCCAAAAACTAAAATTGTATTAGCTAATAAAGCATTTCTTCTCAGCCGATACTGATGATTCAGATTTCCTACATGATTCTTTTTCGTCTTTCCAGGCGCGTATTTGAGTAGAATCAGAAAGTTAAGAAGATTGACTACTAATAAATCGATTGACGAAAAATGTACACCATGGAGCACAGACGGAATTCCTATAAATAGTATGCTACTAATAATTGTGCAAGCAATACTTGATGAGGAATGAGCACCGTACGCAAAAAAACGAATGAGCATAAACGCACTATGAAAAATCAGGACTTCTAATGAAGAATGCAGGAAAAAAGCGATGCCATAAATTACTGTTAATTTCGTAACATTCAGTAAAAATATTTCCAATCCTAATTTGCATTTTAAATACTCTTTTCTTGAAAGTTCTTTTTCGCTTGTCATTTTGTCTAATAACTGCTTAGCTAAAAGCTCCGTTATTGATAATTTCATTTCCATTTTATTCTCACCTCTTGTATATAGAATACCCTCGTACTCCCTACTATAACGAAATTGATCAAAAAAAAACTTCTTTTCGTCAGTAAAGTAATTTAATTCCCTTTTTTTCAGCATAATCGTCCATCTTTTCATCATAATTGTATCCACCTAAAAATAGGCCCTCTTTCATTTAAAAGGGGCCATTCATTTATTCATTAAATGTTACACTCCAGCTGTTGACAATTTTCCCAAACGAACACGGTGGTAAACTAGCTAGCGATATCAAATGAACATCCAAATCCTCGATTGACTCAATAAAGACTTCTTTTGTTTCTCTTAGTTCTTCTGACAATCGATAGTGATTCGTTTGATAGAGTAAAATATATTGGCAATCATCTGCTGAAAATTCTAAGTCAGCAGCTTCATAGACAGCTATCTCTTTTGCTGATTCTTCATTGACAATAAAAATATGAGAACCATTAACAAAAATGGGGATAAGATGCTCTTCTGTTAATGTCGTAAAAATGGTCAATAACTGATAAAAGACAATATTAAGGAATGGAACCTGTCCCATTTTCTCATAAAAATTCAGATCAAAACTATTTAGCTGCTTTCCAGCTAGTCTATTCTTTAAATTCTCCCTGACTGTTTCCCTCATATGATTGTCATTCCGTTATCAATCATGATATTCTGTCCTCGAATGCCTGCTGTGCTATCCTGGTGAAGAAATAAAATACTTGCAATAACACTTTCATTAGTAATAAAGGTTTGATTTGGAATTTTTGCCCGAAGACATTGCCCTTGAAGAGTTGAAGTCAAATACTGCTTCGTTTTTTCATTCAAAATATAGGAAGGTGAAACAACATTGACCCGAAGATCACGCTGCTTCATTTTTGCAAATTCTACTGTCAAATTTTTTGCAAGGTGAATTAATGCAGCTTTACTCTCTCCATAGCCTATTCGGTTTTCGTGACCAACAACTCCATTCTGTGAGCTACAAAGAACAATGCTCGCCTTATCCGCCATGTAATGAAGCAGTTTTTGAATCAAAAATAAAGTACCCCTAATATTCACAGCAAACATGTCTTCCCATTCTTGAAACTGAATATCCATCAATCCTTTAGCATAATTAATACCAGTTAAAATAGACACTTTTTTAATTTTGGAAAGTTCAGAAAGATCTAAAGAGGCGATTGCACTGACATCTGAAACATTCAATTGTAGTTGTGGATAATCCCCATGTTCATTGATTTGTTTATCAATCACGAAAATTTCTTCTCCTTGAAGCTGTTGAATCAGGTCTTGGCCTAAGACTCCATTTCCACCAATAATAACATGCATACTGGCGCCCTCCTTTAATTGACTTGATATGTATATATATCAAGTACTTTTTCTATTAATCCATCTGAAAATCGAATGTTTCCATTCTTTTCTCCAACAATTTGATATTTCGTTAATCCGCAAAGGCGGGCAAAACGACTACTTTCATATCGTATTTTACTAATAAATGGAATATCTTTAGTTATCACTGAATCCATTTCAAACATATGATAGTCCAAATTCTCATTGAGTTTAAAATGTCCTGCTGAGGATAACATAATCTTGTTCATCGAAATACCGCCTTCTTTTCCAAAAAAATCAGGACTTCTTCTAAGACCATCACCAATTTCAAGCGATATGAGCTGCTTTGAAGCAGTTAAATCCTGATACAACTGGTAGGTTTCTCCAAATGGTAATTTAACCTTTTTTCCAAAAGGATAATTCAAATAATACTGATCGTTTAATTTAAAATGAACGATTTGCGGTGAAGCGAGCCTCTCATACATCTTTTTCATCTCTTCTGCTTCAGAGACCTCAATAATAATTGCACTATTAATGGCCGTCTTTCTAAGATAAAAATGACTTTCTTCCGCTTCCACACCTATTGGAACAAAAATATGCTTGATACAACTTAAAGGAATAGTTGGATAAACACCTGTAAGATAACTTAACAACCCTTTTTTATAAGCAGCTTCCATAGTCCCCTGCTTGGTTGTTTTCTTATACGTGATTTGAAACTGCAGAGCTGAGAATAATTGTCGGCATCGATTTTTTAAGTAGTTGCAAACTCGAGAAGATCGAGAAATCAACCAATCCTTGTCTGATTGGACATCTATTCTTATTTTAGTCGGCAAAATTTGTCTGAAAAGAGTTTCCAACTCATCAAAGGTCAACGTATTTTGGCTCAATTCCAATTCTACTCCATTAACTTGAATCCCCACTTCGATCCAATGGTCTAATTCTCTAAAAGTTAGCTTGATGTTCACCCTGTTTCCCTCACTTTGCCTACTGCATTTAAACCGATCAATACTTTCCTTTGAATCTCTTCAACTGCGTTTGAATATGTTATCTTCCGATCTCCTACATGCAAATCGCCCATTTGCTCTTTAGGATAATAAAGGATGCTTTCAATTAGCTTAACCAATTGCTTTTGTGTTTTTATTTGATCTTGATTTTCTTTCAATACTCTAAAATTCTTAACAAGTACAGTATGATCCATAAAATATTTTTCAGCCAGATCAAATTGTCTATCCAATATGAAATGTATCCCCTTAAGATAATGTACTGTTAGATAATTGAATGAGCTGTTGAAAGATACTGGACGTTTCATCAAGTGTTGAATGAGTTGACTATCTTCGATTTGTTTTTGCTCTAAATAATCGAAAAATTGTATGCGTTCTTCTGAAGGCCGTTCCAGAAAGTTAATTAATGTTTCAGTTTGATAAAAACTATCTTGATACCAACTCTTAACCTGCATAATATCAACATTCACATTACTTACCTCTGGGACAATATATCTCACCACTGTATGATCAGCTACAGTATAATCTTTGAAATACACAGGGGTATTAAATGCTTTTAATTGATTTAAGAACATTGTATAGGCTTCTTTATTAGAATTACCAAAGAAGAAAAGCAATTTATCTTGCTGTTTGGGCTGCTCGAAAAAGGTTGCTGGATAAAAACCATCCCCATCCTTCATTACCCTTTCCAAGTTCCTTTGGATGAACTCATTTGAATTTTCATATAAAGGTGTTTTCCAAAAATCCATCGTCATATTTCGACCTTGAAACAGCTCTGTAAAACAGCGTTCCAGCGCTACTGTAAAATCAAAATGTGCACCAAATTTCACAAAATAATGGTTGTTTTGATTCCTTAAAACAACGCCGACAACCGGATACTTTCCTCCATCACTACAGTCCCTCACTTCCAGAGTTAACTGATACCTTTTCAATAATTTTTCAATTTTATTCGTCAACTCCACATCAACATATTTCTGCCAATCTGTAAGAACAGGTGGCGCCTCCTCCTCAATCAAAATTTTTCGATTGACGTATCGTTCAAATATCTCTGACATGGCTTGCACACTTGCTTCATAAAAATCATTACCGTAAGCCATACCGTTACTTGAATACATGGCGTCCACTAAGGCAATCGGTACAGCCACCATTTTGTTCTTCTGCAACTCACGATAACTTTCCATCACTAAACTCTCGGCATTTGTAGAAAAAAAATACTGTTGAATAAGCAATGCATCTTGCTTGCTTATTTTTTTACCGACAAGCCTATCGCTTTCTTTCATGTTATACACATCATTGAAATGGAAATTTTGATCTTGATGGATTAGTGCCTTCGGTGTTATCAGTTGATACCTGAATAAAATACCTGTTAAAATCCGTTCCATTAATTCCCCATATGCACTTGCTCTCGCGTATTCAGCAGTTGTTCCCTTCCCATTAACAAACAAAGTAGAACCTTCAATTTGCAACAAAATAGAATAAAACTCATCGGCATTCTTCATCTCATGTTCAAAGACAGCCAGATTCACCTTTTTCAAAAAACATTTTATTTTACGAATCGTTTCTTTAGGTTTTTGACTTTTATGACGTTTCATACTTAATCCTCCATTTCTTTCATTCACAATACTTTTTCTATTTTTTCGTTGATTAATTTTTATAGTTGATTCATTTTGTTTTGTCCAACAGTTATCCTGCACAACATGGACAAACAGAGTTTCTCTTTATATGAACATCTTGTGCTTCAAATGTAGATTTATTAATTAAAAATTTCTTTCCTTTCGTCAATGTGATATCTTTATTCAAGAATGCCAACAGGTTTCGATTATATTTAATAATTTCAAATTGCAGCAGCGATGAGATTAGGGAACTGACTTCTTCATTGATAGCTGTTGCTTTAGGGAGCTCTTCTTTGTTACAAAACAGACAACCATAATCTTTCCCTACTAACCCTTCCCCTAATACGACATCCTGCAAGGTATCATAATAGTAAATACGAATACTATTATCTCGAAGCATCATCTTTTCAAATTGCTGCAATTCTTCCTGTTCATAAGAATCAATATCAATGAGATTGATTTCTCTCACTTCCCCCTTTTCTTTGACTGAGAGTTCAGTATATTGGTGGATATCCTTCAGTAAAGAAAATTTAAAATTCACACGTTTAGAAAAGTTATTGATTGTATAGAAGAAAAGGGTCTCTTTGACGTTGATAAAAACCAGCTCTTCTTTTAAAGAAAAATAATGATGATTCAGCTTCGCAAACTCTCTGGCAGCTTCTTCTAAAACAACTAAGTGCTCCAATTTTTCACCTGCCATGTTAACAATCAAATCCGGCCAGGCTTTTTGCAAATTTAACAATATACGGTGATATTTCTCCTGTTCTTCAGTTATTTTTCTTGTTAAATTGACATCTAAATAGCTCTCTACCAATAAAGGGTCTACTTTGATTAATTTTTCAACCTTTTGCTCTTTAATATTGTAGATAGCAATGACTTCCTGTTCTTTTATTAAATGATATTTTTTATTCTTAATTAACATTTCCTCACCCCATCGCTAATGCGTATAAACAATATTCTTGTTCTAAATCCAACATGCTTCGGATATCCTCATCATAGAAACCTCCTAAAGGAACACTAGAAACATCTAATAAACTTGATACAATTTGTAAATTCTGGCAGATATGACCTGCTTCCAAAAAGGAAAGTCTGTATGCCAGTCTTCCATATTTTGAAAACAACGATTTAAAACTCGTTGTAAAAAAGAATAGGCAGTTGGCTTGTTTAAATTGATTGCTAGTATACTTGCTTGTTGAGCAGATCTTGTTGATAAGTTCAGGTTCCATTTCTTTTACCTGAAAGAAACTTTCTTCTTCTGGTAGATATCTCATCACTTTCCCATTCAATTTTGAATCAGCAAAGTTTTGCAAATACATGTAGATATTTATCGAATACTCGCCCCCAGCAGAAGCGTAGGCCTTTTTCAATACCTTATGCGGACCATACCAACTCTCACTGGTAATTCCCAGTGCCGCCTTCAAAACTAAAGATAACTTATTTACAGTCAGTTTTTTATCAAACTCCCAGGAAGTCCTCCTCTTCTTGAATATTCCTTTCAAAAACCACTCTTGCTCTTCATCAACAACTGTCAGCTCGTCTAAAGTTATTCGATTACCTAAAGGTAGTTCCTCTTTTTTTGGTTCATAGACCCGTTTCACACCATTTGCAGACATATTAGAATCACTATGAGCTGTTGAAAGATGAAAGTCCAAAAATTCCTGAAAGCTAAAATACGGGTCCTGTTCTTTTTTCCACATTAGGCCACCAACATTTCTTTTCCCACTATTGAATGGGCAATTTCAGCTTCAATTCCGGGAATTACAGACAAACGATTATTCGTCATATGAATATGTGAGCTGATTAGGTATAAAAACATTTCTTCATTATTAATCATTGCCCTCGCTTCTTCCAACACCTCTCTAATTTCTTTGAAGAGTTTGGCTTCTATTGAATTTTTCATTTTATCTTGAAAAGACTCATATATTTTTTTCACTTCATGCAAATTGAGATTCAAATCTTCCATCTTATTTAAGGAATGCCAATAATGATAATATCTATTTAAAAAAGCTTCCTTTTCTTTTGGTGGACAAAGCTCTAAAAATTCGTGAAAAATATAATAGGAAAATAAAATCCTAAAATTAAAGGTATTTTTCTTTCTTAACCAGCAGTCCACTACTTCCGAAGAAAGTTGAAAAACCTGCTCTGACAGTTCCAATAACACCCCATCACCATAACGTTCGATTTCTGGTATATAGTTTCTTTCAATAATTGTGCCTTGTCCATACCATGGCAGATTGCCAACTTCGGTTTCTTCCCCATCAAAAGTCTGATTTTTATAATACAATTCTGCTGTAATAACCGATTCACTTGGAATATCCGAACTGAACTGATTCAAGAGTTGAATTACCTCTGTCTTTCGTTGGCCTTGCTCATCTTTGAATCTAATCCTCACATGCGGTCCACCATGCCAATATCTGATAAAAAACCATTGAGTCTCCGTCTTTTTAAAATAATCCGCTAAACTTTTGATTACTTTATCTTGAAGCGTAACTGAGTGAAGATAAAAATAGATTGATTCCATATTATTTCTCCTTTTGATTTTGAATAGTCTTAAGCTGCATTAACTATTTTCTTTATTAACTTGTTAACACTCCGCTCTCTTTTTCCTGTCGTTTCAAAATGATACGATGTATCACATCAAATATAATTTCTTATTCCATTCATTTTTTCCAATCACCTGTAGATAAGTGATCTCTTCATATTCAGGAAAATGATTCAAAAATGTACAATCATCAATATTCCTCAAACATCTTGACGCAAAATCTTCTGAAGAAAACGACAAGGCCGCCTCACTCATGATTTCAGCTGAATGAATGAAACTAAACAGCTTTTCTTTAACCGTTAACGTCTTTGATTTTTTCAAAGCTGTTACTAAAATATAACTGGATGATTGAATATCTATATACTCCAGTGAATCATGCAGCAGCTTTTCAACGTTTTCCAAAGGGTTTTCTTTCCAAGATCCTTGACTAACGTTGAAAACACTGTTTTTTTCAACATCAAATAGCAACGTTTCAATTGCTGGAAAAGAATTTATTTTTTTGAT
Source organism: Enterococcus sp. AZ197 (assembly GCF_050556405.1). Classification (NCBI taxonomy): domain Bacteria; kingdom Bacillati; phylum Bacillota; class Bacilli; order Lactobacillales; family Enterococcaceae; genus Enterococcus; species Enterococcus sp. AZ197. The sequence goes on along the minus strand of NZ_CP187873.1, from coordinate 788,911 downwards.
TCCTTCTATTACTGAATCTAAAGAAAATGGTTCTCTTTCAAAAAAGCATAATCCTTCAAATGATTGAAAACTTGTTCTTTTATTAATGACTGACAAATAGTCTTTTTGTACTGAGATGTTCAGACCATTCCTAATCAATCTTGTGTCATCTGCAAAAAGTTCTTTAATAAGCGAGTCATAGGATGTTTCGTCAAACCTCATTTTTCCAGTAGGGCGAATTCTTAATCCTTCTTCTTGTTCGGGCAGACTCAGGTTCCTTACCCCTGTCATTGTCAATTTAACCATTGGAAAATAATTTTCATCGAAAAATGGAGTAATCATTGAATGAACGAAGGAAGGAAAAAATTCTGCTTCATAATTTTCTGGATTATTCGTTTGAATAAGGTGTTCAAAATGATTTAATTGATGTCCAGAATCCAACAATGATAACAAGAACCCAAACCTTCCATAATACTTTCCAATAGCTAAATGATTGTACATAATAAAATAAATCAATTCTGCTTCTTGATAAAAGCGGTCTGTTTGTTCTTTAAAAATCAGAACGAATTCCTGTTCACCTTTACTATAGATAAACCAACAGCTCTGGTTTTGAGCCTTAATATTAAGTAACGCTACATTACTTTGAATACTCCGGGCTGATGGAACACTCGTATGAAGAGCATATGGATTTTCTGGTTCTAATCGTGTAATTCCTAAAAAATGATCAATGTTTACAGCACATTCTCCTGTCAGTAAATCACTCAAATAAGTTGGATTGTGTAAAAATTCAAAAGGACAGCTTGTATAGGAAGGAAGAGACTCTACTTGAATCGTTTGATATCTTTCTTTCAAAAAATCAACAAAATAGTCCTTTGATTTAAGGGAATGGGTGTGGTTCATCAAAATGCCCTCCTTCTTTGATTCTTGCTGTATTTTTGTAACTGGAAGCTATTACCGCCTGATCAATTCGTTGCTGATTAATTCTCTTATTTTCATAGCCAAAGTACATCGTCTGCATATTCGGAATAATAACCTTCGTTACAATAAATCCTAAGTGATTAATCAACTCATTCTTTATATCACAACAATAAATTGATCCGATCCCTTTCATTTTATCAACCACTTTGTCTAAAGCTTCTTTATCAGTTTCAACAGTATCCTTTTTAAACAGATTCTCTACTGAAAACAGCTCATTTGACTCAAACAGAAAATCGTAAACACCGATTGCTTCTGGTTTAGAATAATAGTTAAAATGATCCGATAATGAAAGGACTTCTGCTTTTGTCGCATACTCTTTTTTACCAACAGCCGAGTTGCTTTTGTATACGTTATGGGCAACAATAGCTTCTTTCAATGCTCCTTCAATTGCAACTTCATAATTCAAATGTGCAGCTGCACTTACATAGGTTGCAGGCTTTTCATTCTTAGAAATCACCAAACTTAATATTGTTGGAACATCAATATCAAACCGCATATCAAACAGATATACGTGTTTATTTTCTGCTTCAAATTCTTCAATAATCTTTTTTTGTTTTCCATTTAAGCTCTTTTTATCAATTTGTCTCAATGGGACTTGTTTATGCCAAAACGTTAGAAAGGCATCTCGTTCAATAAATTCAAACAAGGAATATAAAGCTGCCTCGTAATAGGAAGAGCCTAATGCTACCCCATTGCTAGTTTCATTAACCATAATCTCTGGATCATTTACTAAGAATTTAAAGAACTGTTCCGGTTGCCAAACTTTTTGTTTACTTCCTAATTCTTCCACTTCAACTGTTAGAAATTCTTTATCTAAATATGCCGCTAGTTCTTTTCTTTGTGCATGATCAGTAATAACTTTATTCAAACGTTGTTTCATTGAATAATTTTCTAAATTATAAATTCCATAACGTTCTAGTGCTTCTAAAATTGCCTGACTTTCTGCTTTTTTAAATGTCTCAGCTCGTCCAAAACCTGTTTCTGAATCTTCAAAAAATGGTGATGGTTTAAACTCCACGCCAACCATTGCATATTCTTTGGAACTGATATCCTTGTAAATATTGAAAAATGTGCCATATTTATTATCAAACAGCTGGCTTTTAATCTGTTCAGTATCCACATTTTCTTTGACTCTTATTGTTTTTGAAACTTTGTTTTCTTTGTATAACCAATCAGGCAAGTCCGCTTTTGTATAGATCGGATGCCTTAAAATTGTTAAATCCTGATTATTTATTTCATACAAGCAATCAGAGGATTCCTTCGTTTGAATGGAACGATGCAGCCGAACAATTTCTGCAGTTATTTCACATAAGGTCTCGTGCTCCGTCTGATCATCGGTTAAATCAACTCCTTTGTTATATTTCAGATTTCTTAACATATATTTTTGTGAAACATCCGATAAAGGTGTCTGACTGAAAAAATATCGATTTTCAATTTTGTTCATTTTTCAACTCCATTCCGTTAATAACTAACTACTTGATTACTTTTTTCTCCATTTGATTGAAGATCAGGTAGAAATTCATCTACTATTTTTTCCAGAACTTCAAGATAATCCGTACCGAAAAAGGTAACTTCTGGTCGTTCGATTCCTCTTAAAAATGCTTTTCCAACATATTGACTATTTTTCTCCCTTTCCACGCTATATGTCAAAAAAAAGCTTGGATGACGTTGTAGAAAGTCTAAAGCACGTGAGATTTTTTCTTCCTTCTTCATCTCACTCACTTGAGCTGCTATTTCTCGAACTGCTCCATCCTGATCTAAAACATTATAATTAATCATTTGTAAATCGGAAGTGAACATAAATGATCCATCATATTTTGAGTTCGAAGACAAACGATCAATCATAAGAATTTCTGCATACTTCTCTAATAAATTTTCTACTTTTAAATTCTTTCTGCCTCTTGATTTTCTTCTTTTTAACTCCTGCTGCAGTCGAGTTAAATCTGCTAATTCCTTTAACAATGTGATGCTGTTCTCTTGATAACTAGACGTTATTACACAACTATCTTTCACAAATTTAAGTCTCTCAACACTTCTTTGATCTGTTACAAACTGTAAAAAAGGAACGTCGGTAGCTAAATACTTTCGAATAACTTCTGCATAATCACTATAATTTCGTAAAATATACATGTTTACAGGAGTGGTCTCAATATCCCTTGGAAACATGACTATCGCTTGAACTTTCATCAAAAGATACAATGCTTTGATTACTTCTTTTTCTTGTGTTTGGATAAATGTTTCTCGATCTGCTGGTTTATGAAAATATTGGATAACTTTTTTACAAGCACCAATAGAACAACTTTTCTTAGATAGGTGATACTCCTTTTGTCCAACTCGTAAAATAATCATTGTACCGTCTTCTTTCAAAAACGTATTACCTTTGTAGACTAAGTTCATCTTTCCTCTCCTTCCAATACAGAAATTAGGTTATAGGATGCCAACAAACGCTTCGGCGTATTAAATCCAAAATCAGGCAATAACAAATACATCACATTGACCAACAAGCGATACTCTTGAAATTGCTCTGAAAAATAGAATTTCAAATTTGACAGTTTAAATGATTCTTTGTGAAACTCACTATATCTTCGGAACCCTAACATGCTAAAAATATTTGTTAGTTTAATCTTTTTCAAAAGTCTCTTTTGTCCCTCCATGAATTGATCGATCACATTCTGCCACTCATGAAGAAGCTCATCGGCCTGCTCATGACCAGTCAGAAATGATTGACCTTCTCTCACTCTATCTCTCATAAGTTCAAATTCTTCTTCATGTTCCAAGTAATATTGTTCGAACATATTATGATAATTTTCCATTTCTTTTCTTCGAATATTGATAAACCCTAAATAATGGGATTTGAAGGAAAGATAACCCCGATAGGAAGTTCCATCTAATTTTTTAGAGCAAGTTAAAAATAAGGACACTAAGAATTTTTGTTTTTCTAATTCTGATAATTTCTCAACGAGGAGTGTGGTTTTATCAATCAACGCTCCTTGCTCAAATAACCAGCTGTTCACCATCTTTTTCGCTTCCTCTGAGTAGTATTCTCCCTCCCTTGGAACTTCCTCTAGTTCATCCATTGTCACGGTATAATTTTGATACCTTCCTGCTTTTTTTGAAAATCCATTCATTCGACGAATACTCTCCTGATTTTCAAAATAGATTTTTTTCTCAGAAAATTGGATGCTGTACATTTTTCTAAATTTAGCTAATCTCTTTTCAATCGCTACCTGCATAAGGACTGCTTCTTCTTTCAGCCCCTGAATATAAATATCAACAACAGGGCCAATCTCTAGCGTACGATGGAAAAAACATTTGTTATTATGATTTTGCTTACGAAACTCCTTCATTTGCGGGATCAACTCTTCATTAATAAACTTCTGTTTAAATATATTTTGAGTGTTGAGCGCAACTGTTATTCTATGAATCTTCTCCATTTATCACTTTCACCTCTTTCATGTATTCACTTGCACTTATATTTTCAGGTAAAATTTCTGAAATCAGCAAATCTTCATTGGTTTTTACTGTATTTAAGAATAGCTTGTACAACAATACATTATTCAAATCAATATATTGAGGTTTATTGAATTCAAATGAGATAGAATTAACCTGATCTGTTACAAATTGCTTTTTACGCGATTGAATAAAGAAAGATGAGCCAATACCATGGCTTCCTAATTTTTCTCTTATTGAAAGGTACAAATGTTCTTCCGTATTATTTGAATCATTTTTAAAGTATTCTGCTTTACAATAAAGGTGCCCCCGCTCCAAAACAATATCCTTGAATTTCATTTGCGGACTTCTAATAGCTAATTGATCTTTTCTTTGATTTATCCAGAACAACGATAGATCATTAATAAAGCTGATATTTGAAAAGATAGAAGTAATAAACGCAAACTTCCCTGGATATAAGGCACGAATTAAACTTGAAGAAATAACAGGTTTATATTTTTTTCGTCATACTGAAGTACAAAATCTCCATCCTCAAATTCAAGATTTGATCGTTCTTCATAAATATGCTTTTGGAAAATATCTTTTTCTCCATTAACTTTAGATAAGCCATCCATATATCGTGTTTCATAATATGGAATATCTACTACATTTGCGTTAAAAGCTAATGGCTCATGCAGCTCTGCAATTTCATGATGATTGCTTTGATAAAAGTCTTTTACTTCGTTACTATAGGATTCTAAAATATTCGTATATCGTAAAAACCTTTGATAAAAACTTCCATAACCAGGATAAATCTTATTAATGATTGTCTGTTTTTGCTCATCATTTTGATAAAAAACAGAATAATGACCTTCCCTTTGAATCTCGTTTTTTTTCAGTTTTAGACTTAATTCCATTAATTTTTTTGTAAGATCCAAGACATTCTTTTCATCAATATGCTCAGTCAAATATTCGACCAATTCGTTTTGTAAACCAAACAAAAATTTATTGAGGGAGGAGTTCGTTTCAAAATGATGCCAAGGATTAGCCCAATACTGACCGTATTTCAAATTCACATCCGTCAACACTTTTAAAATTGCTGGATGGTTCATTTCAATCAGTTCGTTTTCTTTGTACTTTTCTACCTCCACTGCAAATTCATTTTTGATTTTTTCATTAATATCAAAAATTGGAAATACACTCAACAGCTCTTCCATATGTTCAGAAAGAATATCCGGTGAAGCAGTTGCCTGGTCATTTGAAATAACATTATCCCCATACACCAGCAATTGTCTGGATGGAACTTCAATCCCAATTAACGCAGAAAGTGATTCATAATTTGAAATAATTTGATTATATTTATCAATGGAAAATCCTTCATTAATTTTTTCAAACAATGTTCTAAGAGTTAAGCTTGAGTCAATGACTTGATCGATCGATGCCGAATTCTGTCTAAAAATGGCAGTCATTGTTTCAGAAAATTCTTGGATAATATCAATATGATCCGTCAATTGTTGATTAAGCTCTAAAACACCTAAATCATGTAATTTTTTCACGACTGCTTTCGCTCGCTCTACAGTTATATCAAAGGTTTCACAAAAATATGAAGTTGTAAATAATTGATCCGGATGTTCCAGCAATACTTCAATCACTTCATTACTTTCGGATTTATGCAGTACATCTTTTGATTTAAAAATCTTATAGTTGTCGCTTTCGTTCTTAAAAATGTACAAACCATCATCACTCATTTTAGTGATTCGATTATTTACTTTGAATTGTGCATACTCAAGATACTCTTCACTCAATAACAAATGCTCTAATGCGCGATGGAAGAAAACATAGTTAGGTGTAATTTGATTTTTCTTTACTTGATAATTAAATTCTTTAATTTGGTCAGAATAGAATTTGACTGTATTAAAATAAAAATTGGGACTAGTTTTTGTTGTTGCTTTCGATACTACTTTCATCAATGGAATTTCGACTTTACGCAACTTTTTCTTTTTTCCTTCAAATTCTCCATTTAAATACTTTTGAGTATTTTTGTACAATTCTTGATTCGTTAGATACAGCATTTGTTGAATTCCCTGATTTTTTATCAAAAATTTTTTCAATTCTTCTCTGTTTGAAAACTCAGCTTGTTTCAATGCTTCACTTAACAAAACAAATGTTTCTTGACAACGAATACGATACTCTTCATATTTGACGAGCAATGGTTGGATATCTTTCCATTCTGGAATGTTCTGAAATCCTTCAAGAGAAATATCCAGGCTTTGCCTTTTCAATTTTTTTCTCAACTTTGAAAGTTGGTTTTTATTAAATAAATCTTTCTTATTCCCCAAATCCAGTAACATAATTTGACAAAATTCATTGAATTTCATTTGTTGTTCTTCATATTCTGCATATGTTTTTTCCATTTTATTCGCGTCAGTATAGAGACCTTGTGCATCATATTTATTTCGTTCAATGATGATAGGGTGAGTCATTGTTTCCTGAGTCATACAAAATTATTCCTTTCTTTCAGTTTTCTTACTAAATTATTTCAGAAGTATCTGCTAAAGGTAGTAATCCCTTATTTTCTGATTTTTGCTTTAACGAAATCCTTCCTTTTTTCCATTTGTAAACAACCAAGGCATACAAAATACTTAAAATCAAACCTAATACAAGATACGATTTCCAGATATTGGCGCCATACATTTCTTGCATACTTGAGTCCCAAAAAGTTCTCAAAATTAAATTTGAGTGATACAGTGGATTAAATTCAGCTGCTGACTGAGCCCATTTTGGTAAACTCATCAAAGGGATTGAAGCATCTGAAAGCATAAACATTGGAAAGAATGCCGCCATCATTGTAATTGAATACGTATTAAGTTTATTTACTAAAAAGGCAATACCCACTCCCAAAGACAAGGAATAGAGAATAAAGACCGTATACATTGCTACAAATCCAAGACGCCCTAAACCGATTGGAATAGAAAATGAGAAATGTGCAACGAATAAAATCAATACAAAACCAAGAAAAGCCAGCATAAATGCTTTAGACAAAATCACACCAATAAAGCGCGTCAATGAGATAGGTGTTGTTAAAATACGGTTATAGATTCCTTTTTCCTTATCTGAGATCACTTGATTTCCCACATTAAATACAGAGGTAGAGAATAGAACCAGCATACAGAACCCTGGAATATACATAGAAAAGAAATCTGCTGCTCCGTAATCTTGTGAAGAATACAAACTGCCAAAGAAAAGAAAACTTGCTACTGGCATTACCAAACTGAAAAGCAGGTAGAATGGCTGTCTTAAATAGATTTTGAATTCAACTTTTAGTTGTTGTAGAATACTTGCTATCATAATTAATACGCCCCCTTATTCTTTTCTAAATAAAATTCATTCATATTTGTATCATATTTACTTAAAATATCAGAAAGTTTGCCACACTCGACCACTTTTCCTTTTTTCAAAAAGAGTAGATGTGTACAATTTGATTCAACTTCGTCCATATAGTGAGAAGATAAAAATACAATATTATTTTTTGCAAACCGATGAACAATGCCCCATAATTCTTTGCGGGCAATTGGATCCAATCCTGTAGTAGGTTCATCCAAGATCATGATTTCAGGATTATTCAAGAGAGCTAATGCAATATTGACTTTTTGCCTCATTCCACCAGATAAATCTTTATAAAATTTGTGACTGTACTCTCTTATTTGAGTAATGTCTATCAACTCATCAATATCCACAGTTTCTTTATAAAAGGAAGAAAATAGTTTTAATAGCTCAATAACTTTTGCATCATCATAAAATGCATTATTTTGTAAAATAACTCCTAATTTTGATTTATATTCTTTATCAATTTTTACATTCATTTTCCCGCCATCTTCTTTTCTTAGACCGCATAATATTTCTAATAGAGTAGTTTTTCCAGAGCCATTGTGTCCAACGACCCCAACGATTGAATTTTTGGGAAAATCAAAGCTTACTGACTGAAGAGCTATTGTTTCTCCATAATTTTTCGTAATTTGATCAGCTGTAATGTTCATTCCTATCTATCCTTCCTATTTCATTTCAACAGGAATGTGCAGGATAACTGCTTTCCCACACGATCTAATACAATAAGAAACAAAAGCGACTTACTTTAACTGTGCTGTAATTTTTTCAAAAATTAGTAACTAGTCATTATCTAGAACTATTTTTTTATTTAAAGTGAATCGCTATTGTTCGCTCTCCCGCTAAAATTATTTATTCATTTCTACAGATTCTTTAATCACGTAATACTGATTGATGAGTTGCTGCAGCATGATGTTGATGCACAACATGAACAACTGTTACATGATGAAATTCCACTTGATGCTGCTGTTTCAGACAAAGTAATCGTTTCATCAATTTCGATTAGTTCAACTTCGCCAAATAATTCATCCAATTCTTCTAACTGGTTCTCAACTTCTAATTCTTCTGCCTTCATTCTGTTACTTCCCTTCTTTATTAAGTAAAACTTACTGATGAGCTGCTGCAGCATGATGTTGATGCACAACATGAACAACTGTTACATGATGAAATTCCACTTGATGCTGCTGTTTCAGACAAAGTAATTGTTTCATCAATTTCGATTAGTTCAACTTCACCAAACAATTCATCCAATTCTTCAACTTCCACATCTACTGTTTTTAATTCTTTTTCCATTCGTTAAACCTCTTTCTTCTATTTTTTAGAACAGCCACTCGCATTTCTTATATGTTGTTCTATGCTTTTATTATAGGTTAACTTTATTCAAATCTATGGTTCCATCAGAAAAAAAGGCTCCCAGCTCAATAACGTTTTTTTTAGCAAAAAAGAAACGATTCTGTTAACAGAATCGTCAGATTATAGGTTAAAGTGTACATAAAATCGATTTAAACTAACGAACTTCATAGCTATGGCTAATTCTGTGGAACTCCTTTTTCTAATAAAGCAGTTCATATGAAAGAATTGTTCGCAAATTTTATAATCAAGTTAGTCACCAAAGAAATAAAAAGACAGTCAAGTGAAAAATCGTATATTATTGAGGTTCCAACACCAAAACTCGTTGGAAAATACTAGACTGTTCCACTCAGACGTCCACCTCCCAGTTGACTACCCAATCAACAGCAGAACAAAGAGATAACAGACATTTTCACTTTTTCGAAAAGTGGCTGACTTATTCTTGAATTTTAGTAAAATGTTTCAGTTGAAAAAAACTCAATTTACTGATTTATAGACATAGGTCCTATAATTTAAAGGATCGATAAACCAACTATGATTCATCAAATCATTAACAAAAAACTATGAAGAAAACAAATTAAGTTCTTTCATAATTCGTGTTCAATTTAACTCAGCAGTCCTATTTTGCAACACTAGTGTTGCATGAAACATTAGATGTTTCACAGATGAGAATCACTAGCAGTTCAACGACAGAATGATTCTTTTCTGCTTTTTTACAGAGAGTAATCTTTAACAAATTATCTACTTTCATTCTTTGATTCCTACTAAAAACTTCGTTATACTAACTCTTGGATAACTTATCTAAGATGTTAACGAACACGCTAATATGTAGGAAAATGGCCAAATAAAAATGTAGGTTTTCGTTCCAATTTGATACGCTTTTCTCACGACAATTCATAGGAGTAGTGTAAAGTGAGAAAAGATATCTATGAAGGAGTGTTATTACACATTATGAGTGAAACAAAACCTAATTATAAGGTATTAGCTAGGCAATTCAACTGCGATTATCATACCATTAAACGTTATCATGGAGCTGGAATTAGTAAAGAACTTCCCATCCTTAGTAAAAGAAATCAGAACAAAAAAACTTTAACTGATGATTACTAAGCAATCATCATCGATAAACTCTCGTTAGGTTGTTCCTCTACAGCGATTTATCATTTTATTTCTAAAAAAGGATATTCAGGCAGCGAAAGGACTATTCGCCGTCATTGCAGAAATATCCGTGAAGATAAGATTGAAAAGGCAACGATCAGAATTGAAACGACCCTGTGTTATCTGCTCAAATTGATTGGAAGGAAGATATCAAGTTAGTGCTGAAAACAGGAGAAATCGTCACCTGTAATATTTTTCTCTATATCGAATGAAATACTTAGAAGTTACCTTTGATCGCTCTCAAAAGACGTTATTCCAGCGCTTGAATCAAACATTTTATGAAACTGGAGGTATTCCTCAAGAAATTTGGTTTGACAATATGAAAAAGAATCCATTTGAAAGAGCAACCAGACCTAAGGCATAATGTACTCGAAAAGAAAAGGAAATAAAATTTTACACCAGCGAATAAGTCCAGCTGGTTCTTTCTTATTTAGAGAATAAAGTTAAGCAAGTCAACAGTAAAAATTTACTCTATAAATATTTCGCTCAATGGGACTTAACTATGTATAGATTATTAGAATTTAGTGGTATTCGTGGTGGCGAAGTGTTGGCATTAACTTGGGAAGACGTGAATTTTGAAAAAGATTACTAACGATCAATAAAACGTTATCACTAACTAAAAATGGTTATTTTGTCTTACCTCTTAAAAACAAAATCTTCTTATAGGGGAATTTCTATTGACCATAAAACATGCAAACTTTTAAAATGATGGTAGCTTAGACAAATAGAATTTTTTTCCAAGCTAATACAAAAAATAAGAATATCATATTCTCAGATTACAAAGGACAATATTCACAACGTCAAGCATTATATCAGCGCTCTTCTAGATTATTTACTTTTATAGGATTGCCGAATATAGGCACGAATAGCCGGAGACACACTCATGCTTTATGAAGCAGGTGTGCCTATGAAAGAAACACAAGAACGATTGGGACACGCTAGTTTGGAAATGACAAACTCGATCTACACTAATAGAAGAATGCTACAGCTGAGAAATTAGCTAGATTTGCTAACTTCTAAATGAATCAAGGTTAAAGTCAAGGTCAGGTATCTGTTTATCCTAATAAAAAAAAGACTCCACCCCTTGCCACACAAGGGATAGAGTCTTTTTATATAAAATTCTATTGAGCTACTGGATAAACTGATACTTTAAGATTTATTTTTTCTAATAATTTCTAATTTTCTTCAACACTTATAAAATAGGCGTTTGTATTAAATTCTATGTTCTGATAGTTTCTATATTTTCTTAAAGAGTATGGTCAAAGTATGGTCATTTCATACCTAGACGAATAAAAACAATCTTAATATAATATAGTTAACTACTAGCAAGGAGTTGATTTCTATGAAATCAACTTATGTAGGAACAATTCATAAAATTAAGGTATTAACTACTTATCCAGAAATGTTAGTCCGATTTTCTTTGCAAACTCAAAAAGAGACTATCAACTGCATTATTTCTAAAAAAGAATTGGCGGATGAATTACTCATGTTACCTGATGGCTCAGAGCTTGCTGTTTATGGTAGGTATAATCAAAAAAGGCAACTGGTTGTGGTGAAAATGTGTGTGCGGAAAATACAAAAAACTATTCCTTAAACAAGGAATAGTTTTTATTTTTACATATATTGTTCTACATGTTCAATTTCTTTTTGTAATTCTTTTTCATCGTACTTATCATACTTACCAGCTTCATGTGCAATCTTTTTAATTTCATGCATAGCTCTTTTCTCAACAAGCCATTTTTTCATACTATGTTTTTTTGCATCTTCATTTAGAGAATCTAATTCTTCTAAATTTGAATCCAGTTTGTTCAAAACATCTGCAATTTTTACTAATGCTTTTGCTTCTTTTTCTTCATAGTTTGACATAATAGATAACACTCCTTAAGTATTTGATACTTTAAGTCTACTCCTCTATTATTTTATTTGCAAATAAATATATATGGACCATACAGGACTCGAACCTGTGACCGAACGGTTATGAGCCATTTGCTCTAACCAGCTGAGCTAATGGTCCTGATAAATTTTTTATGATTTATTGAGGCTGTTCTTCCATAGAATCATAAATGTTTAAATTACGTGGTAAATTTAACATATCTGATAATAATAAAGATAATGTGTTTGAAGCTTTGTCTATTAATGGATGAGATAAGTCTTTAATATTTATCTTAATGAATTCAGTCAAATTCAAATCTTTTTCTTCATCATTTTTTTCGACTATATGAATCGTTCCTGTTATCTCAATCTCCATTAAAACATTCGACTCAATAATACGAACTTCTGCTTTTACATTAACCCTGTCATTTTCAATAAATAATGTTTCATCTTCCTGTACTGATACTGCAATTTTATTTGAATCCTCTTCAACCACATTCTCCGCATGCAGCTTACTTATAACTATATTATCTAACTTGTACATATTGCTCATTCATAGAAACCTCATTTCTTGATTTAAATCCAGAATAATCATTGTATTTTCTTTTTTTCCGGACTGACTTACGATTTTTTTTATCAATATTTATATCAGATATAAATATTTTTTGAGAAGTTAATTTTCTACAGCCACAATCTAGTCCCTGTACAAAGTTTTCTTTTTCTGACTTAAGTTTAGTTACAAAAAATTCTAATATCCACAAATCATCTATTTTATTTATTAAATCATAATACTCTGATATTTTTATCTCTGTTCCACCGTATTCATATTTTAAATACTCTTCAGGTGTTAATCCTAGTAACTGAGAAAAACTATATACATCTAGTTCTTTTTTCATTCTTCTTTTTATGATTTCAACGGATAGCTGTCTAGTATTTGTATATAACTCATCATAAATTTTAGGTTGGTGTTTTTTTAATAAATTTTCATATCTAACATAACTCATGGTAATCTACTCCAATCCAAAACTCCATTTTTTCAAAACTTTCTTGCATCTCATTATCAATATTAACGCTTTCTTTAGATGCTATATTCGTAACATCCGATTCCTTTAAGCCGTTTTTAGAAAAACCATAAGATAAAAAATATGTATTATCCATACAACTATTTACAAAAAAGAGGACTCTATGTTTTAAGTATTCTTCATTTAGTCGAATTTCATAGATGCCTTCATATCCCTGTATTTGTTTCACTATATAAGTTTCTCTACATCTTCCAAGTCTATCAAAAGTAGGTACTTTAATTGGAAATACTGCTTGTTTGCCATTTATGTCAAATATTGTTTTATTATTAGAAGAGTACAAAGACAAATTTTTTACAATTTGATCTAAAGTTTTGCACATATGTTCGTCAAACTTTATTTTAGTAGAAACAAATTTTTCAGCTAACATTAACTCTTCTCTCTTGTTACTTATGATAAATATACCTTGCATAAATTACTCCTTGCACAGAATTACTAAATTATCCATTAATAGCAATAAGGACTATATATTTTCCTAAAAAATATCCCTTGCTTGGGACTCATTACTAAGAGGTATGTGGGTTCTATTAATCATAATATATCACTTGAAAAAAAGGTCGTCAACAAAATAAACAATTGTACACTATTCCAGAAAAAAATACAATATATTGTGTTTTAAAAAAAATATCTTAACCAAGATACTATATATCGTGTCTAAACCAAAACGACCACCTTATCAGAAAGGGTGATCATTTTTTAACTTCAATATTTTTTATGTAAAAAGATGCCGCCTCATTGGGGAAAGGCGGCAAGAGGTAGTAATAAAATGAAAAATAAAATTGTTTGGTGAATACATTTTACCGCTTTCTTTTTTGAATTTCAAGTTTTCATTTTACAAAACACTTGTATTTTATTTATAATTCAAATATACAATTATAAATAAACACCTACTAAACATACACAACTTGGGGAAGTATTGTGCGTCTTCAGTAGGTGTTTTCTATATACACAAGATAATTTTGTTTTAACTACTATGATAAATTCGAACCATCAAACGAATGATTATGAGCCATTTGCTCTAATACACTGAGCTAATGACAAAAAATATAGATGAAACTTATCTATATAAAAGAATCTAAGTTTTTCCTTAACTTCTGATTGAGGGTTAGCACGATTCATGTGTATTATAAAAAACAAATCCGTCAAATGCAAGTTTTAGTCATTTAAGCTTAAATTTATTTAGTCAATGTATAATTAACATTATTTATTGATATATTGTATATATTTTCTGGCCATCCTTTGCTATGCCATTTACCCTCATTTGCTTGTTTTTCTATTTGTTTAGCTCCCAAATTATAGAATTTAACTTGATTTTTATTATACCACGGATCTTTGTGAGGATTTGGGCTCAGTTGATATGAAAGTTTTCCTGGATTTATAGTGTAGCCTCTGTTTGTTCCTCCAAAAGAAGCTTCCATCCATTTATATTTTACATTTTCTACTTTCATCTCTCCGGAAATCGTTCCAGGTTTTAGTAACTCAACCTGATTGAAAGTTGACTCTTCATGGTTTTCGATTGCATCATCCTGGATTTGACTACCCAAAATACTCCCTGTAATTATGCTACTGGCAATTGCTAAACCTACAAATATTTTCATAAAAAACATCTCCATTCTTTATTATATTTTGTATCTATAATTAATAGTAGCATCTAAATTAACAATCTACAACGGACAAGATATTCAATTTTAGTAATGCATAGAGAAACAAAATATAATAATAAAATGGTCACTGCTTCTTTTTTCTTCTTACAAACAATCAGAATATGTACTGCCCCTCATTTAAGAGGGGCTATTTTTAGTAATTTAAATTTTGACCAGGATAAATCAAGTTAGGATTTTCTAGTCCGTTTAATACAGCTAATATTTGATAAGTCGTACCAAGCTTAGCTGCAATACTTGATAAATTATCACCGTATTGAACTGTGTAAACGTTGCTTACTGCTGATCCATTTACTTTCAAAACTTGACCAGGATAAATAAGATTTGGATTTGTCAATCCATTTAATACCGCCAACGCTTGATAGTCTGTTCCATATTGATAAGCAATGCTGGATAACGTTTCACCGTATTGTACCACATGAGTCGCTTCTGGTTGTTTATCAGGAACAGTTACCGCATCTGGCAATAATTCAATATCGCCTTTGCTGATCCATGACAAGATACCTTCAAGCAATACTCTGCTCTCAGTTACTTCTTGTACTTTATAGCTGTTTCCTTTTACCCATTGCGGAATAGCTTCACTAGTTGCCCAAACATCAACACTAAATTTCACTTTAACAGTGTCGCCCACTTTAACATCGGAACTTGGCGTATTTTCTACTTCTTCACCTGTATCAATTGCTGGAGTTTCGGTTTCTGGTTTGTCAGTTGCAGTATACCCGTTATCAGTAATACCTGTTAAGTCTACGTTACCATCTAACCCACCAGCAATATAAGTGGATGTAAATTGCCAAATTCCAACACCATCCATACTTGGGAAATAAGCATACAATGGTTCTGGCGTTACTTCATAGCTAGGATAGGCAGCAATCCATAAAGAATTAGGGAACTCTTTAATAATTCGCTGATAGTCCACATATTGTAACGTAAAAGGCTTGTATGAATAATACATTGGTGTATATCCTGCTTGTTTAATACGGCGCATACCATATAGGATTGTTTCCGTATTTGCGTTTACGTCAGAACTAGCGCCATGCTCAAAGTCTAAAGCAACGATGGAATTTTTAGGCGTTTGAATACGTGGCAAGAAATAATCCATCGTTGTTTTCGCAATGTCCATGTTTCCCCAAGTGTCATACCAAATATAGGTATGCGCACGTTTACCTTGTGCAATAGCACTTGCCACTTGCGTTTTATATGTGTATTGTTCATAAATACCGCTAGCATTGTAGCCACCAATCTGAGCAATAGCGAATTTATCATGTGCATAACCAAAACGACCCTGTTCGCCTTGATAAATCGCCCAGTCAACGCCTTGGTCACCTTTTGCAGCAAATACATTTAAAGGCATAAAAAATAGAGCGACAAGCGCTCCTACTAAAATTTTCTTTTTCATTTTTACTTCTCCTTGTCTTTTAAATTATATGCTGACACACCTGTTACTACTCCTAAAAAAGTTGCTATGGCATTAATAGTTAAAACAGCCATATCTGTTTGCTGCCATCCATAGGCTTTACCTAGCGTGGCAACCAAAACAGAACTTGCAGGTAGCACTGTTAGCACGCCCCATTTGATAATCTTGTAGTACTTATCTGGTAGAATCATTTTTTTGCTCCTTTCAATTCTATTATGTCATGTTCCGCTTCTTGCATTCGACCTTCTAATTTAAAGGTTCTTTCAATTACCCCATTATGTTTTTCTACTTTCTTTTCTAGCTGTTCAATTCTATAAGCTGTCAAATTGGCACTAGCTACAACTCCAATAAACGCACCAATTGTGCTGCCTACTAATCCTATAACAGCGACAACAATTTCATTTGACAAAACAATTCCTCCAATAATAAGAACCGCTTAGTTTTCGCTAAACGGTTCCCCACAAATTTTTGTATATTCTTCTTTTGTTAAGCAATTCATATTCACGTAATCTACTAAATCTTGTTTTGTATAACAATTCCAATCATACAACTGTTTAATATTATCGAAACCTGGAAAAGCATTCGTTTTCATCTTATTCCGCTCCTTTCGTAAGTTCAGCGACTTGTTTCATCAATTCGCCAGTCATTCTTTGTGTTTGTTGAACAACTTGATTCTGCAGAGAAACTTGCTTCATTAATTCCGCATTTTGCTTTTGTAAAAGTTCCAATTTCGTTGGTGGTGCTGGCTCTGGGTGTGGTGCATTTTCTGGATCATGAATCAATTGTGCGCCATCATAACGCCAATTCATAAAATCAAACGGTTCTTTTTTCACTTCAAGCTCAACATTATCAGGTTGTTCCATTGTAGAATAACCTTCTAAATAGCCAATTTTATTTTCAATCCAAATTTTCATAGCTAACTTTCTCCTTTCTTAAATTGCATACACCCGTGTCAATACAAAAGTTTTTGAAGCAGTATTATTATTTTTATGGCCTAAAATTTGCGTATTGCTTATATAAATATATTTGTTGTATTTTGCTCCATTCAATGTTTCTAAATGATGAACAACCGCACGACCTCCAAATTCCACTATATGCGTTTTTGGAACAAATACATAGTTCAAATCCCAATTGTCTCCTAGGCTTGTACTTGTGTTATATGGTTGATATAAAAATAACCAGCCAGAAAGACATTGATCCAATGGTAAACTCGGATTAATTGATTGATTTTCCCCCATATACCATGCTCCTGACCAAACTTTTTTACCTACATTTAAAATATTTGTTTCAGATAACTTATTTAGTAACTTTTCAAGACTATCAAAATTTTCTTCAATAGCTTCTGCTCCGTTCTCCATCCCTCGATAAATTCTGGTTAATTCCATATTCTCAACATCCTTTCTATATAATTAAATCAAACACTATGGATCGACTATTTTTTTCATCTATAAGTAAATATTTATATTCATTAATTTTTACTGGTAAAAATTCCGTTGTATAATCCAAAGGAATAGATACAATGCACTCTGAAGAATTAACATGTCTTACAGTGCTTTGAATTGATTGAGAAGCACTACCGCCAAATAACCCTGTTGGTTCTGTACCTAAAGGCAGTACACCTATACCATGTGTCCAAGTACGAACATTAACGACTGGTTGAGCTCCTAAATTGTGAACAATAGTTACATCAAAACCAACTGGAATAACAGAAGCAATAATATTTTCAAAATATTCTAGCCGTTCATCCAACGTTTTAAAATTCCCCAAACGTTCACTACTTCGAGCATTGATAACTTCGCTATCTGTTGTAGCATTTGCGATTACATCTTTAAAACGTTCCTCTAAATTGGTTTGACGTTGTTCTACTTTAGATTGGCGTTTTTCTGTATTTTCAGAAATAGCCTTTATTTTATTAAATAAAACACTGGTATACTCCATCATACGAGCTAAAGATTCTCGAACATGTCGTCGATACATCTTTGTTCGAATCCACAAAGCGAACGTTTGAGAAATAGGATCAATCACACCGTTTTTTATTTCATCTTGCACCTCATCGACATCGGTCGGGTCTTGATAATCAACTGTTGTATTTGGTTCATTTGTTGGTAGAGTATCCTTAAATTCTTGTGCCAACCGTCTCACCTCTCTTATTTTTCTAATTTCTCTACACGCTTAATTAAATCGTCTAACGCCTTTTTCATATCAGTTTGAGCAGTACCTACAGATTCGACTGTATTTGTTAAATCACTTGCTAATTGTTTAAAGGCTTCCGTCGATTCTGTCACGGTTGTTGATAATTCACTGGTTAAGTCTTCCAAAGAACTAACTTTACTACTTTGAACAGATAAATCATTGTCAAATTCTTCCTGTCTTTTTATCAACTCTGATATGTTTTGAACTCCTGCCGTCGCAAATTTTTTTACGTTTACTAAATTGGATTGAATAGCTTTTATTTCGTTTTGATAATCGGTCAGTTTTTTCTTTTTCGAACCAATAGTCAAAGTAACCTTTTGCGGTTCTAAAATACTAAATTTTTTCTCAATCACTTGTAATCGTTCTACAGCATAAATAAATTGATTATCTACTTTATAACTGTTTCCTAAAGTGATTAATTCATACCGTTTATCCAATAGCCCTAACTCAATAGCTTCAACTGTCCAAGTTACCAACATCAAGCTTTGGTCTTTTAGCCATTGCAACCCTCGACGTTTTAAAATTGATGGGTCTTTGACATTTGAAAATTCTACAATGCCCGTGTTTAATCCAAATTTTTTGATTAACGCTTCATCATCAAGGTAATTCTTACCGCCATTTACTTTTTCGATGGTGTATTTAGGTCGTGAAAAATCTGTTCCCACTTCAATATCAGTATTTGACGTATCTTCAATATCTTGACCGACGGGCACAATCCTTGTAAACAATTCAGAAATATCAATATCTCGAGTAGCACTTTTTAGATTTTTGGTTAACTGTAAAGGAGTTTCACTGTTCACACCATAATTAGATAGATAATCTAAATAATTTATATTCCCAACGCGTCGAAGTGTTAACGTACCGCCCAGCCTATCCAACAATTTTTCTTTAATGGTATCAGCTGTACTTTGATAGCCTAATCCTCTTAGCAAGTCCCCATTATCTACAACATTCACTTCACCAAGCCGAAACTGCTTATGCGCTTCAACTTGTTTATTGTGTGCATCGAGTATTTTTTGTAAATAAGCAGATATAGTCATCCGTGTTGGTTTCATATAGGTTTGAACAGAATCATATAAAAAAGCTTTCTCATCCTCTGCTAAGAGAGTTTGAGAAAAGCTTCCTGATGCTTCCATTTTATTCGTGATTTTAGCAACTCTACCATAAAAAATTTCTTTATTTCTTGTAACATCCACAATCTGGATAAAGTGAATAATCGGCTCGATCTTTTGATAGTATTTATTGTTAATATTAAAGGTAAATTCAAAAGTAGAAATTCCTAATCCGTTAAGCGATAAATATACTTCACTATCTTTGATTTTCTCACCATAGCTATATGGCTCATGAACAATCTTTGGATTCTTTCTGTTCGGATTATCAAACAATAATACTCGATACATTAGACCATCACCTCACTAGACATAAAGAAAGAGATATGACCTTCGCCATAAATAGTTAAGTGGTTGGTCCCTCTTTTTAATTTAAAGAAATAATCTTGCGATTCGCCTTTCGGAACTTTTATTGTTGTTCCGTCATCAGTAGTTAATCGCATAGCAGATGTTGCCTTTATTGTTGGACTAGAAGCATTTGCTCCCATATTAATAAGGGAAATTTTTCTTTGCCCATGAATATAATAGCCTGTCCAATTATCAGCGCTATCGTCTGTGAAATAGTCCTCGTCAAAGACATCGGAATAAGAAATATTTTCCCTTAAAGCAAAAGGATACACGTCAAATTCTACTGTTAACGTTAATGAATTACTTGACGAGTCATCTTCTGCTTTCACACTTTTGCATTTTCCATACCAGCGAAGTCCTGAGCGTAACCAAGAATCATCAATGTAATCAATTCCATCCATCATCAATTCTTCTTTTACTTTCGCCTCTAATGCCTTCCGTTCTTCGTATGGCGTATTAGGTCGCCAAAAAGTAACAGTGACAATACGATTACTAAAAATTCGTTCTCCTGTAAGCATGGAAAAATCATACTGCCCTTGCATGAAAGGGATCTGTTCAATAATTTCCACTTCTTCCGCGGAAGGAGCATCGTGTTCAATAATGTAGAAACCGTGTTCTTTGCTATTAAAACGACCTTTGGCCATATATTCTACAATTTCAATCAACTACGATACCTCCCATCTTGCTTTTGTTGTTCTGCTAAATTAAGATTCATTGGGCTACCTAGCGCTCCCACTACTTGGCCAGTATCCATAACAACAGTTAAATGTCGTATTTCTTCTAAGATTTCTACCATTTTTCCCATTGGCGTATTATCTATAGAATGTTTTACCTCAATTGCATTTGAACGTTTCATCAAACGGCTACCTGTAATGGATTGATGGATGCTTGAAATCATATCTTTTGCACTTTGTACGGCAACCGACGTATCTTCTCGAATACCTGCAGCTACACCTTGTGCAAGGAAAACACCAACGTCATATTTCAATAAACGTGATGGTGATTTAATTTTTGCTTTTTTCTGTGCTTCGGCATTAACTGCAGCTACTAAATTTTGCATGGCGGACACAGCTTCACCTTGGCTTGCCCGAATACCAGAAGCAACACCACTAGCTAGATTCGAACCGACTGATACCATACTTACCGAGCTAGCACCACTTTTAACAGCATTTCCTAAATCTCTTCCTGCATTATTAGCTGAACCAACCTGAGAAGATAATCCTTGAACAAAACTACGTCCAAGCTGTTCTCCTGCGCTTTGCATAGCAGAAGCTTTTGTTTTTATTCCTTCAACTGGCGCTGAACCTAATTCGGTACCTTTTTGTTTTGCGTTGCTTTTCTGTTTCGCTAGCCCTGTGTTATACTCGCTAGCATTAGAATTACCGCCGCTATTGTATTCTTTACCTTTACTTTTTGCGCCCTTTGCACCAGATGAAGCTACATCACCAGAAGTTTTTTCCGCTTCTGCTTTCTTATTTTTTACGCCTGAGTTCATCTGATTCATTAACTCTTGACCGACATTATTGATTTCAACTTTTCCTGAGTTCAACCCGTCGATTAATTTGTTTTTACCATCTTGACCGTTTTTAAACAAATCAGGCGGTAATGATTGCAAGGTATTCACAATGTCAGCTTTTGACATATTCGCCCATAATTTAGGGTCATTGTTTTGTAATCCTTGAACTAAACCGTTAGAGCCTTCAATCCCCCGTTGGCGTAATATGCCAGCTAATAAAGCCATCTGTTGATCAATGCTAGCACCGTTATTTACATAAGATTGATAAATGCCTAAAAGCTGTTGGTCTGTCACACCTTTAAGCTGTGCTAAATTATCAGCCGTCACCGCAATTTTATTCGCACCATTTTGTGAAATAATCGCTAGAAGTTGCGCTCCTTGCTCTAATTCACTTTGGCGTATCTGGCTGTTTTGTGTTTGCAATTGTGTGATTTGATTTTGGAAAGCTGCTTTTTCAGATTCCGTTTTTGCTTGTTTTTTTTGTGTTTCTAATTGCTGAATTTGGGCGTTATTTTCTTGCACTTGTTGCGCTTGAAGTTCCCCAAGTGTTCGTAAGCTTGTTAAGGTTTGCTCTTTTTCTTGCTCGCTTAACATTTGATTGTTATTTAGCTTGTTTACACCTGCTTCAACAAATTGTTTCTGTTGCTCTACTAAATTATCGCGAATAATATTTGTTTGATTCTGTAAAGTCGCTCGTTGCTGTTCAGTTAACTCTTGCCCCTCTATCGTTTTGTTATTTTTCAACTGATTAGAATAATCCGTATAAACTTTTAACAAATCATTATTGGACGATTGAACAGCCTTCATATACTCGGTTGAGGCATTAGCGAAAATCTTTTGCTTTTCAGCTTCGGATTTTCCTTCTGCTGCTTCAATTTGCTTGTTATAGGTTTCAACAGCCTTTTTCTGCTGTTCCTTTAAATTCGTAACTAAATCAAGTGTATTCTTGAAATAAGTTTCTACGCCAGCCGTACTACCATTTTGCTGTGAGAAAAGTTCAGTCATTGCCTGTTTAGCTTCATCAAGTTTTGAAGAATAATTTTCAACACTTGATGAGGCTTCTTCCATATTTAACGAAATTGCTTTCGTAGTGTCTTTGGACTTTTCACCTAATTCTTCGGTGCTTTTAGCAGCCTTTTTTAAGGCAGAATCAGAAAACATTGTATCCCAATCTTTTTCTATATCAGATAAGCTTTTCTTCATATCTTTAAATGCTTTATCAGCACCTTTAGAATCGCCTTTTAATCGTTTCCAAAGTCCTTTTACACCGTTTGAAATTGCCATTATTGCATTTACTACCGTTTTTCCTACAGTAATGATAGCACGTAATCCATCTACAAAACCTGCTATTGCAAAAGTGACACCAACAATTGCTCCAGTACCTAACCATTTAAAGGTATTTCCTAATCCTTTTATTGTTTTAGTAACACTCGAGGAGCTAGGAAGTACACTTTTAAACGATTTTACTATTCCGCTAAAAGCAGTTTTCACGTAGCCTTGAATGTTCATAAAATTGGATTTCCAAGCTTGCACTACACCAACTATCGTAGCGGTTATTGCTACTAAAATTGCTGTTATGGGATTGCTCAACATAGCTCCTGTTAAACTAGCTATAGATCGTATACCCGTTACCGCAAATGTTCTAAAACCTCCACCTGCTTTTGAGGCAGCTACGCCAAGCCCTGATAAAACCGTTCCCGATTTGCCAGCTGCAGAGGATAGGTTTCTTAGCGACCCTACAGGATTAATAACAACAGAGGCAAATTTCGCTAACTTACTGTTAGATAATTGTAAAGAAGCAGAAAAAGAACGAAAAAAGTTAGTAACTTTATTCCCTTCTCCTAGCATATTTAGCTGTCTTTGGCTTGCTCGTAGATTTGCTCTAAATGTATCTAGCGTAGGAAAAAGACCTGAAATAGTCTCTCCTAACGTGGTAAATCTTGTTAATACATTTACATTAACTCCTGCGCTTTCAAGCCCTGCTAGATTTGATTTATATTTAGAAACAAACCCTTTTACAGCTTGTAATGCACTACCAGAGCCATTAACAATAGGTTTAGTAATAAATTGCTGCCACTTGCTATCAATATTCCCTGCGGTTTCAAACATTGTCGAAATCGTTTTGCCGAAAAATCTTGTCATTTTCCCAAAAACTTTTAACACAGGGCCAGCAGAAGCGGCTAACGCAGCCATTTTCAAAATGAACTCTTGCGTTTTTGGATCAGCTGATGCAAAAGCTTCTGCCATATTTGCTAAAGCTTCAATCATAGGCTTAGCAGCACTTATCGCGCTATTTAATGCGGCTACTAATGGACCGCCAAACGTAATTGCTACATCATTTAATTGACCACGTAAAATCTTTAACTGTGATTCTGTAGTTCCGTATCGTTTACCAGCTTCTTCTGCTAGAGCTGTATTTTCGTTAAACGCTTCGTTACCTCGTTTTACAGCCCCTTCAAAGACATCACTTGCATTGGCTGCACGTAATAAACTATCACGTAATCTAACTTCTGTAATTCCCATATCGTCGAGCACTTTAATAGCTGATATTCCGTGTTTTTCCGAGTCTTTTAAGCCCTGGATAAATTCAATTAGTGCTTGAGATGGATTGCTTTTGAATAATTGTGCAAACTCTTCACTAGTTCGACCTGTTACATTTGCAAAATCTTCCAGACTACCTGATGCTTTGCTAGCTTCTTTATACATTTTCTTTAATTCTGAGGTAGGTATTCCCATTTGCTTAGAAACTGCCGTCAGTTCTTTTCCACCCCAGTTTACAGCATGCACAAAAGATTCCCAAGACACGCCTTGCTCCGCTACTGCTTGTTTCAGCGGCGCAAAAGCTTCAACACCTGTTTCTGTTGCTAATTGCATTTGAACCATTAACCGAGAGAACGCTGAACCACCCGCTTCGGCCTCTATACCAACAGATGATAACGCCGCTGCAAAACCTACAATATCTCCTTCAGTCATACCAATTTGTTTTCCTGCACCAGCTAAACGTAAGCCCATCTCTGTAATCTCTGATTCGGTAGTCGCTAAATTATTCCCTAAGTCAACAATCGCTGAACCAAGGTTGCTAAATTTATCTTGTGACATTTGCGTAATGTTAGCAAAACGAGCTAGGGATGTAGCCGCTGTATCTGCAGACATATTTGTTGATTCGCCCATATCGATCATTGTTTTAGTAAATCCGACAACTTTATCAGTTTTTATTCCTAACTGTCCAGCTGCTTCTGCTACTTTTGCAATTTCTTCATGACTAGTGGGTAGTTCTTTTGCTAAATCTCTAAGGCCTTTCTCTAAATCATCATAAGAATAAATGACTTTACCGTTAGAATCGACCATCTCATCGTTGGTCTTTTTAACTCCAGTAAAGGCACTTTCCCATTTTACCGCTGCGGTTGTTACTGCGCCAACGGCACCCGCAATTGGGAGTGTAATACCTTTAGTCATCGAACCGCCGACTTTTTCAATGCTTTGGCCGATACTTGCGGTTTTATCACCGAAACTTTTCATCGCACCATTCACTGTATTCAAATTACTAGGAATATCAGAAGCATTTGAATTAAGTTTTTTTAGCGAAGACACAGCGCCATTCATCGCACTGGTAAAATTGTTATCACGTGCTGTAAGTATAGCTGTTACCGTTTTACTTTGTGTCACGGTGTTTCCTCCTTTCCTCAACAATTTTTCTTGCTTGTTCTAATCGACGAGTGTTTTCTTCTAGCTCACTTAGCTTTTCCGCTTCTCGTTGCGAGATTTCCCCTCGCACATCGCGTTCAAGCTTTTCAAAGTCATAGACATCTTTCACTTCGTTAAAAATATAGCGTTGCCCTTTTTCATCTGGTGTTGTAAAAATACGTGTAGCTAACGCGTTAACGTATAGTTTCCTTTCTTCGTTAATTGCACGTAAATTTACAGCTTTTATCCGTAAATTAAATTCATAAGGAGTCATACGCTCAATTTCTTTTAAAGTGATATTGGGGAAATATTGAAAACAAGTGACAACTATTTCGTCATAATCTAGGCTGTCGTTTCTTGTTGATTGGCTTGTATCTGTTCCATGTAAGCCATGATTTTTTTGATTGCTTCTAGTGATTTTTTCGTCCGAAGAGCCGTTAACGGTGCTTGCTCCAAGAAAGAGGTAAAATTTTCAAACAACGTTAAAGCCTCTTCTGACGTTTCTAAGTAGTCGTCAATTTCTTTCGTTGTTAAGTCATCATAAGTAATTAACGCTGCGTGCATTAATTTTTGAAAGGCAAAAGCGTCGCCATCTTGTAACCCACCAACCAATTGAACGAAGCCGTCTACTTCTTCAACGTCAGGTTTTAATGCGTTAATTTCGTTTAAAAATTTAAAACCGAAAATCAAAGAATATTTTTTTCCGTTAATTGTTGCGACAGGTTTTACGTTTGTTGACATGTAAAATTCCTCCTAAAAAAGCGACAATGCCTTCACATTGCCGCCTACTTCCTGATTTTTAATTATGGTACTAATGCTAATAAATCTGTTTTCGTTGTTTTTCCTGTAAAATCAATACTGTGAGCAGTTAACCATTCTTTGATTTCAGGAATCGTATTTGCTTCTGTTGGTTTATTTTCCAAAGAGCGCCCCGCCAATACAGTAAAAGCTGGAATAGCTACTTTTTCAGATTCTTTTTCATCTTGCACACTTACAATATGGTACGTTCCTGCTGCTACTTTTGCTCCTGCATCAAGTCCTGTAATAGTTAATGGACTTGCTCCTTCAACTACTTTTTCACTACCTTTGTAAATACGATAAGTAATTGCCATGATTATTCTTCCTCCTTCACTTTTACAACGGCGCCATCTGATGTCGGTGTTACACTTTCAACTTTAGGTACTTCAATTGTTTTTGGTGTGTATTTTTCTACAGGCTCTTCTGGTTCCGCACCAGCCACTGTGTCGTAGAAGAAAGCACGTGCAAGTTCTTCGTTTTCGGTGTCAACCGTTGCCCATCCTTCCACTAGGTCACCATTTAAAACTAGGGTTGGTTTAATGCTTGAATTAGAGTCAGATTCAGCAGAATCTCCGAATGAATCCAATAAACCTGTGCCAAATTCTGCTTCGTATTTTCCTGTTTTTGGGTCTTTTTTATCAAAATTAATGCGCCATACATCAATTTCTAGCCCGTTACGGTACGCATATTTCAACATGTTGTAAGTTTCTGTGCCTGTCCGTAAAAATTCCATCTCGATGGAAGCTGACGGCATTCCAGAAGTTGGAACATTCCCATCTTTTGTTGATTGCGTATCTGTTTTTGTTTCTGACTTATATTCGTGTGAAATTTCTAAAGCTAATAACTTCGCCGCTGTTGTCGCACGTTCACGTGTTAATCGAAACATTAACTTAATTTTTTTACCTTGGATTGCTTTCTCCATTTCTAGTTTCCTTCTTTCTTTATTCAAATTCTAACGTGATGTCAAGTACACCGTGTGCAAGGCTCGTACCAAAATTGGTTGTATTTTCATAAATCACTTCTGTGCTACTTTCCGTTACTAACCAATTAAAGTTCTTAGTCTGATGCAATTCATGAACGATTTTTCGCACATCGGCTAATACTTGATTTAATTCTCGACGTTTGTCGTCATGATCATAAACATGAATCATAATATTGGTTGAACCTAACGTTCTTGTTTTTGTTTGTCTATCCTTAGACCATTGTTCACCTAAGAAAACAAACGGATAAGAAGCCTCATCATCTGGCAAATGCGCATAGGTTTCATAGCCTGCTTGTTCCAAAGTGCCAAATAATGCTTCGTAAAGCTCTGAATACGGGTCTTTAAAGGTCATTTTACTAACGCCTCCATATTATCAAGAAATCTTTTAGCAGCTGCCGCATGGCCCTTTTTCATATAGAAACGTCCGTACATATAACGCGTTCCATACTCTACATAAGCTGAATAATCTGCCATCGCTTCGACTTCACCAGTCATTCCATCATCTTTAATAGAAGGTGTCTCACTTCGTTTTAAGTATCCACTTCTGACTGGTGTTTCTTCTGCAATTTGATTTGCCATATAAGCAGTATCATTTTTGACGACCTCTTTTACATCGTCTAGCTTTTTCGCTTCTTCAATCGCTTCGATTAAATCATCCAATCCTGTAATATCTACTCGGTAAGTCATCGATATTCACTTCCATAAACCGAAGTTCCTTTACTAACACGCAAATTTTTAACAACGGTAAATTTTCGATTTTTTTGTTCTTCTTCGTCGTAGTATTCAAGAAAACCTGAACGAATGGATAGGCGGTCTCTAAAACGAAAAATGACTATCTGCTCCTTTATGTTAGGGAAAATGGTCATTTGTTTTTCCGTTCCGACTTCGGTTACACTGCCTATTAGTTTTTCCGAAATCAGCTCGTGTTTTTTGTTGTAGTAATTAATGCAGGTTCTCATAAAAAGGACACCTTCCTTTTACGAATCAAGCCTTGTTCTTCAAGATAATCGTTAATCTCATCTTGAAATTCCCCGAAGTCGTCCAAATTATAAGAAATTGTTTCTTCTGATTGAGAATGCTGTTCCATGCCTTCAAAACCTAAACGGTTGTAACGTTTCACTACAATTGATGGAACAATATAGTCCAATTTTTCTGGTATCTCATCTGTTTTTAGCTTTACTAGCAGTTGCTTTTCAGTAATGTCCCAGATTTTGATAATTTTTTCCTCATCTTTTTTGTAGGTATCATCTGAAATATCCAGCAATACACGATATTCTGAACGAAACATTTTCTCACCTACTCTGCTTCAATAACTGCCCCATCTGCCGTTGGTGTTACCTTTTTAACGGTCGGGGCGCTTACTTTGAATCGTAAGAAACGTAAATGGCAGGGCGAGCTTTTTCAGTTACAATAGCATCGTAGTAGTTCAACCCTTTAATAGTGTCTCTGTAGCCGTCACGGTCTTGTGAAGCTGGAATTAGATCAATAGAGTTGTATTTTTCAACTGGCGAACAAACCATCAAAGGCACAAGAATATAATTAATTTTCTTCGTAGAATCAACTTGTAAGCGAGATTTAGCTACTTTTTGAATAATAGTATCGGAACCGTCTAACTGCGCAACTTTACGGTTAATACCTGAAATTTGTTGCTCGTTCGTAGTAAATGTTTTTGAAACACCTTTTGCATTTTTTAATGCTGAATAGTAGTCAGTGGATGCAAACATAATAAACGGACCGACAATTTCTGCATCTGTCATATACGCTTCTGCCGCATCATATGAAGCCAAAGCATTTTCTGTAGTAATGGTTTCTTTTACCGTTTTTCCAACGTATTTTCCTTCGCTATCATCATCCGCTGCTTCTGCAAATGCCGCTTCCAATAGGCGTTGTACCGCAACACGATCTTTTTCAGGAATCGCAACTAAACGAGTGTGTTCTTCCACAATCGCTTGAACTTCATAGGAAGCATTTTCTGATTGATCTAATGTGTCTAAGTCATAACCAAACCAACGTTCTTTCTCTAGTTTGACCGTTTCTTTTGCCACATCAATTTTAGAACGTTTATTGTCTTCGTTACGTTTATAATCACTAGCAGTAAAACCTTTCATTTTGTTGATGCGGACTTCTTTTGCGCCTACAAAATCTGCTTCTGTTACTGCAGCAGCTCCACCTTTCAATAAATCCCAAACTTGCGAGCCTGCGGCAAATTCTTTGTCAATTGCTTTTAAATCTTTGCTATCTAAAATAACTGGCATAATTTTTCATCTCCTATTTCTTTTCTAAATTTTTAGTCAAATTGCTGCGCCAATCGGTCTCTTTTGTTGCTGTAGCAACGTTTACAGTTTGACCTTTCAGCAATTCTTTTTGGATACCATCTCTAGCTTTTGAAATAATTTGTTTTAATTCATCTACAGCTTTCTTTGTATCCTCGTCCGTATCTTTCACAAGCAATAAATCGGCTTGTGCAGCACTTACGTAGTCGGAAATACCATTCTCAGATAAATCGTTACGAACAGATTCGGCACGCGTTAAACGGTCGAGGCGGGCTTGGGCTTCCTTTTCTCGTTTTTCTGCTAAAGCTTCTTTTTCTGTAGCTTCTTGTTCTTTCGCCTTAACACGTTCTTCCGCAGTCATTTGCTCGTAAGATTTTTGCTTTTCCCAATCGGATTTTGCTTGCGCCACAGCCTTTTTAGTTTCTGCTGCAACCATCTTGGCAACATCATCACGGGTAAAAGTCTTTCCAGTTTCTTTTCCGTCTGGATTTTCATTTTTTGGATTTTGAGAATCCTTTGTCGATGAATCCCCCGATTCGTTTGAATTTCCAGAGTTTGGCTCATCAGAATTTGGTTCATCTGCAAAAAATTGTAAATCCATCGGTAATAGTAAGTGTTTTTCTTCGTTCATGTTAAAACCTCCAGCCATTACGTGGCTAATCGAAATTAATAGGTTACGCCTATCAATCGAAACAGCTTTCTCTTTAACGCCTGTAAGCAGTAAGAAGGCAAATAAAAAAAAGCCTAACTTTTGCTAGAACTTTTTGTCTTTATAAGCGGGTGCAGTACTACACCGGCACCAGTTGTGAATAGGACTTGCGTTGATTCCTGGGCTCATTTCAAAAACCTTATGTGGATTTGTACTTGCTATTCCTACACAAATAGGACAAGCGCTTGGTTCTACAATTAGGTTGTATTCTTCATACCCATATTTTTCGTAGCTTTGCTTTTGTACTTCGCTTTGTATTCTTGCGGATTCACTAATCATTAGCCGACGTGCGACATAATCAGCCGTTTCCTTTCCTCGCAAGCTATCAATCACAACTAATTTACGTAATTCCCTAGCTAGAACATCTGGATGTTTGCCTGCTGATAGTCCAACTGTTAACAAGCGATCGATACTTGCTTTCAAAACATCTTGATTCACCCACAAACGTTGCGAAAATGTCGCGTTATGAAACGAACCATCAATAATCGCTTTAGCAAACAATCGATAAGTTTCTTCGGAAAGAACAGACTCGCCTAATATCCCCGCTTGTCGTACAAACTCCGCTACAGATTCCTCTGTTAACATTGCTGTAAAATAGATCTGTAGCTGATTAGTGTTGTCTGTTAAATACAAACCTATTTTCGATTTTAAAAGCTCTAAACGATTAACCTTCATCGTTAAATTGTATAACCTTAATTGCTCGTTAGCTTCTTTTGAAAAATCTCTTGTTTGTACATAACGTTTCGCTTTTTCCGCGAAAATTTGTACGTCATGTTTACTTGCACGTCGTTTCGCTTCATCAATGCTAATCTTCTCTTTCCCTGCATAAGCGACGTAAAACTGTTGAATTTCTGCTTCTATCGTTTTCCATAACTGTAAATACCGTCTATGAATTTCTTGTTCGTAATTCACATGTCGTTTCAGCATTTCTTCGATATGTTTTGCTTCTCGTTCCGCCCAATAATTACTCATGTTCTTCGGTCACTTCTTCCGTATTTCGAGTAAATTTACCGAAATCAACTTGTGGATTTAAACGTTCGTCCGTTTCTTCGTCCTTTATGCGTTCCATTTCTTGAGTTACGTCAGGAACAATCGATAATACGCCTAATTGCGTTTCTCTTGAAACAATCCCTTCAAGTTTTTGTGCAGTTTCCGCTTCGTCTTTAATATTGCGCGGAATATTAAAATCAAAAGTGTATTCTAAATTAAACCATTCCTTAGCTTTATTGGCAGGTACATTCGTAGGCAATGAAAAAATCATTTTGTACATTTGCGCATATGCTTTTTTAAACTTCCTAGCTTTCGCTTGTGCTAAATTCCTAGGATTTTGCATTTTAAATTCTAGCGAAATCCCAGAAGCGTTATTGCTAAAACTTTCATCGTTTGCATTATAAGTCATAGACATTTGATAAATTAACCGCTCTAATCGGTCTAATAGATTTTCTTGTGTTGTATCTGAACTAGGTTTATCTAAAAAATTAATATCTACCGATTCGCCTTCATTTAATGGCTCAGCACTATTAATCACTCGGTTGTCACGTAAATAGGAAGCGACGTTTTCGTCAGCTAAATCTACCCCTATCATTTTTAAGTAGGCATCCGCAAAATAACTCACATCATTCGCTTTTTCTGATAGAGCTTCGTTGTAATTATTAATCAGCGACCACACAGACTCAATACGTCCTTGTCGTTCGTCATTTTCCATAAACTCAATCATAGGCACTTCACCGTACGGATTAGCGATTGCCTCTTTTCCACCTAGCAAATAAGACAAGGCTTTCTGAAAAACGGTCGGTCCTTGTTTACTCTCTAACCGTTTAGAAGTCTTGTCTTGTGTAAAAATAAACGTTTCTGTGCTGTTTTGTGGATAAACAGTTGCTGTTAGCTCGTCGTTTGTCATTTTGTTGTAAAGCACGGCAAACATAGGCGCTTTTAATAAATCATCTGCGTAAACGATAAATCCTTGTGTAGGTTTTAAATAAGTCACGCACGTTTCCGCTTCTTCATTTTGATATAAAAGCTTATAAGCATGTCCATAAATAGCAGTTAGCTTAGAAAGCTCTGCATCGTTGTCTTCTTCCTCATTTCTTTTACGGAAATCTTGAACAAATTCCTTTAGCTCTTCGTCTGGATGGGTAATCTTTGTTGGTTTCCCGTTAAAGAAAGCTGCAGAACTATCTACAACATAACGGGCAAAGTTAACCGCGATGCGATGGTCGGGCTTTCCAATCCCTTTGCCTTTTTGATAATAAATATCATGCTGACCGTTGTAGAGCTTTTCTAATTCTTCGTAAAACCCAATTAATTTCCGATGCTTATTGATGTATTTATCCACCAAACGCTCGTCAATCTTTGCGTTTTTATCACAATAAAAGACACGATTTCCTAAAAGGTCAACAAATTCTCGTATTTTACCTTCTGTGTTCGGTCTGCTTACACTGTCTGTCATCAAATAACCCCCTTCACACTTTGTAATTTAATCCCACGTGCTTTTTTACTACGATGTTCTACTGCGTATCGTAAGGCATCTATCACGTGATTATAGCTATCGATAGGTTCATTGGTGTACTCCCCTGTTTTCTTGTCTTTAGCCCACGTGTAGTTTTCTAATTCCTCAATCAGTTTTACGCAACGATCGTCTACGATTAGCTCGTATTGCAATAAAAAAGAAAGCCCCTGTCGTATTGAATCAGGACCTTTCTTGGCTGCACGTATTCTAGTAATTCCGTTCTTCTTGATTTCTGCAATAGATTTCTTTTCAGCTGAATCCGCAGTGATAACTTCTTTTGCATAGCCTAAATCTTTAATAACCGTTGAGATTTCATCATTCAGCAAGCCTTTTTTGACGTATTCTTCAAGAACATAAATACGTTTGTTCTTCTCGTCTACCTTTGCATGCACAAAAGCGGAAGGGTCGTTTACATACCCAAAGTCTAAGCCAAAATCTGAATCAATCTGTCTTAACAGTTCGTCGTGCTTGTCTAATCGTTTTCTCTGATAGTTTGGAAATACAAGTTTATCTAGCGTAGCAAATTCTCCTAAAGCATATATGCGATAATACGCTGGGTTTCGTTTGGCTAAATCCTCAATCACCTTTTTATTTTCACTATCAAGAAACCGATTGTCTTTATAGGTGCTGTGATAAATACCCGTTCTTCGTTGATCGACTTCTGCTTCCTCATCAAAGAAAGATTTATATACCCAGTTCAGTTTAGAAACTGGGTTAAACATTAAAAAGATTTGACGTTTCACATGCTTACGTTCACGTAAACGCAAAGTAAGCTGTGTATAATCTTCTAGTGTAAATTCTGTTGCTTCTTCCATCACGACGTCAGACAGCCCTTTGATGGATTTTATTTTCTCTGGGTCATCCATTCCCTTGAAAAGAAACTCTGCGCCGTTTGGTAACGTGATTCTAAAATCAGTGTTATTTACTTTACACTTGTCTAGCAGTCCCCAATCAGAAAGACACGCTTTCACATCCTCGAAAATAGAGTCTTTTAAGCTACGCCCTACTTTTCTTGTAAATAAAATCTTTCTTGGTTTCTTCCATCTTTGACATGCTTTAAAAACAACCTTTTGAACGACACCGTGACTTTTGCCAGATGAAGCGCCGCCCCAATAAACCTCGGTGAATTTAGAATAATCCACCAATCGATCATAAAACGATTTGTTAAAAACTCTTGACGGGAAGTTAAACTCTAAAACGATATTACGTTTCTTCGTCTGCATCCCACTCACCAACCTTAATCACAATATCGCCCGTTTGTAAATCGACTTTATCAGTGAACAGCGCATGACGTTTACCAAGAAGCTCGGCTGCTTTTAAACGGTCTTTTGCGCCCACATCGATGTCTACAACGGCTTGTGCGCCTTCGCCTACACCAATTAGCGTTGCTTCTTTGTACTCGCCACGCATAACAGCTGTTAGGTACTCTAGCACCTCTTGGGCATCGGCTGTTCGTTCGTTTTTCAGTTCTGCGAGGCGTTCGTCTATATAAGCTCTGAGGTCAGGTTTAGTCAAGTTTTCCTGTCCTATCTGCTTTGCAGTCTTTTCGCTATATCCCGCTCTGATAGCAGCCTCTTTGGCATTTCCTGTCTCGATGTAAAAGTCACAAAATCGTTTCTGTTTCTCGGTCATTCGCATGTTATTCACCGCCTTTCTGTCTAATAATTTATCACTTCACATACATTTCTATATTCTCTTGTATATGCTTATCTTTCCAACTACCATAACCACAATAAACTAGCTTGCACGCATCAATTTCCTTCGGCGTGGCTTCTCTCGTCATTTCAACAATAGATGCATTCTTTTTTATCTGCACAGACATTACAACACGTACTGAATCAGTTGAGCGGTTCGGCTGTGGATATTTATGTGTTAGCGATACATACCAATAGCTTTTCATGTTTTTTTCTCCTAATTGTTTTTATGTACTTGATTCAATAAATTATTTCTTGATATACTATTGATAGGTAGCAACTCCTTTTTGTGAATAGCAACCATTAACAATCCTAGCAACCAAAAAACATTTTCACGAATGCTACCTAGCCACTAGATCCCATAGTCTAGTGGCTTTTTTATGTACAAAAAAAGACCACTCATTTTTATTGAGTAGTCTAAAGATTTATATTAGACTGCCTAGCCAATCTAACACTTATTTAACAATACTAGGTTGCTAGCCACTTTATCCTGTTTCCGCAGGCTGGCTAATTCTGAAAGGAGGTGAACCGATCGTTAAAGTAAGAAACATTTATTGACGATTCTTTTATTTAAGTAGCTATGCTACCTATTGGCGTGACAGGAATCGAACCTGCACCATTGATTAAAAAATAACCACTCTCACCAATTAAGCTACACGCCGATATTAAAAAAATTATTCATCATAAAAAGCCATCGCATAAGCGATGACTCGTTTATTGTTTAATCTTCTTTGTTGCTTTCATAATAGCATTCAAAACCTTTTAACAATAACAGTACAATATAAAAAGTACTGACAAACGCCATGATACCAGTTGAAGTCCACAGTCCCGTAATAATGACTGAGAGCGTATTAGTTTCACTAGACTTGAACAATAATTCAATAAACGTAAAAAAAGAGTTTAAAAAAAATATTAGTGTTGAAACTATTAATCTATCCATTATTTTCATATCTGTACCTAGATCTTTTAAAGCATTAATAAATTTAGAATTTGTGAATGCAGGTATTAAAGAAAAGCTTGCCAAAAATAACGCCGTTGCAATAGAAGAGAATGCCAACGATGCTGACATTATGTCTGTAAAATTGTTGAAATTTGCTGGTGCAATACTACATGCAATTGATCCTATTAATGAAACTATTCCTAGTGTTATTGCTAACTTATTCCTTTTTAGCCTTCCTTTCCTCATCTCCATCTATCCTTTCTTTTACTTGCAAAATTTTAAACTGACTTTTTAAATAACTATAATATTTGTCATAAGCCTTATTTAAAAGACCATATGCAGCTCTATTATCTATTTCACGATTAAATTCTATATTGCCTTTATAAACCAATTTGTTTTTAATTAAATCAATTGAATCAAAAACTCCATCAGAAATACCATCTACAGTTAACGATTTAACTTCTACTTCATCAGGAGTAGAAAGCATGTCCTGAGCTTTCTTCAAAACATTCTTTTTTTCTAGTTGATTTGACTTTACAATTACCGTCAACTCTTCTCCTTTCGCATTTTTTGCAAATTTGAAATCTGCAAATTCCGCTCTGGACTCATTAGCATAAGATTTGAAATTGTCTGGACTCGCAACTTTATAAGAAATTTGTTGAACAATATCTAATTTGTTTATCCGAAGGTATCCATCTGAATTTAATATAATTTCAAATTGAATACCTCTCCTATCAACCAATGCACATATAAATTTACGCAAATCATTAGTGTTGATAGTTCCTCTTTGAGCGTATATTGCAAGAATATTTCTGAACGGATCAAAAATAATTCGTGTATCCACTACTAATCCTTCATCATCACTGTGCTCTACTTCTCTTCGTCTCTCATCTATCGTTTTAGTTACATCTGCCAAGATAATTTCTTGATCAAAATCAACACGCGATATCGTTATTAACCAATAGTATAACTCTTCTCCGTTGTAATTTTCATCTAACATTCTTTGTTGCATCGAAGAAATATAGTATTTGTCGTCGTCCAATTCAAGCGTCGGAACATTTTTCCAATTATTCTTTTCAACATCACTAAAAGTTGCTTCTAAGTTTTTTTTAAACTCTTCTACCCCGCCTTTTTTACCTGGTTTTAGTCTAAAAAAATTAACTCTTGCTGGTTTCTGTTTCATCCAACATGTCACACTCCTTGTAATTACTGTTTGCTATTTTGTTTACTAATTTGATTAAAACAGAAAGAAGTCACAAAAACAAGCGTTTCCAGACTTCTTATTAGCAAATATAATATCAAGGTTATGTATCTTATTATAAACAAGAACTAACGTTCGGTCAAAAAATAAACACTCGCAAACCTGTAGAAAAAGAGAGAGGAATTACACCCCATTCTTTTATTTTTGAGAACGTCTGATTTGTGAGTGATCATTGCAACTTACATAGCGCTATCTTGACGAAGGATTTCAGCGTACGTCTACGTGTAAGCTTCATGCCAAGTTTATTGCAATATTTGCTACCTAGACTAAACGAGACAGAAAGAACTGGACTTTCCACATTCTTATTCTTTATTTTTATAGGTAGCCTCCAAAGATAAGCGAAACGGAGCTAAGATAGGTAATGCATGCCTTACCTCGTCTCCTTATCTTTCGACATTACCATAATAACATCTAAATATTGATAAAAACCGCCAACTTTCCGCCAAAAAACCGCCAAAAATTTTATTTATATGCAATTATTTTTCCATTTCGATACGCTTCGGCAAATTCAATTAAAGCCTCTGATTTCATTCGTTGAATACTTCTTTCAGAATAGCCAACTTCCCTAGCTATCTTGTAATTAGAGTAACGGTCCTGCACACAAAAACTATAATGTAAAATTTGTCTGCTAGTTAGGCTTAATGCCATAAGCGCAGATAAAATTGCATCTCTTTCTGCTTCTGCATCTGCTAATTGTACTAGCGCATCTTCTGATTTGTTCCCATGACTTTGGCTTTTAGGCATATCTGTAATAATTGGTGATTTTAAATCTATCAAAGAGCGACCAGCTATTCGCTCTAAACGTCTAAAATTCTTCAACACATTTCTAGCATTCACTTTTGTTTGTCGAAAATCTACTTCTTTTAGCAATTGAATCAAGTGAAATCGCTCCTTTTGTGGTATAATAACTATGTCGAAAATATTACTCACAGTCGGAGCAATCCGGCTTTTTTTATTTACTTTTATTGAAATTTCTTATTTCATCATGATATAATATAGACAACTCAATTCATCTTGAGTGATGTCATCTGGAAAAACTCGACTAGAAAAAACTAGTTGAGTTTTTCTATTTATGGTAAAATATTTTTATTGTGACCAATGTTTGGGGTAAAGTAACCTCACATATCACAAGCTACCACTTTTCTGGTAAAATATTCTTCTTAGTCAACCAGTGGTCGGTTGGCTTTTTTTGTTAGTTGCAAAAATCAGCTAGTTATTGTAAAAAAGTTGCAATTAATTAAAAACGTTTATTCATTGCTGTTTCTCTCTTCTTTCATATAAAATCACGCCAGCTAAATCCCACACTGTGCATATAGCACAATTCATTACATACTAAGTATCTTTTTTGATATTCGTCCTTAAAACTTAATATGTTCCCACATTCCAAACAATGAAGTTTTCCTTTTTTGTTTGAATATCCGTTTTTAATTAGCCACTTTTTTAACTGCTTATTTTTTTGGCGTTTATTCATCGCTGTTCCTCCACTTCATCAAATCCACAGATTAACGATTCTTTTTTCCATACGCCGACCCCCTCGAATCCCTATTACCCCTCTATCTTCTTCTGGAAATAAAAGAATATAGCCTAACGGAATTATCTTCTCTACCTCTAATATTTTTCCAGTATATTTGGGAACTTTCATATCGATATAGTTTCATTTTGATTCCTCCTAAATCAAGCCACCGTCAATCAATAATACTCCGCCGTTTTCTTCAAGCTTTTCTAACTGATTGAAAGCTTCTTCTGCGCCAGTCTTGTCACCCTCTTCAGTATGACTTTTAGCAAGCATTTTGAACGCTTCGTATTTATCAATTGTTTTCATATCATCAAAAAATTCTTTTTCGTCTTCTACTTCGCAAACAATATCCTTGTAAAGTTTCAAACATTGTTTTTCATCTTCAGCAGCAATTAATGCATAATAAGGGTCCTTAATTTCGTAAAATTTCATTTGTTTTTCCTCCTGTTCAATCCAATCAGCAAAAGCTCGTAATACTTGCGCTTGTTGCTTGTTATCTAAACTAGTAATTGCTTTTTACTAAATTATTTGTAATTATCCGGTTTTAGTATTATGCTAATAACGAACATTTGAATAATACTAAAAGGACGGGATGATATGAGAAAAATTATTTTTATCTTATATTTCTCTTGTCTGCTTTTCTCTAGTTTTTCTATTACTCAACTTTAGTTCAATCCTATTTTTCTCATTGATTCCTGTTTGCTTATTATTTTGGGTTGGCTTCACTTCTTCCCAAGAAAATAACTTCAAACAAAGAAAAAAATAATTCAATATCTTTGATTTAAATAGGTGCCCTTCAATTATCGAAGGGCTTTTTTCTTTATCTCAGCTAACTTTTTCGCAACACTTTGCCCATTTTTGTTGCATAACGGACAATAAAAACCTTTTTGATGTTTCAAATTATCTTTTTCCCAGACAATCATCTGTCCCTTGCATTTTATACATACCATCGCTTTTACCTCGCTTGCTGTATGTGCCATTTGCAATTTTTGCGTTTTTTTGTTTTCGATTTCGCTTTTTGATCCGTTTTCCTTTTTTACCCACTACTTTTGTTCCTCCAAACTCATAATTTCAATTTCTGTTCGTGCTCGCATGCTATACAGCTTTTGGCAAACCATCACAGCAATTTGACCATCATTTTTATATAAAATACCTTCAGCAGCATCTATGACTGCTTTAAAATAGTTGTCCAAATCAGGCTTTTTATCGCAATATTTCCGCTCTAATTCCACTTCTAAGCGTTTCTGTTTATTGCTTAGAGCTGATTTAGGCGGATGGATGTAAAACGTCACACGTGCGGAAATTGGCCCTTTTTCAATCAACTTTGCTCTTGATTTACGAAGATAATTCTTTACTTGATTTTTGTATTCTTTCATCGCTCGATCTTCGTACGTTTGAACATAATTTCCACGTCTTGCGAATCTTGGACGACTTTGTGGCTTAGGTTCAATCGGTAGAATAATTCGCATCTCTTCCACCTCGAACCTTACAAATCGGCTTCTTTGACGAATAGTCCGTTTACCATTTTCCCTTGGCGATTTTTGATTTCGCTATATGCTTGATTTAAGCATTCGTGTAAGTCCATGTTATTTTGCATAGCGAGAATAATTAACGTAACAACTACATCCCCAATACCATCTCTTAGGTCGTTTTCGTTGTTTCTTGCCAATGCAGCGCCAACTTCTCCGACTTCCTCAATCACTTTTAGCATTTGCTTTTCAGGTTCTGCTTTATCTAAACGCTTTTCTTTCGCCCATTCTTCCACTAATTTAACTAATTCATTCATCTAAAATTCCTCCCCGAAATCTAATTCACGTTTTAGCTTGCTGTGAATCGATTCTAGCTCTTTTTTGTATTCTTTGACTGTTTGTATTGTTTTACCACTAGAAAGCACATAATCGCGTTCTATTGCGACGAGAGCCTTACTTAAATTGCCATAATAACCAATCAAAGCGAGAGACTCTTTTTCTGTACCGTCTTTATCAGTCAAAATGGTTAACTCTCCGTGTTCATTTCGTCTCGCTTTATTTACGATTACTTGCCTATCATCGCTAGTAATTCGATAATCAAGTACTCTCATTTCAATCATGATTTACTCTCCTCCCAACAATTCTTGCATTTGTCTTTCAAATTCAGCTTGCTCTTCTGGTGATAGCTTTTCTTCTTCACCGTTCGCTTGATTCATCCATTCAGGCACCTTTTCTTGCCGAACAGATTTATTTTGATATTGCTTATTTTGTGTTTTTTTATCTGCTCGTTCTCTCTCGTTATTTAGATAATCAGCATATGTTTTTACACCATTTGCTCGCCAATTTTTCAAAATACCAGCAAAATAGCTATATCTTCGTTCATTATTTCTAGCACAGATATTAACAGCCTCTTTCAATAACTCGAGGTCTCCGTCAAAATCAGCAAGATCATATTGTAAATCAGTGATATTAACAGGAGTAGCAGGACTTACATTCTGTGAATAATAGCGGATTAACTCCGTTAGTTTTTCTTCACCTAACGGCTCTTCAAAGAATGCTTTCTCAACCGACGTTTCAGGTGACGACGGATTGATGCTACTTTCTGTTTCTTTTTTGTTTACTTTACTTTTATTTACTTTACTTTCCTTTACTTTACTTTGTGTATTAATGTCAGCATTAACTGTTTCACTTTGAGAGTTACTGTTGACATTAACTATATATTTAGTTGGTTTTGGTGTTTTCCGTCTTTTTGTCGCTTCGAAAAATGTCGCTTGGATATTCTCACTCGTAAGCACCTTGACCGAGTCAAACAGTTCTTTATCAAAAAATCCCCATAAGACTAAGCGGTTCACTATTTGATTGAGCATTTCCTTACTTACTCCAGGCAGGCGTTTTAAAAGAGTTGCTTGCGATAAATCATCCCACAAAATGAAATATCCTTTTTTGTATATCGCACAAAGCAGTTTGATTACCGCAAGTTCTCCTTTAATACCAAATTCCCCAGCAATAGCTTCTATTTTTTCGTCTTCAAAAATTCCAACATCAAGAGGAAAATAATCCAAACCTTCTTTTGTAGGTCTTGCCATTACATCTCCTTCTTTACTCTAATGGTGGATTTTTAGTATCAAATAAATCTGTTTGATTCAATGAATCTGAATCAGCTTCATTAATTACTTCTGCTGTTTTCATCGTAGTATTTTCTTCTACTTCCGTTTCAGAAATAATATTTCCATCTTCTTTCATTTGTTGAACTTTTTCATCTGAAGTTGTCGCTTCTTGCATTTCGATGGACAAAATTCCCCATTTTGATAACATATTTCTCAATACTGTTTTACGAGCCATCGCATTATAATCTGTAGCCCAGACACCGCTCAATTTTGTTTTTTCTTTGTCTTTGCTATTTGCGATTCGATGAGCTTCAATTTCTTGTTTGGTCCAATAAACAGTTTTCTTGAATCCATTTAATAGTTCAAAATATCCAACATATCCGATTACATCGTCTGATTGTCTACCGTTTGGATCAAATTCAAATTTTTCCGTTAACCTGTTCCAACTCAGTAACTCTCCTTCGTAGACTTCAATAACATTTAATGCTTTATATTTACCTGACCGTTGAGCCAATTGAATATACCCTTTATATCCTAAAATAAATTGGGCTTTCCTCTCCCATTTGCCAGTCTGCTTATTTTTAGTATTAAATGGTACGAGATAGGCATAACCTAGATTTTTATCTAATCCTAAATTTAATGTAGCAGCTGTTAAAGCCCCGCTTAAGATAGACATTGGCTCGCTTTCTGCCAAGTAGCTATCATTAGAAACTAAGGTCATGACATTTGACATAAAAGCATTAGCATTTTCATGAAGAACTTCCTCAAATTTCCGCTTCATAGTAGGAGTATTCATTAATCCTTTTAAACCTAATTGATTCGCAGGAACTTGTTTTTGATTTTGTTGTGATAATTGATTTTTTAAGGTTTCGTTTGTTGCCATTATTATTTTTCCTCCTTCAATTTCAAACCACAAATGGAACAATACTTCCAATTTTTATCTCTTACTTTACTTTTGCATCTTGGGCATACTTTACACATTTACTCAATCTCCTTTTCTATTAATCTTCGTGGCGTAGTAACCATATATATTTCTTCATCTTCTGCAATTTGAGGATATTTTTCAGCAAACTTTTTACTGTTCAATCTTTTAGTAGGTATTTCCTTCCACTCAACAATATGTTTTTTGGTAATACCAATGCTTGCATTTCTTTTTCCCAATTCGCTTTTTATTTCATTTTCAATTTTTCTAATAGCTACATCCAACTCTTTTTTGGTTTTCTTCATTTCATTTTTTTGATCTATCAATTCGTCAAACGAAGCAGGTAAAGTAGTTTGCGTTTCTTCTATGTCGCTATACTTATCCTTTAAAAAGTCAGCTGTTGCCTTACTTCCGTCAATAATAGGTTCAACTCCTTTGATTACGTTATTTTCCCAAAAGTCAACTAATTGCTCGGTCAGTACATCGATTAATTCCTGATCACGTTCTACTCGTTTCCAAATAAATTTCTGACCACCAATTAAAACTGCAATATAACAATAGTCTTTATTCAAAACATTCATATAATGCTGAACTTGGCAAAGATAACTCAATGGCACTTCGTCTCCTGCCCATTCTTTCGCTAAAAATTGATTTGCAGTTTTGCATTCTAGAATGGCATTTTCTCTAACCACTTCTCTATCAATATTTGCTCTTAAAAAAGGATGGAGCGAATGTTCGAAGACTTGATTTCTACGACGAACTTTTTTTCCTGTTCTTTCTTGGAACTCTTTCGCAACAACTTCTTCTAAAACATTCCCCCAATAGGCTGGCTCGCTTTCTGTATCTTTCAGCTCAACTTGACCTGTTTTCTCTAGCCATAATTGATAAGCTGATTTATATTGATTCAAGCCTAAGATTGTTGCAACGTCTGATCCTCCAATTCCTTTACGCCTATCCTCAAGCCATTCTTGGTGGCTCATGGATAAAGTAGATTGAATCATCTTTCGTCTTCCTCCTCATCGTATTCCCACATTGGCTCTAATACTTCTTTTTCTTCGGGTGGCTCTTGTCTTGCCCCTAGCGAATCAAATTCAGGCATTACAATCCCTCCCAAAATAGTTTTATTTTTTCATCTTCCAATTCGATATAATCGACACCTTGCATTTGTAATTGATCTAAAAATGGTTTTGTAGCTCCTTTACTGCTTACCACACAACTTGTATTGCCATAAGATGCAGATGTCCGAACAGATTGAATAATGTTATTCTGTGCGTTTGCTAACATTAATTCGTAAATGTCGTTACCTAAACCTCTTACTTCAATCATTACAACTCACCTCGTAAAAAATCTTTTAACAATGTATCTAGTTTTTCCTCATTGTTTTGTTTAGTTGAAGATGATTCTGCACCAATAAATGCTTCTTTTATTTGTTTACATTGCGGACAATCACAATCATGAGCAAGTGCTTCCTCTTTAAATTTTTCAAATAATTCACTAAATGCAATTGCTTGTTCAGGCAAAGAACCTGCAAGTAAAACACTGGATGCTTCCATCATTTCTGAATCAACAGTTGACAAAACAATCGCAACTTTTCCTTTCCGACATT
Organism: Enterococcus sp. AZ197; assembly: GCF_050556405.1. Taxonomy (NCBI): domain Bacteria; kingdom Bacillati; phylum Bacillota; class Bacilli; order Lactobacillales; family Enterococcaceae; genus Enterococcus; species Enterococcus sp. AZ197. The sequence goes on along the minus strand of NZ_CP187873.1, from coordinate 745,474 downwards.
CTTTAACAAGTTCCATTAATAAATTTTGAATTTTGTCGTTCATTTTGGTATACTCTCCTTAGTTAGTCATTTTTTGAATTTTTTGTTCAATATTTGCCCTTAATCGTCTGCAAACGATTGGGGCTCTTTTTTTACTACGCTTAATCTCTCTGGATAAACACCTTCGTCAAATGAAACATATGGATATTCTTCAAGCAATTTTCTAAAGACTTCCGCTTGTGTTTCTCCAGTAACGTATGTTTCTCTACTAGCTTCACCTACAGCTACATACATTTTTTACCGCCTCCTTTTTTAGAGTATTGATACTTGGCCTCGTCCCAATCAAAAAACCAACGGATAAAGATTGGTACAATGAATATGGTCGCTACTACCAATGAAAATTGGCTTCTCAATAACACTCCTAGTACAATCATCACTAAAAATGCTCCTATCAGTCGAGCTTCACGTATCGCTTTCATGGTTAACCTCCTATAATTTTTTTGATATAATTTATTTGAAAGTAAAGTGATTAATTATCAAACTTAATCGCCAAATAGATAGCTATAATTACTAAAATCCCTAAAACTATAAATCCTTTCCAAAATTCTGGATTGATTAAAAAATTAAACATTAGCTTCTATCCTTTCATTGTTCTTGATAAAAATTTTTTTAAAGTGAGGTGTCAATGTGTTTTTTGTGATTAAACGAGCTTCTGATAAAAAATACTATTTTTTGATTAAAACCGAAGAAAATGAAATAATCGCATCAAGCAAAACTTACTACTACAAATCTTCTGTTTTAGAAATCATTGAATCAATTAAGAATGATATGAATTCAAAAGCAATCATTGTTGATACTACTTTTAACTGAGGATAAGTTAGGCTTATCCTTTTATTTTTATTTACTGATCTAGCTCACTTCTTTAAACATATCTCCGTTTCCATTAGCCATATCAATTCTTGCTTGTAATTCCAAGTCAGGCTTCCATTTAGGAATTAGAGTTAATGCTTCTTCATATCGAACTTTTGGAATATCTACATAAGAGGCTACATCGAATAATGCTTTCAATTGTTTATAGCAATTACTAAATGCTGATTGCTTAATACTTGAATCCTTATAAGCCGATGTTTTTTTGCCACCTAATACTTTGATAACAGTTGATGAAACTAGGCCTTGTATCTTTCGTTGTTGGCTTCTATTAATTGTTGTTTCTGTTTCTAGCTTATCTAAACGTTGATTTACAAGAGTCAATCCACGTTCATGTTTTAACGCAGCTTCTAATAACAATTCTGTGTTATTAATCGGTAAGTTTGATTGAGTTTTGAGCAGTTCCTCCATTCGGTTAAAAGCTTCAATGTATTTCAGTTTGAACTTAAGAGCTTTTTGACCAGTGAATCCCATTGCTAGTAACGTGAATCCGTCACGGTTCATAATGATTTGTCTATATTTTTGTTTGTTTTGTGGATGAATATAGCTATCTTCGTAAAATAGGTCTGCGTAATTTTCCGCAACCCCCTCTTTTAAATCATCAATCGCTGCTAAAACATCACGATGATTTTTATTAAACGTTTCTGCGACTTGTAAACTAGTTGTTACTGCTTGTTGGTTTTTCGTAATTACTAGATTTTCCATCTTCTTTTCCTCCTTTAAATTTCAAAAGTTTCTTTTAGAAATCTTTGTAATTCAGATCGTTCAATCCGAATATCCTGATTACTCCATTGTTGAATTTTTAAACCTTTTGAAATCCAATTATTCAATTTTTCATCGCCCATCTCTAAAATCTTTCTTACTTGTGATTTGTTAGGATATGGCGGTAATTCAATGGTTTTAGTCAATAAATTCAAACGATTTTCAATTTCTTTTAATACTATGAAAGTAATGTTATTTGCTAATTCGTTTTGAACCATTTCATCAGGAATGTTTAGCTGCATAAGTTACATCTCCTAAGCTAGTTGATTTGTTACTTTTCTATTTCTAAATTAATACCCAAAATCTCTTCAATTTGTTTTAATCTTTCAATCGGTTTACGATGTTCATTTAAAATATCTTGTAGATAAGCCATTGAAATTTTCATTCGACGTGCCAATTCTCGTTGGCTCCATTTCTTTTCAATAAGGGCAATTTGTACTTGTTGTTTTAAAGTCATTAGTAGCCACCTCCCCCTACTACTCAATTGATAATATTCAATTATTTTTATCAAATATATTGACAGATAATTGACAATAGTACATAATGTAAGCATAAGAAATACAGCACACAAAAAGTGAGCTTTACTTATGTCTGGGGAGACAATTCAGTTTTTGTTTCGCTTTTTGTATGCCATAAATTACTTGCTTACAAAACATAGTATAATTGACTATTATCAATTTGTCAATGAGTTATTTGCATAATTGTCAATCCCTTTGTTTTAAAGCCGAAAGGTCTGATATCATGCTATTAGATAGAGTTAAGTTATTGGCAAACGAGAAAAAAATGACCGTTGCCGAGTTAGAAAGAAAATTAAATTTTGCACAGGGAAGTATAAGTAAGTGGTCAAAACAATCTCCTTCTAGCGAAAGATTGCAAAAAGTAGCTGATTTTTTTGATGTCAGCGCAGATTATCTTTTAGGTCGTACAGATAAACGCCGATATTACGATTTAACTGAAAAAGATGAAAAAGACATCCAAAGAGAATTAGAATTGATTATCGAAAATATGAAAAATTCTGAAGCAATTGCTTTCTCTAAAGATACAGAAGAACTTTCTCCCGAAGCACGTGCTGCAATTCTTTCTTCTATTGAAGAATCTTTACGTATCGGAAAAGCTCTTGCCAAGAAGAAGTTCACTCCTAAAAAATATCGTGGTAATCAACAGTAACAAATAGGAAGAATTGTCATATGCTTTTATCAGAAGTGCCGTATGAAATTGAGAAACTAAAAAAACAATATGGGACTAATGATCCATTCAAAATAGCTGAAAAGAGAGGTATTACTATTCTATATGGCTATTTTGGTGAGGAAGTATATGGTTTTTACACCAAAAATCATCGATGTAAATTTATCCATTTAAATGCAGAATTACCTTATCAAAAAATGCTTTTTGTTTGTGGTCATGAACTGTCTCATGCTATTTTCCATCCAAATGATAATACGGCACGAATGACTGCAGACAGTTTTTCTTCTACTTCTAAAATAGAAGCTCAAGCAAATTGCGGAGCAACACACCTTTTAATAGATGGTTCACATTTAAACGAATTATGCTATCCTACTAAGTTGGATATTTTAAATTACTATGGATTACCATTAGAAATGGAAATATATTTATAAATAATAAAAATCAGTTTTGTAGATGATTTTTATATAAATATTTTTAAGAAATGAGGAATTATTAAATGAAAAAAGTTTCTTTAGTATTTTTATCATTATTACTTCTTACTGCATGTTCTGGAAACAAAGAAGAGGAAAAAAATTCTAGTAGCTCATCTACTAAAATAAGTTCTGTAAAAAAAGAAGCAACTATAAAAGAAAAACATACTAGTAGCTCGAATATTAATAATACCAATATTACAAAATTTCAGGAGTACCTTCAAACAAATCCACAAGATTTTGAAAGCTTTGTGGATCAGTATTATTCAATTACTCCAACTACAGACCAATCGAAAGTATTTTCAGAATTAATTAAAGGAAAATCTTTTACATTCACAGGTACCGTAATTGAACCTATGGGTAAAAGAGTTGCCGTTATTGCCAATAATAAATTTTCTAATGAAACATGGACTAATTCAATTTCTTCTAGTCCTTTAGCTTCTTATGTAATATTTGTAAAAGACCTAAATAATACAAAAGATTTTAAAACTGGTGATAAGGTAAAATTCACTGGAATAATGAGTTCTGCTGGTGCAAATCTTAATTCTGTTCATGCCCAATGGGATATGACTAACGGAACAATGGAAAAAATATAAAGACTAGCCTCCGGGCTTTTCTTAAAAAACAAAAAACGAACACACGTTCTCGAAAAGAGGTTTTATAAATGGCAATGATAAAACAATATCAAAAGAAAAATGGTGAAAAAGCATGGTACTTCAAAACATATCTTGGTACCGATCCGCTAACTGGAAAAAAGAAGTATACAACTAAGAGAGGATTTCGCACTCAAAAAGAGGCTAAAATTGCATTAGCAAGGTTAGAAATGGAAATTCAAAAAAATGGCATTCCCTCTTCCACTAATATAACATTCCAAGAAGTAGCATTTATGTGGCTGGAAAATTATAAAAATACCGTAAAAGAAAGTAGCTACTCTCGAACAGAAATAATCTTCAGAAAACACATACTACCTTCATTTGGAAAAATTGAAATATCAAAAATTTCAACTGCTTATTGTCAGAAAATCGTGAATACATGGCATTCAAAAGGTAGTTCAAAACAATATCCCCTTTTTATAAATTATATGAATCAAGTCTTCAAATTCGCTATTAACATAGGGGTTACCAATCAAAACCCAGTGATTAATGTAATAGTTCCTAAAAATCAAGATATTATTACATCAGAAAAGAAAATTAAATTCTATACAAAAGATCAACTTCAAATATTTTTAAAAAGTATTGAACAAAGCGAAAGTACCTACATTACAATAAGAGATTATACATTATTCAGATTATTAGCTTTTAGTGGATGTAGGATAGGGGAGTTGTTAGCTCTTACTTGGGACGATTTAAACATTAAAACTGGTGAACTACAAATCAACAAAACAATTGCTAAATCTGACCATTATTATGTATCAAATACTCCAAAAACAAAAAAATCAAACAGAACACTAATATTAGATGCAAAAACAATAACTATCTTAAAAAAATGGAAATTAGAGCAAAAAAAATATCTTCTTAAACTTGGTTATACACAACCTTCACGTATTTTCACCAATGAAGAAAATGAATTTACAATAAATCAAGCTATTACAGATAGATACAATATTTATCGTAAAAAGGCTAACTTACCCAACATTGGGCTTCACGGATTTAGACACACGCATGCATCTTTATTATACTATGCTGGTGCAGATCATAAAGAAGTTCAGGAACGATTAGGACATGCAAACATAAAAACAACTTTAGATACTTATACACATCTAACAAATGATGGAAAAGAAAAAACTACCGAAAAACTATCAAAATACATCGGCTTTTAACTAGTATGGTCAAAAGTATGGTCAAATATTTTTCAAACCAACAAAAAAAGCCCAAACCTTTGATAAACAAAGGCTTGAGCTATTACACTAGTTAGCTACTGGATAAACTGATACTTGTTTTTTGTCGCGGCCTTTACGTTCGAAACGTACCACACCATCAACTTTTGCAAATAACGTATCGTCGCCACCGATTCCAACGTTCACACCTGGATAAATTTTAGTTCCGCGTTGACGGTATAAAATTGAACCACCTGTAACTGTTTGGCCATCAGCACTTTTAGCGCCTAATCGTTTAGATTCAGAGTCACGGCCGTTTGATGTAGAACCGCCACCTTTTTTATGGGCAAATAATTGTAAATTCATAGTCAATAACATAGTCTGCACCTCCTATTTCTCAGTGATTGTTTTTATTTGAATAAATTCAGTATTTTCGTTCTCTATTGATTGTAAACCTAATAAAAGATTTTCTAATAGAATTTGGGCAATATTTTTTTGTTCCTGATTGACAGTTGTTAACATCTCGACATAAAGGTAGCCACCTTCTACATCGTCAACTTCGACAATCGGTTCAAAACCTGCTAAGGCATCAATCCCATTGACTGTGCTAATTGCTAAGGCAGAAACTGCCGCGCAAACCACATCGCTGCCATAAGGACCTGCTTCAGCATGCCCGGTTAATTCGAATGAAACGATTCGGCCGGAGCCTGTTCGTTTAAAAGAACCTTTAATCATTGATAGGCCTTCTTTCCTGTCAACAAGAGAGATTAAGCGTTGATTGCTTCGATCATAACTTTTGTATACGGTTGACGGTGACCTTGTTTACGGTGAGAGTGTTTTTTAGGTTTGTATTGGAAAGTCACGACTTTCTTTTGTTTGCCGTGTTTTTCAACAGTTCCTTCAACAGTTGCGCCTGCAACAGTTGGCGCACCAACTTTTGTAGATTCGCCACCTACTAAGATAACTTCGTCAAAAACAACTTTCTCGCCAGCCTCAACGTTTAATTTTTCAACGTAGATTGCTTGACCTACTTCAACTTTCACTTGTTTACCACCAGTTTTGATAATTGCGTACATGCTATACAGCACCTCCTTCTTCTAGACTTAGACTCGCCATCCCAAGTGATGATTACTCATGCTTAAAAACTTGTTCTGTGCGGTTGTAGCTGTGGAGACCACAATTACAACACTAACTATAATAACAGAACCAGAAAACCTCGTCAATATAAACTCTCTATTTTCTTCACTTTCTCTCTCCAAAAAAACTTCTTCTGTTATTTAAATTTCCGATTGACTTTCTAACACTACTTCCATTATAATTAGCTTTGTTGTGTTACAACTATTGTCATAGTAGCTCAGCAGGATAGAGCATCCGCCTTCTAAGCGGACGGTCGGGGGTTCGAATCCCTCCTGTGACGTAACGATAACAAAAGCGCCTCTTAGAAACCAAGGTTTCTAAGAGGCGCTTTTGTTATCCCAAGTTCATCCTAACCTAGTTTAACTTTCTACCAACTTGAAGTACCTCCACCTCCGCCAAAACTCCCACCTCCGAAACTGTCACCGGAGCCATCATCAGAAGAACCCTCGTTGCTTGTAACCCCCCAATCATGACGATTCGCATACATACTGGTCTTTTTTAGTTGCCTGTCAGAACGTGAACTTGCTAGAAATTTAGCAATAGACACATTTCCATAAGCAAAACGCATATCATAGTATTCAGGATACGTAGTCTTAATAAATCTTATCGGATAGAAGGATTTTGAAGCTTTTTTGTTGGTAATCTTTTTTTCTCTAATTTTTTTCCGCAATAATTTTTTTTCAATTTTATATTGCTGGTTGTCTAAATCGTTTGCTAATTGTTTTAATGATTTTGATTTTTCTGAACTTACTTGCTGGATATCTTTTAAAAACTTACGGATCATAGAATCCAGGTGCAATCTATTTTGTAAGCCAACACCTATTGATTTTATATAACCAAATAAGAAAAAGACCGGAATCAAAAAATAGACCAGACTAACCATGGGTACTAAAGAGTCTTCGTCTTCTAAAAATGTCAGAATCTCTGTGATTAGTGTGAAAACTGTCGAAGGAAACGACTGCTCTGATAAACTAACTTGAACATAAATAATCAGAGTCACCGATACCAAAAAAGGATGTTTTAATAAAATCGAAAGAGGAAACAAAATAATTTTTAGATAAGCAGGTATTAAGTTATCATTAATTCCACTAATCCGACACGCAGGCAATTTCGTTTCTGGAACTTTTTCCCAATACACTTCACCTATCCAAAAACGCGGTAAATAGATCCATGGTTGATTCACCTTCCAAAAACAAGCACACATAGAAGAGCTTCTTAAATCTTTCCACTGTGCAACATAATTATAAATAAATTTCTTTGGTGTCACCTCGCCAAATGCAAAATCCATATCATAGTATGCGGGAATTATTATCTCTTTTTTCGAATTTTCAGGATATAAAATATTTTTCTCCAAACGCGCCTTGGCAGCTTTAAATTCAACCGATTGTTCTCCTAAAACAATTGCCTTAGAGGAAATACCGCCATTATAAAACATAGCTACATCTTCCTTATAGCGATTTGCCATGTCAACTAGAGCCAAGCGGGCACTAAGTTCTTTCCCCGCATTACGTAATTCCCATAAAAAATACAACATAACAATAATAAAAACTATAATTAGCCAAGGCTTTAACGACCTTCCTATTCCTAATAAATATAACCAAATTTTCTGCAAAAAACTAACCTTAGGTAGCGAGGTCGTTTTAGACATAGTATCAGTAGTAAGTAGTTCCTTAATTCGAGTGGTGACAATATGTATTCCTGCATTAAAATCCTTTAATTTATAAAAATCTTTCACGGTACTATCTGTTATTTCATCGGTTAAACTATCTGGGATTATCTCTTCAAGCCCATAGCCTACTTCAAGTCTTGCTTGCCTGTCTTTCACAGATACTAAGTAAATCACTCCATTATTATAAAGTTTATTTCCGATACCTAATTTATTACCTATTTGATTAGTAAAACTTTCAATCGTTTCATTTTCAGGAACTTGCTCAACTGTGATAACCATTAGTTGTGGTTTCGTTTCCGTCTTACTAAGTTCTTGATTAATTTTTTGTACATTATTAATGACTTCTTCGTTCAAAATTTTTGCATTATCTGAAACAAAAAGATGATTTTGATTAATTTTTACTACGACATCGTCTGTTGGAGCTGAATAAGTCCTTTCAAATCGTTTTAAGAAACTCATTCCCAAATAGATCCCTATTAAAAGAACAGCTAGATAAACTAAATTCTTCATTACAATACTTTTTACTTTTATTTTTCGATACTCCCCCACGCTCATTTGTAATTCTATCCCTACTTTATTTTTCCCATACACTGATTTTTTCTCCCTTCCACTCCTACCGAATGTTCTAGCTCTGATTTTCCACAGAGCTAAATAAATTTTTTTGTATTAAAAATTTATTTTCTTAATAGTTAGTATACCGAATATAGACGTTCAAATCTCTATCTTTTTAACTAATTTCTGTTAGCACGCATAAAAAAGAACGTAACGCTTAGTTGACAAACGTTACGTTCTTTTCAGATAACTAGTTAAACAAACACAAGAATATTGATTTTTACAGCTCGTTTTCTAAAATCTCAATCCGCTCATCAAAACTCAACTCTTGATAGATTTGGTGGAGCATCCACATGTACCCATACGGATCAATAAACAATGAATTTTTGAGCGCTCCTTCCATCATTTCAGTAATAGGCTGTACTTCTTGACAACCGTTTTCCATTGCCAGTTGATGTGTCTCTTCAATATTTTCTACTGTTATATTAAACCAGATAGTATTGGGATGTTCTTGGGTTGGTGATTTTAAACCATATTCTTCATTGGCATCTAACATGTGAAACCTCGTGCCATAAAGTTGAAAAACCGCTTCATTCATTCCGACAGGGTACTCAGTTGCTTCTACTACCTCTATTTCAAACACCTTTTTATATAAGGCAAGCGCCTTAAGGCTATCACTAACAATAAAATCGATTTCTGTCCCTTTAATCATTTGTTTTTCCTCCTTCAAAGCTACTAACTGTTGATTAATTTTTTTAATCTTTTGCTCCTCCATTTGAATTAAATGTCGCGATTGATCTCGTTTTCTTAACAAAATAGTTTCCAAAAAAGAAGCATCCTTAAGTTTTCTCAAAGTTTCTGCCATCTCTTCAACTTTAAACCCTGAATCTCTTAACAGTAAAATTTGTTTCAATAAAGGAATTTGATGTGCGCTATAATAGCGATATCCTGTTTTTTTATCAATTTCATTTGGAACAAAAATTCCTGCTTTTTCATAATGACGCAGCATCCGTGGGGAAATATCCATTAACTTGGCAAATTGCCCAATTTGATACATAGAGTCTCCTTTTCATTCAATTGATATTCTTATCATAAACCTTGACACCATGTGAAAGTCAATGAAAAAGTTTCTATTCATACATTTCTATTTTATTTGAATATTCCCGTGATCTTTCTCTTGTTATTTTCTAAAAATCTCCTTTACATTTACCAAAACAGTTGATACGATTAGTATACCTTCTTAAAATTAGAATTTTATAATCTTTAATTTACTAAAAGGTAATCAAAATGAAATTATCTAACCATTAACTTTATTCAGGTCATCAATCTCTTATTTTAAAAAAATAAAATACTCGACAGTTCATTCATTTTTTTTCATATGCGTTGTTATGGAATCTAGTTCCTGTGTTAAACTCTGATGGTTATAAAGTTTTAAACACGTTATTCAGTGTAGATGAATTAGAAAATAAAAGAAAAAATCACTTGATTGTAAAGCTAATACAAGCAATTAGTTTGTTATTGGTCATTGAAACAGTCATTAGTTGGTTTGTGTGAGGTGACTAAGTTGTTAGAACTAAATGATTACACATTGAAAATAAATAATAAATTACTTTTAGAACATACAAAAGTTTCATTTAGAAAAGGGGTGATTAATCATATCTTAGGGAAAAACGGTGTAGGGAAATCACAATTTGCTAAGGATTTATTGTTAAACCGAAGTGGTTTAATCCCTTCTGAAATAAGTAAAAATGTTACGATTATTTCAAGCTTTTCTAATGTCCCTAACGATTTAAAAGTCTGCGAATTATTTATTCTTCTAGAGAAAAGATTTGGTTTAGATTCAGTCGCACACTTGGCTCATTCTTTGCACGCTACAAATATTTCTAAAACTTCCTTAATTGGACAATTAAGTGATGGACAAAAACAAAAACTAAAATTACTTTCTTTTTTTCTGGAAGATAAATCAATTATTGTATTAGATGAAATTACCAACGCCTTAGATAAACAGACAATTAATGAAATCTATCTATTTCTACTTGCATATATAAAAAATCATCCTAAAAAAATTATTCTAAACATCACACACAATTTATCAGATTTAAAAAATTTAAAAGGCAACTATTACTTAATTGAAGATTTCAAAATGATTCGTTTTACTAATCAAACTGAAGTTATTCAGAAGTATATTGAGGGGTGAAATTTTGGAATTAAAAAAAACGATTTCCAACAAAATAATGATTATTTTAATTGCAATTATCGTTGCAATCTTTGCAATGGGATGGATTCTACCTATTGGCATCGATAAAGTAACTAGGTTAAGTTACCGAGAATACTTATTTAGTACATATACTGTATTTACACAATTTGGCTTTCTAATGTTTTCGTTTCTAGTCTCTTTCTTTATTAATAAAGAGTACTCAGGAAAAACAATTTTATTTTATCGTATGATGAATACCAATAGCCTTACTTTTTATATAAAAAAAGTTTTGACACTTACGGTAGAGACCCTAGGCAGTATTCTAGTTCTGTTATTTATCGTTTCCTTTATTTTTATGGATTTTTCTGTAATTCTGCAAATGTTTTTTTATTATCGATGATTTCAATTCAGTATATTTTAATTGTTGCGTTGATCAGTTTTTTATCTGCTAACGTTCTTTTATCTATCGGTTTTAGCATACTCTATTGGATTACAACAGTACTTTTTGTTGCAATTGGTGGATTTTTACGTTTTTTTGCAATATTTGATGCTTCAAACGAATTATATCTAAACGTCCAGAATTTTTTAGAAGGCTCAGAAAACTCAATTAGTTTTGACCACAATTTATTGATTATCTTGTATATTATAGTTCTAACAGTCATCGCGCTGGCTATTGCAAGGGTAAATAATAAACGTTGGCTAAGACTAGGAGTATAAACGACACCCACTTCGCAGATAGGATTCATCTACTTATTCGAGACAATAGATTAAATCAAATACAACTAGTTGAAACTAAAAAAGTATCAATTTTGATACGCCCCAAACTGATATTTTTCTAAACTTTGGGGCGTGTAATCAAAATACAAGCTTCTTAGTGTGGCACTGGATATTTCACCGCATTTTTCTTCAACTTTTCTTCGATAATTTCGTCCAAATCAAACCCTAAATTATCAGCCATCATGTAGGAGTAAATGAGAACATCAGCCAATTCTTCTTTGATTCGTTCTTCTTGTTTGATGCCTTCTTCTGCTGTTTTCCATTGAAAAAGTTCTAACAATTCTGCTGCTTCTAAACAAATTGAGAGCGCCAAATCTTTTTCATTATGGTGGGGGCGCCAATTTCTTTCATCTCGAAATTGATTAATTTTTGCCATTGTATCCATCTGTTCCCCTGCTTTCTTATTCATTTGATGGCAACTGAAACCCATCGAACGTTTCGCCATCATAGTATTTTAATAACTGCTCTGTAGACAATAATGAGGAGGTTATTTCTTCCTCTTCAACAACTGCTTGATTCTCTTCTCTATACAACAAATAAGCCTGTAAAAGCTGTTGGTAGAGTTTTTTTCGTGAAGAGGCTTCCGCTGAAAGAAACGTTAATTCTTTTAAGTGTCCGCGATAGACAGGCAAATCATCAACGAATTCGATTGGTAATTCTACTACAGTTAACTGAAATTCTTCAAAGACTTCTTCGTACATCTGCCATTCCCTCTTTCTGTCGATATTGTTTTGGGGTCATGCCCATTTCTTCTTTAAAACGTTTATAAAAAAAGGCTTTGTCTTGATAGCCGATTCGTTCAACAATTGTTTGAATCGATAAATCTGTTTGCTTCAAGTAGTTTTTCGCCAATTGGATTCGGTAGGCTAAGACAATTTCCGTAAACGTTTTGTTTGTTTTTTCTTTTAAAAAATTCGATAAGTAATTCGGATGAAAATGAAATTTAGCGGCGACTTCTGCTAAAGTGACATGTGCAATCTGTTGCTCAATATACGCTAAAATCACCTCAACACGTTGATGATTCGACAAATAATTATCTTGCATCTTTAAAGCTTCTCTAGGCAGTTGACCTAGTTCCACCACTAGCAAAACAAAGGCAGCTTTGGTCACTTTATTATTAAAATAGGCCATTTTCACAATTTGTTTCAGTAATAATAGCGAATAGACGTGAACATCCGAATTTGGCTGGCTGGCAAAAACGAAATATCGAGGAATGTTTTCAAATTCACTGCTAGCAATTTCTGTAAAAAAACGATACATGACTGGTTCTTCCGCCAGCTGATTTAAGAGCGTATCAAGAAAATAGTGCTTTTTAAAATAAAATATAATCATAGACATTCCTTGCCCCTGATAGCTAACCGAGGTGGCCTCATTGACAATCATGACTTGGCCAGCCGAAAACGAACACCTTTGTTGATCCAAATAAGCATAGCCGTCTTGCTCTAAACAATAGAGCATCCGAATAAATCCTTTCGGAACGTCAATGGTTTCCGAAGATGCCAGCATAAAGCCCGCAATTTCTCGATGTGGATTTTCCTTAAATTGCGCTACTTCATTCTCAAGAGCATTGGTAGTGGTTAAATAACAATCTAAGGTCTCTAAAAACTGATAAAATGCTGCATATTGTTCTTCTTTGCTTGCCAATTAATCACCTCATAATCCAACACTTTTTACTTTACTCCCTCTATTTTTTTCTTTGGCGTTTCCTTCTATACTAGATACATGGTAACACGAAAAAAGAGATTCAACAGTTTTTAGGAGGAATTTTTTATGAAAATTAGTTTTATCGGTGCTGGAAATATGGCATCCGCTATTGCCAAAGGTGCGCTAAAAAAGCAATTTATTGCCGCAGAAAACCTTTATTTTTATGATATTCAAGTCGAAAAAACCGCCGCTTTTGCACAAGAAATTGGTGCACACGCGGTTGCTTCGCCTCAAGAAGCTATTACAGTAGCTGACTTAGTTATTTTAGCAGTGAAACCGCAATTCGTTCAAGCGGCTTTACTTGAAGCAAAAGAAGCAATTTTAGACAAGCAACCGTTAATTGTTTCCATTGCAGCAGGTACGACTATTGCAGAATTGTATCAACTGTTTGAGACTACCCAACCGCTTCGTCTTGTTCGTGTGATGCCCAATATGAATGCGTTGATTGGCGCGGGTGCAGCAGCTGTCTGTGGTAACGCTTTTGCATTCCCTGAAGACATCCAGACTGTTTTATCGTTGTTTCGAGCAGTTGGCCAAGCCTGGGAATTAGAGGAACAGTATTTTTCGATTTTTACTGCTATTGCAGGTAGCACTCCTGCGTATGCTTTCTTATTTATTGATTCGATTGCCCGAGCAGCCGTTAAAAATGGTATGAACAAAGAGTTGGCCTTAGAAATTGCCACACAAGCTGTACTAGGCAGCGCTCAAACTTTGGCAAATAGCACAGAGAATCCTTGGACTTTAATCGACCAAGTCAGTTCTCCTGGTGGAACCACGGTTGCTGGGATTGTCGAATTAGAAAACAATGCGTTTATTTCAACAGTCATCAAAGGGATTGAGGCCACCATCCTTCGGGATCAAGAATTAGCCAAACAAAACTAAGAGGAATAGTTACATGAGCGAGTAAATAAGAAAAAGCGCTGAAAATTCAGCGCTTTTTCTTATTTTAGTTGAATGAGTAAGCCAAAATGATCACTGACTATCGGTGTTTTCCTACCATCAAAAATTACTTCATATTTTCGTACGTGCCACTGTTTTGGAACAAATGCGTAGTCAATCCGCAAGGCTGCTTCATTTTCTTCCCAGCCATCTATTTTTTTCTCTACTGTCGCTTCACCGCTTGTCTCTTCCGCTACAACAAATGCATCTTGAATCGGCAAGTAACTATTTTCCACTAATTGATAGCCAGTTGTACCAGCTGGGTTGTTTAAATCGCCTAAAATGACTAACGGTTGTTGCCCCATCGCTAAGTATTTCTCTAGTTGTAGCCATTCATAGGCAAAACCTGTACAGGGTGTTTCCCACCAAGAAAAGTGACCAGAGACAACAGTAAGCGTACCTTTTGAACTCTCTGTCTCCGCTACTAAGATTTTTCTTGTTCGATAATTCGTTGGTTCTTGGCTTTCTGAAATAAGGAGAGCTTCACTAGTCAACGGACATTTCGAAAGTAGTGCGTTCCCTTCTTCATAAATAGCATAACCAATGTGGCTCATTTCCCAACTCCAATAATAGTGTTGGCCTTTTTCAGCTAGATATTGAACGATTAGATATGCAAAATTATCTTCATGGATTGGCGTTTGGGTCGCTATGGGACAAAAAGTAGTTAACTGTTCTAACGGCACTTTCTTGGAAGCGACTTTCTGATTCACTTCTTGTAAGGCAATTATTTCACTTTCAGAAGATAAAATCACCTTGGCAATCTCCTCTAATTTTTTTAATGGTTCTTCTTCTAACCAGCTATGAGTATTGATTGTTAAAAGATTCATCTTTTCCCCTTCTCTTACATGTTATTAGGTCGGGCACAATTATTGATTGTGCCCGACCTAATCATTTAAATTTCAATCTGTCCGATCACAGTTCCCGCAGTGGTGGTTCCTAGTTGATTAATAACTACTTGTTCCACTTTGTCGCTGTTTGTAAAGGCGACAATAATCGTTGTTTCTTTGCCAGCTTGTTCAATCACATCCAAATTCATTTTAGCTAGTTTCGTCCCAGCTTTCAATGATTGTCCTTCTTTAACAAAAGATTCAAAAGCAGGAGTTGCCATTTCGACTGTATCAATCCCCATATGGACAAGTACTTCGATGCCTTCTTCTGTTTGTAGCCCAATCGCATGTTTGCTTGGGAAAACACTTAGGACTTTCCCCGAAATTGGTGCCACCACCTCTCCTTCTAGCGGCTTAACTGCAAATCCATCCCCCATCATTTTTTGTGAAAAGACAGGATCATTGACTTGCGCCATTGGAATAACTTCCCCTGTCGCTACAGCCACGAAATCTTTTTTCTTACCTAAGAAATTCGTTGTTGGCACTCCTGCTGTACTTTCTGCTATAACTGGTTCTGGAATGTCAACGCCGGAAGCTAGTAAATCTTCAATATCGGATTTTAAAACATCAGCTTTTGGTCCATAAACGGCTTGAACGCCATTATCTTTCACAATCAAGCCCATTGCGCCTGCCCGTTTCCACGCCTCTTCCGAACCGACTTTTTCTCGATCCTTTACACTGACACGTAAGCGTGTCATACACGCATCAACTTCTTTGATATTTTGTTTACCACCAAGTAAGTAGACAATTTGCGCGATTTGCTGATCGACGACGCCTGAACCAGCCGCGCCAGATGCGATTTCTTCGCCGTTATCATTGTCGTAGTTTCCATTTCTTCCAGGTGTTGCGTAATTAAATTTTTTAATTAAGAAATTCGCTAAGAAATAAGTGACAACACCAAAAATGATGACCATTAAAACAAAATTGATTAAATCGCCACCTAAACCAGCTTTTATTGCTAGCGGTGTTCTTGTTAACAATTCAATATTTCCAAACGAATGCACACGCAATGGTAAAATATCAGCCATTGCAAAAGCAGCACCTTGGATCACCGCATAAATTACATAAAGCGGCACTGCAGCAAACATAAACATGAATTCTAGCGGCTCTGTCACACCAGTTAAGAAAACAGCTAAAGCAGCAGAAAAATACATTGATTTATATTTAGCTTTTTTATCTGCATCGACATTACGATACATCGCCAAAGCCATCCCCATTAAAATCCCTGAAGAACCAATCATTTGGCCTACTTTGAATCGAGCTGGTGTCCAATTTTCTAAGACAAACTGATACTTGCTCATATCACCAGCGCCTTTAAGATTCACTAAGTCTGTTGCCCAAGCCAACCATAAAGGATCTTGACCAAAGACTTGGGTTCCAGCTTGTGCGCCAGATAAAATTTCATACGTTCCACCTAATTGTGTATAGTTGATTGGAATCGTCAACATATGATGTAACCCAAAAGGTAATAACAAACGTTCCAACGTTCCATATAAGAATGGCGCTAAAATAGGTGCACTATCTTGAGATTGCGCAATCCATAACCCAAAATTATTAATTCCCGCTTGAATATTTGGCCAAATAAGTGCTAATGCAATTGAGACAATTGTTGACCACAAAATAACGACAAATGGGACAAACCGTTTACCATTAAAAAATGATAGCGCATCTGGTAATTTCCGATAATTGTAATACTTGTTGTAAGCCATCGCACCGACAAAACCAGCAATAATCCCTACAAAAACACCCATATTTAATGCCGGAGCTTCTAAGACACTTGTAAAGAATCCCTTCACCATAATCTTGGTGCCAAATAAGGTATGCGTGAAAGCTTGTTCATCAGCCAACATTTCATTTGTTACACCAAAAATGGCTCCAGTAATACGGTTGATTAAAACAAAAGAAATCCCCGCTGCAAATGCGCCACCTGCACGATCTTTGGCCCAACTGCCACCTATTGCTAACGCAAATAGTAAATGTAAGTTGCCAATAATTGCCCAACCGATACTCTCCAGAACTCCGCCTGTTGTTACTAACAAGCCTAAATTAGGATCGATTAAAGGAAGCGATTTCCCAATACTAATCATTAAACCCGCTGCGGGCATTACTGCCACAACGACCATTAAAGCTTTCCCGAATTTTTGCCAAAACTCAAAACTAAACATTTTTTTCATTCCTGCCACTCCTTACGCAATCGGTTTCGTTATGTTGCTATTATATACTCCTGTTTCCTTTTTGTAAATGCTTTAATTTCAAAAATATTGTGGAAAACAACTCCCTACTACTTAATCCTTTTTTATTTTGTCTTTTAATAAAGCAAATAAAGCTCCTTCTAACCTACCTTTGTTTCAGCTTTTATTCATAAGATTACACTTTTTAAGCATTGACTATTGACTAATGCAATCGGTTGCGTTTATGATAGACCTATCAATAAAATCACTGAGGGGGATTCTCATGAAACAAATCAAACGTTTATTCCAAATTGATCCTTGGAAAATCCGTACTACACACTTAGATAAAGAAAATTTACGTTTACAAGAATCATTAACAAGCATTGGCAACGGCTATATGGGGATGCGGGGAAATTTTGAAGAACACTATTCTGGCGACCACCATCAAGGAACCTATTTAGCAGGTGTTTGGTATCCAGACAAAACACGTGTTGGTTGGTGGAAAAATGGTTATCCTGAATATTTTGGTAAAGTGATTAACGCAATTAATTTCATCGCAATGGACTTACAAATTGATGGACAAACAATTGATTTAGCCACTACACCTTACGAAGATTTTTCTTTAGAATTAGACATGCAAAACGGGGTTCTTTCTCGGCAATTCACCATCCAAACACCGAAGAATAAAGTGCGCTTCTCTTTTGAACGTTTTTTAAGCTTAGAAAAAAAAGAGGCAGCTTACATCCACTTAACAATTGAAATGCTGGAAGGTACAGGCACAATCACTCTTCACTCAAAATTGGATGGCGATGTTCAAAATGAAGACAGCAATTATGAAGAACATTTTTGGGAAGAAAGAGCTATTGAAACACAAGAAACACTTGGCTTTGTTACGACTAAGACCATTCCTAACAACTTTGAAATAGAGCGTTTTACAGTGACTGCAGGCATGCGCCATTTCATCGATGGAGCCTCTGTTGTGCCTACATATACACAACAGCCCTTGGCTTTAACCGCAGAATTGACGGTGTCTTTAAACGAAGGCGAAACGACCGCTATCACAAAAGAAGTGCTTGTCGTTACCAGTCGTGATGTGCCAGAAACGCAACAAATCACACGAATAAACGAATTATTTGCAGAAATGACTACCTTGTACCCTGAAGCAAAAGCTGGGCAAGCTGCCGCTTGGGCAAAACGTTGGCAATTAGCTGATGTTGTTATTGAAGGAGATGATGAAGCCCAACAAGGCATTCGTTTTAATCTTTTCCAACTTTTCTCAACCTACTATGGCGAAGACGATCGTTTAAATATCGGACCAAAAGGCTTTACTGGTGAAAAATATGGCGGTGCCACATATTGGGATACTGAAGCATATGCTGTCCCACTTTACTTGGCGTTGGCTAAGCCCGAAGTTACTAAAAATCTACTGAAATATCGCCACAATCAATTGCCTCAAGCCATTCATAATGCCCAACAACAAGGGTTAAAGGGTGCCCTTTACCCAATGGTTACTTTTACTGGTGTCGAATGTCATAATGAGTGGGAAATCACTTTTGAAGAGATTCACAGAAATGGTGCGATTGCTTATGCGATTTATAATTATGTCAACTATACAGGAGATGAAGATTATCTAAAAGATGCTGGTCTAGAAGTACTTGTAGCAATCGCTCGTTTTTGGGCAGATCGGGTCCACTTCTCCCAACGTCATAAACAATATATGATTCATGGCGTAACGGGGCCAAATGAATATGAAAATAATATCAATAATAACTGGTATACCAATACCATCGCTGCGTGGGTTCTACGTTACACCCGTGAGTCTTATTTAAAATTCCAAGAAGAAACAACGCTCAAAATTGCAGACGACGAATTAGCTAAATGGGCAGACATTGTAGAAAATATGTACTTCCCAGTGGATAATGAATTAGGCATTTTTGTACAACATGACACTTTCTTAGATAAAGATTTAATGCCTGTTTCTGATTTACCACTTAGTGAGCTGCCTTTAAATCAACATTGGTCATGGGATAAAATTTTACGGTCTTGTTTCATTAAACAAGCCGATGTTCTTCAAGGAATTTATTTCTTCAATGACGCCTTTTCTTTAGAAGAAAAACGCCGGAACTTTAACTTTTACGAACCAATGACTGTCCATGAATCTTCTCTTTCACCAAGCATTCATGCTGTGTTAGCTGCTGAATTAGGCATGGAAGAAAAAGCAGTGGAAATGTATCAACGAACAGCGCGCCTTGACTTAGATAATTACAATAATGATACAGAAGATGGCTTACACATTACCTCAATGACTGGTAGTTGGCTAGCGATTGTGCAAGGTTTTGCCCAAATGAAAACGGACCATCAACAACTAAAATTTGCACCCTTTTTACCAGCGACATGGACAGCCTACTCATTCCACATTAATTATCGGAATCGTTTACTATTTGTTGAAGTTGCAGCAGACCAAGTGGCCTTCACTTTACTCGACGGCCCTGCAATTCCATTAACTGTTTACGATCAAAAATACACGTTAAAAGATCGATTAGTTTTACCGATTAGAAAGGAAGAAGTTCATGTTTAAAGGCGTTTTGTTTGATTTAGATGGCGTTATTACTGATACAGCAGAATTTCATTACCACGCTTGGAAAAAATTAGGGAACGAAATTGGAATTTCCATTGACCGTGTTTTCAACGAACAATTGAAAGGTGTAAGCCGTGAAGATTCTCTGCAGTTACTGTTAAAATACGGAAAAAAAGAAGGCACGTTTTCTTCTGAAGAATTTGCCCAGTTAGCGCAACGGAAAAACGATTATTACTTGGAAATGATCCAAGCAATTACGCCTGAAGATGTCTATCCAGGAATTCTTTCTTTATTAACGGAATTACGTGAAGCCAATATTAAAATCGCCTTGGCTTCTGCAAGTAAAAATGGGCCTTTCCTTTTAGAAAAAATGCAATTGACGCCCCTTTTTGATGCCATTGCTAATCCAGCAGACGTTCAGGCAGGCAAACCCGCTCCAGATATTTTCATTTTAGCTGCGAAAGAAATTGATTTGACACCAGCAGAATGTCTTGGCATTGAAGATGCCAAAGCTGGGATTCAAGCGATTCTTGCTAGTGGAGCGCAACCTGTTGGCGTTGGCCGCAAAGAAGAGTTAGGCGAAGGGTTGCCCATCGTGCCAGAGACGAGCGCTTTAACGTTTGATTACTTAAAAAAAGTGTGGCTTGATCATGAAGGATAATCGTATCACCGTAACCGATATTCCAAACACAAACTTAAAGAAAATTACTTTGAAGAACGACTTTTTAGAAGTCGTTCTTCTCAATTATGGCGCGCGCCTCCATCAACTTTTTATGCCAAACAAAAATAATCATTGGGAAAATATCCTTTTATCGTATGATTCGTATCAAGATGTATTAAAGGATCAAAGCTTTTTTGGCGCCACTGTTGGACCAGTTGCTGGACGTATTCGTAATGGCCATTGGCAAAATGGAATATTAGAACAAAATAGCGACGGTCATCATATCCATGGTGGCTCAAAGGGGTGGTCTTTTCAATATTGGACAGTCGAGCCCTTTGAAAAAAAAGATATCATTGGCGTTGCTTTTCATTTAACCGATACCATTTCTGGCTATCCTGGACCAATTGAGGCCACCATCACTTATCAGCTAGAGGATAATCATTTACGAATGATCAGTACTGGACGGAGTAAACAGGAAACACTTTTTAATCCTACAAACCACGCCTACTTTAATTTATCTGGCGATGGAAAGTTAGACATTCTGTCACATTTGCTATCTTTGAACTGTCAAGGTATGTTAGAATTAGACGATAATAAGCTGCCTACTGGACGGATTTTACCAGCTTCTGAACTATCCATACGTTTTAATGAACTGACACCTATCGAAACAATCCTCCAACGCTATCCAACCGGGTTAGATGATGTTTTCCCCTTAGTTGGCTCTGACTTAAGACAGCCACAATTATGCTTACAAGAACCTACTTCTGGAAGAAAAATGACGATAGCAACAACGAACCAAAGTATGGTATTATTTTCTACGACTGGTTTTGAGGCTCCATTTTCTATTAATGGACAAGCGATGCATTCAAACTATGGCTTAGCAATTGAACCACAAGAGTATCCAGACATTGTTCATCATCCTCAGTGGGGCTCTATTTTATTACCAGCTAATAAAAAGCAAACCTACCAAACGGTTTATCAATTTAACCTTCTATAATCACTAAGAAAGGCGTGGCAAAAATGGCAATTACAGTAAAAGATGTCGCTAAGAAAGCGGGGGTTGCAACCTCAACCGTTTCGCGTGTCATTAACGATCATCCAAGTATTTCTGAATCGACAAAAAAGAAAGTGCGAAAAGTCATGGATGACTTAGGCTATGTGCCAAATATGACGGCACGGAATTTGGGTAAACGAATTTCAAGTGCCATTGGCGTAATTTTACCTCCTTTAGATTCGAAAGAACGGTTAGGGAATCCATTTTATTTAGAAATTATGGAAGCCATCAACGAGGAAGCCCGTCTTTACGATATGACTACTGCTATTGCAACTGCCAAAAGTTTTGATGTACTATTGGAAAACGTTAAAAGAATGCATCTTCAAAAACAAGTGGACGGTTTTATTCTTGTGTATTCAGATAGTAAGGACCCCGTCATTGATTACTTATACGAAAACAACATTCCCTTTACTTTAATCGGTCAACCTTACCAACATGAAACGGAAATAGTTTACGTGGATAATGATAATCAATTATTAGGGAAACAAGCGACGGAATTTTTAATTGAAAACGGCCATAAAAATATTTTATTTGTGACCAATACAACGCATGAAAGTTTGTACTTTGAACGTTACTTTGGTTATCAAAAAGCAATGATGATGCAAGGATTAACTGTTTTACCAAGCGTTGCGTTAGAAAAACCTGAAGATTACATGGCTTTCGATGATATTCTTCATCAAAATAATGCCACGGCGTTGGTGGTGATTGATGATATCTTTGCTTTGCGGACGATGCAACTTGCGCAAATCTATGGTTATCAAGTTCCTGAAACGTTATCCATTATTAGTTTTAACAACTCAATCTTTTCAACATTGACACATCCTTATCTAACAAGTATTGACATCGACACGTCAGAATTAGGTCGAATGGCGATGAAAAAATTATATGAATTAATCCACGAAGAATTGACGAATGGTGTCCGTCTCGTTATTCCTCACAAATTAATTAAGCGTGAAACAGTTATTCCTATTCATTAAAAAAGAAGCGTAAGCAGTTTAACACTGCTTACGCTTCTTTCTATGTGTACGCTCTTATTCGTATGTATTACTTTTATAAAATAACTTTTTGCGAAATTTTTTTCCAAAACGTTTCTTCTTTTGCATCAAATTGAGCTGGTTCCCCGTCAGACAATTTTTCATTTAATAATGATAATTTTTCTTGATGTTTTGCATACTCATCTTTTTTTATTAGCTCTAAACGATACGCACGATCCAAGATCGACTCTCGATAGTTAACATTCATTTTCGTTGCCTTCGCCATTTCTTACATTCCTTCCCAAAATAAATTTTCATTTTTTCGTTAAATTCTTCTATAATTATAACAAAAATATCAGAAAAATAAATATGAAACAAACGATAATTGCGAAAATTTTGTTTTTTCATGCAATTATCGTTCGATTATTTAAGAAATTAAAATTATTAACCAATAATTAATCAATCAGCAAACGCATTAAATGAACATCTAAAAATTCACCTTGGTCTGTTTTGGCGCCCCGAGGCATAATTGCCTCTGTTTCAAACCCTAATTTTTTATAGACATGAATCGCTCGTTGATTACGATCCTGTACCGTTAATTCCAAGCGACGAATAACATGACTTTCATGCGCCCAGCGAATAAGTTCTTCCATCAGGATACTGCCCAGTCCATAGCCCCAGTACTGTTTTAAAATACTAATGCCGATTTCACCAATATGCTCCATCCGCTTTTTAGAAGAAGCAGACACAGATGCGGTCCCAATGATCGCTTCTCCCGCTAATGCCACCAATAAAACATTATTTGGCGATTCATAGAGTGTTGCTAGATTTTCAGCCAATTCTGTTGTCGTCATGGCCATTCCTCGCTCATCCATTACCAAATAGGGCGTTTCACTCCCAATTTTTGACATCACAGATAGTAATTGATCCGCATCAGTAGGCACTGCTTCTCGAATAGAAAATGTTTGTTCAGACATATTCGCGAGCCTCCCACGTTTTCAGAATCTCTGCTATTCTTTCTTCTGCCAATGGACCAGTTCCGCGGAATTCAAGAACTCTCTTGTCAGCTTCTTGAGAATCTATATTTAAAATAATTTCTAAATAATCTTCTGGCAATTCTTCTTCAATCAAGCTGCCCCATTCTACAACGGATAGCCCATCTCCTTCAAAATACTCATCTAACCCTAATTCATCCGCACCCTCTTCAACACGGTAAACATCCATATGGTATAACGGAAGTCGTCCTTGTGGATATTCGCGGATAATCGTATAGGTGGGACTTTTAATCATTTGGGAAATGCCTAATCCTAAAGCAATCCCTTTCGTCATTGTCGTCTTACCGGCCCCTAAATCACCAGTCAGGACAATTACATCACCAGCTTGTGCCTTTTGTCCAATGATTTTAGCAATTGCTTCTGTTTCCAAT
The DNA here is from genome assembly GCF_050556405.1 of Enterococcus sp. AZ197. Classification (NCBI taxonomy): domain Bacteria; kingdom Bacillati; phylum Bacillota; class Bacilli; order Lactobacillales; family Enterococcaceae; genus Enterococcus; species Enterococcus sp. AZ197. Next base: position 721,609 of record NZ_CP187873.1, on the reverse strand, counting down.
GGATTGTTCAGGACAATATTCATTTTTTTGCCTCCCATCTGCAAGAATCTATGTATGAAAGTATACCGAAAATTCAATAAGTTGACTAGTGGCAGCTTCAAAAAAATAAAGTTGAGGCCCAAGTGTCTTGGGAACCTCAACTTCTACTTTGCTTATTTATCATGCTTTGACATAGTTAATTAGTCGTTCATTAATGTTTGAGCAGCTGTAATGATTGATAATTTATAAACATCTTCTTCGTTTGCACCACGTGATAAATCAGAAACTGGTTTGTTCAATCCTTGTAAGATTGGGCCAATTGCTTCAAAGTTACCTAAACGTTGAGCAATTTTGTAGCCAATATTTCCTGATTGTAAATCTGGGAATACAAAGACTGTTGCTTCTCCAGCAACTTTTGAGTTAGGCGCTTTTAATTGTGCGACAGAAGATACATAAGAAGCATCAAATTGTAATTCACCATCAATCGCATATTCAGGTGCTAATTCTTGCGCAATTTTTGTAGCTTCAGCAACTTTTGTTACTTCTGGTGCTTTTGCAGAACCTTTTGTTGAAAAACTTAACAATGAAACTTTTGGTTCAATGTCAAATAATTCAGCTGTTTTGGCACTATCAACAGCAATTTCAGCTAATTCTTGTGCAGTTGGGTTCACGTTAATCGCGCAGTCTGAGAATAAATATCTTTCTTGGTCACGACCACGAATCATTAAGAAAGCACCACTTGTACGGCTCACGCCTGGTTTTGTTTTAATGATTTGTAACGCAGGGCGAACTGTATCACCTGTTGAGTGGATAGCACCACTAACCATACCATCAGCAATACCCATGTAAGTTAACATAGTACCGAAATAGTTGACATCTTTTAAGATTTTTTCAGCATCTTCTTTAGTAGCTTTTCCATTACGGCGTTCAACAAATGCTTCGACCATTTCATCCCATTTTTCATAATCATTTGGATTGATAATAATAAAGTTTGATGTGTTGATTCCACGAGCCATAGCAGCATTTGCGATATCTGTTGGATCACCAATTAAGATTGGTTCTACTAATTCATCAGATTTTAAGCGGGCAGCAGCACCTAAGATTCTAGGATCTGTTGCTTCAGGGAAAACAATTTTGATATTACGGCGTACGACTTTAAATTTTAAGCTATCGAATAATTCCACGATAAACCCTCCAGTTTTATATTTACAAAATCCATCATACACTATTCTCAATGAAAATAACAGTTTTTTCTAGCTGTATTAGTCAAAAAAACCAATAATCCGATAAACTTTTCACAAACTAACTCTTCTACACTATAACAGATTGTGCTGTTACATTACACTGTTTCAGGAAGTTGCCAATCAATCGGCGTTTCCCCTAAACGTTCTAGAGCGGCATTCGCTTGAGAAAACGGACGTGAGCCAAAAAAACCACGATGCGCTGACAATGGACTTGGATGTGGCGATTTGATAATCACATGCCGAGTCATATCAATCATTTTAATTTTTTCTTGAGCTGGACGTCCCCATAAAATGAAAACAACGGGTTTTTCACGCTCATTCAACTTTTCGATAATGACATCTGTCAGTTGCTCCCACCCTTTACCTCGATGGGAATAGGCTTGACCTGCCCGAACGGTCAACACAGTATTTAATAACAACACGCCTTGTTTAGCCCAGCTTTCTAAAAAGCCATGGTTGACGGGTTGGTACCCTAAATCAGCTTGTAATTCTTTGTAAATATTCACAAGAGATGGCGGCACTTTCACACCTGGCTGGACAGAGAAACTTAATCCGTGTGCTTGATTGGGTCCATGATATGGGTCTTGTCCCAAAATTACTACTTTTACTTCTTCAAAAGGGGTTAGTTCTAACGCTGAAAATAAATGATACATATCTGGATAAATCGTTTGTGTCTGATATTCTTTTTTCAAAAATTCCCGCAATTCTTGATAATATGGTTTTTCAAATTCAGCAGATAAAACGGTTTGCCAACTATTGTGAATAATTTCTTTCATAATGCTCACTCCTTCGCTCTCTAAGCATAACGAATTTCTCCAAACCTGACAAGAAATTTCTGGGTACTTTCTCTTGGAAAAACGTGGTAAACTATAGGTAAGCTTTAAATAGATAATGAGGTGTAGAGAATCGATGATTAAATTAATTGCTTCAGATATGGATGGAACACTTTTAGATGCAAAAATGAGCATCACAAATGATAACGCTTCAGCAATTCGCGAAGCGGAACGTTTAGGAATCGAATTTATGGTTGCTACTGGCCGCGCATATACCGAAGCGAAACCCGCGTTAGAAGAAGCTGGAATTGACTGCGCTATGATTACTTTAAACGGCGCCCAAGTGTTCGACAAAGATGGACACTCACTTTTCACGGCTGGGATCGAAAAAGAAACAGTAACAGAAGTACTAACTATTTTGAGTCAACACAATGTTTACTATGAAATCTCTACAAATAAAGGTATTTTTTCTGAACATCAAGAAAAAAGAATTGAAAACTTTGCCGCTCATATTGCAGAATCCATGCCCCATTTAACTTATAAAGTGGCGATTGCCATGGCTTCAGCACACCTATCTTTATTGCATATTACCTATGTTGATCGTTTAGACGACATTTTAAAAGATGATTCGATTGAAGTCCTTAAAATTATTGGCTTCAGTATGGATGGGCCGAAAGTATTAGGCCCTGCTGGGATGGAAGTAGAAGAACTAGATGATTTGGTTGTTACCTCTTCTGCGCTTAATAATATTGAAATTAACCACCGCCTAGCACAAAAAGGGATTGCAGTTGCGCGCGTCGCTAAAGAACGTGGGATTCCCGCTGAACAAGTCATGACTATTGGTGATAATTTAAATGACGTCAGCATGATTCAATGGGCTGGGGTAAGTTTTGCAATGGGCAATGCCGAACTGGAATTAAAAGAATACGCTAAATATGAAACAGCCACTAATTTAGAAAATGGTGTTGGCGAAGCCATCCTGCGTGCAATAAGAGAAGATTTGTAATAAGCACTACCAGTTACAGCACTCATTTATATATAGAAAGGAGATCGTGTCGTGTCTGAATTTTTTATTCAAGAACAACAGTTAGGAAAAGTTACGCGAACCATCGTGAAAGACCAAGCAGGCCGTTCACTTTTTCTATTGGTGGGGCGCTGGGGCACACGAGGAGATGCGCTTTCTTTATATGCAATGAACGGAGAAATTTTAGCCAGTATTAAACAAGTTTCTTGGACTTTTGGCACACGATTTGAGTTATATCAGCGTTTTGAAAAAGTGGGTACTCTACGGAAACTGTTCAATTTGAATGCTGATTTCTATTATGTTCAAGGCCTTCACTGGGCAGTTGTTGGGGATATCAAAGCGCACCAATATTCAATTTATCAAGTCCATAAAAAAATCATGTCAATGGATAAAACCATGCTTTGTACAGGCGACTATTTTGTTTTAACTGTTGCCAATGATAAGGACGCACCGTTGTGCATCTGCATAGCAGCTGTCCTTGACTACTGGTTATATAATAAGAAAAAACAAAAAACTTCCGATGATTTTGGATTAGATTTTGATCCTTTAACGGATTAATGAAAAATAACGAAGCTAAAGTGATTGACTTTAGCTTCGTTATTTTTACACTTCTTTTTGCATATGATTGTACAAGTGACCACTAATAGTCATTGTTGTGACATCTTTAAAGCCTTTACTTGCGTATAACTTTCTCGCCCCTGGATTGTCAAAATCAACATTTAGACCCAAGGCTTGCTTCCCGCTAGCTTTGGCTACTTCAGGTAAAGCATCTAATAACTTAGAACCAATTCCCATTCCACGGAAACGTTCATCCACAGAGATCGTGTCTAAATACCATTCATTAGGCAAGGTTTCTTCTTCAATAAATAGCCGAACATCTTCTGCTAAGCCATGTTTTTTAAAGACTTCTCTTAAAGGTTCATCAATAATCTTTTCATCTTCTGCAGGATAGCCGACAGCAATCCCTGCAACTTCACCTGCATGTTCATAAACTAAAATTCGTTGATAGCCATAGCGATAGGTTGGATACGCCGTTGCCTCTGCTAACAGGTCAATCATTTGTTCTTCTGAGACTTCTTCTAAAATTGGTAACTCCATATCTTTTAAAATAACTAAGACCAGCCGAGCAATCGCTTGACCGTCTTCTTTTGTTGCCGAGCGAATCATTGTAATTCTCCTTTACATTTAACTAAAAAAGAACTGGCTACTATCATTACTGACTTAGCCAATTCCTTTTATCTTGTCTTTAGTATAACAAATTTATTATTGAATTTCTACTGTAACCTGACGTCGTCCCCAAAGACGGCATTGGTCTACTGAATCAAAATGAACATCAATAATATTTCCTTGAATAGCGCCACCTGTATCTCCAGCAATAGCAAAGCCATAACCAGAGACTTTCACTAATGAACCTAGAGGAATTACACTTGGATCGACTGCAACTACATTGCTTTCTTTACTTAAGTCAATACCAGTAGCACTTAGATTACTTGCACCAGCTTCGCGCCAAGAATAAGCAGTTGATTCCATCTGAAGCACACGACCAGAGCCAGTTCCTGGTGTTGATGATTCGCCTGTCGATGATTCTGGCGTTGATGACGATTCGGATGAACTAGCTGAACTTGAAGATTCAGTGCTACTGCTTTCCGTACTTGTAGAAGAGCTTGATGCTTGACTGCTTGACTCTTCAGCAGCTTCGGCTTCTAGTTTAGCCGCCGCATCTGCTTGCGCTTGTTTGTCGGCAGCTGCTTGTTTCTTCGCTGCTTCTGCTTTGGCAGTTTCTGCCGCACGTTTTTTCTGTGCCTCATCTGCTGCTTTTTCGCTGACTAAGCGTTGTTGCTCTTTTTGTTTGTCTGTCGAAATTTGAGCCAATAATTCTTCATTATTCGCCATTTTTTCTTTTAACTCAGAGACTTTATTATTCATTGAAGAAGCTTCAACTTGTAATTTCTCTTCATTTTGTTTTAAAGTTGTTTGCGTATTTTCAACTTTTTCTTGTAATGCAGCTAACTTTTCTTTTTCGCTAGTTAAGCTTTCAATCTTTTCCCGTTCAAAGTTTTGTAAAACGGTCATGGCGTAGGCCCGATTAAAGAAATCTGATAAATTTTCTGCATCTAATAAGGCTTGCCAAGTACGTTGGTCGCCATTTAATTGAATATCCTTCATACGATCGCCAACAGCTTCTTTACGACGAGAAATATTTTTTTCTGTTTTTTCTATTTCCTCTTTCGAAGTTTTCAACGTATCTTCCGCTTTTGAAATTTGCGTTTTTAAACGTTCGATTTCCGCATATTTAGCATTTACATCGTCTAAGGCTGAATTGATTTCTTTACTAATTAACTCCCCAGATTGTTTCGCTTGCGCTTCTTTTTCTTGCAACGAATCAAGTGATTCTGCTGCCGCAGCGACTGGAAGTCCAAAATTGATAAGCATCATTGTTGTTAAAAATGGTATCAACTTTTTAACCTTCACTAAATCCAACACCTTTCCTAACTTATCTAAAACACCTACTCATTATACTAGTCAGGAGGGCTTGTTTTATTTCAATTGCGTTACAATTTGTTACAATTTAAATGCAACTCTTTTTTTATCCTGCGTTTATTCATTAGTCCATTTCTATCTCAATTCTTTAAGAATTTCTTAAGACGCCTTAAAAACTAGCTTTTGACGATTTTTCTTTTTTTCATCCCATTAGACCATTGATTGAAATATTTTGTAATATTTTTTGTTAATTATTGGCCCTTTTTCTTCAAATCTTCTAAGAGATGCCGAACTTCTTTGGAATTTTTAATGTTTTTTAAAGTTAGTTTTGGGTAATTGTTAATAAAACGACGTTGTTGGAAATTTAACCGATTTTGGAAATGCTCTTTTTTGGTTCGTTCTTTTAACTTCTGCCAATCAGCTGTAGCGATTTCCATTTTTGTGTTCAACCGTTGCTTAAATTCTTGTTGGTTCGTTTCCAACGTTTGGCCCATCTCGGTAATAAGTTTTTTGAAACCTTGCATGTTCAGCAACGTATAAATTAAGTCAAGCCCCATTACAATCACTATGCAAAGGGCTAAGTAGTTGCCAAAGGTTGCTTGTAAAAAGCTGACAACTTTGGCGATTTCTGGTTGAATAACTTTGACAATCAAGACACAACCCAATCCCCAAAAAAGAGAAACTGGTAAAGCCACGCGACCGTTTAAATTAAAAGGTACATCATGATAATCCCACCAAGAGGCATGGAACAGTTTTTCCAAGCCATAACTAGTGACATATTCTAAAATTGTCACTAAAACAGCCGATCCGACATACAATACCAAGAGATTGTTTTCAAAGGGTTCCACAAAATAGAGAACGCTTAAGACCCCAAATCCATAAATAGGACAATAGGGCCCTACCAAAAATCCTCGATAAACAAATTTTTTGGCTTTTAATGAACAATACACCGTTTCCCATAACCAGCCGATAAAGGAATAAATAAAAAATAACAAAATAATCTGACTCATTTTTTCCACGTTTCTGTCACACTCCACTTCTTTGCTCTTTTCTTCTATTTTAACAGAAGTTGAGAAAATGTAGCGAACAACTTTCTTTCATTGAAAGATTAGGCTACAATGAGAGCAGCAAAGGGAGGAATCTTATGTTTGGTTTATTGAAATACGCAAAAAATTATCGAAAACAAATTATCCTCGGTCCAGTCTTCAAATTTTTAGAAGCTTGTTTCGAGTTAGTCTTGCCCTTATTCATGGCTCACTTAGTCGATGTCGGTATTCGGCAAAACGACCGACAGACTGTCATAGAAATGGCCCTCTGGATGCTTGTTATGTCGTTAGTTGGTTTATTTTTTGTCATGATTTGTCAATATTATGCTTCAGTCGCTTCGCAAGGTTTTGGGACGGAGCTAAGAAATCAATTAATGAAGAAAATTAATCAGCTTTCACACAAAGAATTGAATAGTTTTGGTACAGATACCCTCATCACCCGGATCACAAACGATATCAACCAGCTTCAATTGGCTTTAGCGATGTTTATTCGGTTGGTCATTCGGACACCTTTTTTAAGTATCGGTTCTGTGGTCATGGCTTTTTACATTGACGTGCAGATGGGCTTTCTTTTCCTATTACTTTTACCAATTTTTAGCCTTATTCTCTTTATTATCATTAAAGTGACTGTGCCTTTATATCAAAAAGTCCAAGAATATTTGGATCGGTTAAACCGTCAAATCAGCCAAAACTTAAGCGGTGTCCGTGTGATCCGTGCGTTTGCTAGAAAGGAAACAGAGCAACGACATGTTGATAAAGCTTCAGATGATTTAGGCGATATTTACATTCGTGTATCGAATGTCTCTGCTTTATTAACGCCTTTAACCACTTTGATTATGAATGTTGGAATTTTATTTTTACTTTATTTTAGTGGCTTAAAAGTTTCTTTTGGTTCTCTGCAACAAGGGGAAGTTTTAGCATTGATCAATTATATGAATCAAATGATGCTCGCTTTAATTGTTGCTTCTAATCTCGTGGTAATTTTTACGCGAGCCGCCGCTTCCGCAAACCGTGTCAATGAGGTTTTAACTGTAGAAAGTCAGTTAACAGATACACCAGAATCAGCAAAAACATCGCCACAATTTGGTGATATTACCTTTGACCATGTAGATTTTCGCTATGAACCAGAGGCCGGTTTGGCTTTGGAAAATATCAATTTTACGATTCCTAAAGGCTCAATTCTCGGCATCACAGGACCTACCGGCAGCGGGAAAAGTACCTTAACCCAACTCATTCCCAGATTTTATGATGTGAGTGCAGGAAACCTTTTTATTAATGGTATAAATGTGCGCGATTGGCCGCTCTTTACTTTACGCCAACAAGTGGCAAGTGTCCCACAAACTGCCGTCTTATTTACAGGGACTATTCGAGAAAACTTACAATGGGGCAAACCAAATGCAACTGATGAAGACTGTTGGGAAGCATTAGCTATCGCCCAATGTAAAGAATTTGTTGAACAATTAGACCAAGGGTTAGACACGCCTGTTAACGAAGGCGGAAAAAACTTTTCTGGTGGACAAAGACAACGGTTGACCATTGCCCGTGCCTTGATTAGGAAACCACATTTACTTATTTTAGATGATTCCTTGAGTGCCCTCGACTATCAAACAGATTTGAATCTGCGCCGTGCTTTACAAAAAGAACGAGCAGAGACAACCGTTATTTTAATTTCACAACGCGTGAGTTCGATTGCTACGGCGAATCAAATTTTAGTCCTAGATAGTGGAAAAGTCGCTGGCCTTGGCACCCACGAAGAATTACTTACTTCTTCTAAAGAGTATCAAGAAATCGTTGCATCACAGGAGGAGGATACCCATGCAAACTAAAAAAATTCATTTTGGTGCCTTCTCACGTTTTAAGCCGTATTTACTACGCTATCCAAAAGAAATTATCGGCGCCTTAATCCTAGGAATTCTCAGTGGTTTTTCGACTGTCCTCATGACTTATTATATAGGTAAATCCGTTGATACAATGGTTGGTAAAGGACAAGTCAATGCTGCGCAACTCATCAAAATTTTAGGTTTATTAGCAGGGATTTTACTCGTAACCGTTCTAAGTCAATGGCTGATTCAACGTCTCGGTAATCGCGTGTCTTATTTATCGACCACACAGCTGAGAAAAGATGCCTTTGCCCATTTAAATCAATTACCGTTAAGTTATTATGACCAAACATCACACGGAAATATCGTCAGTCGCTTTACCAACGATATTGACAATATTTCAATGGCTTGCTCGGCTGTCTTCAACCAATTATTTTCCGGCATGGCCACCGTCGTTGTTGCTTTGCTCTTTATGATTCGGCTAAGTCCCCTGCTCACATTAGTGGTTCTTATCAGTACGCCGATTATTTTTATTGTAAACTGGCTTGTTGCAAAAGCTTCACAAAAAAACTTTGCTGCACAACAAACGATTGTTGGTGAAATTTCCGGTTTCGTTTCAGAAATGGTTGGCAACCAAAAAATTGTTAAAGCCTTTCAACAAGAACAAGCTACGCAAGAAACATTTGAAGCATTGAATCAAACGTTGTATGAAAAAGGACAGAAGGCTCAGTTTTCTTCCTCCTTAACCAACCCACTTTCTCGATTTATCGACCATTTATCTTATTTATCGATTGGATTAGTCGGTGGCTTGTTAGTTTTAAGTGGCAATCCTTTAGTCACAGTTGGTGTTATTTCCAGTTTCACCATTTACTCTAGTCAATTTTCTAAACCTTTTATTGAACTCTCAGGAATCACCAACCAAATCCAAGCAGCCTTAGCTGGATTGGAACGTACTTTTGATATGATGGATCAACCAGTTGAACGTCCTGATGCCCCGAACGCAATTGTTTTGAAAGAAGCGCGAGGCCGTGTTGAATTTAAAGACGTTGATTTTTCTTACACGCCGACGCGACCTTTAATCGAAAACTTTAATTTAATTGCTGAACCAGGAGAAACAATTGCCATTGTTGGGCGAACCGGTGCGGGTAAATCAACATTAGTGAATTTGTTAATGCGCTTTTACGAGGTCGACCATGGTCAAATTACGGTTGATACTCACGACATTACTCAAATTACTCGGGATAGCTTACGAAAAAGTTTTGGTATGGTTCTCCAAGATACTTGGCTATTCGATAGCTCCATTCGGGAAAATTTAACGTACGGAAATCCCGAAGCCTCTGACGAAGAAATTATAGAAGCCATGAAAAAAGCCCATATTTTTGATTTCGTCATGCGTTTACCTCAAGGACTAGATACCGAGATTGGTTCCCAAGGCGTTAAAATTTCTGAAGGACAACGACAATTAATGACTATTGCACGCACGATGATTAGTAATCCGCCGATGCTTATTTTAGATGAAGCGACCAGTTCAGTTGATACATTGACCGAGCAAAAAATTCAGGATGCTTTTTTACAAATGATGACTGGCCGGACCAGTTTTGTTATTGCCCATCGCTTAGCAACAATCAAAAGTGCTGAAAAAATTCTAGTTATGGACAATGGTCAAGTAGTTGAAATTGGCACCCATGACGAATTATTGCAAAAAGAACAGGGTTATTATCGTGACCTTTACGAAGCGCAGTTTAATCAAAAAGCACAATAAAAAAGAGTCACTTTTCTGGGATGATGAAAAGTGACTCTTTTAATTTTAAATTTATTGATCTAATTCAGATAATGGTTTTCCAAATAAACGTTTAAAGGGAATTTTATTGCCTAAATAATAAGTGGCAATTACTTGAATAGGAAAGAAAATAACTGTTTTAATTAAGCGTGGCACCCACCAAGCAAAATTTGCTAGATTGACGCCATACATTAAACTTAACCACAAAGGAGTTAAAATGATATTAATTAAAACGGTGACCAACAATGTCGCCAAAATCACTCGTTGCCATGTCATTTCTTTCTTATAATAGAAATAACCATAAATAGCACCAGCCAAAAAGGCATTTAAAGTAAACCCAGGAAAATAGCCTGCTTTTGGAAAAAGCAGCATTCCTACCACATCAGCCACCGCCGTGCCGATTCCAGCCCAAAAAGGTCCGAAAATCATCCCAATCAATGATTCTGGAATAAACGTGAAACTGATTTTTAAAAACGTTGTTTCATACGCAAAAAAGCGTGAAAAGACAACGACCACCGCAATGAGTACGCCCATTAACGCAATGGATTTTGTGCCAAATTTTTTCTTTGTCATTTTTAGCATCTCCTCTAAGAGCTGCTACATGACGAACCATGCAGCGAATGCGAAAACAAAACCGCGAACATTAAAAAGCTGAACGTGTTGTTCTGATGATAAGCAAAGTAAGAACCTTTGCTTTCTAGCAACACACTGTTTATGTTCTTCGTCCAAAAGGCAACATCCCATCCTTTTAGCACTTAACGCTTTGTCTCCTACTCTGTTATTTTATTTGGACAAAAGTCCTCATAAAATATACCACAAAATAGTCAAAATAACCATTAAGGTTCTCTAAAAAGCTAACGGTCGACGATCCCCTTCATGGATAACCTCACGGAAGTCCGCAAACCCCGCCTCGACACCTCTCAAAAGAATTTCAGCACTGCCGATATTGGTCGCTAAAGGAATTTCATAGACATCACTTAGACGAATCAAAGCCGTCACGTCTGGTTCATGCGGTTGCGCGGAAAGAGGATCTCTTAAAAAAATAACTAAATCAATGTTGTCTTCTGATATCATTGCGCCAATCTGTTGATCCCCACCTAATGGCCCCGATTTAAAGCAATGCACGGGTAAGCCAGTTGCTTCCATCACTTTCATGCCTGTCGTTCCTGTTGCATACAATTCATGTTTTTCTAAAATATGTTTATAAGCGGTTGCTAGTTTGATCATTAATGTTTTTTTACGATCATGAGCGATTAAAGCGATTTTCATGTTATCCAACTCCTGTCTTTGTTATATTATAACAAAAGTTTATCGATAAATCCGCTGAGAGTGTTTGCCCTTTGTCACCTTGACGAAAAAGTCTTCTTTTTCTTGTGCAACTCTCCCTTGCCGAAAGATAGCGTTTTCATTTAAACTATGAGTAACAAATCAAAAAGAAAAGAGTGACGTATCAAATGGTGGAAATGGCGCTTAGAAATGTGTATAAAAAATATGACAATGCAGAACATTATTCTGTTACAGATTTTAACTTAGAAATTACAGACCGTGAATTTATCGTCTTTGTCGGACCTTCTGGTTGCGGTAAATCAACAACATTGCGCATGATTGCTGGCTTAGAAGATATTACTGAAGGTGAATTATCAATTGGGGACAAAGTCATGAATGACGTTGCACCGAAAGATCGTGATATTGCCATGGTTTTCCAAAACTATGCGCTTTATCCGCATATGACTGTTTTTGATAACATGGCTTTTGGTTTAAAACTAAGAAAATATGATAAAGCTGAAATTAAAAAACGGGTGGAAAATGCTGCGGATATTCTGGGCTTAACAGAGTACTTACAACGTAAACCTGCGGCGCTTTCTGGTGGACAACGCCAACGTGTTGCACTTGGCCGGGCAATTGTCCGTGATGCCAAAGTCTTTTTAATGGATGAACCTTTATCAAACTTGGATGCAAAATTACGTGTAGCCATGCGTGCTGAAATCGCTAAACTACACCAACGTTTAGAAACTACGACAATTTATGTGACACATGACCAAACCGAAGCGATGACCATGGCTGATCGAATCGTAATTATGAAAGATGGCTTTATTCAACAAATTGGTTCACCAAAAGAAGTTTACAATACACCAAAAAATATGTTCGTAGCTGGGTTCATCGGCTCACCTGCCATGAATTTCTTCAAAGTTACCTTAAACAATGGGGTTATTTCTAACCAACATGGCTTAAAGCTAGCAATTCCTGAAGGAAGAAACAAAGAGCTTGTTGAACATGGTTATGAAGGCAAAGAATTAATTTTCGGTATTCGTCCAGAAGATATTCATAGCGAACAAGTGGCTTTAACGGCAATGAAAGATGCAGTGATTAAATCTGAAGTCGTTGTTTCTGAATTATTAGGGGCTGAATCCATGCTTTATACAAAAATTGGTGATACAGAGTTTATCTCAAAAGTAGATGCTCGTGACTTCCACCATCCTGGTGAAATGATTGACTTAGCTTTTGATATTAACAAAGGACATTTCTTCGACCCTCAAACAGAAGAAGTCATTAAATAAAAAAATCTCGAGGCATCCGTAATTGTGACGGATGCCTCGATTGTTTCTCTTTATGCTAATTTAACCTTCTTCTTTATCACTTTGGGTTGTTTCGCTTCTGTAAAAGTTGGAATATCTACATGTTTACTTAAGGTACTTGCTAAAAAGTAGGCAATACTGAAATCCACCAAACTATGAATTAATCCACCAACGCCCATCAAAAGAAAAATAGAATACATGAAGCCAGCTGTATAATAGGTTCCTGGCAAGTTGCCCATTGTGTAAAATACAGAAACAACCACTAGCTCGGCAGCGGAATGAATCACTCCAATTCCCACGTTAAACAACTGTAATTTCCCATTTAATAAAGTGAATTTCCCCTCTTTATTGATTAAAATTTCTGGATGCTTTTGTAAAATCACTGCGCCAATGACTGCAAAAATCAAATGAGATAAGGCCCGCAAAGCAATAATCGGTGTTGCGGATAAGAAAAAACCAAAACCTGTTCCTAGACTAACCGCAATTGCCACCACTGGAGAAATAAACATGGCAATAAAAACTGGGACGTGACTTGCTAACGTAAAACTGGCTGGACCAATGGTAATTCTTGGCATAACCATTGGAATGATAATCCCCATTGCAATTAAAAGTGCTGAAATTGTTAAACGTTTTACTGAGTTTGTTTTCATTAAAACTGCCTCCTAAAGGTGTCATGACACCTTTTGTTTTTCTCAAGTGTAGCTGAACAGCCGCAATGTGTCAAGACACATAAAAGAACTTTCTGTTATTTCTCATAAATAACAGAAAGTTCTTTTTTATACTGGTTTATTTTTTTCTAAAGCATTACTTAAACGAGCGAATTCTTCTAAAGACAATGTTTCACCACGTCTAGAAGGATCAATTTCTGCTTCAGCTAGGCTCTCTTTTAGCCAAGCCACCGTTTGTTCATCTTTCCCATAAAAATGCGTTAAGTTATTCCACAATGTTTTACGTCTTAATTGGAAACTGGCTTTGGTTAATTTGAAAAATTCTTTTTCATTGGTCACTGTCACTGCTGGTGTAGCACGGCGTGTCAATTTAATAATCGCCGAGTCAACATTGGGCTGCGGCACAAAAACTGTTTTTGGCACAATAAAGGCGACACTTGCTTCCATAAAATATTGGACAGCAATTGATAATGAACCATAAGCTTTCGTTCCTGGTTTAGCAGCAATTCGATCAGCGACCTCTTTTTGCATCATCACAACCATTTCAGCTACATCTAAAGAAGATTCTAAAAAATGCATCATAATTGGCGTAGTAATATAGTAAGGTAGGTTAGCCACCACTTTAATCGGATACTTCTCTTGAAAAACTTGGTTGGTTGTCTCGACCAAATCAGCTTTTAAAACATCTTGATGCACCACTGTTACATTATCATAGCGACTTAAGGTATCTGCTAAGACAGGAATCAAGCGATCATCAATCTCAAAAGCCACAACTTGTGCCGCGTTCATCGCTAATTGCTCTGTTAATGCACCAATTCCAGGCCCGACTTCGACAACATTTGTCTGCTGATTAATTCCCGCTGTTTCTACAATTTTTCTTAAAATATTAGGCTCTGTCAAAAAATTTTGACCTAAACTCTTTTTAAATGAAAATCCATGCTTTTTTAGTATTTCTTTGGTTCTGGATGGTGTGGCAATTTCTTTATAGTCCGTCACGCTTGTTCCTCCATGTAGTTATTCTTCGTTTGCAAGTTCTTTTAAAATACGTGTCATGCTTTCTTTCAATTCTGCTTCTGTAATCCGAAACATGCTTAACCGTTTGACTAACTGTTTGCTATTTGTATAGCCAATTCTTAGGTCATCTCCTAATAATTCACGGTATTTTTTGGCATTTGCTCCCGCTATTAAACCATATTCAACTAGTGTTTGTCTAGGAATTTCTTGATAGTCTTCACCAGCTTGAACAGGTGTTACGACTTTTTTTAAGGCTTCAATAATTGCTTCATCACTAGCATGTTCAACCCCTAGGCTACCACCATTTTTTTTAGGCACTGCAACTTTTCTTGATAAAAAAGCATGCTTTGCATCAGGGACAACTTCCATTATTGTTTTACGAATTTTTTCGCCCGAATAGTCTGGATCTGTAAAAATAATCACGCCTCTCGTTTCTTGTGCGTGTTCAATTTGTGTCAAAATTTCATCATTGATAGCAGAGCCAATCGTTTCAATCGTATCCGCTGCAACTACCTCTTGAATGCGGCGTGTGTCGTCTTTTCCTTCAACGACAATGATTTCTGCAACTTTCATTTTTTCTTTCATTTATCTATCCGAAACAAGCGATGAGCGTTGACTCTCGTTTGTTCTGCCACTTCTTCAAAGGTTAGTTGTCGTAATTCAGCAATTTTTTCCACTACGTATCGCGTATAGCCTGGTTCATTCCGTTTACCACGATAAGGAACAGGGGCTAAATAGGGTGCATCTGTTTCCACCAACATTCGTTCAAGTGGTACCGCCATCGCCGCTTCTTGAACATCCAACGCCTTTTTAAACGTTACGACTCCACTAAAAGAAATATGCAAACCTAAATCTAAAAATTTCTTCATCCACTCGGCATCACCACTGAAACTATGCATGATTCCACCAATATCTGAAATTTTTTCATCTTTTAAAATTCGATAGGTATCTTCTAATGCCTCTCTCGTATGCACACTAAACGGTAAATTCATTTCCCGAGCAATCGCAATTTGACGGCGAAAGACTTTTTCTTGCACCTCTTTAGGATCCTCCATCCAGTAATAATCAAGACCGATTTCACCTAATGCGACAATTTTTGGCAACGTTAATTGTTCTTGTAATCGTCGTTCAACCTCTGGCGTATAGCTACCCGCTTCTGTTGGATGCCAACCAATGATACTATAAATATTGGCATATTCCTGACTAAGTAAAAGAGATTTTTCAATCGTTGGTTCATCAAAACCGACCACGGCCATCTCTGTAACACCCAATTTTTGGGCATGTGCAATCGTTTCTGGAATATCATCATTAAATTGTTCTGCATTCAAATGTGTATGTGTATCAAAAATCATTATGATTGCCTCCTTTATCTCCTCTCTACTTTATCATATTTCTTGAAAAATCTGAATGACTAGGCGACAAGATTCGCCATTTCCTCATAAACAGCGCTTGCATTTATGCTAAAAGTAACGTATACTATTCAGTCATGTTATTAAAAGGAGGAATCTCCATGACCGATGAAAAAATTTATGAACAACAGCATTTAACAACGGTTTATCATGAGCTGCAAGCGGCTAAAAAAGTTTACGAAGAGCAATTGGCGAACACAATGAAAGATGGCAAACATATGCTAGAGGAATTTGGTCGCGATTCTAAGCTGAATTTTGATAGTTATGCCGATAATCTAGAAACGTTTGCCATGTTGGAAATGAAGAACCGTGAAATTGATCAGTGGAACTTAAAAAATGAAGCAACGGCTAAAAATTTAGACAAAGTGAAACGCCTATTACAAGTTCCTTATTTTGGCAAAATTGGCGTGACTTTTGAAGACAGCCCTGAAGAGCCAGAAAACTTTTATATTGGCGTAAACGATTTTACTTCTTTAGAAGAAGAAACGCGCATTCACGATTGGCGCTCACCGATTGCTTCGTTATTTTATGACAATGTTTTAGGGAAAACAGCCTACACGGCACATCAACAAACCATTCCTGTACAACTTGATTTGAAAAGACAGTTAATTATTGAAAAAGATCAATTAATCAACTATTTTGACACAACCATTGCGATTCAAGATGATGTGTTATTGCATTCTTTAGAAGAAGATGCTTCTCCTTATATGAAGGACATTACGACAACCATTCAACAAGAACAAAATCAAATAATTCGTGACGAAACGCAGCCACTCCTACTAGTCAACGGGATTGCTGGTAGTGGGAAAACGTCTGCGATTATGCAACGGATTGCTTATTTACTTTATCAACATCGAGCAGAAATTACAGCGGATAATATTTTATTACTTTCACCAAATTCAACATTTATTGATTATATTTCTCAAGTTTTACCGAATTTAGGCGAACGAAATCCCTTGAATTTGACTCTTTTACAATTTTTACGCTTCACTACCAAAGAAGCATGGCCAATGGAAGAAGAAACGGACTATTTCGAACGCATTACTCGCTCTGAGGCAACGGAGCAAGAGCACGTTATTCGTTCAAAAGAATTTGCAACGTTTCTTTTAAGCAATCCTGAAAAAGCGGTTGTGCAGCCACATTTTTTCCGTCCTTTAACTTTTAAAAAGCAGACCTTATTTACTTCAGAAACAATTTTTAAACTTTATCAAGAAACACCAGCTGACTTGAGTATTCGCCAACGAATTTCAGCCACAAAAGAAAAATTAACCAGTCTTTGGACACGGTACTTATTAAAACAAGCCCATTCTAAAAAAATGTTGGATCAATTCCAAGATTTAACAGAAGCTGAACAAGTTCGTTATTTTGGCACAGTGATTACCGAAGATAATGAAAAACATCTGGCTGATTTTGCTTTAAAACGTTTGAAGAAAAAATATCGCTCTATCACTGCCGCTATTAAAAATGATGCTTGGCTAGATCAATGGGCCTTTTTTGAAACGTTTTATTCTTTATTCACTGAAAAATCGTATCAAAAAGAGACAGCTGTTTTCACAGCCGATGAAATTGTGGCCCTTATTTTGGTGAAACATGCATTTATTGAAAACCTCGCCAACCAGCAAATGGCTTTTATCCTAGTCGATGAAGTCCAAGATTATACAGAAGCCCAATTATTATTACTGCTGACACTTTTCCCTAAAGCTAGTTTTACTTTAGCTGGTGATGAAAATCAAGCCATTTTTAATACAGCCATTGAATTTTCTGAAGCCCATGATTTATTGGTTAACGAAACCAGCCGTTCTGTTGGAACCTATCAATTATTAAACAGCTATCGTTCAAGTAAAGAAATTACACGACTCTTCCAAACATTAGGCACTCAACCAGAGCAATTAACCATTGTGCCCATCCGGCATGATGGAGAAAAGCCGACATTTATTCCTTGTGACTCTGCGTCTGACTATCTTAAAGCAATCGTCACTTCCATTACAACCTTTGATTCGAAAGAAAGCACCGCCATTATTACTAAAACATTTGCAGAAAAAGAACAATTAACAAAAGAACTTAGTGCTTCTCTTTCATTGGAAGAACATCCGTCACTGCAAGTTTTATCAATTGATATGGCAAAAGGTCTAGAATTTGATAATGTAATTCTTCATAACCCAAATGTTAATCGTTATTCCGACAATAAACGAGATAAAAGAATCCTGTATACTGCTATTTCTCGTGGAATGAAACGGGTCGTTTTACCTTATACCGGCACACTTTCTGAATGGTTTACACCTTACTTGGCAGCCCGGTAACTGAGACTTAAGGCGGATTTTATTTTTAGAAAAACCACTTATAATAGACGAGTAGGTACTGCTTTTTAATTAGCAGTCCTACTCGTTTGTTGTCTCTTAAGTTGAGAGGAGCGTGAGAAGGTGAAACAATCACCTGATTTAGAAAATTTTTTAAAAACTTCTATCCAAAAAAATGTAACTATTGAGCGAAAACAACAAAACCAAACCATTTGGCACTGGCTACTGCTTATTTTATTTGGCTTGCTAACCTTTGGCTCACTGACACAGCAGTTACTCCTAATTGGCTTGTTTACACTTATTGCCGCTATTGTTAAAGGTCCCTTAATGCTCGTCTGGGGAACCATCTATTCGGCGTTAGTGGCTTTGTTTCCACCTTTCGCTTTAGTCCTATCTTTACTTTTTTTTATAATTAATTTAGGCACCGTTATGAAAAGTTGGCGTATTACTTTAACAAGTGCTTACTTTTATCTAGTTCCTTTAGGTTTTAGTCTCTTGAAAACGACCAACTGGGTATCAACGCCTTATTTCCTGACAGGCTTGGCTTTGTTAAGTATTTTAGGGCTGCATTTTATATTAGAGTGGCTCTATAAAAATAATAGCTTAGGCCGTTTACTCACGTGGCAAATTATCAGTGTCCCTTTTTCACTCTTACTGATCATTTTACCAAGTCGCCTAACGAAAGGCCGTTTTGGTAAAAAACGAATACCTAAAAAAGTGAAACTCTAAAATAGAAAAGCCTAGGAAAAATCGCAAATGATTTTTTCTAGGCTTTTCTTCGATTCTTTTAATTTAAAAATTCGTTGATTTTCGATTTTAGGACGTCGATAAAACTGGAGAAAGAGAGTTCATTTGTTTGTGAATATGTCCAATGAGCCAATAACAGAAAAACTAAAATAACCAGTATCGCAACCACTAAAAAGGTTCTAATTCTTGCCCTTCTTTTTCTACGTTGAACTGTTAGCCGTGCTTGTTCCCTTACTCTCATAGCTTCTAAATAATACGGACGCCATTTAGGATCATTTTTTCGTTGCTCATAAAATTTAAATTTATGATAAGCCATCAAACTTCCCCCACATCAAATCACTTTTCTTCTAGTATACAAAAAAAGTAGTAAAGATAAAAGGTTACAATTCACCTTTTATCTTTACCACTTATGCTTTTATGCGATTCCTGCACCATTTGGCATTTCTTTTGGTGCTTCAACAATTTGAAGTTTACCTTCTGGTGATTCAGCTGAAAGAATCATTCCTTGGCTAATTTGACCACGCATTTTTCTTGGTTTTAAGTTAGCCACAATGACTACTTTTTTGCCAATTAGCGCAGCTGGATCTGGATAAAATTCAGCAATACCTGAAAGAATTTGACGATGGTTTTCATCTCCAGCATCTAAACGGAATTGCAATAATTTATCTGCTCCTTTGACTTTTTTACAGTCAATAACTTCGGCAACTTTTAATTCCACTTTATCGAAATCATCGTACTTAATTTGTTTTTCTTTCGTTGAAACCAACGTTGTTTCTTCTGGATTCCATTTAATATCCTCTTCTGTAGCACTTTCGCTTTGGGACATTTTCTTTTGAATATACGTTACTTCTGTTTCAATTTCTAAACGTGGGAAAATAGGTGTTCCTTTACTTGTTACTGTTACGTCTGTTGGGAACTCACCAAAATGAATATTTTCCATGTTCATTGTTTCTGGATCTAAGCCTAATTGTTCGAAAATTTTCCCTGGTGTTTCTGTCATGACTGGTTGCAATAAGATTGCCACAATTCGTAAGCTTTCCGCTAAATGGATCATGACACTTTCTAATTCATTGCGTTTCTCTTCTTCTTTAGCCAATACCCAAGGCGCTGTTTCATCAATATATTTATTGGCACGAGAAACTAGCGTCCAGATTTCTGCAATGGCCGTATTAAATTCCATTTTTTCCATTGCTTCATGATATTTTCCAATAACATTAGCCGCAGTTGTCGATAGTTCACTATCAAATGGGGTAACTTTTGAAGCATAGGCTGGTACTTTGCCATCACAATATTTATTAATCATCGCAATTGTTCGATTCAACAAGTTTCCTAAGTCATTAGCTAAATCATAATTTAAGCGAGAAACGAAATCTTCTGGTGTAAAGACGCCGTCACTACCAAATGGAATTGCTCGTAATAAATAATAACGTAACGCATCTAGACCGTAGCGTTCTACTAACATTTCAGGGTAAACAACATTTCCTTTAGATTTAGACATTTTTCCGTCTTTCATCAATAACCAACCATGTCCAAAGACTTTTTTCGGTAATGGTAAATCCAAGGCCATTAACATAATTGGCCAATAAATCGTATGGAAACGCACGATTTCTTTCCCAACCATTTGCACGTTCGCAGGCCAATATTTTTGGAATAATGAATCATCTTCTGAACCATAACCTAGTGCTGTAATATAGTTTGATAACGCATCAATCCATACGTAAACCACATGTTTTGGATCATTTTTTAATGGAATTCCCCAAGAGAAAGTCGTTCTTGAAACGGCTAAATCTTCTAATCCTGGTTTGATAAAGTTATTTAGCATCTCATTTTTACGAGATTCTGGTTGAATAAATTCTGGATGTTCTTCGTAATATTGTACCAAGCGATCCGCATATTTACTCATGCGGAAGAAATAGGATTCTTCTTTAACTAATTCGACTTCGTGACCACTTGGTGCTTTCCCACCAATGACATTGCCTTCATCGTCACGATATACTTCAGCTAATTGTGTTTCAGTGAAAAATTCTTCATCAGAAACTGAATACCAACCTTCATATTCTCCAAGGTAGATATCTCCTTGTTCTACTAAACGATCAAAAATTTGTTGCACGGCTGCCATGTGATAATCATCCGTTGTCCGAATAAATTTATCATAGCTGATATCTAATGTTTTCCATAATTTTTGAACATCTGCTGCCATTTTATCAACGTACTCTTTTGGTGTCACATTCAACTCAGCAGCTTTTTTTTCAATTTTTTGGCCATGTTCATCCACACCTGTTAAATAAAATACATCGAAACCCATTAAACGCTTGTAACGGGCCATTGCATCGCAGGCGATTGTTGTATATGAATTCCCAATATGTAATTTCCCACTTGGGTAATAAATTGGGGTGGTAATATAAAATGTTTCTTTCTGTGACATACAGAAAAAACCTCCTTTAGTCATTTTCCTAAACCCTCAGGATTTACTCCTAAACAGTATACCATAATTAGACATTATTAAACTATATTTCTTGTCGGTTTTCTCTTGAAAATGAAGAAAATGCCAGAAAGAAAAGAGAGAAACACCTGTCTATTTGACAAGTATTCCTCTCTTTTTTCGTTCATTTTTATTCTTTTGTCTCGAAACGAACGATACTATGGTGTCGTCCATAAAAGAAATAAATAGCCAAACCAATCACTACGGCTATGCCAAATACTTGCCAAGTAGCTAAAGACAATTGGAACATCAAAGCCGCGCAAACCACGATTGAAATTAATGGTAGAACCGGCACAAGTGGTACTTTAAATTCACCTGCTTGCGGTTCTCCTTTCATTGTCCGTAATTTGATAATTCCTAAAGCGAGAAACATCAGATAAAAGAGTGTCACGATATTTGTAAGTTCAGCCAACATCTCCATTGGAACAATCCCAGCAAAAACCATTGCTAAAAATCCAGCTACATAGGTTGCATTCTTAGGTGTGTGCCGCTTCTCATCGATTTTGCTCATAAACTGCGGCAATAATCCATCTTTACTAATCGCATAAATCACACGGGCTAAACTGTACATCATCGCAATCGTCACTGTTAATAAGGTTAAAATAGCACCAACTGAAATGATTGTCGCGATTGCGCCATGATTAATGAAGCGCATCGCAAAAGCCACCGGATCCTTGACCCCTAAATCCGTAAATGGAACAATCCCAGTTAAAACTAACGTAACAACAATATATAACAATGTTGAAATAATAATGGAACCAATAATCCCTTTTGGAATATCTTTTTTCGGATTCTTCACTTCCTCCGCGGCCATGCTAACCGCATCAAACCCTAGAAAGGCAAAGAAAACTAAAGCAGCACCACTGAAAACGCCTGAAAAACCATAAGGAATAAATGGTTGCCAGTTCGTTGGTTTCACATAAAAGATTCCCACGAGAACAAATAATAAAATAATTCCAAACTTCACGAAAACCATTAAGTTATTTAAACGTAACGCTGTTTTCGCTTCTAAAGATACCCAAAAAGTTACGGCTACAACGACCAACATGGCAATCAAATCAATATATGTACCATTTGTTGGATTATAAGCGCCACTTAACGCTTGCGGCAAAGAAAAACCTAAGCTATCCAAAAAGCCATGAACATAGCCTGACCAACCTGAAGCAACGGATGAAACCGCCAAGAAAAACTCACAAATAATCATCCAACCAGTCATCCAAGCCACAATTTCTCCAAAGACCACATACATGTAGGCATACGGCCCACCAATGACCGGAATACGTGATGCAAATTCTGCATAGCATAAACCAGATAAAATAATTGCGGCTGCTGCTACCAGAAATGATAAGACGAGCCCTGGACCTGCATAGCGTTCCGCTGCGACACCTGTCACAACAAAAATCCCTGTTCCTACTACAGCCCCAATTCCTAGAAAAATTAAGTCCATCGTCTTAAGATTTTTTTTCATCCCACCACTGTCATTGACAGGCACAGTGATTTCTTTTTTTCTGAAAATAGACATGTGTTTACCCCCGTAAAAAAAATAAGCGTAAATAAACTATTTACGCTTTCATATACCCTAAAAGAATACCACCTAGAATAACAAAAATGCAACCAAAAATAACATAAAACATTTCTTTTTTTGATTTTCTTTCGCCTAAAAGGAAGATGCCCCCAAGAGTCGAAATAATAATCCCCATTTGTGATAAAGAGAAGCTAATAGCTAAGCCAATTTCACGCATGGTTAATAACATACAAATATTTCCTAAGCCCCAAAGCAGACCCGTCGTCATATTCATCCAAACAAAACGATCAACTTTGACTTTTTTGAAGGCAAAGAAACTAGCCCCCACTAACATACCAATACTTTGTGGCAAAATAATTCCCCACGGATCTAAACCAGTGGCATTAATAATGATGGTATAGACACCATACCCAACTGTTGAGAAAATCAAGGCCCGAATCCCTTTATTAAAATCTAACATACTGTTTGAGGTTTTCGGTTGACTATCATCATCTTGTCGAGCTGTTAAATACACCCCAAAAACTAAAAAGGCTAAAGCGATAAAGCCCACAACAAAGTCTTTTGTTTTTGTCCATTCATGGAAAAAAACAGCCCCTGCAACGGTATTAACAACTAACTGCATCCCAGTTGAAATTGGTAAGCCAACTGAAACGCCCATATATTTCATGCTATGAAATTGTTGATTCTGTCCCAAACTCCAGAATAAACCAGATATAAATCCAACAATTAATGTGGCTGTCGTCAACGTAGGCTGGATGACAAAAAAGACAACAATTGAAAATAGTAATGCGCCGATTGTCATACCTAACGTTTGTTGATTGGCGCTTCCACCAATTTTACCGCTGACTAAACCAATACTGCCCCACGCAATCATGGGCACTAAAGCGATAAGTAAACTCATAATATTCTCCTAACAAATTTATTTCATTTCATTCTAACAATAAAAACGTTTTCTAAACAACTAAGAAGAGTAAGAGAAGTTAGCAAGAAAGTTTTAATAAATAAAAAAAGGCCTATCACCTCTTTAGTTTGCTGATAGACCTACTTTTTATTTCACTTCATTATAATAACTGAGGGAAGGGAAAAACAATGTCATCGTCGTACCTTGCCCTTCTGTCGATTCGACTGTTAAATCATGACCTAACTTTTTCGCTAAGCTATGGGCCAAATACAGGCCAAGACCAGTCGAATGCTGTTCACTTTTCCGCCCGTTTTCACCAGTAAATCCTTTATCGAAAATGCGTCGTTGATCTTGCATCGGAATGCCAATCCCAGAATCTTTTAAAGATAAATAAATACCTTGTTTATTTTTGGAAATTAGAACCGTAATCGTGCCGCCTTCTGGCGTATACTTGACTGCATTACTTAATAATTGGCGGAAAATAAAAATGACCCATTTTCGGTCGGTTAAAACCGCTTCATCTTCCCCTTCAATTGAGAATTGCAATCTTTTTTGGATAAAATAATTTGCTTGCGTACGAACAACAGATTGCACAATTTCTTTTAAAGAATATTCTTGGAGTAAATAATCTCGAGAAAAGCTGTCCAATCTAGCATAATATAGGACTTGCTCGACATATTCATCAATTTTACCTAACTCATTTTCCAATAGATAATATTTTTTCTCTGGAATATCATCTTCGACAGATTGTACCAGTAACGTGATAGCCGCTAGGGGGACTTTGATTTCATGAACCCAAGAGTCAATGTAATCTTTTTGGTCCTGTTGGTTGTTAATTGCTTGCTGCATGGTTTGTTGGTGCTCTTGCAATAAACCGTTAATATACGTTTGGACAAGTAGTTCTTCTTCTTTTTCTGCTGTATTCAAATATTCTTGTAAAGAAGGCGGCTCTTTTTCCGTTGCCAACGAAAGCCACCACTTACGTTTTAAATAATAATCAATTGTTAAAAATAGCGATAAAAAAACACTTTGCAGTAAAAAGATATAGCCAACCACTGTCCAATCTAAGCGGACATTAGGAGCCAACCATAAAATAAAACAAGTTAAGAACAGAAAAAATAACCAACCAATTAGTAATAACCAGCGATCTTTTAAATACTTTAGAATGGTCATTGTCTACTCCTATCTAGGGCACCATATAACCGACGCCCACTTTGGTTTCAATATAGCCAGCAATCCCTGCTTGCTCAATTTTTTTTCGTAAACGATTGATATTTACCGTCAACGTATTGTCATCCACAAAACGTTCATCGTCCCATAAAGCGCGCAATAGTTTTTCACGTGTTAAAATTTTTCCGTGCTTTTTCATTAAAAGATACAGTAATCGGTATTCATTTTTACTTAAATCGATCATTTCGCCTCTGATTTCCATTCGTCCATTGTCCACATTTAAAGTAATGCCATTATGTGAAAGCACTTCACTATCCGTATCGGAATAGTTATAAGAGCGGCGCAACAAAGCATTGATTTTAGCAATTAAAACATCTATCTGGAACGGTTTTGTAACAAAATCATCCGCGCCCATGTTCATCGCCATAATCATATCCATATTGGTACTACGACTCGAAATAAAAATAATTGGTACTTTAGAAACTTCACGAATTTTTTGACACCAATAGTACCCGTCGTAAACAGGTAAATTAATATCCATCAAGACTAATTGAGGATTCTCCTCTTGAAAATCATCCAATACATCATTAAAATCGGTTGTTCCAATCGTTTCAAATTGCCATTTTTGTAATTCCTCGCTAATTAATTCTCGAATGGTTGTTTCATCTTCGACAATCATGATTTTAGCCATGCAATCCCACCTCTTTTATTTCTAAATTTTCATCTTTCTTATCCTAACAAACTTCATTCTTTTTGGATATAGGACTTTATGATGATTTTTACACTATTTCAAAAATAGGCGCTAATAATTCCCATTCTGATAACATGATGAATTTACCAACAAAAGCAAAAATACCATCTAATAATAACACAGACATATTAATTCCTAATACAATAGAAGCTTTTTCGACAATTGGCATGGACTTTTTATTTTTCAAAATAAGATATAAAACAAAGTTCGTTCCATAAGTAAAAACTGTTAACAACACAATTAACTCAATCATTTTACCACTTCCTATTTTGGACTTTTCATTTTTCCTTCAATAATTTACTACTCTTAATTATAGCATAATCTTATAAAAAAATCGGCAGAGTCCTAACCCTTAAGATAAACAACAGAATAGAAGCAGCCTCTTTGGAACTCGCAAGAATCGAGCCTTTTTTAAGAGTTGAAGGTCTTGATCCTTAAAAGACAAGCCCTTCAACTCTAGTATGTTCCATGTATTGGAATTGATACCAACGTAACGAAGTGTAGTCGATCAGACAACCTCAGTTTTTCTAATGATTATATTTTTCATACACTTCTTTTAACTGGTTTAAATCTATTTTTTTCATTTGGTACAATTTTTTGGTCACTTCATTTGCTCTAGCTGGATTTGAGTCAGATAAATAACGTTTCAGTTCAGGATTGCCTGTTTGCCAACTGACCCCAAATTGATCTTCCATCCAGCCACACGGCCATTCTTTCCCTTTAGCAGTCACTTGTTGCCATAGCCGATCTATTTCCTCCTGATTTTCACAATCAATATAAATGGAGAAAGCCATGGTAAAATCAAAATCATGTTTATCTCGTGCATCCATTACTCGAAACGGTTGCTCCTGTAATGTGAAAAGTGCTTGCGCAATGTTCCCATCTTCATATTCAACTTTTTCAATTATTTCGCCTGGACCGAAAATCGCCAACCATTCTGATAGAGCTTTAGCTGCTTCGCCATATTTTTCATTAGCAAACATAAAGGTTGGTACAATTGTTTGTTCTTTTCCTGAAAAAGACACTTGCCAAGAGACACCAAATTTGTCCACTACCCAACCATATAAAGGACTAAAAGGATATTCCCCAAAAGGCATCAATATCTGTCCATCTGTTGTTAAATTTTTCCACAACGTTTCTGTTTGTGATAATGTTTTACATTCAACAAAAAATGAACTAGCTGGCGTAAAGGAAAATTCTGGTCCGCCATTTAAACCAATGATTGTTTGGTTCGCCAAGGTAAATTCAATGGTCATTAATGATGTTCCTTGAGGTTGGTGCTCCTCATTAACGTAGTTCGTTTTACTTAGAATCGCACCTTTTTCAAAGATTGTTGTATAGAAGTTAGCAGCTTCTTCCGCTCGTGTGTCAAACCATAAACAAGGTGAAAATTTAGGCATTGTGGTTCCCTCCTTCGTTTTCTTTAGTGTAGTCAAAGATTGATAAATAAACAAAGAGAACGTTTTAGTATTTATTCATTTCCGTCTGATAGAATCGATAAATTGCTTGTTTTACTTCTTGAAGCAAGGAGGATTTTAAATGTCCCCGTGTCAAAAAATAAAAGGAACGCCAATACTTTTCACCTAACGTTTGGAAGGGGATTTTTTCAGTAATCGCCTTTCTTGAAAGCAACGATTGCCCCATGCCCAATTCCAACATTTTAACAATCATTTCATTATTTTTAACCGTCATGAGTGTTGGGCTTTGATTACTTTCTTCTAAATACTGTTGGGTATAATGAAAGACCCCAGAATCCTTTTCACGTACCAACCAATTCTGATTGGCAGGGTCCCCAGCTAAAACCAATTGATCCTGAATAATTTCTTCACGAGTTGCTCCTTTCGTAATTAATGGTTTTTCGATAAAGCCAAAATCAACTTGATGTTTTTCAACTTTTTCCACTACTTCTTCTGAATTGTTCATTTCTAAAACAAAATTGATTGTTGCATACTGTGTCTGTAAATGCTGCATCAGTTGCGGCAAATAATAAACTGCAAAAGTATTAGACGCAGCAATTCGGCAAGTTTCTTTAGGTAATCTCGCCTGATGAAGAGCTGTTAATGTTTCTTGCCAATCATCAGCTAAATTTAGCAAACGATTATACAAGACTTCTGCTTGCCTAGTAGGGACTACATCTTGTCGACCATTTCTTAAAAACAATGAACAGCCTAATTCTTCTTCTAATTGTTTGATTTGATTAGAAACGGCTGGTTGTGAGATATATAGGCAGGTAGCTGCTTTGGAAAAGTTCATTTGCTCATACACAATTTGAAAAGTCTTTAATAATTTAAACATAGGCATCCTTTCGATAACTTTCTATTATAAATATTATTTTAACTATTTATTTCTCAAATGTAAAAAATTTCGTTATACTGGAAGTAATGAACAAGAAAGAGAGATTTTTTCAATGAAAAATTCAGAAAATGATTATATCCAATCTTTATTCCAAATTCTTCCCGGCTTGCTAACAGCTTTCCTTGTCGCCTGCCTTAGCAAGTTTCTTGCCATCTGGTTACCTAGCTTAGGCGCCGCTACGATAGCTATTTTACTAGGAATCTTTTTGGGAAATACCTTTGTTCGCGGTGCCAATTTAAATCGCGGAACCAAAGTAGCCGAAAGTAAATTACTAGAATTTTCTGTTGTTTTATTGGGAACCACCGTGACCTTTCAAACGATTGCCCAAATTGGCTTACAAGGTGTCGCATTTATTCTCATTCAAATGTCGCTGACCATTATTTTTGCCTATTTGATCGGTAAAAAACTGGCTTTTTCTGATAATATGTCTTTATTGATGGCTGGTGGTAATGCCGTTTGTGGGTCTTCTGCTATTGCTTCGATTGCTCCAGCAATTCAAGCAGATGAGGAAGAAAAAGGCCAAATCATTACTTTAGTAAACTTATTAGGAACCGTTTTAATGTTGACCTTACCCATTTTAAGTGGGATTCTCTATGGTACCAATTTGTTGGCTCGTAGCGCACTAATCGGAGGGACTTTACAATCAGTTGGTCAGGTTGTCGCCAGTGCCAATATGGTCAATGAGAACGCAGTTCAACTTGCGATGCTCTTTAAAATTATGCAGATTGTCCTACTCGTAGCAGTTGTCTATTTATTTGGACGTTTCAAGCAAAGTAAGACGGCAGAATCAGAGGCTGAGTTGGTAGAAGTCACCAAAAAAAGCAGCGCCCTACCTTGGTATGTAGTTGGCTTTTTCATTGCCTGTGTCTTTAATAGTTTGATTCATTTCCCCGTCGTGATCAGTGAGACTGCTCATTTCTTTAGTTCTTGGTTTGAAATTACTGCCTTGGCAGCAATCGGGTTACGACTCGATTTTAAAAAGTTTTTCCAAGAAGGCAAACGTTTCTTAATCTATGGTTTATCAGTAGGAACTGTTCAAGTCGTCCTAGCCATTTTGTTGTTGGCACTGCTACAGTTCTAATGAGGTCGGGACAGAAGCGTTTAACTCCGAGAAATAAGAAGGAATTTCCGAAAATTGTTCTGTAATTTTTGGAGAATTCCGGCTTATTTCCGAAGGAGTTGCTTTTGTTCCCGCCGTTTATCAGTTTTTGAGCGTGGAGCAAAAATCCAAAGTGATTTTTGTCCCACGCTCATTTCAGCTTATTCATGCTATTATGAATAAGGTTTTATTAACTTAAAGGAGTTTTTCGATGTTATTTAGTATTAAAAAAAGCGAATGGTTAGGCAATGAACGAAATGATCTCTTTGCCGGTCTCGTTTCTTCTGTCGCCATTTTACCAGAAGTAATCGGGTTTGCGATTATTGCTGGTGTTCACCCGCTTTCTGCAGTGTTTGCTTCAGCTGTTACTTTACTTGTGATTACTTTTACGGGCGGCCGTCCGGCAATGGTTTCGGCGTCTGCTGGCTCAATGGCCTTAGTCCTTGCAGGCTTAATTCAAGCACATGGTTTGTCATACATGCTTGCTGCGACTATTTTAACAGGCTTTCTACAATTTATTTTAGGTTATTTAGGTATCCACAAATTGATGCGCTTTATTCCCAAGACAGTGATGTACGGATTCGTCAATGCGTTAGCCATTTTAATTTTCATGGCGCAAGTACAACAATTGCCCCATCAAACACTGTGGTCCTACGGTATGATTATCTGTAGTATCTTACTTATTTATCTATTACCTAAGTTTATTACAATTGTGCCTCCTGCTTTAATTGTTATTTTATTCATGACTATCCTGTCCTATTTTTTAAAAGGTCATTTGCAAACGGTAGGTGATCTTGGTGAAATGAGTCAGTTTCATCCAGCGATCCGTTGGCCTAATGTACCCGTCAACTTAGAAACGTTGTGGATTATTTTACCTAGCTCTGTTGCCTTAGCAATGGTCGGGTTAATTGAATCTTTATTGACGATCCCCATTGTGGACAAAATGACAGCGAGCCAAAGTGATAGCCAACGAGAAGTTAAAGCACAAGGATTCGCTAATATAATTACCGGCTTTTTTGGTGGCCAAGCTGGCTGTGCGATGATTGGCCAAGCGGTCATTAATGTTAAATCTGGAGGACGAAAACGGCTTTCTACTTTGATTTCAGGTATTACCCTCCTTCTATTCATTTTTGTTTTTAAATCCGTGATGGTAGCCATTCCTACAGCTGCATTGATTGGGATCATGATGACAGTGGCAGTCGACACCTTTGATTGGGAAAGTTTGCAGCTTTTCCGAACTTTTGAAATTACTGAAATTGTTATTTTACTCGTGACAGTGGGTGTGATCGTCTATACGCATAATTTAGCGATTGGAATTATTCTAGGTGTTCTTTTAAGTGGTCTTCTTTATCATTTTTTCAAAAAAGAACCAAAAAAAAGTTGCTAGCTTTAGCAACTTTTTTTATTTTTCCCAATATTTCTTCAACGCTTCTTTTTCTATTTTCTTAATGAACGCATCTTTGCCATCCATATATTTATCAATGCTATCGGGGTGTGCTTGGGCCAATTGCTTTTTTAATGTACCATAGGTTGTAGCAATTGCCGGATTTTCTCGTAAATAATTTCGAAAAGCAAGATGGCGCAAAATTTCTTGCGTATTGTCAAACTGATAAATATGCACATGATGTGTTCTTTTTATCGGGCCTTTTCGTAAATAACGACGTCCTGATAGCCCAAATTCCCCCATATATTCATAACCGATTCTTTCAAATTCCCATTGTAACAGGTCTACTTTTTCAATTTCTTCAACAATGACCAAAAAATCAATAATTGGTTTGGCTGCTAAATTAGGCACAGATGTGCTACCGATATGTTCAACTTTAAGACAATTTTCCTTTAGAATCTGTTTCAACGCTTGGGCTTCTTCTTCAAACTGTTCCACCCAGGCTGGTTGGTATTCTGTAACGATTACTCGCATGGCTTCTCCCTTCTTTTCTATATCCGTTTCATATGTAAAATAGGAAACGGATTTCCTTGAGGATCTTCCTTTGATTCACCAATTACTTGAAACCCTTGAGATTGATAGAACTTCACTGCCCCTTCATTTTGTTTATTAGCATCAACAAAGATAATTGATTCTTGCTCTATTAACTTTTGGATAATTTCTCCACCATAGCCTTTACGAAAATAGACTGGGTCAATAAATAACATTTCCAACGTTTGTTGATTTGTTCCACTAAAGCCCACACATTTCTGTTCTTCATTTAACCACATACTTAATTGAACTTGTTGAAAATAATCAGGTAAAACCACTTCGATTTTATCAATATCTGCCTGACTCAAAAACAAATGGGTAGCTTCTACTGAAGAACGCCATAGAGAAATTAATTGAGTATAATCGGTTTTTTTTACTTCTTTTTGGTTCAGCATTTTTAATTCCTCCCTATCTAATAAACAAAGTATACCACATTTTGTCTCTCTCAATTCTATAAAAAATAGTCAAATCAACCGTGTTTTTTCTGTCGATTTGACTGCCTCTCTCTATTAACTCTGATGGCTAAACAAGTAAACTAATCAAAGCCACGATAGCTAAACCGCCTTGTGTTAAAATGATTTTTTTATCACTAGTTAAGCTACCGTACGCCGCCACTAAAATAATATAAATCAATAAAAATTTTGTCATCTCCATCGTTGCTTGCGCAAAATAGACACTATAAATAAGTCCTGCACCGATTAGTCCATTATAGATTCCTTGATTTTTAAACAATGTAGTGACTGATTTTCTTTGTAACTCTTGCCTATCCATTTTAAAAACACGGCTTGTTGTCTCAGATGTTGGTACAATCGTTTCTAAATACATAATGTAGAAAAATTCTACAGCCACCAAGGTTACTAAAATTGTTGAAATTAATGTCATCTGCTCCCTCCTCCCATTCCTTTGAACGAAGTAATTTTATGTAATTTTTGCTATGATGTAAATAGATATGCCTAGCCTTAACGAAAGGAAGAAACCTATGACTTTTCAAGAAACTATTAGCGCCTATATCCAAGAACGTTATCAGATAACGCCCGATTTTCCTTTTAAAAAACACCCAGACTATCTCGTCTTTCGTCATCCTAGAAATGCAAAATGGTTTGCTTTAATTATGCCACTGGATGCACAACTGCTCGGCGCTACCGAGAATAAGCAGCTCACTATTTTAACCGTTAAACTTGCGCCTGAATTGATTGCCTTATTAAAGAACCAACCTGGCTATTTTCCTGCCTATCATATGAATAAAGAGCATTGGTTAAGTCTTTCTGAAGAAATTCCGCTCTCACAAGTTTTTTCATTTATAGATGAAAGTTACCAACGGAGTTATTAAAAAAACACCCTACTCCTTGAGTAGGGTGTGAAAGATTGTTTAAGCTTATTTGCTTAAAGCGTCTTTTGCTTGTTCAGCTAACGCTGTAAATGCTGCTGCATCGTTAACGGCTAAGTCAGCTAACATTTTGCGGTTGATATCAATCTCTGCCAATTTCAAACCGTGCATTAATTTAGAATAGCTTAAGCCATTCATGCGAGCTGCCGCGTTGATACGTGCAATCCATAATTTACGGAAGTCACGTTTCTTTTGACGACGGTCTCTGAATGCATAGTAATAAGAGTTCATTACTTGTTCTTTTGCTGATTTAAATAAAGTATGTTTTGATCCGTAGTAGCCTTTCGCTAACTTAAGGACTTTTTTACGACGTTTACGGGTTACTGTTCCACCTTTAACACGTGCCATGTTGAATTCCTCCTAATATCTTGTTTCTCTTGACGGTAATCTAAAAGTCACCGAGTTGTTTTATTTCATTCTTGCTAATTGTTGGCGGATACGTTTGTAATCGCCTTTTGCAACCATGCTTGCTTTACGCAATTGACGGCGTTGTTTTTTAGTTTTACCGTGGAAACGGTGAGATGTAAAGGCACGGCCACGTTTTAAGCCGCCTCCACCAGTACGTTTTACACGTTTTGCTAATCCGCGGTGTGTTTTTTGTTTTGGCATGACTAATTTTCCTCCTCAAAATCTTTGCTTCAAGTGAAAGACTCTAACAGTCACAACTGTCGAATATCCTTCTTGTAGAAATTACCAAAAGTCCGAATGCTCGGTCTCTTCGTTTACTTGTCGTTTTTCGGTGCCAGCGTTAGAAACATGCTGCGTCCGTCCATTTTCGCTTTTTGTTCCACTGTGGCGATGTCCGCAGTTTCTTCAGCTAAGCGATCAAGAACTTTCTGACCAATCTCTTTATGGGTAATGGCACGGCCTTTGAAACGGATAGAAGCTTTCACTTTGTCTCCTTTTTCTAAGAACTTACGCGCATTACGAAGTTTTGTATTGAAGTCATTTACGTCAATTGTTGGACTTAAACGAACTTCTTTGACGTTGATCACTTTTTGTTTCTTGCGAGCTTCACGCTCTTTCTTTTGTTGTTCGAAACGGAATTTTCCATAATCCATAATTCGCGCAACTGGTGGTTTCGCTCCTGGCGCTACAAGTACTAAATCCAAGTTTGCAGATTCAGCGATTTGTAATGCTTCTGCTTTGGTTTTTACACCTAATTGTTCACCATCTTGTCCGATCAAACGTAACTCGCGTGCACGAATGCCGTCGTTAACCATCATATCCTTTGCTATGGTCATTCACCTCCAAAATTTTTAAGAGAAAATCCTAACGGAAGTCTGCTTTGTTTGCTAAATGCAATAAAAAAACAGGTTCCTATCCAGAACCCGCCAACAGTCTGCCTTACTTAAAAAAATAAGGAATACTTTATCTAGCCCAGCGATATACTCAACTAAGGCGAGAAGCGGGTGCTTCTGCTTTCATTTCTCAACTTCACTAGTTTACCTTAGTTTATCCTAGTTGTCAATATATTTCCTCAAAAAAAAAAACGAATCTAGCACTAGATTCGTTTGAACTCGTATTTTGATCATTAATAATTAGTGGACTGTCCCAATGTGACTTCCTAGAAACAAATGGTTCAACACATGGTGTACATTTTCTATCCCCTAGGCGATCCCTGTAGTCCCTACAGTTCTTCTATTTATAAGGTTTCTCGTTTAGACAAGCCACGTTCTAAGATTTTTTGGCTTCTAAGATACTCTGAATTTTCTGTACTTTCAGAAAAAGACAACTCTGTTTCGATCTCCTCTGACTCAATACAAATGAGTTCTTTGCCATACCATTGTGCTTTATACAACAATTTAGCTAAAAATAAAGACCAAGCCAGTTCAGAACGATCATGTTTTGGCGGCCGCTCATTACTGTGATGGGCTTTTTCAATACAAATAACATCGTAACTTGAAACCAATTCCGTTGTAATTTTGTTTAAAATATCCGTTCGTTGGTTGGCTATTTTTTCGCGAATTTTTGCGACTTTTATTTTTTGTTTTTGATAATTTTTTGCTTGTGAAAGATCGACACCTTTTTCTAAAACAATCATTTTACGCTTGTTTAATTTTCGTTCTTCTTGACGTAGTTTTTGCTTTAAATGCTTTGAACAATAGCTTTTTTCGAAGCTTTCACCATTCGAAAGCAGCGCAAATTTTTCCCTACTGCTACAAATTCCCACCATTTTTTGTTGCTTTGTTTTCGTTTCAATCGGCGCTTCACATAAAATGGAAACATAATAATTGTGACTCGCACTCATAGAAATAGTTACAGATTTTATCTCCCCCAGCGGTTGGCGGTGTACCTTCATTTTAATTAAAGATTTCAATTTAGGTACTTTCAAATAACGATTATCCAAAATTTTGACCGTGCCATGTTGATTGTTCGTAGTGTAGGAATGCACCGTTTCTTTCTTTTTCTTTTTTGGAAAGCCCATCCCTTTTTCCCGATAAAAATTTTTAAAGGCTCGATCCAAATAAACTTGTGCATTTGCCAAGGCTAAACTATCAACTTCTCTGAGGACAGGGTATTGTTTCTTATATTTAGCTGGCGTTGGCATTTTAAACGTTTGTTGAGGATTTTTTCGCATCTCTTTGTAGATATCAATCCGGTCTTGTAACATTAAATTATACACCAAGCGAACACAAGAAAATGTTTTTTGAATAAACTCTTCTTGTTTTGAGGTTGGATAAAGTCTGTATTTATAAGCTTTCAGAGCCTTCATCTCATAACCACCCTACCAAGATAGTTAGAAAAGAAGCTGGTTATAAACCAGCTTTTCTTTTCTTCTCTTCAATTTTTTCACGGTACATTGCAACTTCGTCTTCAGCACAATAAACATAGTGTCCATTGAGAATTTCACGGAGCTCACGATCTTTCCCATCTGCCGCTGCAGGCTGGTAAACGATCCGTTTACGTGTGCGTTCATAGTCTGGATCTGGTAATGGAATCGCAGAAAGCAAACTTTCTGTATAAGGATGAACGCCGAAATTATAGACATCATCACTTGTGCCCATTTCCAATAATTTCCCACTGTGCATTACGCCAATTCGGTCACTGATATGTTTTACCATCGATAAGTCATGTGCGATAAACAAGTAAGTTAAGCCTTGTTCTTTTTGTAAATCTTGTAATAAGTTTACTACTTGGGCTTGAATCGACACATCCAAAGCCGAAATTGGCTCATCACAGATAATGAAACGTGGATTAACCGCTAAAGCACGAGCAATCCCGATCCGTTGACGTTGCCCACCAGAAAACTCATGAGGATAACGCGTACTGTGACTTGGATTTAATCCCACCGTTTTTAAAAGTTCATTGACTTTTTCTTCCCGCTCTTTTGGTGTTTTAGCTAATCCATTGACATCGATTCCTTCAGCAATAATATCATTGACTTTCATTCTTGGATTCAATGAAGCATATGGATCTTGGAAGATCATTTGAACATCGCGACGGAATGCTTGCATGTCCGCTTTTGATTTAATTTTGCTAATGTCTTTTCCATCGAAAAGAATTTCACCAGCAGTTGGATCATATAAACGAATGACACTGCGACCAGTTGTTGATTTTCCACTTCCTGATTCGCCAACTAATCCAAAGGTTTCGCCTTCATAAATATGAAAACTAATGTCATCAATGGCTTTTACTTCGTCTTTACGACCAACATTGAAATACTGTTTCAAACCAGTGACTTCTAATAGGACTTTTTTCTCTTCTGCCATTAATTACTACCTCCTGGATTTTTTTGACGCTCTGCATAAATTGCCCAACGACGAACAATCTCTGCTGGAGGCGTAACTTTTGGTGCTTGTGGTGCTAATAACCACGTTGCTGCTTTGTGGGTTGGTGATACTTCAAAATAAGGTGGTTCTTTTTCTGTATCAATTTTTAAAGCAAACTCATTCCGTGGATAGAAGGCATCTCCAGTTGGTGGATCTAATAAATCTGGAGGTGAACCTGGAATCGCATAAAGTTTGTCTTCTGTTCCTTCCATCGTTGGCATTGACCCTAAAAGTCCCCAAGTATATGGATGTTGTGGATTATAGAAAATTTCTTCTGCTGTTCCCACTTCAACCAGACGTCCACCGTACATGACAGCGACACGGTCAGCCACGTTTGCTACTACCCCTAAATCATGGGTAATGAAAATAATCGAAGTGCTAATTTTTTCTTGTAAATCTTTTAATAACTCTAAAATTTGTGCTTGGATGGTTACATCCAACGCTGTAGTTGGTTCATCTGCAATTAGAACTTCTGGATAACAAATTAAAGCAATTGCAATGACAATCCGTTGACGTTGTCCACCAGAAAATTGGTGCGGATAGTTTTTCAAACGTTTTTCAGCATTAGGAATGCCCACTAATTTTAGTAATTCTAATGCTTGCGCTAAGCCTTCTTTTTTTGAGACTTTATTATGTTTGATTAATGATTCCGCCACTTGTTTGCCAATTGGCATCGTTGGGTCTAATGAAGTCATCGGATCTTGGAAAATCATTGCGATTTCTTTACCACGAATGGCTTGCATTTGTTTTTCTGTTTTATGAACAATATCTTGTCCTTTAAACAAAATTTCCCCGTTATCAATATTGGCATTACTGCTCAACAAACGCATAATACTGCGGGTTGTAACAGATTTACCACTCCCTGATTCACCTACGATGGCTAACGTTTCACCTTTATAAAGATCAAAACTCACACCACGAATGGCGTTGACTTTACCTGCAAATGTATCAAAGGAGATTCTTAAGTCTTTAACTTCTAATACTTTTTCCATAGTCATTCACCACTCTTACTCTTTCATCTTAGGATCAAATGCGTCACGTAAACCATCAGCTAACAAGTTGAAACAAATCATGATAACTGAAAGTGTTGCCGCTGGAATCCACATTAAATATGGAAGGAAACGGAAAGTTTTGTATCCTTCGTTTAACAAGGTTCCTAAAGATGCGGTTGGTGGACGTAAGCCTAACCCAATAAAACTTAGGAACGCTTCAAAGAAAATTGCCGATGGGATACTGAACATCATTTGGACAATAATGACACTTGAGATATTCGGTAAAATATGTTTAATAGCAATTTTCCAACGAGATTCGCCCAATGTTTCTGCTGCCATGACAAACTCTTGGTCTTTTAGTTTCATGGTCTGGGCTCGCACAATCCTGGCCATTGATATCCAGTTTGTAATAACCATGGCCAAAACAATCGAAACAATCCCTGGATCAAAGACTGTTAGCATCAAGATCATAACAACTAAGTTAGGAATACCAGAAAGAACTTCTAAAATACGTTGCATTACTGTATCGACACGACCGCCGACTAACCCGGAAATCAGT
Source organism: Enterococcus sp. AZ197 (assembly GCF_050556405.1). Classification (NCBI taxonomy): domain Bacteria; kingdom Bacillati; phylum Bacillota; class Bacilli; order Lactobacillales; family Enterococcaceae; genus Enterococcus; species Enterococcus sp. AZ197. Next base: position 683,782 of record NZ_CP187873.1, on the reverse strand, counting down.
CCATACGTTACCCCAATCGTAATATCTAGAATTGCCGCAATAAACGCAATTAATAAGGAAATACGTGTTCCCATAAATAAACGACTTAGGACATCACGACCTAAACCATCTGTTCCTAGATAAAAGTTTACGTTATCTGGAACGTTTGCTTGTGCATATTTATCAACTAATTGACCAGCAACTGTTGTTTTACCATTTAAACCATTCACGCTTTCCAAGCCAGGAATTCGTGGTGGTAAGTTAATGTAAGAAACATTTTGTTTCGTTGGGTTATGTGGTGAAACCCAAATGGTAATAATAGAGATAAAGATAATAACTGCTAAGAAACTCATTGAGATAACTGCAGCTTTATTCTTTTTCAAACGACGCCATGAGTCTTGTAAGAAACTTAAAGACGGTGTGGCAATACGCTCTCTTTCTTTTAGAGTTGAAGTGTTTAGAGGCTGAAACTCATCTGCCGGAATATCTTTAATCGCTTGTGGTAGATTATTTTTATTGACTGTTTCCATTAGCCTTTTGCACCTCCTGATACGCGAATTCTTGGATCAATTAAACCATAAAGTAAGTCAACAATCAGAATTACAACAACTAACATTGTTGAATACAAAATAGTTACTGCCATAATTGTTGGATAGTCGTTTGTCATAATTGATTTTACAAACTGTTCCCCAATTCCAGGGATGGCAAAAATATTTTCTACTACTAAAGAACCTGTCATTAAACCAACGGCTAAAGGTCCTAATAAGGTAATCAATGGAATTAAACTGTTTCTTAACCCGTGGCGGAATGCAACTTGCCAGCGACTCAAGCCTTTTGCTTTGGCTAATTCGACATAATCACTATGCAAGACCTCTACCATCTCGGTTCGAATAAACCTAGCCGAATCGGCCATTGGACTCATTGCCAAGGCAATAGTTGGCAAGATTGTGTATGCAAAACCATTCCACATAGCAATTGGTAAGATTCTTAATTTCATTGCAAAAATGTATTGTAATAATACCGCGAAAACAAAGTTTGGAATAGAACGACCTAAAATGGCTAACAATGTTGCCAACGTATCTACCCAAGTATTTTGACGCATCGCTGCGATAATCCCCAATAAAATACCGACTAACGTACCAAAGATAATCGCTTGTCCTCCCAGTTGAAGGGACGGCCCAATTCGACCAGCTAATAACTTAGCAACAGGTTGGTTTTTAAATTGGAATGAAATACCAAAGTCTCCCGTTACCAGGTTCTTTAAGTAAATTCCGTATTGAACAATCACTGGTTTATCTAAGCCAGATTGTTTATTCAACATAGCGATTGTTTCTGGACTAAGTTTTTCTTGGTTGGTATAAGGCGTACCTGGTAATAATTGCATTAAGAAAAACGTAATCGTTGCGATTAACCACAAAGTGATAATCATGAAAAAGATCCGTTTAAGAAAATATTTTCCAAAACTATTCAATAATGACACCTCCGAGATTTTTTTGACTTCCTCAGTTATTTTCGTTAAAGTAATGACTAGATAGACCACAATAATAGATAGGGTGAACACATGAAAACTTTTAAATGGCCAATTATTACAGCCGTTATTTCCAGTATCGGCATTTTTCTTTACTTATTAATAAGTAAAGAACCTATCACTACCTCCTCATTATCAGATACCTTCTTTATCGTTTCGCTTTTCTTTTTAATTATCGGCATTGCTTTATGGATTATGTCCTCTGGCTTTTTCGATAACTTTCAGCGCTCAATGAAAAACGCGTTTCGTTTTAAAAAGAAAAATGAACCGAAAGAGTTTATCCCGCTTTCAGTCATTGGCGATGCACATCGCTCTTTCTGGCTAAAAACTGGGGGCATCTTACTGATTCTGTCTTTAGGCTTTCTACTATTTTACTTGGTCTAAGACAAGATAGCAAGAGGACCGTTGCCTTTTATTCCATGGCAAAGGTCCTTTTTTGTTTGCTATCGATCTTTTGTCAGGTTATTCTGAAATGTATGCCCATTTGTAGTCATACGTTGCGCCAGCAGGATGAACTGCGACATCTTTGACTTTTTCAGCACGTAAATGCGCTTCTGATTTTTGGAATAATGGTACCACACCCATGTCTCCCATAATCGTTTTCTCTGCATTTAACATATCATCCCAACGTTTTTCAGGATCTGTCGCATCTGCACTACTTGCAGCTTTCACGAACTTGTCAAACTCTGGATTGTTATAACGTCCACGGTTATATGAGTTATCTGAAGCAAATAAGTCTAAGAAACTACTTGGATCAGCATAGTCAGCACTCCAACCACCGATTACTGCATCAAAGTCGCCTTTGTTTGAACGATCTAAACGAACAGAGAATGGAACCGGACTAACCGTTACCTTCACACCATCTAAAGCATCTTGAATTGACCCTTGAACAAATTCAACTGTTTTCTTAGAAGAATCTGCATCTGAAGAAAGAATATCCATTGTTAAAGTTGAAATCCCCAATTCTTTTTTCGCTTTTTCCCAGTATTCTTTAGCTTTTTTCGTATCATATTCAATTTGACTACCTGCTTCTTTAGCAAAGTCTTTGCCGCCACTTGGGTCTTTTGCCATATCTGCTGGTACTAAACCGTTTGGCTCGATAGAACCATCCCCTAAGATTGATTCAACTAACGCTTTACGGTCGATTGAGTAAGAAATTGCTTTACGTAAGTTCGCATTTCTAAATGGTGATTTTTCATCACGTTGATTTAGTTCCATATATTGTGTTGATGCTTCTTTTTGACTAACAAAAGCTGGGTCATTGGCCATTTGTTGGGCTAATTCACCAGAAAGAACGACATCGTCTGTTTGTCCATCTTGGAACAAGTTCAACGCGGTTGGTGATTCTTTCACGACATTCACATCTACTGAGTCCAGTTTCACTGTGTCTTTATCCCAATATTGATCGTTTTTCTTGAATGACCATTTTGTATCTGTACCAGGACCATCAAAGCCGTCTAAGACGAATGGACCATTGTAGACAGCACTTTCGCTGTTTGATGCATAATTTTTACCATATTTTTCCACAATATCTTGACGTTGTGGGAAGAACGATGGGAAAGCTAATAAGTAATCAAAGTATGGTGTTGCTTTTTCTAAAGTGATTTCTAATTCTGTATCACTGACTGCTTTAATTCCTAATTCTGATTTATCTTTTTCCCCTTTAGCAATGGCATCACCATTTTTTACAGAGGCATACAGATAAGCATATTCAGAAGCTGTCGCTGGATCAACTGTTCGTTGCCATCCGTAAACATAGTCATTAGCAGTCACTGGTTTACCGTCTGACCATTTTGCATCTTTATTTAATTTAATTTTGTATGTTAGTCCATCTTCAGAAACTTCTGCTTTTTCCGCTGCACCTGCAGGTTGGACTTTGTTATCTTTGTCTAAACGATAAATTCCTTCATATACATTATTTAATGCAATAAAACTAATTCTGTCTGTTGCTAGTGATAAATCAGCTGTTGGCATTTCTTGTTGTTCCGTGACACGTAAAACTTGTTCGCCACTTGCCTTACCGCCACCAGACGCGCTTGAGCTATCTGACGTTCCGCCGCCTCCACAAGCCGCTAAAGTTGTTACGCTAAATAATGTAATCACACCGAATGTTAATGACTTTTTCAATTTCATAGTGTTGCCTCCTAAAATAATACAATCTGTATTTTCTGAAAAATCAGAATTTAATAATTATTTATTGCTATGGAATATATCTTACATTTTTCATATTAAAATTGCAAGTCAAAATGTTAACTTTTTTTAATTTTTCTTCTCTTCCTATCAGAAATCACTCTTTTTCTTCCTGTCTTTTATTGCAATTCTTTTGTCAGTTTTCTAAACATTATGGTAAATTAGGAAGTAAAGGAGTGACAAAATATGAAAAATTCTACGTTTTTAAAGGATTTGTTTGCTATTGATAAAGCAAATGACGAATTATTTCGGTTAGTTGGTGTCGCAATTTGTATGGCAATTCCATTATTAATTGGTTATTTTTCCAATAATTTACTCATTGGGACCTTTGGCTCGATGGGCATTTATACGTTTATTTATTATCAGCCGCTTCCTTTGCCCCAATTATTGCGCAGACTGAATATTGTTGGCTTTTTTATTGTTCTGGGCAACAGCTTAGGAATGCTAAGTCACCATGTACCTTGGTTGATTCCCATTACAATTGCCATCGTCGCTTTTCTTGCACGCTTACTTTTTAGATTGTATGGCATTGAGAAGCCTGGTGCTCTGTTAGTTATCATGTCAACCGCAATGGGAACAAGCAACAATTTTCCTTTACATAAGATTCCTATCATGGCCAGTTTTGTTCTTTTAGGAGTAGTGACCGGCATTATCATGGGCATTGTGCTTCATTTCATCGACAAGCGCCCCTACGTTTTTCAAAAACGGATGTCTCTTCAAGAACGACTTTATATCGATCCCGCTTCTTTATTAGATGCTTTGCATTATGCGGCCATTTTATTTTTAGCGGCTTATTTAAGTCAATCGCTTCATTTAGTCAACGCCTATTGGATGACGTTTACTTGCGCAGCCATTTTACAAGGGGAAAATTTACATTCTGTGATGCAGCGAAATGTACAACGGATTCTAGGTACGAGTCTTGGGTTGTTGCTTTCTGCAATTTTATTAATGATTCCCTTTACACCTTTACAAACAATCGGTATCATTAGTATTCTATATGCAGCTTTTGAAGGATTCATTAACAGAAACTATGCGATTGCCAGCTTTTTTATTACCCCGATGTCCTTATTATTATCAAATCTTGCACGACAGCAAGTCATTAGTAATCTTTTAAACTATCGATTAGTCGGGATTGTGTTAGGTAGTTTACTTGGTTTTGCCGGCGCTTATGTTTTCACAACTGCGCTACGTTTCTATAATCGGGCCTACTCAATTGATGAAACCTTTGAAAATCAACAAGAAGAAAGAGGCGTTTTATGAAAATAACTTATCCCTTGCCACCAAATCTACCAGAACAACTTCCTCTATTAACGAACTGTCAATTAGAAGATGAGGCAATCTTAGAAAATCATTTGTATCAGCAGATTGATTTATCGAATCAAGAAATTCGTAACTTAGTCTTTCGGGATGCTGTTTTCGATCATCTTTCATTAGCAAATGGCCAGTTTGCTTCTTTTGATTGTAGTAATGTGCGTTTTGAAGCTTGCGATTTTTCTAACGTCGAATGGCTGTCTGGCAGTTTTCATCGAGTGACTTTCCTTCGTTGCAATTTGACAGGAACGAATTTTGCAGATAGCTATTTAAAAGATTGTCTATTTGAAGATTGCAAAGCCGATTATGCTTCTTTTCGTTTTGCAAATTTTAATCTTGTTCACTTTAATCAGACTCGTTTAGCCGAAAGTGAATTTTTCGAGATCACCTGGAAGAAACTCCTTCTAGAAGCTTGCGATTTAACCGAAAGTAATTGGTTAAATACTTCGTTAAAAGGATTGGATTTTTCCCAAAACACCTTTGAACGCTTGACTTTCTCACCAAACTATTTATCAGGTCTTAAAGTCACCCCTGAACAAGCCATTTATTTGGCAAGTGCCCTTGGTTTGGTGATTACCTAAGAAAATTTTAAAAAAATAGCCGAATAACTGGTTCTGTCGGTTCTTTCTTATTAAATTGTTATTAATTTTTTGGAAAAACCAACGGAACCATTTTACTTGTGCCTTATTTTTAGGTAAACTATCTTAGGTTAAGCAATCTCTTTTTTTGGAACAAGAGAAACTTTTGGAATCATTTCCTATAAATCATGAAGAGATTATGACAAACGTTCTTCTAATCCAAGAACGTCTTTTGTCCTATACTCGATTCTACTCAAAAGGAATGTCAGTGAATGAATATAAAAAAACAAGGCCTCGGTCAAGCGACGGGAAAAATTATTTTAATGGGGGAACACGCCGTTGTTTACGGCGAACCAGCAATCGCCTTTCCTTTTCAAGCGACAGAAATCACAGCCGTCTATACCCCAGCAAAAACTATGCAGATTGATTGTGCATATTTTACAGGATTGCTTGAAGACGTGCCCCAAGAGCTAGCAAATATCAAGGAAGTTGTTCAGCAAACCTTACATTTTTTAAAGGAAGATACGTTTAAAGGCACTTTGACCTTAACAAGTACGATTCCCGCTGAACGAGGAATGGGCTCAAGCGCAGCAACCGCTGTGGCCATCGTTCGAAGCCTTTTTGATTATTTTGATTACGCTTATACATATCAAGAATTGTTTGAGCTTGTTTCCTTAAGTGAGAAAATTGCTCATGGCAATCCTAGTGGTATCGATGCCGCAGCAACAAGCGGCGCTGATCCCTTATTTTTTACTAGAGGATTTCCGCCCACACATTTCTCGATGAATTTATCTAATGCCTACTTAGTAGTAGCTGATACGGGAATTAAAGGTCAAACACGTGAAGCAGTGAAAGACATTGCGCAGCTAGCTCAAAATAATCCCACAGCAATCGCTGAAACAATGAAACAATTAGGTTCTTTTACTAAAGAAGCGAAGCAGGCAATTTTACAAGATGATAAACAAAAATTAGGTCAGCTAATGACGTTAGCGCAAGAGCAACTCCAGCAATTAACCGTCAGCAACGATATGCTGGATCGACTAGTGGCTCTCTCTCTAGAACATGGCGCTCTAGGAGCAAAATTAACCGGCGGCGGTCGCGGTGGCTGTATGATTGCCTTAACAGATAATAAAAAGACCGCACAAACCATTGCACAGACTTTAGAAGAAAATGGAGCTGTTGCTACATGGATTCAATCATTAGAGGTGAAAAAGTAATGCTTTCAGGAAAAGCACGAGCGCATACAAATATTGCTCTGATTAAATATTGGGGAAAAGCCAATGAAGAATACATTTTACCAATGAATAGTAGTTTATCATTAACATTAGATGCCTTTTACACAGAAACAGCTGTGACATTTGATGCCCATTATTCAGAAGATGTATTTATTTTAGATGGTATCTTGCAAAACGAAAAACAAACAAAAAAAGTCAAAGAATTTTTGAACCTTGTTCGTCAACAAGCCGATTGTACTTGGTTTGCAAAAGTGGAAAGTCAAAATTTTGTGCCTACTGCAGCTGGTTTGGCTTCTTCAGCGAGTGGTCTAGCTGCTTTAGCTGGGGCCTGTAACGTAGCCTTAGGATTAAATCTTTCAGCAAAAGACTTATCACGTTTAGCGCGACGTGGTTCAGGTTCTGCTTGTCGTAGTATTTTTGGTGGTTTTGCTCAATGGAACAAAGGCCACTCTGATGAAACGTCGTTTGCTGAAAATATTCCAGCTAATAATTGGGAAAACGAATTGGCCATGCTCTTTATCTTAATTAATGATGGCGAAAAAGATGTTTCCAGCCGTGATGGAATGAAACGAACAGTAGAAACTTCTAGCTTTTATCAAGGTTGGTTGGACAATGTGGAAAAAGATTTATCCCAAGTTCATGAAGCAATTAAAACAAAAGACTTCCCTCGTTTAGGAGAAATCATTGAAGCCAATGGGTTAAGGATGCATGGAACAACCTTAGGTGCTGTCCCTCCATTTACTTACTGGTCCCCAGGCAGTTTACAAGCGATGGCTTTAGTTCGCCAAGCACGGGCCAAAGGAATTCCTTGTTACTTTACAATGGATGCAGGTCCGAATGTCAAGGTCTTAGTCGAAAAGAAAAACTTAGAAGCATTAAAAACATTTTTAAGTGAACATTTTTCAAAAGAGCAGTTAGTCCCAGCTTTTGCTGGTCCCGGAATTGAATTGTTTGAAACGAAAGGAATGGATAAATAAGCATGATTGAAGTTACTACGCCAGGAAAGTTATTTATTGCAGGAGAATATGCCGTTGTTGAACCTGGCCACCCTGCCATTATCGTTGCTGTGGATCAATTCGTAACTGTAACTGTCGAAGAAACAACAGATGAAGGCAGTATTCAATCTGCACAATACAGCTCGTTACCTATTCGCTGGACACGCCGAAATGGTGAGCTTGTATTAGATATTCGCGAAAATCCCTTTCATTATGTTCTAGCGGCGATTCATCTAACTGAAAAATATGCGCAAGAGCAAAACAAAGAATTGTCATTTTATCATTTAAAAGTGACGAGTGAATTAGATAGTTCAAATGGACGAAAATATGGTCTTGGTTCAAGCGGTGCAGTAACCGTTGGAACTGTCAAAGCCTTGAATATTTTTTATGACTTAGGTTTGGAAAATGAGGAAATTTTCAAATTATCAGCATTAGCTCACTTAGCCGTTCAAGGAAATGGTTCTTGCGGAGATATCGCCGCCAGCTGTTACGGGGGCTGGATTGCCTTTTCAACCTTCGATCATGATTGGGTCAATCAAAAAGTAGCCACTGAAACATTAACTGATTTGTTAGCAATGGACTGGCCTGAATTAATGATTTTTCCGTTAAAAGTACCGAAACAACTACGTTTACTAATTGGTTGGACAGGTAGTCCTGCGTCCACTTCAGACTTAGTTGATCGAGTCCATCAATCAAAAGAAGAAAAACAAGCGGCTTATGAGCAGTTCTTAATGAAAAGTCGGCTTTGTGTCGAAACAATGATTAATGGCTTTAACACAGGAAAAATTTCTGTTATTCAAAAACAAATTACTAAAAATCGCCAATTGCTCGCCGAATTATCTTCACTGACTGGTGTGGTAATCGAAACAGAAGCCTTGAAAAATCTTTGTGATTTGGCTGAATCTTATACAGGAGCTGCGAAATCTTCTGGCGCTGGCGGGGGCGATTGTGGGATTGTAATTTTCCGCCAAAAATCCGGGATTTTACCATTAATGACTGCTTGGGAAAAAGACGGAATTACCCCACTGCCACTTCACGTCTATACCTATGGTCAAAAGGAGTGTAAGGAGAAGCATGAATCGAAAAGATGAACATCTATCATTAGCTAAAGCGTTCCACAAAGAAAAAAGTAATGACTTTGATCGTGTGCGTTTTGTTCACCAATCGTTTGCTGAATCCGCTGTTAACGAAGTGGATATTTCCACTTCGTTTCTTTCTTTTCAGCTTCCCCAACCTTTTTATGTCAATGCAATGACAGGTGGTAGTCAGCGTGCAAAAGAAATTAATCAGCAATTAGGCATTATTGCCAAAGAAACTGGCCTTTTAGTTGCGACAGGATCTGTCTCGGCAGCGTTAAAAGATGCTAGTTTAGCGGATACGTATCAAATTATGCGAAAAGAAAACCCAGATGGACTCATTTTTGCCAATATTGGTGCAGGCTTGGGTGTGGAAGAAGCAAAGCGAGCGCTTGATTTATTTCAAGCGAATGCCTTACAAATCCATGTAAATGTGCCCCAAGAATTGGTCATGCCTGAAGGAGATCGTGATTTCACTAATTGGCTAACCAAGATTGAAGCTATCGTACAGGCCGTAGAAGTGCCTGTCATTGTCAAAGAGGTTGGCTTTGGCATGAGCCAAGAAACCTTAGAAAAACTTACCTCTATCGGCGTTCAAGCAGCGGATGTGAGCGGCCAAGGCGGAATGAGTTTTACACAAATTGAAAATGCCCGGCGGAAGAAACGAGAACTTTCTTTCTTAGATGATTGGGGGCAATCAACGGTCATCTCTCTTCTGGAATCACAAAATTGGCAAAAGAAACTAACTATTCTCGGCTCTGGCGGTGTGCGTAACTCTCTTGATATTGTCAAAGGACTCGCTTTAGGTGCCAAAAGCATGGGAGTTGCTGGGACTATCTTAGCTTCCCTTATGAGTAAAAATGGTTTAGAAAATACCTTAGCCCTTGTACAGCAATGGCAAGAAGAAGTGAAAATGCTTTATACTCTTTTAGGAAAAAAGACGACAGAAGAATTGACGAGTACCGCACTTATCCTCGATCCAGTTTTAGTTAATTGGTGTCATAACCGTGGTATCGACAGCACTGTTTTCGCAAAACGTTAAAGAGACCAGAACATTAATGTTCTGGTCTCTTTATTTGATTTCTTTTATCCTACATAAGCATCTAAGATAATTTGTTTTAGTTCACTAATTAATGGTTCTTTCGGATTTGCAGTTGTACATTGGTCTTCATATGCAAGTTCTGCCATACGATCAACCGTTGTGTCTAATGTTTCTTGTGAGACACCTTGGGCTTTCAAGTTCATGTCAATTCCGACTGATTTACCTAAGTCTGCTACTGCTGTTGCTAAAGCTTCTACTAATTCTGCGGTAGTATTTCCTTTTAAGCCTAAGAATTTTGCAATGTCTGCATAATCAGTATCGGCGCGGAAGTAATCATATTTAGGAAACATTGCGTGTTTTGATGGATCTTTCGCATTGTAACGAATAATATGTGGTAATAAAATCGCATTTGTACGACCATGTGGAATGCCATATTCCCCACCAATTTTATGAGCAATAGAGTGACAAATACCTAAGAATGCATTGGCAAATGCCATCCCTGCCATGGTTGATGCATTATGCATTTTTTCGCGAGATTCCATATCTGGACGTTTCACTGAATTTTCTAAATGATCGAAAACTAACTTGATTGCTTGTAAACTTAAACCACGTGTGTAATCTGAAGCCATCACGGAAACATAAGATTCAATAGCATGTGTTAAAACATCCATACCTGTATCTGCAGTGACTGAAGCTGGCACAGACATTACGAACTGTGGATCAACAATCGCTACATCTGGTGTTAACGCATAGTCTGCTAACGGATATTTCACGTGTGTTTCACTATCAGTAATAACGGCAAATGGTGTAACTTCTGAACCAGTTCCTGAAGTAGTTGGGATACAAACAAATTGTGTTTTTTCTGGTTTGGCAATTTTATATGTCCGTTTGCGGATATCTAAGAATTTTTGTTTTGCACCAAAGAACTCTGTATCTGGGTGTTCATAGAACATCCACATGCCTTTCGCCGCATCCATTGCAGAACCGCCACCCAAGGCAATCACTGTATCTGGTTGGAAATCAACCATCATTTTGGTACCTGCATAAACAGTATTTGTTGATGGGTTTGGTTCAACATCAGAAAATACTTCGATTTTCACATCATTTTTACGTTTTTGTAGCTCTTTACGTACGATATCTGCATAGCCAAATTGAACCATACCTGGGTCACAAACTAACATGACACGTTCAACATTTTCCATTTTTTGTAGATATTGTAAAGAATTTTTTTCAAAGAAAATTTTTGGAGGTAATTTAAACCATTGCATATTATTTCTCCGTTTCGCTACCGTTTTAATATTAATTAAGTTAATGGCTGATACGTTTTTAGAAACAGAGTTTTTCCCGTATGAACCACAACCAAGTGTTAAAGATGGAATCATTTCGTTATAAATGTTACCGATACCGCCTTCTGCTGATGGAGTATTCACTAAAATACGACAAGCTTTCATACGTAAACCAAAAGCAACTTGTAACTCTTCATCTTCTGTATGAATTACTGCTGTATGTCCTAAACCACCTAAGTTTAACATCGCTTCACATAGTTCAAAAGCATGCTCTGCATTGTTTGATTTCATCATTGCTAAAACTGGCGATAATTTTTCTCTTGATAATGGATATTCTGGACCTGCACCTTCTAATTCAGCGACTAAAATTTTTGTGCCTTTTGGTACGCTAATTCCTGCTAATTCAGCAATTTTTTCTGCAGAGTTACCGACAATCGCTGGATTTACTGCGTATTTGCCTTCATTCATCACTGCATCTTCTAGTTTTTGTAATTCATTCGGTTTCACGAAGTAAACATTGTGTGCTTCAAACTCAGCTTTGACAGAAGCATAAATTTCTTTATCCACAATGACCGCTTGCTCAGAAGCACAAATCATTCCATTATCAAATGATTTTGAAACAATTAAATCATTAACCGCACGTTTTACTTTAGCCGTTTTTTCAATATAAGCTGGTACGTTCCCAGGACCAACGCCTAGTGCTGGTTTACCTGTTGAGTACGCAGATTTTACCATGCCTGCGCCACCAGTTGCTAAAACAATGGCAATCCCTGGATGATTCATCAAAGCAGATGTTGCATCAATCGATGGTTGTTCAATCCATTGAATACAATTTTCTGGTGCACCTGCTGCAATCGCCGCATCCCGTACAATACGTGCCGCTTCTGCCGAACATTTTTGTGCGCTAGGATGGAAAGCAAAAACAATTGGATTTCTTGTTTTTAAGGCAATTAGTGATTTAAAAATAGTTGTTGACGTTGGGTTTGTTGTTGGTGTGACCCCACATACCACGCCAACTGGCTCAGCAATTTCCATTAAACCGGTTTGTTCGTCTTTGTTAATTACACCCACTGTTTTATCATGTTTAATATTATTCCAAATGTATTCAGATGCATACATATTTTTGATTGCTTTATCTTCATAGATTCCACGGCCAGTTTCTTCGACAGCCATTTTTGCTAAAGGCATATGTTGGTCTAACGCCGCCATCGCCATTTGATGGACAATGTGATCTACTTGTTCTTGTGTAAAATCTTCCATTGCTTTTAAAGCGACATTCGCTTTTGTTGCTAATTCATCAATCATTGATGAAACATCAACTGTTTCTGTCTTTTCTTTTTTTACTGTTTTAACCATGTTCATCCTCCTAAGAGTTTCATTTTAAAAAAACTTTGTTAAATATTTCACATTCACATCATACAACATAAAACGAATCTTGTAAATAGTTTTTGTGATTTTTTTCACAACTATTTATAATTTTTTTTTATCTCAAAAAAAAGACCTATTCTTTTTTCTAGAATAAGTCTTCAATATCATGCCAGTCCCTTAAAGGATTTTTTGATGTCTGTGCCAATAATTGTTGATAGTCAAAAAATTCATTCGGCTTAACCTTCTGAATGTCTTTGCGACAGTCTTTGACAGATAAATGGGTTTGTTTTTTCCAACGATAGGTGAGTAAATAAGTCAATAAATCTTCTTCGTTGATGGAAGAATAACCTAGTTCACGAAAATTTTGGCACTTCTTTTTAATACTTTTATTGAGCATTTTTTGTTGTAACCAACTTAATTTTTCCTTTGTCATGGGCTCTTCTCCTTCCAACCAAGCGAAAGATTGCTCACTTTTTAACTATCTTCCAACACTATAAAAAGGAACCTTTTTTGTAAACTTAATAGTTAAAAAGGACTTAGGACGTAAGTCCAAATGACCTACCTTCCTAGTCCTACATTTTAAGATAAACGACACGAGCGGAATAGGAATTATCTCTTCTTATTGGCTTTCTCGTGTGACTACTGGTCACAGTTTCGCCTTTGAAAAGCCTGTTCCGCTCTCTCTAACCATTAAATGAATTAGTTGATTCGTTTAGTCTTTCTTTTCTTTTGAAGGATCTGATGTTTCAGGAACTTCAGTTACTTCTTCTGTGACTGTCTCTTCAACTTCTGTGACTGGTACACTAGTTACTGCTGAATCATTTGTAACGGCAGTTCCAGGTGTTACAGTTCGAATTGCTGCACGGTCAAATTCTAAGACAATACCTTCGCAATCGATTAAAACTGTTTTTTCGTTGATTTCACTTAAAACACCATGTAAACCACCAATTGTGACAACACTATCGCCAGTTTTCATTGCGTTTAGTTGTTTTTGACGTTCTTGCTGTTGTTTCTTTTGAGAACGTGTCATGAAAAACATCATTCCTCCTAAAAGGACTAATGTAAAAATCATTGTAAATCCGCCACCCATTTGTTTCACCTCACTCTGCATTATTCACACTACTAACTGTATCAAAAAAATGCTTGAAGAACTAGTTTTTTCCTCTAATTTTTAGAAACTTTTTGCATTCGCTTTATTAAAGCCATATTCTTCAAAAAACGCTTGTCGGAATTCTAATAAATTGTCGTCCATAATTGCTTGACGGACATTTTTCATTAAGTCTAACAAGAAGTATAAATTATGATACGATGTTAAACGGATTCCGAATGTTTCATCACATTTAATCAAATGACGAATATAGGCCCGCGTATAATTACGACAAACATAACAATCACATTTTTCATCAAGCGGACGAAAATCTCTTGCATATTGGGCATTTTTAACAACCAAGCGACCTTGTGAAGTCATACAAGTACCATTGCGCGCAATACGTGTTGGTAGCACACAATCAAACATGTCAATCCCACGAATCACTCCATCAATTAATGAATCAGGGGCACCCACACCCATTAAGTAACGTGGTTTATTTTCAGGAATTAACGGTGTCGTAAAGTCTAAGACTCGGTTCATTTCTTCCTTAGACTCACCAACAGATAAGCCACCAATCGAATAGCCAGGAAAATCCATACTCACTAAATCTTTGGCACTTTGACGACGTAAATCTTCAAATCCCGCACCTTGAACAATACCGAATAATCCCTGTCTATCAGGATTCGCATGGGCTTTTAAGCCACGCTCAGCCCAACGAGAAGTCCGTTCAATCGAGCGTTTGACATACTCATAGCTTTCATCAAATGGTGGACATTCATCAAAACTCATCATAATATCTGATCCTAATTTATTTTGAATATTGATCGCTTTTTCTGGGGAAAGGAACATTTTTGAACCATTTAAATGATTTCTAAAATGCACACCTTCTTCTTCGATTTTCCGCATATCACTTAATGAGAAGACTTGGAAGCCACCTGAATCAGTTAAAATAGGTTGATCCCAGTTCATAAATTTGTGTAAACCGCCTGCTTCTTCGACTAAATCTTCACCTGGGCGTAACCATAAATGGTAAGTATTACTTAAAATAACACCGGCACCCATTTCTTTTAATTCTTCTGGTGACATTGTTTTAACTGTCGCAAGTGTACCTACCGGCATAAACATTGGTGTTGGAAATGTGCCGTGAGGAGTAATTAATTCACCTAAACGCGCACCTGTGTGTTTATCTTTTTTGATTAAACGATAACGAATGGCTGGTTCCGTCATTCATTTCCCTACTTTCTACTATAATTTGTCCTCCCATCATCATACTTTTTTTTTATTGAATTTGCAAGGATTTCTCAAGGTTTCTTTTTTCAAAAAAGGATCCTTAAAAAACAGCAACTAGTTCAAATAATTCAAATGAGCTAGTTGCTGTTTGGCACTTATTTTGTCGCTGTATATTTTTCTAAATCTTGCATCGCTGTTTTCACAATTTCAGGGGTAATTTTTTGTTTCATATAATGAATCGTTTCGCCTTCTATACAAGCACGTTCTGCTACTTCTTGATACTCGGCTTCAGTTAAGTCCATCTCCATTTCTTTTAAAGAAATAGGCAAACCTAGTTGGTGATAGAAAGGAATCAATTCATCGATTTCTTGCCATTTCTCTTCAATAGCTAATTGAACAAACACACCATACGCCACTTTGTTTCCATGTAATTGTCGATGGCTAGCTGGCAGCAAAGTTAGTGCATCATGAATGGAATGGGCACCTGCTGTCCGACCATAATCATCGCCAAAGCCACCCACCATTCCACCAATAATTAAATTCGTTTCGATGACATCAATAAACGATTGATTTAATTGCTGCTCTTCCATCGCTTTTAAAGCATTGATACTTTCATTTAACAAAATATCACGGCATTTTTCTGCGGCAAAATGAGAAACTTGAATAGGTAACACTTGGACGTCTAACTGCGAAATAATCGCATCTGCTTCGTACCATTTAGCTAATGTATCCCCAATACCTGCCACCATTAAGGACCGAGGCGAATGCAATAACACTCTTGGTTCTACCAACACCAAAGCGTTTGCTTGCGGAAAAACGTCATATCGTTCCATTGCTCCATCTTCTCGATACATTACACTCAATGGCGTGCACGGTGCACAAGTAGCTGCTAAAGTGGGCAAAATAATTACCGGTAACGCCATTTTGTGTGCTAAGGCTTTGCCCAAGTCGGCCACTTTTCCTCCACCAACAGCGACGATGGCCTCTAAATGATTGTCCAGCACTTGTGCTTCTAACTCTTGCACACGTTGATCTGTACAAACACCTCCATAGTTTTCAAAAACAGCTGTTACTTTTTGAAACGTCGGAAAATACGGTTTTGCCGCTTGCCATGATTCAGTCCCGTGTAAAATGAATACACGATGAATATTTCTGCATAATAGTTGTCCTTCTAATAATTCCCACGAACCAATTTCGCAAAGATACTCTTGTGGTGTCCCTCTCACAATTAATGATTGTTCCATCTTGAAAATCCCCTTCATTTTTGACTTTTGAAAATTTTTTTGAAAAAGTTGTATTTTTTCAACTCTACTACTTTTCCTTTTACATATTCTATGATATGATAAACCACATCATAACACAATAAATTTTTATACATTTATTCGCTTTTTTTGAATATTTATAAAAATAATACAAAAAGGAGTTTACGCAAATGACCAAATGTAAAAAATGGCTACAGACGATTTTACCAATTTTATTCTTGTTGCTCTCATTATTACCTATTAAAGAAACTTTTGCAGCCGAAAACGATCCAGTCTATGACAAAATCATCCAAAAGGGAGAACTAGTTGTCGGCTTATCCGCAGACTATGCCCCTTATGAATTTCATGCAAAAGTAGATGGTGAAGATAAAATTGTCGGTTTTGATATTTCTATTGCTCAAAAAATTGCCGACGATTTAGGCGTTAAATTAAAAATCGAAGAACTAGGCTTTGATGCTCTGTTAGGGGCCTTAAAAACTGGCAAGATTGACATGGTCATCTCTGGCATGTCGCCAACGCCTGAACGATTAAAAGAAGTAGCTTTTTCTCAACCATATATGAACGTTCAACAAAGAGTCATTGTTCGGAAAGAAGACAAAGATAAATTTCATTCCACTAAAGATTTCGAAGGCGTTCGTGCAGGTGCCCAAAAGCAAACGACACAAGAAGAATTAATTAAAACCGAATTAACCGGTGCTGTCCCTACTTCTCTTCAAAAAATTCCAGATTTAATTATGAATCTAAAAAATAATAAATTAGATGCAGTCGTTATGGAAGAACCGGTTGGCGAAGCCTATGTTTCTCAAAATGAGGATTTAGCTTTTGCTGATGTTACCTTTGAAAAAGGCTCAAAAGATACTGCCGTTGCTTTTCCTAAAGATGCGCCTGTTTTGACGGAGAAAGTAAATGCCTCTATTAAACAAATTAATGATCAAAAATTAATGGACGGTTATAAAAAAGAAGCCAATCAATTAATGTTCCAAAAAGATCAAAGCTTTTTACAAAAGTATGGAAAGTTCTACCTTAACGGTGCGGGCTATACCATTTTCCTAGCTTTCATTGGTGTTTTGTTTGGTGCCATTTTAGGGGCATTACTTGCCTTAATGAAGTTAGCCAATTCCAAAATTTTACGTGGCATTGCCATTGCTTATATTGAATATGTTCGTGGCACTCCTTTGCTTGTTCAAATTTTTATTGTCTATTTCGGGACAGGCGTTCTTGGTTTAGACTTATCAAAAGTAGCAGCTGGTTGTATTGCCCTTTCTTTAAACAGTGGTGCATATGTAGCAGAAATTATTCGTGCTGGTATTCAGGCAGTTAATAAAGGACAATTGGAAGCTGCTCGTTCTTTGGGAATGAATCAAAACCAAGCAATGCGATACATCATTTTCCCACAAGCTATTAAAAATATTTTACCAGCGTTAGGCAATGAATTTGTTACAGTAATTAAAGAATCTTCCGTTGTTTCAGTCATTGGTGTTTCAGAACTAATTTTCCAAGCTGGCAACGTTCAAGGAGCAAGTTTTAAACCCTTCCTACCTTACTTAATTGTATCGTTGATTTATTTCGTCCTAACCTTTACTATCTCGCGTCTATTAGGTGTTGCTGAAAGGAGAATGAGTACTAGTGATTAACATTAAAAACTTACAGAAAACATTTGGAAAAAATGAAGTACTTAAAGGAATTGACTTAGAAATTGAAGCTGGTGAAGTTGTCGTAATTATTGGCCCTTCTGGTAGTGGTAAAAGTACTTTTTTACGTTGCTTGAACTTATTAGAAACACCAACTGGTGGCAGCGTTGAATTTGAAGGAAAAAATTTATTAGATAAAAATACCAACATTGATCAACTTCGTCAAAAAATGGGAATGGTATTCCAAAATTTCAATCTTTTCCCGCATAAAAATGTCTTGGAAAACTTAACGATTAGTCCTGTTAAAGTAAAAAAAGAAGCCGCTGCTGAAGCCACAGAACATGCTCTTTCTTTACTGGAACAAGTTGGTTTATCAGATAAAAAAGAAAATTATCCCTCTCAACTTTCTGGTGGGCAACAACAACGGGTAGCGATTGCTCGTGCTTTAGCCATGCGCCCTGACGTGATGCTGTTCGATGAACCAACTTCTGCCTTAGACCCTGAAATGGTGGGCGAAGTGCTATCCGTTATGAAAAATTTAGCTATTGAAGGGATGACAATGGTGGTGGTTACCCACGAAATGGGCTTCGCAAAAGAAGTTGCGGACCGTGTCATTTTTATGGATGCAGGAATCATTCAAGAAGAAGGCACACCTGAAGAAATTTTTGATGCGCCACAAAACCCAAGAACACAAGATTTTCTAAGAAAAGTTTTATAAAAAGGAGCACCTGGTATGGATCGCAAGAATATCGCAACACGTTACCAACAACCTACTGAAAATTTACTCATGGATATTGCAACATTGGCGAAAAAGACCCCAAATTTAATCGATTTATCGATTGGTGACCCTGACTTAATTACCGATGAGCGGATTATCGAACAAGCAGCTAACGATGCCAAAAATGGGCATACAAAATATACCGCTTCTGATGGTAGCGAGGCATTCATTGAGGCGGTCATTCAGTTTTATCAGTCACATTATCAATTATCTTTTCAACCGAATCAAGTCCGGGCCACAGTTGGCGCTCTGCACGGAATGTACCTTGCCTTACAAGTGATTCTAAATCCTGGAGATGAAGTGATTATTCATGAACCTTATTTCTCTCCTTATAAAGACCAAGTTCTTTTAGCAGATGGCGTTCCGGTCTTTTTGCCAACCTATGAAGAAGATGGTTTCCAAATTGATGTGGCTCTTTTGAAAGAAAAAATCACGCCTAAAACCAAAGCGATTATTCTTAATTCACCGAATAACCCGACAGGCGCTGTTTTCTCTGAAGAAACTTTCAGAGAAATTGCACAGGTAGCGATTGAACACAACTTATACATTCTTTCAGATGAAGTTTATGAAGCCTTTTGTTTCCAAGAAACGTTTACTCCCATGGCTACGTTTGCTCCAGAAAATACTATCACTTTTGGTAGCTTTTCAAAAGCCTTTGCAATGACTGGTTGGCGTATTGGTTATATGATTGCCCCAGACTATATTAACGAAGTAGCCAAATTAATTAATGAAGGCGTTACGTATTCTGCGCCTACGTTGTCACAGCAAGCAGGAATCTATGCGTTACAACATTTTGACGAATTTGTAGACCCAATCGTTGAAGTGTTCCAAACACGTTTAGAGTATGTGGCCCAGCGAGTAGCAAAGATTCCTTTCCTTTCGCTTCATCCAGTCAAAGGAAGTATTTACGCCTTCATTAATATTCAAAAAACTGGACTAACTTCCGTCCCTTTTGTGGAAAAGCTTTTAAAAGAGACACAAGTATTAGTGATTCCCGGAAAAGCATTTGGTGAAACAACGGGCGATGAGTACATTCGTTTAGCCGCAACACAAAATTTAGATTTATTAAAGGAAGCGTTCGATCGAATTGAAAGAATGACCTTTGAATAAAAAAAGCTTCTGCATTAGCTAATAATCATAGCTAATGCAGAAGCTTTTTAGATTTCTTCTATCAATTCAATCGCTTGCCCACCAACATGCGGTGGAATTGACATAGTCATCGGCGGCAAGCCCACGACTGTGAAACGGACTTTGGTCCCTTTTTTCAAGTGAGACAGTGGGATACTTTCCTCTAACTGTTCAACAAGTATGTTTAAAATTACCCCATGAGAAAATAAGGGCACAATGGATTCTGGATCACTTTCTGCTTGGATATTTTCTAAATGTAATCGCATTGACAATGGCTGCGTCTCATTTAACACACCAGCATCTGCTAATTTCCCTGTAAAAACAGCAAGTTTTTCAGTCATTTGTTTGCCTCCTTTTTAAACATCATATTGAAGAGAATTAATTCCATCCCCTAAAAATTCTGAAGCGTTGTTAAATTCGGCAGGATCATATTTGGTATAGGAAACTTGTAATGTCAAAGTAATATTTCTTAAGGTTTCAGAATGGGCAAATTTCTCTTGAGCTTGTTGTTTGAATTCTTTTCTAGTAGTGTATCCGTCATCCCCATCGCGGAAAATTAATAACGCCCAAGTCGGCGGTGTGCCGTCGATAAAGTATGGTAAGAAGCGATCATCCGTTGTCTCTTTAATCGCCGCTGTCACGATTTGTAGCAATTCATTTTTTTGTTCAGGACTTAATAAGTTACGAATACTTTCCCAATAGGCCACTCGGATCACGACTAAATATAACGGCGCTTCATAACGTGTAGAAATGTCAGAAAATAAATCGAATCCTTCCTCGTACATTTTTGCTGTTCTTAAATTAGTTACTGCATCTAACGCATTTAACCGTGAAGTTTCTTTACGTAAGCGAATATTTTCTTCTTCAATCGTACGAATTTGATAAGTCACTGCATAGATTGTTAAACAGTAGAGCGGCGGCATGATTAGCCAAAATAATGAGCCATAGCTAAACAAATCATGATAGACATACTGATATACAACATAAGTCAATTGTAGAAAAATAAATATAAGCGAAAATGTTAACCCCGCTGTAATTCCTACAAAATAGGTAACGATAATTAAGATAACTGAAATTAATAGACAACTTAAGTCCACAAAGAAATCATTCGTTCCTAAGGCCATAAAGATGGTTGTGCCGACAACCAAAACAATTCCTACCAACAAAGTTAAATCCAAAAGTAAGGTCACTCGTTTTTGATTCACTCTATTCCCCACCTTTCAAATTCTTCTTCACGATGAAGAACGCACTTAATCCAATAATAGTCATACCAATTAAGAAGACAAATAGATAAATCATTAATTTATGATTATTGACAATTCGTTTACCTAATGATTCGTTGCTGACGTTGCTTACACGTTTTTTGAAACGATAATCATAGCGACGATAGTTCGGATCGACCACAATGGCATCTCCTTTGTACATAGAAGTATTCTTCTCTGTATTCACTTGTGTAGAGGCTAAAAAGACACCTTGTGATTTAGCTCCTGTTAAGATTAACGCCGCGGCTTTCGCATTATATGGAGAAAACATTAACTGCGCCGTACCGATTTGTTTACCATAATCTTTTTCAATGCTCAGTTTCTCGTTTGAAACAAAACGTGTGAAGTCCTTATCATAATGGAAATACAACTGATCGTTTAACTTACGAATCATCGGATTATCCTTAGGCGTACCAAAAATAATCAAGTTATGATTTTCTAATGCCGCATTTTTAGGCGCTTTTTTATAATACGTAATCTCACCGACATTACTTTCGGCATAATTACCAATTAAGTTAAATAAATTGGTCAACACTTTAAAATAGTTGTCGTCCATTTTTTCTGGTAATAAAATCGCTAAATCAGCAAAAGAACGGCTTCTGATAAAAATGTTCGGATAGTTGTTAAATAATATGTCATTCAGTTCTTCTGTTTGAATAAACGCATTCGAATTATTTTCAATAAAGGCCCATGGAGTCTGACCATTTCGTAAAACTTCTGGTGATTTAACATTCAAATCAAAAGCAACTTTTAAAACAAAACTATCAGCAATTTCTAAGTTCTTTGGAAATTCGAGATTTAATTCATCACCGTTCGCACGAGCAGCGGTTAATTTCTTGCTGCCAATTGGTTTATCATTGGCGTAAACCGTCACTAAAGAAGAATCAAAATCTAAGTTTTCAGCGTATTTAAAATGTAAATGCACGCGACTTCCATTGGCATTGTTTCGATCCACTGGTAAATTGACAAAGTACGTTTGTTCTTGGTGATAAGCCCCTTCTAGTTTGTCCCCCGTTGAGGTTAATGGATAATTTCCATCAAATTCTAAAGTTGAACTAAACGTATCGGTATTCTCATCAACTGTTGTCTCTTCTTTATCTGTTTGGGTCATTAATTCATAATTGGCTAAATAACGTCCCGCACGAACAAGTAAGTCCTCATCTTTAGAAGTAGCTACTAAAACATGCTTATCTGGTTGATTGAAAAATTTTAAGACAGCCTGGTCCTCCACGCGTTTGCTATCAATTTGACTTTTATACTGATCTGGTAATTTATCATAGCTGGCAATAATCAACTGATAGGGTGCAGACTGTTCTTTGTTCAAAGAAGCCATTGGCAACAATTCTTCTGAGGTAGTAATCAAACGAGCAGCACCAGCTAACGCATGGGTCGCTGCAGCTAATTCTTTTTCCGATGCATTTTCTGGTGTCAAAATAACACTGTGTTTATTCGCAATCGTGTCTGCTCCCACAAAATGATTATAAAAAGAATGAATCGTATTCTCTGGTAATTGTAAATCGTATTGGAAGTTTACGTTAGATCCTTCATACATCGTTAACCAATTTGCTGGAGTTTCAATTAAATTATACATGTCGTTTCCTGCCTGATTAATAATTTGGCCTTCAACAGTCAATGTATTTGTCTCTTTAATCAGTTCCAAAGGGATTTCAATCGTCTTTTGTTGAATACCAGTCGTATTTTCAGGACGCCAAGAATAAAACTTCACACCATTAACTGCCACAGTTAAATCTGAGGTCTGATTATTTTTTAATTGTGTGATTTGGTAGGTCATATTGAATGATGCTTTTTTTACGTCCCAATAATCAATTTTTGTAAAATACATGGTGCTACGGACAGAAGTACCTGTTAAAGAGATTGTTTTATTTTGAAAAGGTTGTGTAAAGGTATGGTTGTCTTGTTCTTTGTTTTCGGCGTATACGGTCGGACTTGCGATACCAATCAGAATTGCCAGAAAGAACAACCCTATTAAAGTGACTGTTTTTTGTTTCATTGCACGTTTCCTCCTTATTTAAATCGTTCAGTTTTGTACCATTTTGTTTGTGTTTGTTTATGAAAAACATTTTCTTTAATATACATCACCATGCCATAAGCGGCGACTACTAGCCACATCTGACTGTATGTAATATACATCAAGGCAATAATTAAGATATTCTCTAAAGTCATTTCGCCTTTTTCGGTTGTAATACTGACAAAAGTACTGAAAATAAATAACAAAATCGCTAACAACCACAAGGAATTGCTAAATCCTTGCAGGGTCGTTGTTAAGTAACCAGACATTGATAAAACTAACATGATGTCTGACAAAACGAGCGATGTCATTAAGAGAAAATAAATGGACAAGAAATATAAAATATCAAAACGGATCCGACTCGCTTTAGGATTAAACAATAATTTAGCATTTTTAACAATGACATAAATATTGCCTTTGACCCATCGCGTCCGTTGTCGGAACCAAACTGACAAAGTTTGTGGCTCTTGCTCCCACGTCACTGCTTTTGGTTGAAACTTAATTTTATAGCCCATCATATAGATGCGGAAACTGATTTCTGTATCTTCGGCTAACGCTTTGTCATCCCAGCCGCCAATGGCTTCAATAATACTACGACGAACAATGAAATTTGTGCCAGGAATCGTGCATAACTTAAATAATTGAAAACGACCGGCTTGTGCCATCCATTGAAAGGCCAGTGTCTCGATATTAATAAAGCGTGTCAACAAGCTTGCATTGCGATTTCTCGTTCTAAATTTACCAATAACCGCGCCGTATTCCTCACTAGCGATTAACTCTCCAACTAAATAACGGAGTGCATTCGGTTCAGGTGTATTGTCCGCATCATAAATGGCAATCACGTCCCCCTTGGCTTGCTTGAAACCAATGTTTAAGGCATTAGACTTACCTTTCCCACCTGTTATATTGTCTGTATTAATAATCTGCAAATTTCGATTAACCGCCTTTTTTTGGACGTTCGCTAAAAGCTCAGCACTATTATCACTTGAATTGTCATTAATCACAATAATTTCATAGCGATCTTGCGGATAATTAAAATTCAATAACGCTTCAACTGTTCGCACAATGACAATTCCTTCATTATGGGCCGGCACCATAATTGAAACAAACGGCGCGTCTTCGTCCTCTACAGGTGGTGGTGCGACAGGATCTGTTTTTAAATAATAAACATAGCCAAAAATAACTAAGAGAATATTTACAATTAGTAGACTCCAAATAATGATAGTTGCTGTTAACATTACAATGTCAGCAATGGTCATTTGTCTTCCTCCTTATTAATATATTTCGACCGATAATTCTTTCGTCCAATCATAAACAAAATAATCAGGATGATTAAAGTCAGTGTAACAACGCCAACTAAAATATTATTTGTGATGCTGAAAAAGAATGAAAATAACCCTGTAAATCGTTGTTTTTCAACTGTTGAGGCCCCTGTATCAGCCAAACCATTGACAATTTGATTGTTTAAGAAGAACCGATTATTCCGAAATTCGATTTTCTGCGTTTGTGTTTGAACAGTGAAATGTTGATCCGCTTCTGAAACACTAAACACTATTGGTGCTTCCTTGACTTCTTGAATTAGATGATCCACTTCTTTTTTAGAATTTGGAAATGAAAAACTAATGGTGGTCGGCATTGGAAATCGATAGTCATTCGGATTATCTTTATCCGTCCATTCAATCCCCGATAAATAATCATACGGTAAATCAAACAAAGCATTCTTATAAGTGATTGATTCTCCCGTTTGGTTCCGATAAAAAACGCGTTCAATCGGCGGATTTTCTCTTAGAATCACTGTATCACTAATTGCTAGACCATCCTCTTGGTATTGAAGGTCTTGATTCCAGTATCCTGGAGCAGAAATGCCTACTGGATAGACATGTCTGTCGACCAATAAACTAATCTGCTGCTCCATCAATTGTTTCAAAGCACGTTGGTCATTTAAATCAACATTGTTAACGACCGGTGTTTCTAAGAAAATAACCCCCGTCGAAGCAAACGCACGTAACGCATTCGTAAATAGTTTATAAGGTAAAATCGTATTGTTTTGTGAAACGCTCGTACTGGATAAAATATAAGGATACGTGGTTTTAACTAATTCTTCTTGCAAATAGGTTGCCACAGACATATCTCTTAACGGGTTAAAATCAGAAATCGTCAAAAACGGCCGTGACATTTTTTCACTTTCCAGCCATTGACTAATTACGTCTAAGCTTTCTAAAAAAACAGCGCCTTTGCGTTCAAACATTGGTAGAAAAGCATGCCCATTCTCAATTACACCAAATGGATATTCTTCTGGTGCTAATTCTTGTGTTTTTAATCGGCCAACCGTCTGACCTTGCGTATTTTCCAGCACAACTGATTGATCTTGAAAAGGCAATACTTGAGAAAAACGGTTTTTTTCATCTTCTAACCGATATTGACGATGACTTAATTCTTTCCACGTACCGCTAAAATATTGTTTTTCATCGTCACGCATGTTTCGACCAATGTGTAATTGTTTGCCTTTAAAATGAACTCGATCTGCTAGAAAATCAGAGGCAATAACGCCGGCTTGTTCAGGCCAATTCACCATAGAAATCAAACTGTCATAGCCATCATTTAGCAATTCTCCAGGCACATAGTCTGACACCGCCACACTCTGAACTTCTACCCCAAAACTCGTCAACACTCGTTGTAAAGCATCCACATCATTTTCTTTTTTCCCAGCAATATTCAAGCTGTCATAGACAAGTAAGACATGTTTACTTGGTGCAGCCAGCGCCGGTTTGGCAAAGCCACAAAAAACGAAAAAGAGTAAGAAACACACCCAGCCAATAAGATATTGTTTATTTTTCAATTCCCTCTACCTCCCCAATGACTTGTGGTGTTGTATCTTGCCACATTCGTTTACCAATAACATCAGAAACAATTTGTAACAAGAGAAAATCTAAAAATACTGAGACTAAAAACAAATGACGTACTAAGTCACTATCCCACTATCCCCATCAATAATAATTGTTGAAATGAAAACAACTAATAAATTTAGATAAATTCCTGTCATTAAAAAGAAGCGAAAAACTAATCTGGGTTCGTTTCTCTTGATTCCTCTGTATAAACCAACGCCATATAAACCAAACAGAATCACGCCTAATAATAGATAGAAAGCAAAGTTTTTAGGGAAAAAACTGGCTTTAATACGGTTATACACCATAAAAAATTTAGATTGTTCCAGCGGTGCACGCCCCGTCGTTTTCTCAAAATTCCCCACATTATTAGGCTTTACTAAGTAAACATTTGGGACCGCTGAATTCAGTCCTTGCCATAATTCAGATGGATAATTTAAATAATTCAATAACACCCATCCAAAACTCGTTTTATCAAAAAAATCTTTTTTCATTTGTTCAGAAGTTGGTGATACAGGACTGTATTCTTCAAAGTAGGAACGTCCCTTTTGCAACCCATATTGCGGGTTGATTCCGCCCTCTGACATCCGTTTATCTGGAACCTTACTATCCTTCATTACACCGCGCGTCATACTGTGGTAGACATCACGTTCATAGATATCGTTAGGAACGATAAAAGCTGCTAACGTTGTAAAACCAATCAACGCAATTAAAAAGGCCGTCATTGACAATCGTTGGTAACGTTGTGACAAGTAGACAAAAAATCCTAATCCAGCAATAATTACGCCAATAATCAGCAAATATTCTTGGCGTGTTGTCCCTATTAAAAGTACTACTGCTTGTGCCAAGATAACCAAAACTATTCTTCTGAGCCAAGTTCGTGGTTTCGTCACCCGATAAAAATAGACTGAAAATGCTAAGACACTCACAGAAAGTAAAAAACTCGTCGCTTCTGTATAAAAGGAATTAAAATAAATCGTATAGGAGGTATCTCCCAAGATGAAAATAACCAACAAAGAGATAAGATAACTTTTTTTCAAAGACACGCCTTCGGTTAAGCCTCGTACCAGAATATAAATTGACACTAAAAAACAACTAAGATAAACGAAACCTAAGAAACGAATATCGAAAAGTGTTTGACTATAAAAAAGTTTATTAAGCCAAATGGCAATGGTGATGAAAAATTGTTGAGTGGAAACAAAGTGCGTCGTTGTTTCATTAAAATAACGCATAATTGAAAAGTCCTTAACAAAATAGGCCACATTGTCGTAGCTATCACCATTGACACGATAAAGACTATTTGAATTTAACACACGAAAATACTCGCCATTATCTCCCAAGCCATTAATCGGATAAACGAATAACAAAATGCTTGTCACTAACCCAATCCCTAAAACGGCCAAAAGACTTGGAGAAATATAACGACTCAACCATTCAAAAGCCGAGTTCATGTATTTTTTGATCTTTTCCATGCTTTCACCTCATCTAGAAATCATAGGCCAAAAGAGCCATTAAGTTATTATAGGAATAGACTTGTTTCGTAACTTTATCACCAAATCCTCCATAAATCGGACTGCTTGAATCCATAATTTGAAAATTATTAAGTACTGTAATTGCCGCACGATACAACTCTTTGTCATTTTCGGCAACACCAATTAAAGCCGCTATCGCATAACTGGCTGCAGATTGATTTTTATCCACGGGCGATCCATTTAAATCATACGAGTTAAATAGCGTTCCTTGCTGAACTTGTTTTCGTACAAAATCAATACTAGTCTGTTTCGCCATACCCACTTCACTTAAATGAACAATCGTTAATAAAGATTCAATAATATTAAGTGTTCCGTTGTTTTCGTATTTATTTGTTTGATGATTAAACTTCGTTTGATAAAGAGGTAAATCATCAGAAATATAGCCATCGTCTATTAATTGGTAATGATATTGCAAATAGTCTGCTGAAATCCCAAATTCTTTGTATAAATAACCCAGCGTAATTAAGTCAATATAAAACAAAGAAGTTTCTGAAGACTGTTGTTTTGATTTACTATCGTAAAAATCAATTAGAATATTATCTTTCATAGAGGTTTTCATAAAACTCTTGCCTAATTTTTTAATTTCTTGATCATACTGATCTGTTTTAAAATGACCCCCTGCTTCAATTAATGAACGAATGATCCGTAAATCATCAATCGAGGCATTGACATTGTATTTATTGCCTTGCTCGTCAATTCGATAACTAAATTGGACGCCGTCGTAAAAGGTGTCTTTCGTCTGCTTGTAAAAATTATCAAAACGTCCCTGCGTATCAAAAGCTAAATTACGCAAATATAGACCCGAAGACTCACTTAGCAATTCATGTCCTGTGGCGACATCTTTGCGTTCAGCATCTGGTAAATAATTGGTTAAAAAGCCGCCGTCTGTTTTGAGCCGGGTTTCAATAAAAAACTTCAACAAATCTTTGCGTTCAGCGGTTTCTTTTGTGTGAAATTCATGTTTTGTTAAAAAATGTTGTTTGTCTGTCGACATTAAGCGTTGAATTTTTGGATTCACTTTTTCCACCTCTACTTTATAGGATTTTTCTCTAAACAAAAGAAAATATCCTCCCAGAAGCACCACGAATACCCCAATAAAAATCCAAAGTTTTCTCTTCATTGTTACGCCTCTTTTCCTCACTTCTTTATTGTCAGTGTACACAAAAGTACTTGTTTTTGCGAAACTTACGCTACCTCTTCAAGCGCAAGAAAAAAAGCAATCCATAAAAATAAAAGGATTGCTTTAACCGTTTCGTCGATCATTTCCTGTCATCGTAATCTCTTTTGACAGATAACGCACACGTTCCATAATTCGTCTGGCTTTTAGCGGCTCTTGTTCTCCTCGTTGCGTCACGGTTAAATGCTCTTCTAAAGCTTTTAAATCTAGATTGGAAGAGAAAAAAGTAACTAATTGTTCTTGCATTCGGTATTGCAAGATTACGCTTAAAACGTCGTCACGAATCCAACTAGTCATGGATTCCGCACCAATGTCATCAATCATTAATATAGGGGATTTTTTTACTGCATCGAGCTTTTCACCAACTTGATCGCGACCAATGGCTTGCTTCATTTCTACTGTAAATGTTGGAAAATGAACAATTGTCGTAGTAAATCCACGTTCTGCTAAAGCATTAGCCATCGCACCTAATAAGAAAGATTTTCCTACACCGAAGGGGCCTTGTAAATAGAGCCCTTTATGAAATTCTTTTGGTGTCGCAGGATATTCTCTTAAAAATTGCATTGCTTCTGCTAACGCTTTGGCTCGACCTTGAGAAGATGGATCGAAATCTCGTAAATTTGCTTCTCGGACATCTTTTGGCATGTCCATTGCCCTTACTCGATTACGAATTTCTTCTTCCTTCTGACGGGCGATTAAATCAGCCGTTGGGACATACGTTACATCAATGTAATGAAAATTCAACATTAATCTTGGCTCATAGCCGGGGGCAATCATTGCCGGATCGTTTACTTGAAATTTCTTTTTTTCTTGAACAAATTCATACAACTTAGCATAACTTTTACGAATATCTTCATCGGTTAAACGCTCTCGGTTTGCTTGTATAAAGGCTTGAACATCTTGATCTTTCAATACTTCGTTAACCAGCTCTTCATATCGTTCATTGATGTCACGCTTCTGGATAATTTTTGACATTTCTTTTCCTACGTCTTCCATCATTGGTCACCTCCTTGGTTTAAAAATTCTTGAATTTGTCGATCTAACTCGGCTTGTTCTGCTGGGGAAAGTTTTGTTTCATCGTTTGGCTGATCTGCCCATTCTGGCAATCGCTCTTGTCGAACAGTTTGGCGTTTCCCTGAATAATTTTGTTGTCGCTGTTTTTGTTTGGTTTGGCTTTGTTTTGCCAATTCTCTGACATGTTCAATTGCTTTTTCTGGTGAATGAATGCCACTTTGTCCCCATTCATTCGCAATTCGATTCACATACTCCGCTTTTAAAGTCGGTTGTTGTTGAATATTGTAAACATAGTTAATCAAAATATTAATCACACTAGTCGGTAAGCCTGATTTAGCAACCAAATATTTCACTAATGAACGTTCTTGTGGTGTCGTATAGCCGCCTCGACTATTTTTTAAAGCTTCTAAATATTGAATAGGCGGATTCTTTTCACTATCCATAATCATTTGAATATCCAGTTCAGAAAAACCATTCATTTTTAATGTGTTATATCGATACGTTTGTTGCTCTTCCACCGTCAATTGTGCTTGCTTGTTTGTCACTACGTTTGTTGGTTGTGGTTTTTTATCAGGATCAAACGCTTGATGAATCGTTCGCACTAATTCCTTAGGCAAAATTCGACTTGTA
Source organism: Enterococcus sp. AZ197 (assembly GCF_050556405.1). Classification (NCBI taxonomy): domain Bacteria; kingdom Bacillati; phylum Bacillota; class Bacilli; order Lactobacillales; family Enterococcaceae; genus Enterococcus; species Enterococcus sp. AZ197. Next base: position 653,546 of record NZ_CP187873.1, on the reverse strand, counting down.
TAATAGTCAAATGATTTCGAAGCAAAGTCTACCATATCTAACTCATTGATGCCATATAATTGATGAAAAACATAGACTTCTTCTTGAAAACTAGCCTCATCTTCAGGCAGTTGTAAACCTAAACGGTGCAAACCTTCCACAAAATAGTGCCAATCAAAAGAATCCGTTGATACAGAAATTTTCTTCGATTTTTCTTTTTGAGAAAAAGTTTCTTGAATCGTTGTCAATCGGTTCGCTTCGGAAACAATTTGTTCTTCTTTAAAGGCATAAACCTCTTGAAAGCTAGCGGAAACATTTTGATAGCCCTCTGTTTTAGTAGGATGCGGTTGGAACTTTTGCACTAATTGATCAAATTTCCGTTGTCCAACCCGGTTAAATAACACTAAAGCTAACACTTCATCTTTAAAAAAACGAGCGGCTGTTTCAGGTGCTTTTAAATAATATAAATAACAATCTCCTAATTCCCGATCTGTTTTTTTATACGTTTCTAGCAACCCAATGCCTTCTAATTTGTAGCAAGCTTCTTCTAATTGTTGACAACTCAAGTCCAGCAAACTAATTAAATCTGCATGAAACAGCGAGCCATTCTCCTCTGAGTCTGTTGTTTCAGATAACAAAAGCCAATATAAACTAAACGCATTGGCGCCGACAATTGGTTGATATAAAAAGGTTAAAACCTCTTTCTCTTGATCAGAAAGCGGTGAATCAATAACCGCTTGAAAAATATTTTTTGGTTGGATTCTTTGCCGATTTCCTTTCAAAGAAAGACCTCCTTTTTAATTTTCTGAGTCAGGAGAAGAAGATTTTGCTTTGTCGACAATGTCCTGTAACTCTTTCAAAAACACGCTCATATCTTTGAATTGTCGATAAACACTCGCAAAGCGGATGTAGGCAATTTCATCTAGATTGACTAAATCTTCCATCACATATTCACCGATAAGCGTTGTAGAGACTTCATTTTCCCCTAAACTACGCACTCGATTTTCAACATTATCGACAATTTGAACCATTTGTTCCATAGCAACGGGTCTTTTTTCCGCAGAGCGAATGAGCCCACGCAAAATTTTATCACGATTAAATTCTTCACGATCCCCATTTTTCTTGATTACAAGTAATGGCGCCGCTTCAATTCTTTCAAATGTAGTGAACCGATAACTGCAATTTTCACATTCACGACGACGGCGAATTGCACGTCCATCATCTGCTTGACGGCTATCAATAACACGGGAATTATTATGATGACATCTTGGACAACGCATAACGTTCACCTCTTCTATTCTGTATAATTTTTGTTGCCTATATTATAACATGAAATTGCGCTATTACTAGGTCTTTAGAACTGGTTCTTAGTTGAATCTTTGCCATTCTTTAATAAAAACAAAGACTTTCACTGTTTTTTCTGAAATTTTCAAAACATTTTACGCCATTTAAAAAATATTCATTTCTTTCCAGTTTGTTCCTCTAGCCACTTCTTCACTTGTTGTTCCGTTTCTTCTCTAGTTCCTTGATTATCAAACACGATATCTGCTCGTTCTTTTTTCATTTCAATCGGCCATTGGCTAGCAATTCGTTGTTGCGCTTCTTCTTCTGTTAATTGGTTTCGGGCCATCAGACGCTCTTTTTGAATCTTTTCTGGTACATATACCACAGCAACTTGATCCATAATCGCCTCATAATGAGCTTCATAAAGCAGAGGAATATCAACAATAACCAGGGCGGCTTTCTTTTTAGCTTCTTCAATTTGACGTAAAATTTCTTTTCTTAAAAAAGGTTTCAACGTTTCATTTAATAGCTCTCTTTTTTGAGGATTAGCGAAAATTAATTGTCCTAATTTTTTCCGATCCAATTCACCAGTTGTTAATACTATTTCTGGTCCGAAAGTTTCAACGATTGCGGCTAAGGCTGGTTGCCCTTTTGCAACAATTTCGCGGGCGATAATGTCGCCGTCAACAATTGGATAACCTGCTTTTTTAAAAAGAGCAACAACCGTACTTTTACCTGTCGCAATCCCTCCTGTAATGCCTAAAACTTTTGTCATTTCAATCGACGACCTTTCAATTGTTGGCATTGTGGACAATAATGCGTACCACGTTGTGCCACTTTTGTTTTAACAATTGGCGTACCACAACGATTGCAAGGTAAGCCTGTTTGCCCATAGACATTCAACGCTACTTGAAAAGTCCCTGCTTCTCCTAACGCGTTTAGATAGGTGCGGATGGTGGTTCCACCTGCTTCAACAGCGCGTGCCAAGACGTCAATGATTGCTTGATACAACGTAGCAACTTCCGCAGGTTTTAAGGAATCTGCTGGTTGTTCTGGATGGATTTGCGCTTGCCAAAGTGCTTCATCTACATAAATATTCCCCAAACCCGTCACTAGCTTTTGATCTAACAGCAATGGCTTAATTGCTTTATGATGCTTTTTCAAGCCTTGTTGAAAAGTAGCTAATTGGAAAACGTCTGGTGTTGGCTCTGGCCCCAAAGCTAAAATCCCTTTATATTGATGACCTTGATTCTTAGGAACCAATGTCATACGCCCAAATTTCCGTACATCTAAATAACGTAATTGCGTGCCATCTGTAAAAGTAAACATTACATGGGTATGTTTGGCAATTTCATCATCAGCCTGATGAAACTCATATTTTCCTTCCATCCGTAAGTGAGAAATCATATCATTATCAGACAATTTAAAAATCAGAAATTTTCCTCTTCGCTCAATCCCTTCAATCGTTTGACCAGCTAATTGACCTTGAAATACATCAACTTCTGGTGATTCAATAATTCTTGGCCAAAAAACAATGACTTCTTGAATGGTTTTTCCTACAACAAGTTTTTCAAGTCCTTTTCGCACTGTTTCTACTTCTGGTAATTCTGGCATTATTTTTGCTCCTTTATATAAAGAGGTCTGAACGCTTAGATATCAACGTCCAGATCCTACTTATCCTTATTTTATTCATCGTTCTTAATGGGTAAGCTATTATTTTGCTTCATACCATGTTTTTCCCCAACTGCTATCGGTGATAAGTGGCACATGTAAGGAAACTGCGTGCTCCATCACTTCTTTGACGAGTTGATTTAATTGTTCTAATTCTGATTCTGGTACTTCAAAAACTAATTCATCGTGCACTTGTAATAACATTGTTGCTTGTAATTTTTCTTCTTTTAAACGACGCGCCATTTCAATCATCGCAATTTTTAAAATATCTGCGGCACTTCCCTGAATCGGTGTATTAATCGCTGTACGTTCAGCGAACGAACGTAGATTAAAGTTTCTTGAATTAATATCACTTAAATAACGACGGCGATGATACAATGTTTCCACATAGCCTTTGTCTTTGGCATCGCGGACAATCTCTTCCATGTACTGTTTCACGCCTGGATATTTTTCAAAATAGGTGTCAATATATTGTTGCGCTTGCTTTCTAGTAATGCCTAAGTTTTGGGACAAGCCATAATCACTGATACCATAGACAATTCCAAAATTCACCGCTTTAGCTTGACGACGCATGTTAGGTGTGACATCTTCTGCTTTTTCAACACCGAAAACTCGCATTGCAGTGCTGGCATGGATATCTTGTCCTTCCACAAACGCTTCTTTTAAATGCTCATCATTAGAAATATGTGCGAGCACACGTAACTCAATTTGAGAGTAATCAGAAGAGAAAATCAACCAATTATCCTCTCTTGGTACGAACGCTTCTCTAATTTTTCGGCCTTCTTCTAAACGGATAGGAATGTTTTGTAAATTGGGATCTACTGAGCTTAATCGTCCTGTTTGGGTCAGTGTTTGTACATACCGAGTATGAATTTTATTATCTGGCTGAATTACTTTTAAGAGTCCTTCAACATAGGTCGATTGAATTTTGGCAATTTGACGATAAGTTAAAATATCTGCCACAATTGGTGCTTGTTCTTTTAGTTGTTCTAAAACATCTACCGCTGTTGAATAGCCAGTTTTCGTCTTTTTGATCACAGGTAAGCCCATTTTTTCAAATAAAATAACGCCTAATTGTTTAGGTGAATTCAAATTAAATTCTTCGCCAGCTTCTGCATAGATTTTTTCTTCGATTTCTTTCAAGCGTTCTGAAAATTCTACTTGCATTTCTTTTAAGCGTGTGGCATCAACACGGATACCAGTTATTTCCATATCGCCTAAAATACGAGAAAGTGGTAATTCCATTTTATAGAATAAATCAGCTTGATTTTTTTCTGTTAATTCGCTATCTAATTTGCTTGTTAAAAATTGAACTGCTTTAATCTTACGTGCTAAATGACCAAAGAAAACTTCTTCGTCCTCTGGCAAGCCTTTTTTGGCCCCTTTTCCATAAATGGCTTCATCAGATTGAATCGCATCATATCCGTAATGTTGTGCTACACCTTCAATATCAGCGTTATTGTCATTGGTATCAAGTAAATAAGCAGCCAATAAAACATCAAAGGCAATCCCTGTCATTTTTCCTACATAGCGATTTAGTGCAACGTACGTCCGTTTTGCATCATAGACATTTTTTTTACGTGTCTCATCCATCAACCAATCGATAAATGGCTGACTTTCAAAAACAGCTAAATTATTCGTGGTATAAATCTTCTTGTCGTTGCCCCAAGCAAGGCCGACAATCGGTGACGTATGATAGTTATCTTCCATCATCTCAACATAAAGAGCCATATCGTCTGTAAACATTTCATTGGTTAACTGATCTTCGACTACTTCAAATAAAATATCTTCCATTTCAACAGGTTCTTCTGTAATGTCCAACTTAGCTAAAAATTGTTTAAAGTCCATTTCTTTATAAAAAGGAACCAATTTTTCTAAGTTTTTCCCTTCATATGCCAAGTCTTCCACATTGACTTCGACTGGTGCATTGACTTCAATTGTCGCTAAACGTTTAGAAAGAAAGGCTTGCTCTTTATCATTAATCAAGTTTTCTTTCATTTTGCTTTTTTTCATTTCATCGATATTCTCATAAACCCCTTCAACTGAGCCATATTGTTTTAACAGCTTAATCGCGGTTTTCTCACCGATTTTCGTTACACCTGGAATGTTATCCGACGTGTCGCCAGCCAACCCTTTCATATCAATAATTTGCTTAGGCGTTAACCCATCATATTTTTCAGCAATATGCTCAGGCGTATATGATTCAATATCGCTAACTCCTTTAACAGTGATATCTACTTTGACAGTGTCCGTCGCTAATTGTGTCAAATCTCGGTCCCCTGATAACACGACAACATCAAATTCATCTTTATCAACTTTGTTGGCTAATGTACCAATAATATCATCTGCTTCATAGTTAGGTAGTTCATAATATTTTACGCCTAAACCTTCTAAAAGTTCACGAATATACGGCATTTGTTCTTTAAATTCCCCCGGTGTTTTTGAACGTCCGGCTTTATATTCTGAATAAAATTCTGTTCTGAATGTGGTTTTCCCTGCATCAAAAGCGACTAAAACATGAGTAGGCATTTCTTTTTGCATTACATTTTCAAACATATTGTTAAACGCATAAATAGCATTTGTATGCAAGCCGTTCTTATTTTTGAATCGTTCTAATGAGTTATGTAGCGCAAAAAATGCACGAAAGGCTACACTGTTTCCATCAACGAGTAATAATTTTTTTTTGGTCATTTTTTTCCCCTCATCTTTAGCAAACTAGTTTCCTTTCTATTTTAACAAAAAACTACAGAATTTGCAGTAGACGGCGATTGCAGAATGAAAGAAAAAGGTATTTGACATAGTTCCTTAGTGACAACTATATCAAATACCAAAATCAATCAGCAATACACGCTGAATCTTCACAAGTATGAGAATCTTTTTACGGCAAAACATTTCCCGCTGCACGATAAATATCGTACCAATCTTCGCGACTAATCACAATGTCTGCTGCTTTAGCAATTTCTTCAATTCTACCAAGATTCATACTTCCTGCGATGACTTGCATATTAGCAGGGTGGCGCAGAATCCAGCTGCTGGCTAAGCCAGTTGGCGTTGTTTGATATTTTTCAGCCAATTCGCTTAATTTTTGATTTAACTCAGGGAATTTTTCATTTCCAATAAAGACACCTTCAAAATAACCATATTGGTACGGTGACCATGCTTGAATAGTCATTTGTTTCAACCGTGAATAATCTAAAATACCATGATCATAATCAATGCTTCCTGATATTTCCATATTTGTTTGTAAGCCTTGATCCACCATGCCAGTATGCTTGATGCCAAATTGTAATTGATTGGCTAATAATGGCTGTTTAACAGCTGTTTTTAAAAGTTCAATTTGTCCTGGCGTTTGGTTACTTACACCAAAATAGCGAACTTTCCCTTGTTTTTCTAATAAATGAAAAGCTTCAGCTACTTCTTCTGGTTCCACTAAAGTATCTGGACGATGCAACAATAATGCATCGACTGAATCTACACCTAAACGCTGTAAACTCCCTTCGACCGCTTCTAAAATATGTGCTTTTGAAAAGTCAAAAAAGCCCTGACGAATCCCACATTTCGTTTGTATAAAAATATCTTCACGACGAATGGTACTTTCTTTTAAGGCCTTACCAAAAATGGTTTCGCAGTCGCCGCCACCATAAATGTCGGCGTGATCAAAAAATGTAATGCCATGATCATAAGCAGTTTCAATTACCTGTTGAGGATTTTCAGCACCATTTAAGCGCATACATCCTAAGATAACCGAAGAAACTGTTTCGTCACTTGTACCAAATTGCAGTTGTTTCATTTTAATATCCTCCTCATCCATTCCTCTTACTTCTTCATTTTAACACTATTTAGACAAAATTGGACTTCTTACGATAGATTCGCTTCGACTTTTTCAAAAAAAGCAGGAGATAATTCCTCTGGCAAATAAACAATTGTCTCAGAAGAAGGCGCTACGTTCATCTGAAACAAATGATTGACAATTAAGAGGTGTGCTTGGTGAAGTTGATACGTTGATTTTCCATGAATAATTGTAATATTCTTTTTTTCACTGAAATAATTTTTTATAGATTGCCCCAGCGCTTGTTCTTTTTCTGGAGGGAAGTCCGTCAACAGGCAAATAATATATTTTTTTTCATATAAAATCGGGTCAAATAAATCTAGGATGTGATAAAAATAGCAACTCGTCAATTCCCGTTCTTTTACTGAAGTAAAGGCTGGGTATAGGCGTTTTAAAAGCCTAATTAGTTTCTGTAATCTGTGCCAAGTTTGATGATAACGTACAGCGAGTGTTTGTTCCTGTTTATGAGCTGGCAACCATGCTTGTCCGTCTAATAAACTATTCATATGCGTACTTAAAAATCGACATAAATGAATTTCTTGATAATTAAAATGATGTTGTGTAAAATTTCTCCTAATTTCTTTCATAATAAAAATAGCTGTTTTTAAGCATAAACTTTCTATTTTCATTTGCTCATGAATAAAATACTTTCGCGCTCTCTTGCCAAAACAACCACCAAAATGTGCTTCAAGAATCACAAATAACGCTTTTTGTTCTTTAAGAGACATAAAAGAAGTGCTCAACACTTCCACACGAAATAAATAAAAAAAAGCACTTGTTTGTTGAAATAAATTAGCATTTGGCACTGAAATTTCATGCCCGCCTCTATATCGTTTCTCCCAAATATAAATTAGCCAACTAAGATGATTCTGTTGTGCTACATTTAAATCCAACTCAAAAAAGGTAATGATTTTCCGAGTCATTTCTCTGTTTTCTTCTAGACAGCTTTCTTGAAAAAACAAATAAAAACAAAGGATTAACTGTCGAATTTGCCATTCATTGCCAGTTAAATCGTAATGTTTTTGACGTACAATAATATCAAAATTAACTAGCCAACGTCGAATATTAGAAAGTTTCTTCCGAAGAGTTGATTCCTGTAATCCCAATACCTGGGTCAATTGTGCATAATTGATTCGCTCTTCAATTAGACAACGTAAAATATAAAATTCGGGAATAAAATAACAAAATTTTTGTCTAAACCGAGCCAAGCCACAAACGCATAATTCACGATATTTTACAATTCCTTTGGTCGTTGTATAAATCTTACAAAGCCCTTCTATCTTAAACGTTTCCTGCTTTTTTTCAAAACGTTGAATGTAACAATGGATGGTTTTGTCGCTCACCTTTAGTTTTTCTGCAGCCATCAAAACAGAAAATGTCTGCTCTTGTTGCAGTAAATCCAACAATTCCAACATATTTTTATGTTCAAAAGACAATAATTCCTTGAAATCCATATATCGTCCCCTTTCACTCCCTTGTTATAAGAATACGTCAAATAAGGCAAAAATTTTTTTAAGAAGAAAAAAATAGAGAACAAAAAGTATTGATTACTTTCCGCTCTCTACAATTATATCGAATTATTTTTTTGAAATATGCAGTGTCATAGCATTTGCTGCTACAATAATTGTACTTAATGACATCAAGACAGCACCTACAGCTGGATTTAAAACAATCCCAAGTGGTGCAAGAACCCCAGCCGCTAAAGGAATGGCGACAATATTGTACCCAGCTCCCCACCAAAGATTTTGGATCATTTTACGTCGTGTTTGTTTGGCTAAATCTAAGAACCTTAAAATATCTTTAGGATCACTATCCGTCAGTACAACATCTGCCGAATCAATCGCTACATCTGTACCAGCGCCTATCGCAATGCCGATTGAAGCACGGGCTAAACTTGGTGCATCATTAATACCGTCTCCTACCATCATGACCTGATGTCCCTCAGTAAGATACTGTTGCACAATTTTTTCTTTATCTTCTGGTAAGAGCTCTGCGTAGTATTCCTTCATTCCTAAATAATTAGCAACTGCACTGGCGGCTGTTTGATTATCTCCTGTTAACATGACTGGCGTAATTCCTTGCGCTTGTAACTCTGCAATAAATGTTTTAGCTTCTGGTTTGACTTTATCTCCTAAAGCAAGCAGTGCGACTAATTGACCAGCGATGATTAAATAGCTCAAGGTATTTCCTTGCTCTTGATAGTTTGTTTTAATTGTTTCATCGAAGGTTAACTGTAACCGTGCAACTTCTTTTTCATTGACTATTTTGACTTCTTGGTTTTGAACAGTAGCAACCAGTCCTACGCCTGATAAAGCTTGCAGATTATGGGCTTCATAAGGTTGAACGGCTTGTTTATTTAAATAGTTCATGATCCCAATTGCCAACGGATGATTTGCATTTTTTTCCAATGCCCCAATATATTTAAGTGCTTCTTCTCTAGTAAACTGCTTACTCATTAATTCTAAGCCAGTAACTGTAAATTGTCCTTCTGTTAAAGTTCCAGTTTTATCCAGCAACACATATTCAACCTTATTGGCTTGTTCTAATGCATTCCGATTTTTTAAAAGTAAGCCATTTTTAGCAGCAATGGAGGTACTTCTAGCAATCACTAAAGGAATTGCTAAGCCTAACGCATGGGGACAGGCAATAATAAAAACTGTAACCATTCGTTCAAATGCTAGAGACAAATCTTTCGTTACGAGTAACCAACCGATAAATGCTAACACACCTACGAATAAGGCAATATAGAATAACCACTTGGCTACACGGTCTGAAATGGATTCTAGTTTTGATTTTTCCGATTGCGCTTGTTTAACCATCTCCATAACTTTTGACAGGTAACTATTTTCACCCGTGCCAGTTACCGAAATTTCAATCATTCCGTTGCCATTGACAGCTCCACCAATCACGGAGTCACCAATGTTTTTTTCTACTGTTTTTGATTCCCCTGTAACCATCGATTCGTCGACTGTTGTGCTTCCTTTCAAAATTTTACCATCTGTCGGAATTTTATCTCCCGAACGAACAATCAAGCGATCGCCTTCTTGGACATCTTGCAAAGGAATTTCTTCTTCCCCATGTTCAGTCATTCGCTTGACTGTGTCAGGCAACAGTTCAGCCATTTTTTTCAAGGCATCACCAGCATTAGAAATAGCATTCATTTCAATCCAATGGCCTAAAAGCATAATAACAATCAGAGTGGCTAATTCCCAGAAAAAGTCCATCACGTGGGCCTGATTCGTAAAATGATTCATGTAAAACGCATATAAGCTGTAAAAATATGATACCGAAATCCCCATCGCAATTAACGTCATCATTGCTGGACTCTTTTGCTGTAATTCCATTCTAGCGCCACTTAAAAATGGTTGTCCACCATAAAAAAATAGCACAGTTGCTAAAATTAAGACCAACCAATCAGAACCTGGAAAAGTAAATTGAAAAGGTAATTGAAAACCCATCATTGGTGAAAGAACAATAATCGGAATAGCTAAAATCAATGACAGCCAGAATTTTTGTTTAAAATTCCCCATATGCATTGAATGGTCCATTCCCTTCATTCCTTCATGTTGGTGTGACATAGCCATTTGTTCATGCGCCATATCATGATTCATGTGATTCATTTTATCGTGGGACATTGTTGGCTGTTTTTCCTGGTGTTGTTCATGATTATGTTTTGCTGACATATGATCCCTTCTCTTCTTAAGTATTTTCATCTTAAGCATAGCACAAGATGAAAATTGTTAGAAATAATTACTTTTTTTAGTTTAGAAAAAAAAAGAGCCGAATTTTGCGTATGTATATTTTAAGAACACCTTATCCTCATATTTATTACAAAAGGAGTGTTTCAATGAAAATTACTACAAAGCAAGTCGGGGCACGCATGCGTGAAGCTCGAAAAAAGAAGAAGTACACTTTACGTTATTTAGCCAATAAAATTGGTTTATCTAGTGGAAGTACAATTAGTAACTGGGAACTAGGTTTGAATTTACCCAATAAACGATACTTAAAAAAAATCGCTAAAGCCTGTGACACAACAGTAGATTGGCTACTTTATGGTGATTTCGATCGATTTGTGCGCCAGCTATTAAAAGAAAATTTTCAAAATAAACAACTGCTAAAACCACCTTTTTTTACTCAGTTGATGGGACGTTTATCTGAAGAACAGCTATCCTATCACGATTCCTTAAAAATTATGATTCAAGCGCAAAAGTTACAGCAGTCCTTTTATGCTTTTCCTTTAACAGTAGAAGCCCCCTCTCATTCCCAAGAGAGTATTTCTATTTATGAACCAACAACTGCAGAAGAACAGTCTGACCAATCTTATTATCATCCGTTTATTTTGTCAGAACTCCATGAATTATTTACACATTCTCAAAATCCAGAATTGGATTATTCTCTGATTATCGCTTTTCTTCCTTTGTTAAAAGTAGATCAATTAACTGAGCCACAAAAAGAAGTCTTACTGGCCATCTTTAAGCGGATGAATTCCTTTAAAGACCAAACGCTTTTAAATGAATTCTTTGTGGAATTACAGTATTTACTCTGATTCTACAAAAAAGATTGAGCCATGTATCTCAAGGACTTAGGCTCAATCTTTTAGTTAAATTTCTTCTATTTATGAACGATTCTTTCGTTCGACTAAGTGCGTTTTCCGTTGTGGGCCAATGATTAAAGGAACGGATTCATATTTGACTTCACTGTATTCCAAGCCAAACCAACTTTCAGGAGAGGTAGTTAAGTTTTTGATAGCTAATTTTGCCTGCATAATTTGTCGATCCCATTTTTTCAGTTCAGAAACGTTAGATAATTCTTCTTGAATTAATACAAATTGGAAATCGCCAACTTCTCTTCCTGGCGTTAATGAATAACGTTGTGGCTGTTTTGGCAAGCGGCCTGTTTTCATCAAGTCATGAACAATTTGTCTTAAATATACATTCACTTCTTGAGAAATATGGAAGCCTAAATATAGCTGAACTTGCACAATAAAATCAGTCCCTAACATATCAACAGAATATTCTTGAGTAAAGGGTTCATCTGTTACCTGAACATTAACAAACCAATAAACATTCGCTCGTTTTGGTTGTTTGTCCAAAATCGAATAAATAATATTACGATTAATTTCGCCATCCACTCGATCGGAGGTTAAAAAGACCACGTTGGTTTGATACATTGGTACAGATGTATCTTCTTTCAAAGCTTTAAGTTGTGGTACATATTTTTCCAACGACACTTGTTCCGCCGTAGCTTCCTTAATCTCGTTACCGCGTTCCCAAATAATCATGATGCATAACAAGAAGACTGCCATTCCCACAGCAACATATCCACCATGGAAAAACTTCGCAGCACTTGAAAAGAAAAAGACAACTTCAATGGCAGCAAAGAACAAGGAAATTAGATACGCAGACCAAGCTGGAATTTTATCCAAAAGATAAAACAACAATAAAATGGTTGTCATTAACATCGTAATCGTAATCGATAGACCATACGCAGCTTCCATGTGTGTCGATGTTCTAAACGCCAGCACGATTGCTGAACAAGCTAACCACAAAATTAAATTTACCGCTGGAATATACATTTGACCGATATTGCTCCCAGGATAAATAATTTTAAGTCTTGGTAATAACTTCAATTTAATCGCTTCAGAAACTAAAGTATACGAACCTGATATTAACGCTTGCGAAGCAATCACTGCTGCGATTGTTGCAAAAACAACGCCAAATACGAGAATACCTCGTGGAATCATTTGGAAAAATGGGTTAATTTCAGCTAATGCCTGCATTTCAGGGTTTTCTTTGACCGTTAACAACCACGCAGCTTGCCCTAAATAATTAAGAATCAAACAAATCTTAATATACGGCCAGCTAATGCGGATATTCATTTTTCCTACATGCCCTAAATCAGAATATAAAGCTTCAGCACCAGTTGTAGCCAAGAAAATATTCCCTAAAATAAATAGACCTAATTTATTTTCTGGACTGACTAGTAATTGCAAAGCATAATATGGATTTAATGCACGAATAACCGTCCAATCTTGGCTAAAATTCATTAAACCAATGATGCCTAAAAAAGTAAACCACAAGAACATAATCGGCCCAAAAGCTTTCCCGACCAATTCTGTTCCAAATCGTTGAACAGAAAAAAGAATTAAAATAATCGTCAACGTAATAACCACTATAATCGTTTGGTCATTGCCAAAACGTTCAAAAAATGCCGGAATCCCCCGTAAGCCTTCAATCGCTGTCGTCACTGTCACAGCTGGGGTCAAAACGCCATCAGCCAGTAAAGCGGCGCCGCCAATCATTGCGGGAATAATCAAATACTTACTTTTTTTACGAACCAATGTATAAAGAGAGAAAATCCCACCTTCTCCATGGTTATCAGCATTTAAAGCAATAACAACATATTTAATCGTGGTTAAGATAGTCAATGTCCAAAAAATTAATGAGACCGAACCTAAAATAAACGATTCAGAAACCCGTGCCAAGCCACCATTATCTCCTACAATGGCTTTCATTACATATAAAGGGCTCGTTCCAATATCTCCATAGACAACGCCCATGGCAACTAAGATCCCTGCCATCGTAAATTTCCGACGATCAAACCCCTCTGCTTTGTGTAACACAATACTTTCCTCCTACAAAAGAAATGACTTCGTTTAGTTTAACCAACAGCTCCATAAAAACTTTTAAAACTCTTTATTATATAACGTTTTATATATCTTTTTCATTAGTCAAAAAGCGCTTTTTGACTAACGATGCTACTCACTATAATACGTTTTAAATCGTTTAGCAAGTCTTTTTATTAGAGAATATTCATCTTAGATAAGAAACCCACCTATTTTGAAAAAAGGAAAATCAAAAATAAGTGGGGCAGCAGTCGAAACGACTGCTGCCCCACTTGCTAACTATTAAGATAATTTTCTGAACAAAAGTAGCTTCTTTTATTCCTGTTAAATTTAAATCACTTCTTCTTCCTCTTCAACTTCAGAGAAATGGAACTTAATCATTTCATTGACGAAAATTGGCACAAAGGATAGGAAAATTGCTAACATCCAATGATTTAAACTAATATGCACTAATCCAAATAGTTCTTGTGTGAATGGTAATAAAGCAATGGTTGTGGTAATTAGTAATGCTAAAACGACCATTTCAAAGAGCGACTTGTTGCTTGATAATTTTACACGGAAAACAGAGTTCGCACTACGAACATTAAAGACATGTAAGATAGAGGAATAAGCTAAGATTAAAAATGCCACTGTTTGTCCAACTTCATAGCTGTTTGAAACATAGGCTGAAACACCTGGTACAAAGGCACCTAGGTAAAAACCAAACAAAGTAATGACTGTGAACACTGCTGCATTAATCCCAATCTTTTGCCATAAGCCTCGTGCAAAAATCCCTTCGTTTTTAGGGATTGGTGCCTCATCCATAATTCCTTTTTCCGCTGGTTCTTTTCCTAATGCAAAACCAGGTAACCCATCTGCGACCACGTTAACAAACAACAGTTGAACTGCAGTAAATGGCGCACCCCAACCAAGTAACATGGCAATTAAAACAATAAAAATCTCAGAAATATTACAGCTTAACAAGAAGTTAATGGCTTTACGAATATTTCGGTACACGGCACGTCCTTGCGCAACCGCATCAACAATAGTTGCAAAGTTATCGTCCGTCAAAATCATATCTGAAGCGCCTTGGGCCACATCTGTTCCAGTAATCCCCATTGCGCAACCGACATCACTAGCTTTCAAGGCTGGCGCATCATTCACGCCATCTCCGGTCATTGCTACAACAGCGCCAGAACGTTGCCATGATTGAACAATTCGAATTTTATCTTCAGGGGTTACACGTGCATAAACGGATAAATCTTTAACCCGTTTATCTAATTCTTCATCACTCATTTTTTTCAGTTCTGAACCAGATAAGGCTTCACTTTTATCTTTTAAAATTCCTAATTCTTTAGCAATTGCACTGGCTGTTACCACGTGATCACCAGTAATCATCACTGTTTTAATTCCAGCTTTTTTCGCACGAGCAATGGCGCCCTTACTTTCTGGACGTGGTGGATCAATCATGCCAATTAAGCCTAACAAGCGAAGATTTTTTTCTAAAGCCTCCGATGTAATTTCCTTGGGTGGTTCATCATATACGGCATAACCGACAGCAATAACTCGTAACGCTCGTTTTCCGAAACGATCATTAACAATAGCCGCTTGATCGACATCTCCGAAACCAAAACGAGGTAGTAACACATCAAAGGCTCCTTTAGTAATTGAGATGTACTTTTTCCCCCATTGATGGACCGTAGTCATCATTTTTCGTTCTGAATCAAAGGGAATTTCACCAATACGAGGATATTTTTCTTCAAGTTCTTCTTTCGTATGATAATTTTCTTCGACAGCACGAACAATTGCCGCTTCTGTCGGATTCCCTGTAACAGTTAGTTCATCGCCTTCTTTTTCCACAATAACATCTGTACATAAAGCAGCCATTTTCAGTACTTCCATGGCTTCATCGGTCATGGCATCTTCCGTATCCGTTACTTCATCACCACGATGCCATACTCGGCGGACACGCATTTTATTTTGTGTCAGTGTTCCTGTCTTATCAGAACAGATAACATTCGCAGTTCCTAGCGTTTCTACTGCTGGCAATCGGCGAATAATTGCATGTTTCTTAGCCATTTTTTGAACACCATATGCTAAGGTTAACGTTACAATCACGGTTAGTGTTTCTGGTACAGCTGCCACCGCTAAGGAAACGGCTGTCATAAACATTTCAAGAAGCGGTTCTCCTTGCAGTTCACCAATAATGAAAACAATTGCTGCAGCCCCTAAGGCTAACAAACTAATACGTTTGCCTAATTGATTCAAGCGTTTTTGTAATGGTGTTTTTTGCTGATCGCTGTTATTCAGTAACCCAGCAATTTTACCCATTTCCGTATTCATTCCTGTTGCAGTTACTACTGCTCGTCCGCGGCCATTCACAACGGTACAGCCTTTGAAAATCATATTTATTTGATCTCCTAAGCCATCATCGTCATGCCCCACGTATGTAGGATCTTTTTCAACAGGTTCACTTTCACCTGTTAGTGCTGACTCTTCTACGCGCATTTGAGAAGCTTGAATAAGTCGTGCATCGGCTGTAATCATTGAACCAGCTTCAAGAACTAGAACATCTCCTACTACTAGTTCTTCAGCATCGACTTCGATTACCTTGCCATCTCGTAAGACTGCACTACTTTGCTTGTTCATGTCTTGTAAAGCCGCCAGAGATTTTTCAGCATTTCCTTCTTGAACAATGGCTAAAACAGCATTGATAATCACAATTGCAATAATTAAGATTCCTTCAAAATATTCGCCATGTTCTGTTACGATTGCTGTATAAAACGAAATTGCCGCAGCAACTAATAAAATAATCGTCGTAAAATCAGATAAACTGTGAATAAATTTCTTTAACACAGAATCCTTCTTAGCCTCTTCAAATTGATTGCGGCCATTTTCTTTCAGCCGTTGTTGGGCCTCTTGTTGTGTTAAACCAGTTTCAGTATTGACTGAAACTTCTTTTGTGACAGTATCGACAGATTGCTTGTAAGCTTCCATCCTATTCCCCCTCTAATTTTTTCTTCCTATATAATAGTGTCTCTATTAAATATAACATGATTTTTTTTGAACACGCAACTTTTTTCATCTTTGGCTTAGCGTTCTCTCATATGTCCAGAAAAAACTGGTATTTTCGTTGTTGCTACAGCAATGTTTCTATTTAATTATGGGAATTTTATGAAAAAGGAAACGAATTCAGCCAAAAAGCAATGGACATTTTTTTCATTTTGTCTGATAAAAAAATAGTTTATTTCTATATATTCAAAACAAAACAACAAAAAAATACAATGTTATTTAGTTCGCACGATTATTTATTTTACATGTTATAAAATAACCAGAAAAATATTATATTTAATCTTATTAATAAGTGCTATAACTTGCAAACGCTTTCAAAAAGTGCTATTCTTTAAGTGTAAGGAGGACATGCTAATCAATTGGTTGAAGATTTTCTCAGTAGATAAAAATCGGTAAACTCAAAGTTGTTAGAATTGCAAGATTCACCTGTAAACAATACGTGTAGAGTAATTGTTAGTGATAACTCGTATCGGAAAATAGGGAAAGGTTATAGAAGGATGGAGTTTCTATAAAGCATTTACCCTATCTGTTATCACCTAACGCAAGTTATCCACCATCCAAGCGTCGAAACTGTATGAAAACAAGGTTTTAGTTTCACCACATCACGTTCACCTTTTGCTTTACATGTATCGCGAAATGTAAACACTTATTCAACCAATTGATGTCTTCCCGTTAACAAGGCCGAGCTTAAATTTAAGCTCGGTTTTTTCTTTTAGGCAATAAAATATATTTGTATCAAATAATCATATGTGTTATATTCAAGGTGCACATTCTATTTTATCTTCTTTTAAAGGAGGGAATGCTATGCGAAAAAAGAAAAAATCTTCGTTTGAAAGTTCAATTCATGTTTATCGTGCTATGGCTCGTATGACCCAGCAAGATTTGGCCAATCGAGTCGGTGTCTCTCGACAAACAATTATTCAACTGGAACGAAACAAGTACAATCCTTCATTACTTCTTGCGCATGACATCGCGAACGTCTTTGGCGTAACCATTGATGATGTGTTCACCTTCAAAGAAACACTGAATGACGATGTAGAACAAGAAGCCTAAACAGTATAAGCTGTACTTAACAAGACAATTTTTCTGATTGTACTTGGAGTTGCCGAGGTACAACTTAGTACCGGCAATACGAAGAAAGCCCTTCTTCGTATTGTTGTTTCAATAATTAATCTTTGCTTACATAAAAAAGAACGGCGCAACCGTGGTTGCGCCGTTCTTTTTATTCTAAGATTGTCTACTAAGCACTTTTGTCCTAGTAGCGTTTTGGTTTCTAACTTTATTATTTACAGGGGAAGAAAAAATAAAGCACACCTTTACTGTGATTCCAAAAATCACGTGTTTATCATAATATATTTTTGTTTCAATCCCAAGTATTCTGCTCACAAAGTGTCGCTTATTTAATAAACATTGCATCGCCAAAACTAAAGAAACGATATTTTTCCTCAATTGCATGTTGGTAAGCAGCCAATGTTAAGTCTTTTCCTGCAAAGGCACTCACAAGCATCACTAACGTAGATTTTGGTAAATGGAAGTTCGTTGAAAAAGCCTCTACGACTTTAAATTGATACCCTGGTGTGATAAAAATATCGGTCCAGCCACTGTCAGCCTGGATTTCACCATTAAATTTTGTGCCAATTGTTTCCAACGTACGAATAGAAGTTGTTCCAACCGCAACAATCCGACCGCCTGCTTGGCGTACTTCATTTAATTGCTTAGCCGCTTCTTCAGTTAAACGATAGAATTCGCTATGCATATGATGTTCTTCTATATTATCAACGCTCACGGGACGGAATGTTCCTAAACCGACATGTAAAGTTAAATAAACGAGATGAACACCTTTTGCTTTGATCTCTTCTAATAGTTCTTTTGTAAAATGCAAACCCGCTGTTGGTGCTGCAGCTGAACCATTTTCTTCAGCATAAACCGTTTGATAACGATCTGGGTCATCTAGACGTTCTTTGATATATGGCGGCAATGGCATTTCTCCTAACGATTCTAAAATTTCTAAGAAAATACCATCATATTTAAATTCAATGATTCGACCACCATGTTCCAACTCTTCTTTAACCACCGCTTTTAGGCGACCATCGCCAAATTGAATTTCCGTGCCGACTTTTGCACGTTTCGCGGGTTTAATCAAGGTTTCCCATGTATCGCCTTCTGTATTTGTTAAAAGTAAAACTTCCAAATGACCGCCTGTTTCAGGTTTTTCTCCATATAAACGGGCCGGTAGTACCCGTGTGTTATTCATGACTAATGCATCCCCAGGCTGTAATTCATCAAGAATATCATGGAAATGTTTATCCTCCATGTCCCCTGTTTCTTTATTTACAACTAATAATCGTGAACTAGCGCGATCTTTTAGTGGGGTTTGAGCAATTAATTCTTCTGGTAAATCAAAATCAAAATCTTCTGTACTTAGCATTTCCGTCACTCTTTCTACTAGTTTTTATCTTGGTTATTCTAACACTTTTTCTTGTTTCTGGCTATGTCAGCCTTCTGAATCAAACTAAATAGTTGTCAAAAAATGTCAGAAGCACTATACTTACTTTAAGTAAGTATACATAGTTATTTAGAGGAGGAACTCAAAATGCATGCTCAATTTCATCATGTTTCACTATTAGCGCGTCATGGTCAAGAAAACCAATCATTCTATACAAAATTGTTAGGCTTACGCTTTGTCAAAAATACCGTAAATCAAGACAACAATCGCATGCCTCATTATTTTTATGGCGATTATCAAGGCACACCGGGAAGCTTAGTAACTTTTTTTATCGTGCCCTTATTAGGCAACCGCTATGAAGAAAAAAATTATTTAGCCACGATTGGCTTAAAAATCCCCCAAAATAGCCTTTCCTTTTGGGAACAACGTTTAACAGAAAACAAAATTCCATTTAACAAAAAAGAAAAGAGCCTACATTTCAGTGATCCAGATGATACGCATATTATCCTGACAGAAGTTCCTGAAAATCCATTAAAAGAAACACTCGTTGTTTCTAACGACATTCCAGCAGCGGTTCAAATTATCGGTTTGGCCTCTACTGAATTTCATGTGCCAGATTCTGAAAAAACCTTGGCCTTTTTTGAAACATTTCTTGGTTGGCAAGCAGTTGGCAATACGATTATTTTAAGTGAGACGGAAAGCTTTTCTGTTCATCAAACAACGTCGGATAAAACAAGCCGAATGGGGCGTGGCAGTATGGATCATATTGCTTTTTCTGTGGCTGATGATGAAGCATTACAAGAACTCCACACGCGCGCTTTAGCGCAAGGCTGGGAGATTGAAATGTATGTAAGTCGTGGATATTTTAAAAGTTTATACATTCGTGAACCAGGCGGGAATCGGGTTGAATTTGCTACTTTGGCTCCTGGCTTTACATTGGATGAGCCTCTGGAACATTTAGGGGAAACGTTGGCTTTACCGCCTTTTTTAGAACCAAAACGGACTGCAATTGAAGCCAACCTCTACAAAGACATGTAACCAACGCTTTAGAAAACAACGGAAGACGGACGTAATAATCGGTGACAAAATTACGTCCGTCTCTCTTCCCCTATGTTTGAATGTTTGAACAAGAGAATAAAAAATGACCTTCAGATTTTTCTGAACGTCATTGCACATTCCATAAAAAGCATCCTTCGTTCTTCCACTTCTTACTTCTTAAAAAAACTGGTAATTTTTTCAAAAATTCAGTAAAATAAAAGTGATCAATGGTTTCCATTGATTGAACGGGCAACTTGATGGTCCACTTGCACAGGTGACTATTCAAGGCTTCGTGATTTAGTTGCCGCTAAATCATGAAGCGCCTTTTTTTATTTTATTCCCTTGTTCTCTTTCCATTCTAATGAAAAACTCAGCTCCCGTCAACTTGCTACAAAGGACACTTTTCTTTGTTATAGCGGCTTTTCTTCCTTCTCAGAATACTCTTTTTAACATCTTGTTTCGTTCAGATAACTTTTACTAAACAATAGTTATCTTTTCTTTTTTTTAGAACGAATTAAAAAAATTTTACCGCCTTCTTTTTCCCATTAAAAATAGATTACATTTGTCGAAATCGCATTTTTATAGCATACTAGTAATAAGATACATTTTCAAAATATTTAGTTGAGGTGAGTAAGTTGATAGAATTTCAGCATGTATCAAAATTTTATAAAGGCGGAAAAGTCGCCGTTGATGACATTAATTTGTCTTTCGATAAAGGTGAATTTATCTGCTTCATCGGAACAAGTGGTAGTGGAAAAACAACATCAATGCGGATGCTTAACCGCATGACCGACCCTTCAAAAGGAAAAATTTTAATTGATGGCCAAGATATTCAAAAAATCAATCCTGTAGAGCTACGTCGCCAAATTGGCTATGTCATTCAAAATATCGGCTTGATGCCTCACATGACCATTCGTGAAAATATCGTTTTAGTGCCTAAATTATTAAAAGTACCTGTGGAAGAACGCAATAAGATAGCCGAAAAAATGATTGATTTGGTTGAGTTACCACGAGAAATGTTGGACCGCTATCCCAATGAACTTTCTGGGGGACAACAACAAAGAATCGGCGTTGTGCGGGCTTTAGCTGCCAATCAAGATATTATTCTAATGGATGAACCTTTTGGTGCTTTAGATCCTATCACCCGTGATTCATTACAAGATTTAGTGAAAGATTTGCAAGAACGTTTAGGAAAAACTATTGTCTTTGTTACCCATGATATGGATGAAGCGTTGAAATTAGCAAATAAAATTGCCATTATGAGCGAAGGCAAAGTAATTCAATTTGACACACCAGATAATATCTTACGTCATCCAGCCAATGAATTTGTAGAAGAACTCATCGGAGAAGATCGCTTATTACAAGCTAAACCTGATTTCACCACTGTTGATGAAGTCATGTTAAATTCAGCAATTACTATCACGCCGGAAAAATCTTTACAAGAAGCGATTAAATTGATGCGTGAAAAACGGGTTGATACCTTATTAGTTGTTGATAATTCCCATGTGCTTAAAGGCTTTATCGATGTTGAAACATTAGATCAGCAACGTGGCAAAGCTTCTAGTGTCGGTGATATCTTGAATAAAGATGTCTTCTTTGTTCAAAAAACCGCTCTTTTACGTGATGCTTTACAAAGAATCTTAAAACGTGGCTTAAAATATGTGCCAGTCGTTGATGAACAAAAACGAGTGGTGGGCATCTTAACACGTGCTTCCCTTGTTGACATTGTTTATGATGTTATCTGGGGCGATGAAACAACGATTAGTGAAGCTGTAGAAGCAAAACAAAGCGAGTCCGAAACTGATAAAGAGGAGGCGTAAGCAATGAGTAGCTTCTTTCAAGAATATGGATCAGAAATGATTTCAAAAAGTATTGAACATATTTATATTTCATTCTTTGCACTTTTATTAGGGGTCGCTATCGCTGTGCCCGTTGGCGTTTGGTTAACACGTTTGCCCAAAGTAGCCAATATTGTCATTGGTTTAACAAGTGCCTTACAAACGGTTCCTTCGTTGGCTTTATTAGCTTTGATGATTCCAATTTTTGGTGTCGGCAAAACACCCGCTATTATCGCGCTATTCATCTATTCCCTTCTACCTATTTTAAGAAACACGTATATCGGAATGAAAAATGTCGATGAAAATTACCGAGATGTTGCTAAAGGCATGGGCATGACCAATTTACAGTCTATTTTTAGTGTTGAATTACCCATTGCCATGCCAACAATTATGGCCGGCATTCGTTTAGCTGCTGTCTATGTCATTGCTTGGGCTACACTGGCTTCTTATATTGGTGCAGGTGGTCTTGGTGATATGATTTTCAGTGGATTAAATAACTATCAGCCAGAATTAATCTTTGGCGGGACTATTCCGGTAACTATTTTAGCGCTTTTAGCAGATGTTCTTCTTGGATTATTAGAAAATCGTTTAACGCCAAAAGCTTTAAGGGAGGGCGAATAATGATGAAAAAGAAACTCAAGTTAAGCTTACTCTTCTTAAGCAGTTTACTTTTATTGGCAGGTTGTTCTTTACCTGGTCTTGCTTCAACTTCTGATGATAACACTGTCGCCATTACAGGTGGGATTACTTCAGAAGCGCAGATTTTAGGGAGCATTGTAGCGGATATGGTTGAGCATTACACAGATAAAAAAACAAATGTGATTAACAACTTAGCTACTACTACCATCAATCACCAAGCAATGTTAAACGGAGATGCCTCAATTTCTGCAGCTCGTTATACTGGTACTGACGTGACTACTACGCTTGGTTTACCAGCGGAAAAAGACCCTAAAAAAGCGTTTAACCTAGTTCAATCAGAATTTGAAAAACGTTATCAACAAACTTGGTTCCCTTCATATGGATTTGAAAATACTTATGTATTCTTAGTTACAAAAGAAACGGCTGAGAAATACAATTTAAAAACAGTCAGTGATTTAGGGAAAGTCGCAGACAAATTAGTTGCTGGTGTCGATACTGCGTGGATCACACGTGAAGGCGACGGTTATGAAGGCTTTAAAAAGGAATACAACTTCCAATTTAAATCTATTTTACCAATGCAAATTGGCTTGGTGTACGATGCAGTCAACGCTGGAAAAATGGACGTCATCTTAGGTTACTCAACAGATGGCCGGATTGGTAGTTACGATTTAGTCATGTTAAAAGATGACAAGCGCTTCTTCCCGCCTTATGATGCCGCTCCTGTGGTTAGTGACAAATTATTAAAAGAAACGCCGGAAATTAAAGATGTCTTAAATCGCTTAGATGGTAAAATTTCTACCAAAAAAATGCAAGAATTGAACTATCAAGCAGATAATGATTTAATTGAACCTGCTGTCGTAGCCGAACGTTTCTTAAAAGAAAATAACTATTTTGAGGGGGAGTAACAGATGAATAATATGAATTTATTCCAACAATTTATCTACTATTTCCAACAAAATGGCGGCTACGTCTTTCAACAATTTTTACGTCACTTTTTAATTTCGATTTATGGCGTAATCTTTGCTGCAATTGTCGGGATTCCTATTGGGATTATGATTTCACGTAAACGTAGCTTAGCCAACTGGATTATCCGTTTAGCGAACATTATCCAAACAGTACCAGCTTTGGCAATGCTTTCGATTTTAATGTTGGGAATGGGCTTAGGCGTCAACACGGTGGTTGTAACGGTCTTCCTTTATTCTCTCCTACCAATCATCAAGAATACGTACACTGGCATGATTCAAGTGGATCGCAATATTTTAGATGTTGGTAAAGGAATGGGTATGACAAAAGTACAACTTCTTTATATGGTCGAGTTACCTTTATCTGTTTCAGTAATCATGGCAGGTATTCGAAATGCGTTAGTCGTCGCAATCGGGATTACTGCGATTGGTGCTTTCGTTGGAGCTGGTGGTTTAGGGGATATTATTATTCGTGGAACCAATGCCACAGATGGTGCTTCTATCATTTTAGTCGGTGCCTTACCAACGGCCTTTATGGCGATTATCACAGATTGGGTTCTAGGGATTATTGAACGGCGTTTAGACCCAGCTAGCAAACATTCCAATTAATAAAAAATACAGAGCAGATCCAACATTGTTTCTTTTCAATGGGATCTGTTCTTTTATCTAGGAGATCAATAATGTCTAACTATACTATTATCGATTTAAACCAACAACCACACTTAATTCCGTCAGCTGCTCAATGGTTTAGCCAAAAGTGGCAAATCCCCGCTGAAGCGTATCAAGGAAGTATGCAGGAAATGCTAACTAGCGAAAACCACGTACCACATTGGTGGGTCTGCTTGAATAAACAGCAGGACATCGTTGCAGGCGTGGGCGTAATTGATAATGACTTCCACAATCGTGCAGACCTTACGCCAAACCTTTGTGCATTGTATGTCGAACCAACATTTCGTCACCAAGGCTTAGCAGGAATTCTTTTAACAACAGTTGGTGATTTTCTAGCTAATTCTGGATTTAAAAAGCTTTATTTGCTCACAGACCATACTACTTTTTATGAAAGATATGACTGGGAATTTTTGACCATGGTAACCACCGAAGAGCAGTCTTGCGCTAGAATTTATCAAAAACAATTACGTCAATAAAAAAATCTGCCATCAAAAGATGGCAGACTTTTTTTTATTTTTTCAAGTGATAACTATAGGTAGCCACAATAATATTTTCCCGCCACGCTAAACGAATCCGCAAGCGTAAACTTGTTTGATTATGCAAAATATTTTGCCAACGTTTATTTGGTACAAATTGTGGTACTAAAACTGTTGTACTGTAGTTATGCTTCGTGGCATTTTTACTAACCAAATCAACATAACGTAAGATAGGATTTTGCAGTGAACGATACGAAGAATGGACAATTGATAGACGAACGTCCGGGAAGTGTTTTTTAAACTCTTCCTGAATTTCTTTTTCCTTCTCAACATTTTCATCCATTGAGACATGCATGGCAACGACATAATCGCCAATGGAACGCGCATAATTCAAGGCGCCGACATTTGCCTTGGTTACGTTCCCTACTAGAACAATAACTGTATTCCCATCAAACTCATGCAACTGTGCCCCATCTTCTAAACGTAGCTGTTCCGCCACATTTTTATAGTGAGTGTTGACCCGATAAAATGCATAAATCAACACCGGCATAATAATAAAGAATGGCCAGATGTCCCCTAATCGATAAATAAACAAAATGGCGATAATCGCGAAAGAGATAAAGGCGCCGACAATGTTAGCAATTGATTTTGGCAACCAATTTTTAGTTTCTTTTCGCCATTTTACAACCATCCCCGATTGAGACAAAGCAAACGGAATAAACACACCAATTGAATACAATGGGATTAAACGTTCTGTGGAACCTTGGAAAATCAATAATAAAACAATCGAACCAGCAGCTAAAGTTAAAATACCATTTGAATAGCCTAAACGGTCGCCACGATCCATATACATATGCGGCATAAACTTATCTTTGGCTAAGTTATAAGCCAAAACTGGAAAGGCTGAGAATCCTGTGTTAGCGGCAACCGCTAAAATTAAGGCTGTCGCAAACTGTAATAAATAATATAAAATATTTTGACCAAAGACCGCTTTCCCAATTTGTGAAAGAACTGTCACTTCTTCTTTGGGCACAATCCCATACCAATAGTTAATAAATGTAATCCCCACGAAGAAGAACCCTAAAATCGTTGCCATTAACGCTAACGTCCCAGCAGCATTTTTTGCTCGTGGTTTCTTAAAGAATGGCACTGCATTACTGATTGCTTCGACCCCTGTTAAGGAAGAAGAACCAGATGAAAACGCCCGTAAAACTAAAGCAATAGAAATTCCTGGAACCACGGCTCCTGGTAAAGCTGTCGCATTCAATGGCTGTGCGCCAGTCACAATTTTAAATAGCCCAACAACAATCAGTAATGTAATAATTGCGATAAAACTATACACTGGCAACATTAAGAACGAAGCAGATTCTCGCAGGCCTCTCAAGTTCATTAAGGTAATCAATATCACAATCCCAATAGAAATTGCTACTTGATGACCATATAACGCCGGAATCGCCGATATAATCGCCTCTGCGCCCGCTGAAACTGAAACGGCTACTGTTAGCATATAATCGACTAACAACGAACCACCAGCCAATAAACCGGCATTTCTGCCGAGGTTTTCACTACTAACAACGTATGCGCCGCCGCCATGCGGATACGCATGAATAATTTGTCGGTACGACAATGTTAAAGAAATAAGTAAAATAATAACAAATGCAGCAATTGGTAATGAATACCAAATCGCAGCCGCCGACAAAGTAACCAGAACCACCACTATTTGTTCTGTACCATACGCAATGGATGAAAGTGCATCAGAAGATAACAACGCAAGCGCTGCAAATCTGCTTAATTTATGTTCATCATTTTCGGCTGATTTCAATGGTTTCCCAATGAACAGTCGTTTTAAATCCGCCATTTTTTTCTACTCCTTTTCTCTAGAGTGACCCGCTCACTTTTTTCATTATTTTTTATCAAACAAATCCATATGCTACGCTTCTCACAATGAAAAGTCAATTGATTTTTGTTACTGAAAAAGATAAAAAAATCACCATCTTTTTTTAATCAGACACTCATTTAAAGTCCCCCGCTTCCTTTATCTTATCAAGAGAATCCAGATAACAAAAGGATTTGCATTCTCTAAACAAAAAAGCGAGAGCTAAAAGTCTATTTGACCTTTTGGCTCTCGCTTAAAAACTTAGTTAATTATTCCCTTTTATTGTAACAAGTACGTATGATCGAAGGTAATTTCCACTTTATAACGACCAATTTTTTCATAAACTTGCCGTTGAATTTCCACACCCAGTTCAAATTCAGATAATTTTGATTCTGTAGGTAAAACCAAGTCGAACAAAATCTTCGGTTCTTCACCATGGGTAACTAAGCGGATATCATGGACTTTTAAAGACGCATCAAAAGAACGAATAATCTTTTTGATTGTTTGATGAACAAATTGTTGTGTTGGGTCATACAAGTTCACTGGATCAATATGACAAACAAGGTTAACATCTAATTCTTCTTTAAACTTCGCTTCAATCGCATCGATTGTCTGATGGGCTTTATTTAAATCCCAGCGATCATCAATTTCAATGTGAACAGACGCAAACGTTTGGCTGGGACCATAATTATGAATCAGTAAATCGTGATATCCTACAATTGTTTCTATTTTTGATAAGACATTTTTCATTTCATCAATTTCTGTTTGGCTCGGACGCATGCCCATCAACTCATTAATAAATTCACGAATTAACTGCAGCCCACTATAAATAATATATGCAGCAATTAAAAAACCAATATATCCATCAATTCGCAAACCAGTGACGCCTTCAATAAATGCAGAAATCAAAACAGCTAATGTAGTATAAACATCATTAAAGCTATCCTTAGCAGAAGCAACTAATGCTTGAGAAT
Source organism: Enterococcus sp. AZ197 (assembly GCF_050556405.1). NCBI lineage: Bacteria > Bacillati > Bacillota > Bacilli > Lactobacillales > Enterococcaceae > Enterococcus > Enterococcus sp. AZ197. Next base: position 626,189 of record NZ_CP187873.1, on the reverse strand, counting down.
CAATTTTTGCTGATACTTTTTTGTAAAACAGCCCTTGCCAAATTTTAATCCCAATTGACAAAGCTAAAACAGCAAATAAAATGGGTGTCACCTTGATTGATTCTGGATGCAGGATGCGATCAACGGAGGTCGTTAGAAACTCAAATCCAATAAACGTAATCACTAATGATACAAGCATTCCACTAATATATTCAAAACGTTCATGGCCATAGGGATGTTCTTTATCCGCTGGCTTACCAGCAATATAAAAACCGACTAATGTTAAAACTGAAGAAATAGTATCGGACAAGCTATTAATGGCATCTGCCATGATTGAAACACTACCTGAAAGCAAGCCAATCATAAATTTACTAACGAATAAAAATAAATTAGAAACAAGCCCAATCCGCCCGGCAAAAGCACCGAATGCTGTTCGTTTTTCCAATTTACGACGTTCAATTTTTTTCTCATATCGTTGAAGCAATGCTTGAATCATTTTACAACCCCTACCCACTTTTTATTTCTTAAAAAAATACTATAAAACCTTTTTATACATTTGTACACAAAAAACCTCACTTTCTGAGGGAGATTTTATTATTTAGCATTGCCAAAAAGTCAAAAGCAAGAGCCCCCAAAACTTCTTTGTTAGGGTTGCCTTGAAAATAAAGAAAAACAAAAAGCCGAAAACGCTAGAGACGTTTTCAGCTTTTTGTTTTTTAATGGAATAAATGGCTCTTTTGTGCTAAAGCCGCAAATTTTTTCGATCTGTGTTCCAGATGTGGATAAAGAATTGCACCGCCAATACTAAAGACGACTGAAATCCCCACCATAATCCAAATGGCAAACCAAGCATTTGGCCAGTAAATGCCTCCTGCTGATTCCCTTAGCAAGTTCACGGCATGCGTAAACGGCAAGAACGGATTAATCATTTGGAAGAATTTACCTGAGACTTGAATTGGGTAGTTCCCACCCCCACCAGAGATGGATAGTACCAAGATTATTATCGCAATTCCTTTCCCTACATTGCCAAAGAGAGCAACGAGCACATAAACCATTATCATAAACGTAATGGCAATCAATACCGCAAACCAGACGCTATACGCTGGATTACGAACATCTACGCCTAACGCAAAGTAATTACCTAAGGTTACAATCAGTGCTTGACCAATCCCCATGACAATGAAGGTAAACATCCGTGCTGAAAATTGTTCCCGTTTAGAAAAGCGTTTTTTATCTTTTCCTTCAAGATAAACATCCGTTGTCGCAACACTTGAGAATAATACAGCACCAACCCATAAACACAAAGCTGTATAGAATGGCGTACTTGCCGAACCATTATTAGCAATCGGATAAACAGCATGTTCTTTGACTTCAACTGGTTGTGTAAAGAAGTCACTTTCTTTATTGGCATCTAATTTTAGTAATTTAAGAATTTCGCCTAAGTCAACTTCTTTTTCACCTTTACGGATTGCATTCGCTGCTTTGTGTAATCCTGTTTTGATATTTGGCCAATCATTAATAATCAGCTCGTTGGCTTTGTCTAAGGCCGCTTCAACATCTGGCATTTTCTCATTGACTGTTTTCAAGGTATTCGTTAAATCTTTTCGGATACCTGGATAGTCATTTTGCATAAAGGCTGCCGCTTTGCTGACTTTGTCTTGAATGACTGGTAAATCGTTTTTATACAAATCAGCACCACGATTAATGCCATTGACAATGGTTTCCATATTGCCATTCAACATCGTATTCGCATCATGAATTTCTTGTTTAATTGCCGGCATTTCGGCTTGATATTTTTCTAATAAAGAAATCGCATTAGTGACCGTTTGACTTGTTGAGCTCAATAATCCTTCAAAGTCAATTTGTTGCGCTTTGTTTAGTTGACCTTGAGCGTTTTGGATGGTACTAGTTAGTTTGTTTAAAATGGTTGAAACGGTATTACTAATTCCGTTTACATCAACACTGCCCACAATACTAGAAATATTAGTTGCCATTTCGTCAATCTCATTTAAATAATTTTGTACTCCAGAGATATCACCCGCTTGGACTAAAGCATTTAATTGATTCAAGCGATTGCTAAAATCTGTTAATAAATCATTTACATGGCTTAATTGAGCAATCGCACCATCTAAGTCATGATTACCAGCATTTTCTTGGAGTTGTTTCATAAACGCAATAATGTCGTTAATTGCTTGCTGTTGCCGTTGGATATTAGTTGTGAAATCTTGTACTACTTCATTAATATGTTGTTTTTCTTCTGGCGTTAACTGTCCATCATCTAACGCTTGACGAATAGTAGCGACTACGGAAGTTGTTGTTGTAGCAACTTGCTGGATAGATTTCAAAGTCACTTCAACGCTATTCGTAATACTTGGTAACGCCTCTTGCAATTTATTGGCGCCATCTAATGTGACATTCCCTAAATCATTGGCTTGATCACCTAGTTTACGAATATCTGGTAACGCCGTTTGAACTTGTTGAATGATTTCTAATCCTTGTTTTGCTTCTTGGATTCCTTCGCTCATTGTTTGTTCCACAGAGGCAAAGTCTTCATCAATCATAGCAATTTGTCGGCCAGCGTTTTGAATTTCTGGAATTTTTTCTTGTAACGTCAAAATAACACTAGCTTGTTCTTTGATGCTTGGCATTTTGCCATTTAGCTCAACAATCTTCTCTCCTAAAGCATCAACTTCAGGTAAATATTTCATCGCATCGTTGGCTTTCGCTAATTTTTCTTTTAGCTCAGGCATCTTACCATGTAAGTCTGTGACTTGTTTCGCGTACGTGTCAATGGTTCCAATGTTGGCATCTGTATCTAAAATCATGCTCTTAACTTTTTGAATGCTAACCATGTTTTTATCAATATCATAGCCAATATCATTGAATGTTTTGATTAACGTACTACTTGCCGTTTTAATGAATTCTTCCGAAATTTGTGACTGAATGGAAGAGGCGCCTTTTGACGTAATTTTCGGCGCAATTGCATTAATTTTTTCATTGATTGAGTATTCAATTTTAGGTTTATTGATGTCACCAGAAGTAAAACTTAGCAAATCTTTGGAAAAATCTTTAGGTAAATAAATCCCGGCAAAATATTTTCCTGATTGGACCCCTTTGTCTAATTCCTTTTTCGAATCAACAAAACGCCAACCTAATTGCTTGTTTTTCTTCAAGTTTTTCAAGACTTCATCACCAATATTGACCGATTTATCTTGAAAAGTTGCTGTTTGGTCATCACTATAGACCGCTATTGGTAACTCTCCTGTATTTGAATACGGATCCCATAGTGCTTTAATGTTAAACCATGCATATAATGATGGAATAATCATTAAGGCAACAATCAAAAATGTTGCTACTGGATTTTTAAAAATTCTTTTCCAATCTAAAATAAATAGTTCCCATGTATTTTTTATATGTTTCATAAAATCACCTGCTTTTTTTTGTGCCTGAATAACTTTAGCATAAAATACAAGAGAATAACAAACAAAAGCTTGAATGTTACGACACATTTTTAAAATGTCGTAAGTTCAAGCTAAGATTGTTTATTTCATATTTTTAGAAAATTCCGAAACGACTTGTTTAACTTCATCAATGGCTTCTGGTTTTAAATACGCCAAAAGTTTTGGTGCTTTTGTCATCAAGTACATTTTATCTAATTTGCCTGTTTGTTGGCGTTCAAACATTTCTGCAAGTAGCGCTTGCATTTTTTCTTTTTTATCTTCTTTTGTTCGATCTAGTATGAACGTTAAGAATTGTTCTTGTCCTTCTTTCATTCCCTATCCCTCCTTACAAACGGATTCTTTTCTATTATAAAACTTCTTTTTTAGAAAGGATAGTCCTTTTTTTAGGATCTATGATTTTGTGTACAGACTTAGCATGTTTTTTTTAGCAGATAAAGGTAAGCCGAGTCCCTCTTTTAAATAGCCCTCTACCGAACCAAATTCTTTTTCAATCGCCTGTAAAGCGGTCGCTAAGTACTCTTTTTTCACATAAAGCAGCGTTTCTAATTGTTGAATTTCTGCTGGAGGCGTTCCATTTGCTTGATATTGCGCAATAATTTGCTCGTTAGCGGTTTTTCTTTGCTCGTTCGTCTTTAAATAATCTTCTAAAATATAAGAATGTTCCACACCTAAAGCACTTAATATCAAGGCTGCGCCGATTCCTGTTCGATCTTTTCCTGCGAAACAATGAAATAAAATAGCTTCCTGTGGATAACTTAAAAAGTTTTCAAAAAATGTTTGGTAACCTTTGCGCCCCGAATTGGAAAGAACCATTTCTTTATAAGCCATGTCCATTGCTTCATCGGGTGAACCAACCGTTTTAAGCATTCCTTCTAATGAAGCAGTCTGCGCCTGAATATCGGCCAAAATATCTATATGTAGATAGTTGGTTCCTTGAATTGAATCATCTGGTCGTTCTTGCGTTTCCGCTGCACTTCTAAAATCATAGATTCGTTTAATTTGATAGTCCTCTACCAGTTTCTGTTGATCCGCTTGTGCAACATTGACGAGTTCACCACTCCGAAAAAAATGCCCTGTCTTGACAACTGTGCCTTGTTGCGTTGGAAATCCTCCAATATCTCTAAAGTTCACCACGCTGTTCATGTTCTATCGCTCCTTCATTTTAATTATTTTGTTGTCATTTAAATACTTTGTTTTTTCTTTTTATTTCTTTTTCTCAACGATAATAAAAAACACCTCAAAAAACAATCTTTTTATCAGTTGTTTATTGCCATTTTATCATAGATACAGTATTCTTAAAAGAGAGGTGAGTAACGATGCTAAAACGAGATTTTTTAGAAAAGCCTTATGATTATATGAATGATATTTTATTGTTCCTATATAATAATAAAGGTCAAGCGACACGAAATGAATTAGTAGATTTTTTCAATATTAGTTTACCAACATTGAATGAGTATCTTTCTTTTTTAGAGCAATTTTTGAAAGAAGAGCAACTTCAAGAAAACCTCACCTTAACAGTATTAGGTGACACTCTATATCTAAATAAAGCGCCTACCTTTTCCATGAAAGCAATGATCATGTTGTTCTTAGATAAATCTATTAAGTTTCACATGGTCCAGCAACTCTTCCATAAAAATGAAATAAATGGCGGGTATTTCCAACAGAATTATGCCATTAGCTCTGCTACCTATTATCGAAAAATTGTTGAATTAAATGACTTACTCAATGAGTTTAATTTACGTATCAAACGAGGAAAACTTGTCGGCGAAGAAAAACAAATTCGCTTTTTCTTTTTTAATTTTTTCTGGTTTATCTTTGAAGAAAAAACAGATTTAGAAAAAGAACTGGCCAATCAATACCTAGGATTAATCGAGATACTACAAGAAATCCCCAGAATTACCTTTGACCATACAGAAATTCTCCAAATTAAACTTTGGATGAAAATTTCTTTTCGTCGCATGGTTTTAGAACCCCTGCCAACGATTAGTCCACATGATGTCCAACTCGATCGACCTTTATTTGAAGAAATTAATTTATCTATACATACATATATGAAAAGAATCGACCGTCCATATACAATCAATGAAGCCTATATGTTTTATGACTTTTTTTGTTCCATGCATAACTATTCTGCGAATGCTGCTTTCGCCTTTCGTTTAGCAAAACAACAACGCATTGAAAAAACGTATCTTAACGAAATGAACCGGGTCATTTTAACGTACCTTAAAGCACGTGGTTATTTATCCCATTACGTGCTGCCTATTCGGCTACTTTATATTGAAAATTTACTTTTCCAATTACATGCGCAACTCTATTATTTTTCAGGATTTATTTTACCCTTTGATTATTGGACAATTCAGTCACTTTTGAAAGTCTTACGTCATCCTTTTAGCGAAAGTGAAGTTTACGAATTAGTGGAGATCGCTACAACGAACTTTGCCACAAAAGCCACTGCTTCTAAGTACCAAAATCAATTTACTGAAATTAATTATACACTTATTTTGAATCACATTGCTGAATTAAATGAAAAAAAAATAACGATTGGTGTTTATCACTCACTGAGCAGTGCTTATAGCGAGTTGGTAGCACAAAAAATACAACAGAGTATCGCTGGAAAATATCCGCTGAAAATTGAGCCTTACAACGCAGAAAACCATTATGATTTGCTTTTAATGAATACCAATAATGAACAGCTCGTTGCCCAGTATGACCATTACTATATTTTTTCGGATATTAGTAATCGTTACGACCTACAATCAATTGAAAAAATCATTCAATTGTTATTGGGCAAATAATCTCTAAAAAGAAAAGCTTAAGTGCCCTACTCTTAGATGGCTGACTTAAGCTTTTTATTTTACTTTCCCTATTTCCTTAAACGGCGCCATTTTAAACACCACGATTCCTTCAATCGCTTGTATCTCGACAAAGCCGAACGTACGACTATCACTTGAATGCGTACGATTGTCCCCTAAGACAAAGTAATGACCGGCTGGAATCTTCTGGAACAGGCGAAGTTGGGCTGCCACTTCTTCCGATAAGTCAAAACGACTGGCATTCTCAGGCAGTGCCTCATTATCGCTTGCTATAGGTTCTTCTGAAAGATAAAGTTTTCCCTCGTTTACCCAAATTCGATCACCAGGAACCCCGATGATTCGCTTGACGTACGTACCTTTGCTAGCTAGCGGTGCTTTAAATGCAATCACATCGTACCTTGCTACTTGCTTCGTCCGTTGTACTAAGACTCGTTCCCCTGCGTTAAGTGTCGGCTTCATGGATTGCCCAGCAATTGGGTAGCTAGATGTCTTTAACACAAAAAAGAACACAAAAATGGCGAAAAGAATAGCTGGCATAAAAAATTTAACGACTTGGACGCGTTGTTTCTTTTGGTAGGCTTGCCGCTTTTTTTTAATCTCTTCAGCGGTCATTTTTCTTTTCGGTCCTCTTATTGATTGATGGTTATCTGTTTGCTCAAGCAAATATTCCATTGCTGTGTTAGCCTTTTGCTTTTTTAGCTGATATGTCGCAGGCAACTTTTGCTTCAAGAAGGCGCGCTTAATGTGGCGAATTGTTCGCATAACGGGCTTTATCCATTCTTCCATCGTTTTCTTAAAAGGAAAAGCTTCTTAAATAAACTTTTCCTTTCTTGCTCCTTTTTTCTATTTAACTAATTGCGTTCCTTTTTTTATATAACTACTACGTAACTGGTTTTCCTTCATAAACTGATTCAATGGTTTCTGCGCATCTTGTGCCAGCTCCCAAATACTTTGATTTGCTTCTACAAGATATTCGCTCTTCTCTGTTACTATGTTTTTCCTGATAAGCGGTTGCCTTAGCGACTGCTCTTCCTTTGAGACAGCAGCAGCCTGTAATCTTTCTGCGGAGCTACTTAATGTAACAGCTAAAAAAAGGACCCCAAGACAATGTAGTTTCCTTGCTCCCATTAACTTTTTACTGACCATTTTATTAATAGTTATCTTGTTCAAGACGTGTCAGTTTAGTTAAACGTTCCTCTAATTCGCGATAAATCTCAAGTACTTCTACTTTTGATGCTTCGACTTCATTCGAAATACTTTTCGCTCGGTTACCAATATTTAACATTTCTAATTCTGCGGAATTGATTAGGTGTTTTGCTTCTACTTTTGCTTCATTAACAATCCGATTGGCTTCTTTTTTGGCAGAAACCATCACTTCGCCAATTTCTTGTTGCGATTTTAAAGCCTCTTCTTGTAATTGCTGATTTTTCATTAATAAATCGTTAATTTGCTGTTTTGCGCGTAGCAGTTCTGTTAACTGCTCACTACTCGGTTCAATATTTTTTGAAACGGCTTGTAGTGTCTTCAATTCTTTTTGAACTTGTTCTAAATTGTCTTCTTTGGCCTCTACTTCTTTTCTTAGAGCAGCTAATTCCCCTTCGTAAACTTGCTTTTCAGCAAGATGTTTGTCATTGACACCTTGTAGTCGACCTAGTTTTACTTCTGCTTCATTTTTTTGCTGTAAACTATTTTGAAGCTCATTCTTTAACTCCTCCATGCGTTGTTTCACAATCACTTCTTGTTGGACAGCCTCTTGTAAGGCTTGTTTTTCGGCTTCTACTTTTTGTAATTGTACAGTTAGTTTTTCAATTTGTTCCTGCAATGCTTGTTGAGTCGTTGTGCTTTCTTCTAATTCTGTCGTTAACGTTTCTACTTGCTTTTCCATTCCTGTAATATCTCCTTTTTTCTCCAACTTTCCTTTTTCTTCTGCTAACTGGTTGTGTAATGTCTGGATATGTTGTTGCTATTCAGCCGATTCTTTTTCTAATTCTGCCACTTGCTGTGTTAATTCACTTTCTAAACGTTCCATTTGATTATGTACAGTGGTTAATTGTTTTTCTGCATTTTGCAGATTTGTTTGAAGAGTGGTAGCCTCTGTCGTGGTTTCACTGTTCGTTTCCAGTTGCTCTTCCAATTCAAAAATTTCATGTTCTTTTTGATTTAGTATTTCAAGTAATGACTGATTTTTTTCTTCTAATGCTTGTTTTTCCGTTTCTTGTTGGTTCTTTAATTGCTCATTTTCTTCTTGAAGTTTTTTAAAGGCTGTTTCTTTTTTCTGATAGTAGGCGAGCCTTTCTCTTAACGTCGCCATTTCTTTTTCCTGTTGTTCTGGTTTGATTCCGCTAATTATTTTTTCTGGTTCGAATCCTGGCTGAAAAAAGACTTCTTTTTCAAGCGTATCATCCGAAATATCTTTAATTTTTTTAATTAAACGTCTTTTTGTCATATATATGTCCTTTCTCTCATCCTTTTAACTAATCACGACAGGCTCCAAATTTGTTTCAAGCGTCTCACGAGCATACGTATCAATGGATTTGACAAGGGTTTGCTCTTGATCTCGATAAGTAAAATTAAAATCAATCATGGTAATTTCTTTAACTGAATTCAACGCTGCAATAAGTGCTACAATATTGTCTTGGCCTGTTTGAAATTCATGGTAACTTAAGCCAACTGAAAAAACAGACAGTGTCAAGGTTTGTGTTTTTTCACTTCTAATCATTGTGATACTCGTCTCTCCGAGGTAAGGACGCCATTCACGCGCTAATTGTAATTCATAATTAGTCAAGACAGCGGCCGATTCTGCCGAAACAGCTTGCTTCCAGGGAAACTGATTTAAGGCTGTTTTTTTAATCGCTTGTTTTTTTATTTTGTCACCTTGAGTAGCTTGGCCTTGTGCCAAACGCTCGATCCGTTGTTCAATGCGGATATTTCGTTGATTTAATTGATAATATGTATAAACAATTCCTAACAATAATACGCTAAGTAGACAAACACTAAACAATAAATAAATCATTAAACGACTATTTTTCTGATACTTATAGAAATTTATTTTCCTCTTTAATGTCCGGTCCTCTGAATCCAGTTTTTCGACAAGTAATCGCAAATACAATTGATAGCTTACAAATAAAAATAAGCAACTACTCATTAAAAGTACAACAATCATCATACAAATATAATCTCCTTTATGTCATCGCTCGACAATCAAAACTTGTAAAATCATCTGTTACGCTCTTTAAAAACTCTATATAGTATTGATTGTAACATTCCGTTTGAGCCTTGCCAACAACTTTATTTAAAACACAATGATAAAATTTTATATTTTATATTTATATTTTAATTTTTAAAATATAAAACAAAAAAAGAGAGATGCCACTTGGCCATCTCTCTCGCTTTTACTCAAACTATGTTTAGCGAACCGAACTAGATCAGTCGCTTTTAAAAAAATCCAATTAGTCTTTGTTGATTTCATAGTAGCTATCGTTCTTTATGTAGCTGAATTTGCTTTTGCTGGGGCTGAATCGCTACTAAGTCCAACACTGATGCCTAAGGCACGATCAACTTCTTCCATAATATCAAGTCTCAAATGACAAACTTTTTCTTTCAAGCGACCCTTATCGATTGTTCGAATCTGCTCTAAAAGAATCACTGAATCTTTTTCAATGCCTGTTTCATCAGAATTAATCCCGATATGTGTTGGCAATTTTGGCTTTGCCATTTTGGCTGTGATCGCCGCAACGATAATCGTTGGGCTAAAATGATTACCTAAGTTATTTTGGACAACAAGGACAGGTCTGACGCCACCTTGTTCCGAGCCCACTACTGGGGAAAGGTCTGCAAAATAAATATCTCCGCGTTTGACCATAGTGGAACCTCCTATCTAGTTATATTCTCTGGGGATTCTTTGTGAGAAAGTACATGCAACTTCATAATGAATGGTTTCTAATTTTTCGGCTACCATTTGTAACGTATTTTCTTCATTGCCATCTTTTCCAACTAATGTAACGACTGAGCCGACAGGAACTTCTTCTGCTAAACGAATCATACATTGATCCATACACACTCGTCCAACGATTTCGCAACGCTTACCATTCACGAGCACTGTAAATCCTTGGAGATGACGCAACCAGCCATCTGCATAGCCGATTGGCACTGTCCCAATCCATTCTTCAGCTTCAGTTACGTAGGTTTCGCCATAGCCAATCCCTTCACCAGCCGCTAAGCGTTTTACATGGATGAGTTCACTGGTCAACCGTAAGGCCGGCTTTAACGCATAGCTTGGGGCCAGCTTATTACCTGAAGGGTTCAATCCATACATGGCTACCCCATAGCGAATCATGTTTCCTGGCACATCAGGATGCCATAACGCTGTCGCACTATTGCTAACATGGACATACCGAGGTAACTCTTCTAAAACTGCTAGAACAGCCTTAAAACGCCCTGATTGTTTTTCAAAATAGCTTGTATCGATTTCATCAGCTGTTGAAAAATGAGTAAAAATCCCTTCCCATAAAAATTCTTTGTGGGATTGAACAAACCGCACTGCTTGCTTAGTCTCTTCCGGGGTTAAAAAGCCAATCCGTCCCATGCCAGTATCGACTTTTAAGTGAACACGTAATGGCGTGTTACTCTCAGGCGTTAGTTGTTGAAGAGCAGCTTCTAACCATTCTTGTGTAGCTACCGTTACAGACAAATCATATTGAATCAATAAAGGCACATAAGCTAAGTCTACCACACTCAAAATTAAAATGGGGTCCTGAACACCTGCTTCTCTCAATTCAATTGCTTCATCCAATAAGGCGACACAAAAACCTGTCGCGCCACCTTTTTTCGCCGCTTTGGCGGATTCTACGGCTCCATGCCCATAGCCGTTCGCTTTTACAACCGCAAATAAAGCGGTTCCTTCTGGCAAACGTTGACATTCCTTTTGGACATTTTCAGTAATTGCTTGCGTATCGATATGTAACCGTGTAGGACGATACCATCCAACGACCATTGTACATCCTTCTTTCTTCGTTGCTTCTATTATTCGCTTTCTAAAACAATTTGTGCAATCGCCATAGTATCTGTGTGCGTAATCGAGACAAACACTTTACCATTATGGGGCGAGTTTGCTACGTATGGTGCACCTGTTTTTTCAGTCAGCACCTCAATATCTTGTAAACCAACTTTACCAATCCCTGTGCCCCATGCTTTAGAGAACGCTTCTTTACAAGCAAAACGACCAGCTAAAAATTCTATTTGACGTTTTGTAGATAACTTTTCAAAAAGGGTCAATTCGTTAGGTGTTAAAACCCGTTGAATAAACGATCCTTGTTTTTCAACAATCGGTTTTATCCGACTTAATTCTACTGCGTCAATACCAATTCCCTTTATCATTTTCCGCCTTACTTCCTATTTAATATAGTTACTCCGAATTACCTTTCATTTTAACAAAATTTCAAAATTTTTCCACTGATTCGCTAAAAAAATAAAGAATGTTTTACAAGATCCTCACACAAATTGAAGTACCATACGTTTTCTTCCTATTTACATTTTTATAAAATTTTTCTGAATTTTTATAAAAGTAAGACAACAACTAAGAAGTATCGGAAAAAAATCAGGAAACTAAGCGGATGTTTTAATATTTTATAGCAAATTTTGGCTACTTATGGGAGAATAAAAAGAAAAAGGAGAAAAACGTATGACTTTAACTTCTCGGCAAAAAAAGTTACTTCGTTGCGCCCTATTTATTTTTACTTTGTTGCTCTACATATTTCCAATCTTCTTTAAAAATCCCAGCCTATTTTTTCTCTTGCAACTGGTTTGGATCGGAACCATTCATTTGCTACAACAAAAAATGAAACTCTTCAATCTAACTTCCCCGTTGAAAACTTGGATAATTTTGGCGTTTTTCTTTTTTTATATCATTTTGATGCCTTTTTTACTTTTTTTGAGTTTTTCTATTTAACGATTATCTACCAAAAAAGAGCGAGTGTTCCGTTCATAGACGGAACACTCGCTCTTTTGATTATTTGGCGTTTTCGCGAATGACGAAACCACGTTTTTTATCGTTATGACGTTTGCCGCCACGTTGATCTTTATTTTTGCGGTCGCTATTTTTGTAATTACGGTCGCCATCTTTATGGTTTTTGTTGCCACGATAGCTGCCACCTTTACCATTGCCACCACGGTTGCGATTACGGTTGTTACCACCGCCACCACCACGGCCATTTTTGTTAAAGCCTTTTTTATTTGAAGGCAATGGTCGTTCTGGGGTAATTTTTACAGGAACCGCATCTGCTGGATCTTTCGCTACTGTTTTTAATAATAACGCAGCTAAGTCTGTCGCTGAATATTTTTCTAATAACGCTTCAGCAGATTCTAGATATTTGTCTAAACCATTTTCTTCTAGATCACTTTCGATGGTTTCAACAGCTGCACTTAATTGTCCTTTAAATGCTTCCTTTTCGGTTGGTGGACGTAATGGTGTCATCCGCTTTTTCGTTAGGTTTTCGATGACATGTAAGTAACCCATTTCGTTTGGTGTTACAAACGTCACAGACATACCACCTTTACCAGCACGACCTGTCCGACCAATACGGTGAACATAACTTTCTGGATCTTGTGGAATATCGTAGTTATAGACATGGGTGACACCTGAAATATCTAACCCACGTGCTGCTACATCTGTTGCCACTAAGATATCTAAGTTACCATTTTTGAATGAACGTAAAACGCTCATCCGTTTTTGTTGTGATAGGTCGCCATGGATGCCTTCTGCTTTGTAACCACGCGCTTCTAACCCGCGGGCAAGTTCATCAACACGGCGTTTTGTCCGACCAAAGACAATGGTCAATTCTGGGGTTTGCACGTCTAGTAAACGTGTCATAATGTCAAATTTTTCAAAGTCTTTTGAACGTACATAATATTGATCAATTAAATCAGCCGTCATTTCTTTGGCTTTAATCTTCACATGTTCTGGTTGTTTCATGAATTTCACGCCAATATTCTTGATTGCTGGCGGCATAGTTGCTGAAAATAGAAGTGTTTGACGTTGTTCTGGCACTTGTGAGATGATTTTTTCAATGTCTTCCAAGAAGCCCATGTTTAACATTTCATCTGCTTCGTCTAAAACTAATGTTTCAACAGTTTCTAATTTCAAGGTACGACGATTAATATGATCTAGTAAACGTCCTGGTGTACCTACAACGATATGTGGACGATCTTTTAGTCCACGGATTTGGCGACCGATATCAGCCCCACCGTAAACGGCTTGGACGCGAATCTTTTTATCGCGGCCTAAACGGAATAACTCTTCTTGTGTTTGGATAGCCAACTCACGGGTTGGTGCAATGACTAATCCTTGAATAACGCGATTGTCTGCGTCAATTTTGTTAAGCATTGGTAAGCCAAAAGCAGCGGTTTTCCCTGTTCCTGTTTGTGCTTGTCCGATTACGTCTTTTCCTGCTAACGCTAACGGAATTGTTTCTGATTGAATAGGGGTTGCTTCCTCGAAGCCTGCGCGTTCTACCGCTGATAATAATTCTGGCGCTAAACCAAGTTCTTTAAATTTCAAATGATATCCTCCTAGATTTTGTTTCGGAAAGAACGATTTCTTCCTAGTTTCAGGTGTCTTCACTTTCAGTTGTTAAAAAGAAATCCATTATAGTGTGCCAACTATTTCTTCTTTCCTGATTTCACCGAAAAATTCACCTTATGGCATTAGAAAAGCCAAACGTGGTCGTTCAGCTTCACATTTATTATTAAACATAGAAATAGATCTATTTTATTTACTACGATTCAATTTTTCTCGTCATCTTCCGGCAATAGGTCATTCTATCATAGAATCCCATTTTCAGCAAGTTTTATGAAACTTATTTACTTTTCCAAAAGTGCATCGATGACTTCACGAAGTCCCATCCCGTTACTTCCCTTTAAAACCACCATGTCTTCTGGCTGTAAGACTTTTTTGACAGCTTCAATCAACTCATTTTTTTCTTCTTTTTTAAAAGAATGAATGTTAGCTGGTGCATAGGTTTCTTGCAATTTATCAGCTAAATAAGCCATTTCAGAACCATATAAAAAGACTTCTTCAATCGCATCTGGGGCTAAATGCTGCGCCATTGCTTGATGCATGGCAGCAGAATCAGGACCTAATTCCAGCATGTCTCCTAAAACAGCAATTCGTTTTCCTACTTTGGACATTTTGCTAAAACTGTCCAGAACAAGACCCATAGCTGTCGGATTGGCATTGTACACATCACTTAAAATTTCGGCACCATTCGCTGCTTTCAGCCATTCTGTCCGATTCTTTGTTAGTTCCGCTGTAGCCAATCCTTTTTGAATCTCACTATCCGTTAATTGGAAATACCGACCAATACCAATTGCGATTAATGCATTGGTGACATTATAGGTTCCTGGCACTGGAATCGTAAACGTCATTTGTGTATCACTGATTTTGAATGAGGTTTGCTCTTTGGCTTCATTTGTGACGATTCCTTGAAGTTGACTTTCCTGGCTAAAACCAAAAGTAATCACTTGTTGCGTGACTTTTTCCACCAATGGTTCTAGCAATGGTTCATCGCTTGGCACAAATAAACTACCGTCTTTGGCTAAACCATCTACGATTTCCATTTTTGCTTGTGCAATGCCTGCTCGTGAGCCTAAATTTTCCACATGGGCTTCGCCAATCATTGTGATGGCAGCAACTTCTGGCTGAGCCAGATTGGAAAGGAAAGAAATTTCCTGAGCATGATCCATGCCCATTTCTAAAATCAGTTTTTCTGTTTCATCAGGCATGTGTAAAATAGTATAGGGTAAGCCAATTTGATTATTGTAATTGCCTTGCGTTTTGTAAGTCACAAACTTTTCAGATAAAACAGCAGCAATTAAATCTTTAGTGGTAGTTTTTCCATTACTGCCAGTCACAGCGATGACATTCGGTTGCATTTTATTTAAATAATAGGTAGCTAATTTTTGCATAGCAACCAGTGGATCAGTAACATGCAAAACAGGCAATTGTTGCGGCGCATCGACTAAATCCTGTCCCCAAAAAGCGGCCTGACAGCCATTAGCCATGGCACTCTCAATAAAACGATGACCATCATTTTCACCTTGTAAAGGAACAAAAAGGTTTCCTTTCACAATTTTACGACTATCAAATTCAATGCCTGTTAAAGGAAAATCAGGCCATTGTTGCCAATCATTACTGGCTTCAACCGCTTGCGCTACTTCCCAGAAGGTTAATTTCATTATGTTTTGCTCCTCTGACACAGGGACTGGGACATGCCAAAGTCTTGTCATGTCCCAGTCTTGTGTGATTTTTTCTTCTTAGTTATTATAAAATTCTTGGCGTTGTTTAAAACGATTCAAAGCTAACTGAATCAGTTCCTCAATTAAATCACTGTATTTCAAGCCCATATTTTCCCATAGTAAAGGGTACATACTAAAGTCAGTAAAACCAGGCATGGTGTTCAATTCATTCAGGAATAATTCGTTTTTGCTTGTTAAGAAGAAATCACAGCGACTTAAGCCACTTCCATCTAACATAATATACGCTTTTTTAGCGTATTCTTGCGCTTGATGAGCTACTTCTTCTGGAACATGTGCTGGGATTTGCATTTCAATCGTGTTATTGATGTATTTTGCATCATAATCATAGAAAGCGACATCTTTCACCACTTCACCAGGTAAAGTCGTACGGACATCTTCATTTCCTAAAATGGCTACTTCAATTTCACGTGCTTCAATCCCTTGTTCAACAATTGCTCGGGCATCATAACGGAAAGCTTCTTCCAATGCTTCTTGCAATTCTTCACGATTTTCCGCTTTGCTAATTCCGACACTAGAACCCATATTGGCAGGTTTAACAAAGACCGGATAAATTAAAGAACCTTCACATTTCTCAAAGACTTCTTTTGGATTTCCTTTCCAATCACTTCTTAAAACTGGCACGAATGGTACTTGTGGAATGCCAACAGTTTGTAAAAGATATTTCGTCATGATTTTGTCCATTGCGTTAGCACTAGCTAAGACACCTGCGCCTACATAAGGCATATTAATGGTTTCCATGAATCCTTGAATTGTTCCATCTTCACCATTTGGCCCATGTAAAACAGGGAAAACAATCGCTTCTTCTTCATAAATTTCCGAAGGACTGATTCGTTTTCCTGAAAATTCGCCTGTTTCTTCAGGTGTTTGTGCCCAAGTTAAATGTAAAACTTCTTTATTTTGTGGTCGTTCAGATAAGAGAGGGCCTTTTACCCATTGACCATCTTTACTAATAAAGACTAACTGTACTTGATAATATTTATAATAGATTGCATTTAAAACGGAATATGCAGACAAAACAGACACATCGTGCTCTTCACTTCTGCCGCCATACAACAAAATAATCTTCAAATGCTTGTCCTCCTAGTTTCTTTCCTGTCTTTTAGAAAAAATTATTTTTCAAATTATCCTTACTTATTTTAGCATAAAACCCAGTTTCATAATAGAAGCAAATTTAGTGAAGGAAAAATTCTTTGCTTGCCTTTTCCTTACTAAAGACTCCGTTCCACCAGCTCAATAAGGGCTTGTTTAAACATTGTTCTATCTTGGTCTGTAAAAGGTTTAGGTCCTTTCGTTCGGCCACCTTTTCGCCGAATTTGGCCACTAAAATAGCGTTGTTCTAACAAGCCATCAATATTTTCTTTCGTATATTGATAACCCAGTTGATGTAAAACCGACACTCCTTTTGGCAAAACCAAGGAAGCTAAGCCATAATCTTGTGTAATTAAAAGATCCCCTTTTTTTATTAACTGCACAATTTTAAAATCAGCAGCATCCGCTCCTTTATCAACATACACAAAAGAGACATTTTCTGGATAATCTTTTAAGGAATAATGATCTACACTAGTAACAATCACCACATCCAAAGCTTTCTCTACAGCGACTTCAATAACCGTCTCTTTCACAGGTGAACCATCGCCATCGACAAAAATTTTCATTCATTTCCCTCGATTCTTCCTTGCTCTAACCATTTGGGATGACGTTGAAAGTAGTGTTGTAATTCGTCAAAAACGACTTCTTTAACCACTTCATATAACTCTGTATTTCTTAAAATGGTTTTCGTTGCATCAGTGTAGCGGGGCTTTGGTATCGTAATGGCTAAAACAAAATCAAATTCTGCTAAAAAACTATCTGCTGTCACAGATAATGAATAATGTTGCTCCTCTAAAAATTGATTAAAGGCGGCCACTACGCCATCAAGAAAACCCTCATAGTGGGTTCCACCAAGACTAGGATAATGCCCATTAACAAATGTTTTTTGCACTTGCGGTGCATGATTTTTACTCAAAATAAATTGAACAAGGGCCAATTCTGTTTGCTTGGCTTGAATAATCGATGCGGCTTTTCTAGTTAATGGGTTATCTTTTTCAAATAAATAATTACTTAAACCTTTAGGGTAATAACAAAGATTTTTTTGTTCCTCTTCTTGTGTTAAGAGAATCTTTAAGCCTGGATTCAACATGGCAATCTGTTGACATTGTTGTAAAACACGCATATAAGAAAGCGATTCTGTACCAAAAATTTGCGTATCTGGCCAAAACAAGACTTCAATTCGTTCCTGGGTTTCTTCAATAGGTAATAATAATCGTTTTTTCAATTGCCCTTGATGGTAAATAAAAATAGTCCGCTGTTTTTCTTGATCGATACTGATTCCTACTTGTTTTGAGAAGGCTTGTAAAACAGATAAATACAGAAAAGGTGGTTCTAAATCGACTTGCTTTTGTTCAAAAACAAGCGGTCGTGTGGAAGATACCTGAAAAGAGATTTGTTGACGCGATAACTGTATAGCAATTTTCCCTTGATTCTTTTCAATGAAAAACTCTAATAAACCGTTAATTGTCTGAACAAGTAAATTCTCTAAGCCGACTAAGCCAGTCGTTCCAATGAACGCTTCTGGTCGTTTTTGAATCCGTTCAATAAATTCATCATTTTCTAAAACTGTTAAAAGATGTGCAACACTCATCCTGCTGCCTCCTTTGCAATCTGTTTCTTTTAATTATAATGAAAAAAAGACCAGAAGAAAAGCCACACACGACTTTTCTTCTGGTTTTCTTCTTTAACGAATTAAATCAATATTCGGATGCTCAAGAACGTGATTCACTTGTTTGACCGTTGTCAAAGGAATATCTCCTTGAATCGTATGTGCAAGGACCCCATTGACTGTGGCAAAGGTAACTGCCTTTTCTAACGACCAATTTTGGCTATAGCCATATAAAATCCCCGCCGCATAAGCATCACCAGCACCAATTCGATCAAGATTAAGAAGCGGTCTTTTTTCACTCTGTTGGTACTCATTTTGGGTATATAAATACCCACTTAAGTAGTTTTGATTTTGGGAATGACTTCTCGTTGTCCCAGCAAACCATTCCAAATTGTATTGAGACATGAAACGCTGAATCAGTTCAGTTTCTTGTGCCTCACCTTCTAAATCTTCTCGCGGAATGAAACCCAATAGCTCGACCAAATCACGTCGACTGCCAAAAACAATATCACAATAAGGTAAAATGCGTTCGTACTGTTGACGCATAAAGAGTGCGCTATTTGCTGTATTCAAACTAGGTCGATAATTAAAGTCAAAACAAACTTTCTTTTGACAGGCATGCGCCTTTTGCGCAAGTATCAAAGCAGCATCACGAGTTTTTTCAGTTAAACTTAACGAAATACCACAAATATGCACCATATCTACTTCCGCTAAAAAGGCCTCAAAATCGTAGTCCTTCGCCTCGCTGATGCCAAAAGCACTCTGATGGCGATTTTGATAAGTTACTTGTGTGGGTCGGATTCCATAACCCATTTCTGCAAAAAAACTACCAATATGATCGCCCTTTTCTCCTACCCATTGATCTGAAATTCCTAACTTCCTTAACGCTGCTTTGCCAGCTTCACCAAGACGATTGGCAGGTAATTTCGTAATCAATGCTGTTTCTAGTTGAAAATGAGCCAAATTTGCTAAGAGATTTACGCCAGTCCCTACAAAGTTCATTCTTAACCGCTCTGTTTGTTCTAACATTAGATACTCTGGCGGAGTGAAACGAAGCATGACTTCACCAAACGCAGCAATTTTCATCTTTGACACCTACTTATTCAATGTGTTTTTCATCATGGTTAGTAACGTTTTCACGTCTTCTGTTCTAGTGTCCCCTGTTTCTTGATCAATAATTGAGCTGTAGACATGAGGAATGATTTTTTTAACGCCGGCATCCACCGCAATTTGAACAATTTCTTCAAAGTTTTCTAAATCAATGCCCCCTGTTGGCTCTAAATAAAAGTCATACTTGGCACAAGCTGCTGCTACTGCTTGGTATTCTTCTTTGTGAGCCAAGCCTTTCATCGGGAAATATTTAATGGAACTGCCCCCCATGTCTTTCAACAATTTGATGGCGGTTTCGATAGGCACTTCCGCCGCTGGCGCACCAGAGCTTAACGGACCTGTCGCAATGTTGACATAGCCAACTTTGCCTGTGGGTGAAACCAAGCCATTAATCACTGTTTCGTCTTGACGAAGTAAGGCCCGCGAAGCGCCGACACCTGTGAAGACTTGGTTCACGTGTTGCGGTTGTAAAACTTCTGATAAGCGAGCCACCATTTGACTTTGATTTGGATCACCAGCTCCTAAACCGACAGATAAAGCGTTGTTGGTTGCTGCTTGGTATTTTTTCATATCGTCAATGGCTGCTTCATCGGTTTCATAGTTTTTTGAAAGGACGCCTAACACAACATGCCCTTCTGCTGCTTCATAACAGGCTTGGGCATTTTCTACTGAATTGGCTAAAACGTTTAAACAAATGCGTTCTTCTAAATAATTAGGTTTTAATGACATGACTTATTTCTCCTTTGTGTCCATAATTTCTTGTAATCGTTGCACGATTTTGTTCATTTCTTCTTGATTGACAGAACGAATGTCAAACTCAATGATGCCATTGTTTGCTTGATATTCTCGCGTATAAATGGCTGGACTTTCTGCTTTTAACGCTTGGATGACTTCCTTGGCGGTTTTTCTGCCGTCCACTTTGACACTGGCGCGATAAATGTCTCGGCCAGCGCCATCTTGGACGATTTTAGCGGTTAAATCTGACAGGTTGTTGATGGCTTCAACAAACGGTTTTAAGCGCTCTTGCATCGAAGCCCCTGATTCACTGCCATGCGCCAAGTATTCTTCCACTGCTTGCGTAAAGCCTAGGATATTGTCTTTGCCAATTTTCATTGCTCGACCAATGCCTTTGCCTTGTAGGCGCACCCAGTCAATGTATTCTTTTTTCCCGACCACTAAACCGGCACTTGGCCCTTCAATGGCTTTGGCGCCGCTGTAAATCACCAAATCAGCGCCTGCTTCAGTGTATTTGAAAAGATCTTCTTCTGCTGCCGCGTCAACAATTAGCGGCACCTTGTGGCGTTGCGCCACTTTGGCCGCTTCGGCTACCGTCAGCATACTTTTTTGCACGGTATGGTGGCTTTTGATGTATAGAATGGCCGCTGTTTTTTCAGAAATCATCATTTCCACGTGTTCTGGACTGCACATGTTGGCGTAGCCAGCTTCCACCACTTGGCCGCCGCCTTGCGCTACCATGACTTCTACAGGCGTGCCGTAGTCCACGTTGTGCCCTTTAGGTAAAATAATCTCTCGCTGTTCGATTTTTTCTGTATAGGGATGATACGCGTGGTACAAGCTGCCTTTTCCAATCAAGGCAGCCACCGATTGGGCAATCCCCGCCGAAGCCGAGGAAACGATTTGGGCATCTTCTACCTTCAACAAGTTGGCTAAAAAGGCCCCTGTTTGCACACTAAGTTCACTCATTTCAAAGAAATGTTCGCCGCCGAATCGTTGAGCTGCTAGGACTGCCTCCGAAACTTTGGAGACACCTAGAATGGTCATTTTGCCAGAAGCATTAATGACTTCTTTTAAGTGGAATTTTTCGTAACTAATTGTCATAGATTTGTCCTCCAATAATTGTTTTGATTGGGCGAATTTGCTCTTTGGCTACTCGTGTCAATCCATTAGAATCAGTCAATGTTTTTTCTTCTGCTTGAATCGTGAAAATCGTTAAATCAGCATCTTTACCTATTTCCAACGTGCCTTTTTGCGTTAAATGGAAATTCTCAGCAGGGGCCTTGGTTACCTTTTCAATAATTTCTGGCCAATCATAGCCGACCACACGGAGTTTTTCCATCGTTGTGGCTAAATCATAAACAGGACCATTTTCTCGGTTACGGATGTAGATATCTGTGCTAATTGATGCAGCTTTCATTCCCTCGCGCAACGCTGTTTCAGCTACGTGAAAATTGAAACTATCCGTACCATGCCCGATATCAAATACGACTCCTTTGTTGTACGCTTGCCAAGCGAAATCTTTTATTTTATCCGTTGCTTGGTCTAAGATGCCATTTTCTTTCCCATTAAAACAATGGGTTAGGACATCCCCTTTTTCCATCAAGGCTAAAATTTCATCTAAATGAGGCGGTGCTGATCCAATGTGAACCATTAAGGGAATTTCTTGGTTCTCTTGCTGAATCTGTTTGGCCAATTCTAAAGGCGTAATGCCGTTATCGCCAATAACGGTCCTACTCATACGGGCTTTAATCCCTACAACAAAATCTGGTAATTCTTGAATCGCTTTTTTGACTAAACTCGCTTGTACTTTACTTAAATCTGCGAGTTCGTCCTGAGCAACGATGCCCCATTTAGAAATATTGACTAATCCAAAAACATTTGTTTTTGCTTGTTGCGCTAAGTCATAAAATTCATGAATGTTTTCAGCACCTGTTGTCCCTGCATCAATCACTGTCGTAACACCCTTTTTGACCCCAATTTCATCTGGATAATCATAATAAAGAGCCATTTTTTCAAAACAATGAACGTGATCATCTATCCAGCCTGCGGATACATAAGTACCTGGTTCTAAGTGGATAGTTTCTTTTGCAGAACCTAAAATAGTTGCTGCAACAGCAGCTATTTTTTCCTCTTTAATTGCAATTTCAACAGGCATACCATCTACTGTCTGTCCATTTTTTATAAGTAAATCGTAGTCCATATTCTTCCCTACTTTTCTATAAATCTAAATTTTGTCCAAGGCTTAATGAATTCTAATAATACAAGTTCTTCTTCTATAATACGCCCTACTCGGTTTTTGCGTGAGTCTTGATGTGGTTCTAAAACGACTTGTAATTCATTTTTGTATTTTCCAAATGCATCATTTCCCACAACAACATCTCCAGGTTGTAGCATTGCTTGATTATCATGTGGGGGATTAGCTTCATTTTTATATTTTTTACGCACTTCTGTGGAACGAATCATCTGCTGAGTGATATCTCCACGGCGAAAATGTTGATTTTTTGTTACGATTTCTTTTTCAATTTCAGAAGTCGCTTCTTCAAAAACAATGGTCAATTCTGTTTGATAACGATTCAACTGACCCAATGCTTCTAATTCTTCGTTGGAAGCATAAGCATTTCCAATAACAACATCATCAATTAAATTTGTTGCAAATAAATGTTTAGCTTGAACAGTGACTGGCAACTGTCTATGCATTTCTAAAGTAGGTAGCCCATCATTCACATCCCAAGGACCAATTTCACCTACCTGTGATGAAATAAAAGCAGCTGTCCGAATACCTTCCTTTTTAAAACGGATGCTACATTTTTCAAAGAAATCATACGGCAATGCAGTTCCCGCTTGTGGATAAAAGTTATGACAACCATATAAGAAAGGTCGATTCGCTTCATACGTCAAAATGTTATCAAGATAAGCAACATCATTACTCATATTCAGCTCAATAGCCACGCCGAATGGATTAAACGTCAACATGGCTTCTTTATTTCCATCAAAACCTGTATCCAATCGAATCCCATCAGCTCCTAATTCGCTGAAAAAAGTCAAATCATCATATGAAATTTCCAATTCATCAAAGATACTTGGAACGACATCTAAAATTGTTTCAAATCCTAAATTTTTCGCATAACTAATTAATTCTTTAAATTTTTTCTGAACCGCTTCTTTGCCATCGGTCACTTCTAACATACTTATAAAAATTCGAGTAAACCCACATTCGCTGGCTTTTTTTAAATACGCTTTATCTTGATTGATATCACTATGATCTGGATAAACTGATACACCTAATGCTCTTTTCATCTTCGTTCTCACACTCCGCTATTTTCAAATTTATTTCGAAATTTCCAAGCAATCACCGAGCTACACAGGATTGTTGTAGAGCCAACGAGCAATACTGGTTGATTTAGAAATCCGCCAATTATCATGGAAAGAGTAATACAAACTGCCGTAAAAACCAACGTCTTTACCAAACCAAATTGATAAACAACAGTAGGCAACTGCCCTTTTTCTATAATAATTTGACTAACGATAAAAAAGAAAATGAACCAAATAATCATCTTATACGCTCCTGACTTTCTTCTCTGACTTAGAAGGGGCAGGATATTCATATCAGAACACCCGCCCTAACATTTTTTAATTTTTTGCTGCTTGTTCAGCTGCTAATTCTTCTGCTTCTTTATCCAATTGTTGTTTTTCATAAACTTTGAAAAATGGATAGTAGATAGCCATTGTAATTAAGAAGTTAACAATCACTAATACTGCGGCCGAGAAACTCCAATTGGTACTCATCCAAGCAGCAATTGGTGCTGGAATTGCAAACGCTAAGCGTGCAGCCATCATCGGAATTATATTAGCGACTGTTAAGAAATAAGATAACGTTGTGGTAATTAACGGTGCCACGATAAACGGAATACCTAAAATAGGATTCATTACGATCGGCGTTCCGAAAATAACTGGTTCATTAATATTAAACAAGCCTGGTAAGAACGATAAACGGCCAAGACTTTTCAGATACGTTGATTTAGAAAACATCATTAAAACAACTAAAGAAAGCGTAGTTCCAGCGCCACCAATCCAGATAAACCATTGTAAAAACTGTTCTGTAAAAATATTAGGTAACTGATGTACGTTTGCACCATTGGTAAAAGCTTCAAGGTTTTCTGCAATCGACATATCCCAGAAAGGACGAATAACTGGGCCCATAATCGCTGGACCATGAATCCCTAAAACCCAGAAGAAACAGATTAAGAAGACTGTTAGTAAGCCGCCAAATAAACTGTTACCAGCAAGGATACCTTTAAGTGGCATTAATAACGTACTCAAGAAACCATTCAAATCAAAACCAATTACGTGGCGAATAACCCAGAATAATAAAAGAATAACTGCTCCTGGAATTAACGCAATAAATGAATTTGACACTTCAGGCGGTACGCCATCTGGCATCTTAATCATAATATCTTTTTCAATAAAGAAGCGATAAATTTCAACAGATAACAGCGCTGTTACAATCGCACCAAATAAAGAAGCTGAACCTAAATTTGCTAAATTAATATAGCGCCCTGCTGTAATGACGTTGTCAACATCTTCAAAGACACGTGTTGGTGGTGCCGCTGTTACTAAAAAGGCCATTAATGCTAAAATTCCACACGTCAAAGAGTCAAGCTTATAACTTTTGGCCAATGATGAAGCAATCCCAAATGTTGCATAAAGTGCAAGTAATCCCATCGTATAGCGGGAAGGAATATCTAAAATTGCTTGATAAGGTTCAATCAATTTTGTGTATGCCTCAATTGGAATATTTTGAAAAATTGTAAAGAATGAGCCCACAATTGTTAAAGGCATCGTTGCAATTAATCCTTTTCTAATCGCTGTCATATGGCGTTGCGAACCAAATTTATTCGCAATCGGCATTAACTTAACTTCCATCCACTGTACAAAACCATTCATTTGTTAATTCCTCCGTTCAACTAATAAAAATAATAATTATTTCGCATTTATAATAACATAGTAACATTATAATGTAAACGCTTATTCTTATTCATGACAGAGAAAGTGCAAAACAAAAGGCTTTTTCTGATTATAAAGAAACCGGGAATATTGCACCAAAAATCATTGCGCCTAAAATTGCGCCCCCAGCGATTGGCTTTTTCCAAATGTAAAAACCTAAAGCGCCTAATGTGGCACCAATCCCAATAGGAATCGAAGCTCCCGCCGCACTCAAAATAATTAATGGGCCTAAGAAACGTCCTGAGGCATTACCAGCACCCATCATCACATCCGCACCAAAAGTGGAATTTCCTTGATTGATAGTAAATTTCCGAATCAACACAATTACGCCGCCAACTGCTAACCCTAGTAGCGCACCTGTTAAAAGTGCTAAGCCAAAGTTTTCTACAGGTGCTTTAATACCCATGCTGAGGAAAATTGCAGGTACGCCAATCCCGATCCCCGTTAAAATTGAGCCACCTAAATCTAAAATCCCGACTAAAGAACCTTCTAAAATTCGTGCAAACAGGAAACTTGCACCAAATGCTGCGGCAGCGCCATAAGAACCACCATCTAAACCAGCTTTTAGCATCGCAACAATTGAAACTTCATTAAAGGCGCCCACACCATAAACTACATACATATGTGTTCCTGCAAAAATTGCCGCTGACATAATCCCGACTAAAATCGGAAAGCCCCAATCAGCATACCAAAAACTTTTGCCTTTTAAACCTTCTTGAATTTCTTGTTCTTGTTGTGCCCATTCATTTTTTTCTTGCTGTTCCATCTATGAGACCTCCTTTTTTCTATTTAACGGTGAAGACATTGTGTAAATTATTTAACCATTGAGGAATAGACAAGCGGAAACTTTCGATCATTTCTAAGTCGAACCCTCGGAAGAAGCCACTTAAAATAAATAATAAGATAATGGCACCAAGCATGCCGCGTGTCATTCGGGTCCACCCTAAATCATCGACACCTTTACCGATTAAGATCCCTAATACAACTCCTGGGACAGCATTGCCCATGACTAATTGAGATAATCCGCCAAATAACGTTCCCCAGAAACCCGTCCGTTTTCCTGCATCTAAAGCCGCTAGCCAGAATAAAACGGGCATCACAGTATTGATTAAAATCGTTGCTGCAGGTACCAACACCGCAACCGCTGTTACTTGTAGCGATTCTGGAATTGCTGCAGCTGTACTATTTAAGAAAGCCACAGTCGCCATTCCTACAAAGGCCCCGACAACCCCCATTTTTTTGGGATTATGCATCGTTTTAGTGACATCTTTATCCTTTACCAATAAAATTGCTGCAGCCCAGTTAGGCACAATCCGGTGGGTCACATCTTGTGTAAAGGCCCCTGCTCCGACGGCCGAAGCCCAAGCATTAAAGAAAAAACCTAAACCAAAAGAAAAGTGTGATGCTGGATCTCCTTGTGCCGCGTTCATTTCTCCTAATGTTCTAAATGCCCCTAACCCTTGCGTTTGTGGTGCATGAAACATCCGAGCAGCGCCTGCGCCAGCTGCAAAACCTAGTAAACCACCAATAAGCAATGACTTCAGCAAAATGATTACAAATTCCATTCCTTCTTCCTCCCTTTATACGCCTCTTTTTGAAAGAAACGGAACTACTACTGCGTTCGGTTCTTTAATTGTTTCCGTTAAAAAATCAACTTCTTCGACTGCAATGGCTTGGATTTCCACTTCTACAGCTAGTTCGACATGATAAATCACTCTCTTTCTAGGAAAGAAGAAGAACAGAAATTTTTCTGTATAAACTTGTTCTTTTGCCTGACGAATAGTTACTTCTTTCGGTTCAATCCGGATAAGGACCTCTGTTGTTTCTTTTAATACTTTTTTTGAAACATCATTCAACGCACTTGCAAAAGCTTCATTCTTCTTATTACCTTTTCCAGAAACAATCACGGTTTGTGTTGACCGTTTTGTGGCATCCATAATTACCGCTCCTTTCTAAGTTACTACTTTCTATGCTCCGTGTTTCTTAATAAATGCTTCAGTTACTCGTTTACCAAGTTCTTCCTGATCCATAAAACCAAATCCAAGAACAGTTTTCCCATCGTTAATTGCTGTTACCCCTTCTTCGATTGATCGCATGCCATGTCTTTCGGGATACCCGTATTTAGTAGCAGCCGTTAACGCCCCTGCACCACCACTGCCACAGAAAGAAATGCCTAAATCAGCCTTTTCTTGTTGCATCACATCTCCTAAACGCATATCAGCGCCCATTCCTGGAACAACAACCGCGCGACCACCGGCTTGCTCCACTCCTTTTGCAACATTTTGTCCTTTTCCTAAACGATCTGCGATAACTACTGTAATCATAACTTTTCCTCCTATTAATTGTTTTGTTTAGCAACTTCAAAATGAACAGCTAAAACATACCATTCATCTTCTGATAACTGACCAATTGCTTCTGTTGTTTCTTGTGCAATTTTCAACGTTTCTGGTGTTAGTTCCGTAAATAACGTCCGATCAACACCAGCTAATGTCGTTCCTTCTCTTGAACGATTCAGCATCTCATTGAGATGGTTAATCAAAATCGTCCACTGTAATTCCGTTGGTTCAATTTGTGCTTCTGCTAATCGCGCACTGGTTTGTTTGATAATCGATTGTAGCTTTTCTGGTTCAGCACTTTGTCGAATGATCTCCTGTGCTTCCATTGCTAGTTCCATCCTCTTCCTCCTTTGGTTGTTCTAAATAATTAAGTAATGCTGAAATTTCAGCATGATTGACAGGTAACTCATTTTTAGCAAATAAACATTCAATTTGCCGAATTTCTTCTTGCCTTTCATGAGATACTTCTCTATTACAAGGAATCTCTTCGTATTGTTTATTAAACGTAATCCGATGTGTCATTAATAAAACGTGGAGTAAAAAGGCTTCTTGATATTCGCTCAGTAACTTTGTTTGAAACATTCGTTTTAACTCTTCATAAATAATATACGCTTTTACTAATAAATCTTGGCTTTGTATCCGTTCATTTTTTTCAATTACATCAGATTTCGTGGAGCGAGCGGTACCTTTTCCTTGACGTTTCCCTAATAAAATTTTATCGACCTCTTCCCGAATCAAACTTAAGTCTGTGTCCGTCAACAATGGACTAACTTTAATAAATGGGTATGTCATTTCTTCAATTGGGAAAATACTCAATACCAAATCGGGCTTTTCTGCTTGAATCACTTCAGTTGCATTTAAAACAGAAGCAAATCCTGCGAGTTCAACGTTTGGTACTTCCTCTAAAATTTTTTGTTCAATTAAACTGGTCACACCTAAGCCCGTCGAGCAAACATACACAATCCTAACAACTTTAGCTTCCTGCTGTTGTCGTTCCTGAGCTGCCAAAAAATGCAACGCAATATATGCGCAGAAAGAATCGTTGACTAACAAAACAGAACGTTGAATTAATTGTTTACAGGCACTTTGAATAGCTAAAAATAACGCTGGGTGTTTTCCTTTGATTTCTTCAGAAAACGGATTGTATTCATTAATAAATAAATGTTTCTTTGTAAAACGTAAGGACAGGTGTGCAAACAAGTTCGTAAATAATTGGCGATCATTTACAAAAGGATAATTCAGCTCTTTTGAAACGCTTTCAATCACTTGCTTTGTTAATTGAACCATATCTTGCCGTTGATGGGTTCCGAATAAATCACTATAAATATAAAAATATTCATCCGCTAATAAAGGTAAGTCATACCGTTCAAACACCTCTTGTAAAAGTAAAAGTGGTACTTCGTTCCGTTGTTCAAAGCGTGTTTTTTGCGATAACACTCGGTAAGTCCCAATTGTATGTGCCATCTGCATACGTGCTGCGGCAATTGCCACTCTCAACGTAATAGATAATATTTCGGCATAATCAAATTGATTTTGATCGAGTGGATTAATTAAATTTCGCATTTTTTTCAATGCACTACGATAACAACCTTGAAACAATGTCCCTGACCCAAATTTAATTTTAGGGATTTTTTCAGCCCCTTTTGTCTTTGTCACATAGTTCATAATTTGGTAAATATCGTATTCTGTAAGTTCTTTTTGAGTGATAAATTCCATCAGTAATCGTACATTGCTTTCTTCACCACTAATTGTAAACCCTTGCCGTGCTTGGCGAATTAAGGTTAAATCATATGCTTGCAGCAACCGTTCGACCTGTTCCAAATCACTGACAATTGTGTTTCGACTCACTAATAATTCATCTGCTAGCTGCTGTGCCGTTAAGTACCCTTTGACTGACAATAACTGAAAAATCAATACATTGACTCGTCTTTTTTGATCAGGATAGGTTTCAAATCGATCGACATCGATAATTTCATTTTTTAACAGTAAGCGTTTAGAGTCAGGTAAATCTAGCCAGATTCCCTTATTTCGTTTTGAATAAAGTGTCTCATCGTGCTGTTCAAACCAAGCACGAATATCTTCTAAATCATACTTAATTGTTCGAACGCTGACAGTAAAGTTCTCAGCTAATTCTTGCGTGGTAATACTCCCTTCCAAATCCAAAAGCATCAATAAAATATTTATCGCTCTTTTGGACAACAACACGGTCATGCCTTGTCACCTCTTTTCTTTTCCCTTTACACTTAAAACTATAGCGTTATTTTATCTGTTCCACAACACAAAAAAGTTGCACTTATAAAAGTGCAACACTTCTCTTTTCATACAAAAAAAATCCCTTAACAGTAGTAACTGTTAAGGGATACCACACTATTTATTTGCATAAATAGACAGAAACCTTCTCCACAAAAGTATTCTGTCCGACACGTTACAAATCCGGTAACTGATAGCCGTACTATCTGGTGTCGTTGTGTTTGACAATCACTAGCCGTCAAAACGGAATAGCCGAAGCTATCTGATTGAGTCAACTCGTCGCATAAAACACACTTTAACACAGAATAGTTTGGATAGCAAGTGGTGGTAATTATTCGTTATCAAACCATTCTTGATAAAAACCTTCAACAATTTTAACGGTTGCTATCGTTAATTCCTTCGTCATTACGGGGCTAGTTAACTTTTTGTCTTGTAAACATTGATTCACATGATTGATTTCATACGTAAATTCACTAGTGAATTGTTCAGACCATTTGACAGTGTTGCCTTGAGCATCTGTATAATAAGCACAATCTGTTTTCCAGAAATTAGGAATAACGATTTGCCCTTTTGTCCCACAGATGGTCATTTCACTAGGTATCTTTAAACCAACATTAATAAAAATATTGCCCAGCGTCCCTTCAGCAAATTTCAAAGCTAAATTACATTGACTATCCGTCGCCCCTTGCTGATACGTTGCGGTTCCCGTAACCACTTGAATCTCTTTTCCTAATACGTATTGTAAGTATTGTAATGGATAACTTCCTGAGCCATGAAGCGCTCCACCACCCGCTTCTCTCGAGTAAAACCAGGGAATATGATCCACATTGGGATAGGCAGTAACTGACTGAACCCATAAAATCTCTCCCAATCCCCCTTCTTGAATCGTTGCCTTTACTTTTTGGGTAATTGGTAAAAAGACAGACTTCTGAGCTTCCATTAGAAAAACCCCTTGCTCCTGTGCGATTACAAAGAGTTCTTCTGCTTCAGCAGCATTTAATGTAAATGGTTTTTCCAGTAGGACGGGTTTTCCTTGTGATAACGCAAGCTTAGCTGCTGAGTAATGTCCTTGATTGTAGGTGGGAATATAAATAATATCAATTGTTTCATCCTTACATAACTCTTCATAACTGCCATAAGCCACCGGAATCGCTAATTCTTTAGCCATTTTTTGAGCATTCTCTAAACGCCTTGATGCAATCCCGCGCACTTCAGCTTGCGCGCTTTCTCGAAGCCCTGCTACAAATCTTGGGACAATTTGGGCAGTACTCATAATTCCATAACGAATTTTATCCATGTGATCGCCTCCTCTTTCACTATACGAGAAAAACGAATATTTGGAAACCATTTCAACAAAAAAAAAGAAACCGTTTCCCCAAAACGATTTCTTTATATGTAAATTAACGGATACCAACGCTAACTTTTAAAGCTTGATTGACCTGTTCCATCTCTTCACGAGAAAGTTGACAAACCTTGTGTAGCATTCGTTCTTTATCCAATGTTCGAATTTGTTCTAACAAAATAAGTGATGGCGTCCTGCACTCGTTATGGGGAATTTCGATGAGGACTTGCGTTGGTTGCAGCCGCTTGCTTACGTTACGGGTAATCGGTGCAACAATCAACGTTGGACTAAATAAGTTACCTTTGTTATTTTGAATAATCAGGACAGGTCGAATCCCACCTTGTTCAGAACCAACAACTGGTGAGAGGTTCGCATAAAAAACCTCACCTCTTTTTATCATTCAGATTCCCTTCCCTCCTTTTCCTTTAAAAAATTATAGCATATTGTTTCTTGCAATATTTTCAACTTTTTAGCTATCCCTTAAAATATTTGATAAAACCACCCTTTAAAAGTCAAAAAAAAGCTTAAACAGTCGACTCTGATATAGAGACGGCTATTTAAGCTGACTATTACATTTTTGTTAAAATACTATCCACTTTTGTATTAATTAAATCAATAGCGACGTGGTTTTCGCCACCTTCTGGCACAATGATATCTGCATAACGTTTCGTAGGTTCAATAAATTGGTGATACATGGGCTTGACGACTGTCAAATATTGTTCAATCACAGAATCCAACGTACGGCCACGTTCTTCCATATCACGCTTGATTCGACGAATAATACGGATGTCATCATCTGTATCCACATACACTTTAATATCCATTAAATCCCTTAAGCGGCGATCTTCTAAAATTAAAATCCCTTCAAGAATAATTACTTCTTTCGGTTCTTGTATCACCGTTTCTGTACTTCTTGTATGCGCAACGTAGTCATAAACTGGCTTTTCAATGGCTTGATAATTTAACAGTTGTTCAACATGTTGAATCAATAAATCTGTATCAAACGCAAAAGGATGATCATAATTGGTATTTAAACGTTCTTCAAAACTCAAATGGCTCTGATCTTTATAATAAGAATCCTGTTCTAACATCATAATTGAATGATCGGGAAAATTATTAAAAATCGCACGGCTAACACTGGTTTTTCCGCTTCCTGATCCGCCAGTAACACCAATGATAATTGGCTGACTATCTTTCATGTATAAACCTCTTTCTTTTCAAAAACTTCATTGTCTTTTACTATTATAATGAAAACTCTGAAGAATGCCAGACCTTTTCCAAGACTTTTCATGTGATTTTTATCTTCTTATGAAAAATCTGCCCACACTTCTTTCAATTACAGTATACTTATCAATAAAAGGAGAATCCTACCTATGATTAAAAAAGTCAAAAAAGAAGCACTTACAACTGCGCATTACGCTCTTCTTTATGAGGCAGATCCCTCAAAAAAAATGGTGGAAGATTACATTACCCGCGGCATTTGCTTTGACTATCAGACTGAAGAACTTCAAGGAATTTTAGTCCTGTTGCCGACTCACCCACGGACATTGGAAATCGTAAACATCGCTGTCTCAGAAGAAAGCCGAGGGCGGGGCATCGGACAAGAGTTATTACATTTTGCCATTGATTTTGCCAAAAAAGAAAAGTATGATTACTTGGAGATTGGGACTGGGAGCACAGGCTTTCAACAGCTATATCTCTACCAAAAAGTCGGTTTTCGAATGACACATATTGAACCAGATTTTTTTATCCATCATTATGATGAGCCCATTATGGAAAACGGCTTGCCTTTAAAAGATATGGTTCGCTTACGGTTACATTTAAGTTAAAAAACAACATTTCCTGTACAGGAAATGTTGTTTTTTAATGCCCAAGAATTGGTAACAACTCATCTAGCTGTTGAATCGTATAATTGGGTTGAATTGTTGGTGTTGCTGGAGCGGAGGTCGGATTGAGCCAAACAGTTTGAATTTTCGCTTGTTGGCCTCCTTGAATATCTGAATGCAAAGAATCGCCAATAATCATTGTTTTTTCTCGACTAAAATTAGGAATCCGTTCAAAAACAAAATCAAAATACTCTTTCATCGGTTTTTGATAACCCACTTCTTCTGAAACAAAAATATCTTTGAAATAAGGCATTAATTTCGAATCTTCCAACCGACGATACTGTGTTTTTGCCACTCCGTTTGTCACAATATATAAATCATAATGGGGTGCTAATTTTTCCAAGATACGTTGACTATTGCCAAGCAAGTCATGTCCTTGACTTAAATATTCTCGGTAGTTTTCTCCCATTTTAACGCTATCAACTTCTCGATTAAACGCGTCAAACAATAAACCAAACCGTGTATCAAGGAGAACATCTTTTGTTATTTTTCCTTCTTCAAATGAACGCCATAATCCTTGATTAATTCGGTGGTATGTTGACTCGACTTCAGATGTAAATGGTACATTTTCTTCTTCAAATAAGGCATGTAGCGCCTTCTTTTCAGCCAATTTAAAATCTAACAATGTATCATCAACATCAAAAAGCAATGTTTTCATTTCCGTTCCTCTTCTCTTTTCAAATTACTCGGTAACGCTTTGCTTGTTTGTTGTTTTTCAATAAAAAAATAAGGCAATAGCAATTGTAACTCTTCTCTTGTTAATGAACGATAAGCACCTAAAGGTAATTGCGGATCTAGCCGCAACGGCCCCATAGTTTGGCGTTTTAAAGCAGTCACTTTTTTCCCCACAGATAAAAACATTTTTTTCACTTGGTGAAATTTTCCTTCTTGAATAGTCAGGAAAACATGACTCTCCGTTTCAGTCGCTGCAAGAACAGTTATTTTTGCTGGCTTACATTGAATGCCTCCTTGCAAAACAATCCCATCTTTAAATTTAGCACAATCTTCTGCAGAGACCAAACCATTGACTTTCACTTCATAACATTTCGCTACTTCTTTATTTGGCCGAATTAATTGATACCCTAATTGTCCATTATCTGTTAATAGAAGTAACCCTTCCGTATCGCCATCGAGTCTGCCCACTGGATAAAGACCAGGGCGTCTGTCTTGTGGTGCAATCAAATCAATGACTGTTTTTTTAGATGCATCTGAGACAGCACTAACCACACCTTTTGGCTTATTCAACATGTAGTACACATGGGTCTTATGCGAAATTAATTGTCCTTTTACTTTAATCATTTGTAATTGCGCATCGACATTTTGGCTTTCATTTAAAGTCACGATGCCATCCACAGTGACCTGCTTGCCTTTGATTAATCGTTTCACCGTTTTGCGTGATCCAAACTGAAGTTCTTCTAGTAATTTATCTAATCGCATTGTTCCGCTCCATTCTGGTATTAGTATAGTGGAATCCGTTAAAGATGAAAAGTGGAAAAAGGTAATTCCTTGACGTATAAAAATATAAGTGTTACGGTTAATAAGTAAAGTAAATAAAGGTTTCTCAAAAACAGCGTAATGACCTGGGAGAGAACAACGATAACAATGAACCATTCCCATGAGTGTTGCCTGGCAATATTTGTGGGGATTTTTTGATTATTGTTAGCATTTTTCTAGACAAGAACAACTGAAAAAAGAGTTTCTTTTTTCCATTATGTTTTGTTTCTGAGTTTAACCAAATCACTCATTATTTCAAGGAGGAATTAGGTTATGTCAGTACAATTAGAAGTTAAAGAAAGAGCTATCCGTCCACGTTCACTAAGAAATCAGCTACGTCACGAAGGGAAAGTACCTGCCATTGTTTACGGTTACCAAATTGAAAGTACACCAATCTATTTTGAAGAAAAAGACTTATCAAAAATTTTACGCGAACATGGTGCTAACACCGTTATTAAAATGACAGTTGATGGCAAAAACATCAACACATTAATGTCGAAAGCACAATTAGATACCTTTACTGGTCAAATGCTTCATGTTGAATTCTTATCTGTAAATATGAAAGAAACAACAGAAGTCGAAGCAGAAGTTCAATTAATTGGTGAATCTGCGGGTGTGAAAGCTGGGGGTACCTTAGCTCAAAACTTGTACACTGTTTTAGTGGCAGCCACACCAGATAAATTGCCAGAATCAATTGAAGTAGATATTACAAACTTAGAAATTGGTGATGCTCTTACAATCGCTGATTTACCTGAACACAAAGACTATGAAATTTTAACTGATCCAGAAGAACAACTAGTTGCTATTGTTGAAGCACAAACTGCTCCTGAAGAAGAAGAAGGAACAGCTGCTGAAACGACTGAACCAGAATTAGCCGAATAAAGAGTACACTTTTGTTCAGCTGATTCTCTTAAGTTTTAGAAATGGGATGTACGTTGAAACAACGTACGTCCCATTTTCTTTTTACTGCATGTTTTGATTTCTTCACATAAATGATGACACCTGCAAAGCTAGGAAGCTACAGAGGAATATTAAATTTTTGCTAATCTACGCAATATTTTCAAACGAAACAATTTCTTTTTTTTAAATTTGCAGTATACTAAAAGTAAGTAAACAAAAAGGAGGTCATCCATATGTTTGAACGTTTTGATAGTGACCGTAGCCGCTATGCTTCATTAGGTGTTGTTTCTAGCTTACCTAGTGGCTTAATTGATAGTATTTGGTTGATTATTGACTTAAATCTAAAAGGGGTTATCCCTTTAAACGACTTACTTCACTTTGATTTGTTGAACAATAATGGCAAAGTGACTGTCCATTTTTCTCAAGAAAATAGTTCAGTAGAAATGGCCATCGACTTACCATTTAGTTATTCTACGGCATATCCGTCGCGAATTTTTGCTTTTGATGATGGCCATCGTGAAACGATTTTATTACCTGCAGAAATGTTAGAATCTTAAATAATTTCAACAAAGTAGCCTCAAATTCCGATTAAACTGGAATTTGAGGCTACTTTAATTTCTTTTAGTTATTCTACAATAATTTGTTTACTACTTCCTGCAGCATTTTCAAAATTAATAGTAAAGGTTTCTGTTGCATCATCATAAGTGATTCCGTCACTTTGACTAATTACTGTGCTGTAATCTTTTGGTATTTTTAAAGTCAGTGTCTTAGTTGTTTGTGTGGGATCAGAGAAAGTATACGTTTTTTGGTGTTGTTGTGTCTTTCTCATTAAAGAAATAGCTTTATTTGAGGTAATCCCTGCTATTGTACCGCCAGTTTCTGACCAAATGTTAACCCCAAGATAGCCTTCTTCTTCTTGCTTAACTGCTTGAATTTCTTCTGTATTTGAGAGAACTTCTACTGTTTTTTTGGCAGTATATGTTTTTAAATCAGTTTCATCGATTCCTGGTAAAACTACATAAGCATAATGCTCGTTCGTTGGGTGTTGACCATGTTGAATCGTAAATGTTCGATAATCACCTACATATTCTTTATCACTTGGAAATGCTTCATTAATTGCTTTATAGGTTCCTTTTCTAGTTTCACTTTTAACATTTACCGTTGTTTCTTCTGGAAAATAATAACCCATATTAGCATTGGAATGATCCGACTTTAGTAATAACCATTGTTTTTTACTCGTTTCATTTTTCTCATGAATCTCCCCAATATTTGATAGCACTTGATACTGATACGCATCATTTAACAAACGATTATCAACAACTGTCTCAATCGAAGCCTCTGTATCCCCTTTAATTCCTGCGCCTAATGCGATAATTTGCCCATTTAATACAAACCAAGATTTTTTAGCTTGTAGGTTCATAGGTAAAAGTTTCCCATTATTTTTGGTCCCGTCTTTATTAAGAGCCATCCCTACTACTGCCTGATTTTCTGACGTTACTCCACCAACCCATTGCTCTTTCGATGTGATTGTTGTAAATGCTGAAACTTCATCTGCCAAAGAAATGGTATCTACAGTTGTTCCTGGTAGTCGATAGGGATCTACAGTTGGCCAATAGCTGGAATTAAATTGAACCTCGTCATCATTATATACGTACATCATTCCGTCACCAGTGTGCCAGCCACGTTTATTTTCTTTATTCCCTGCTTCAAAAGATGCAGTGCGCTTTGAATACAAGCCTAGCCCAAACATATAACTAGGTGTGCGTTGGACAAATCGATCCATCGAAGCATAAAGTTTCGTGCCTGTAAAAGGAAGTTGCCCTCCCGTAATTTCTGGATTAGTTAAAAGTTGCATAGTCATCTGTAAATCATTAAAATCACGAGCATTTGTCAAATAATAATCTGGGTTCTCCTTCATCCAATATTTAACGGCTTCTTGAAATTTCTTTTGATAATTATTAGGGGCAAATTTAGCCACAATTAATAAATTATACATGGTAGTTGAGCCGTAGCCTGTTTTTCCAACTGCTGGGGCTCTTGAGATGGAACGGCCATTCACGGTTGGTAGCATTTCACCTTTATAAATCAAAGGAAGAAAGGCACGATCAACATTTTCAACAAATTCTGTCACAAGAGTTGCATCCATTTGAAAAGATGAATCTGCTGTAATGGCCAAAATTTGTCCAACCCCTTTCACCAAAACATTGCCATACGAACCTGTATAAGGAATGTTATTGTGCTGGATAAAAGAACCATCTTGGTAAAAACCATCACCTTTTGTGACTAATTTAAATACATCGACGATACTACTGGATGCTTGGTTAATTTTCCCGCTATCCTTTTGTAAAATTCCTAACCCCAAAACAGTTAAAGCTAAGTCCGTTCGGTTCGCTCCTGATGTCACAAAATTTGGGATAAAAGCTAAATCCACAAACGTTCCTTGTGGTTTTGTATACAACTGTTTAAACGGATCTGGGACATAACTGCTCAGCGCATTTGTATAGATTTGTTGCTTTTCTGGAGAAACTTTATCCTCTAAAATCATTAGAATATTAAGAAACTTCTGTGGCACACCAATTTGCCAGTCCCACCAATTTCCATGGTACTTTTTCCCATCATATCCTTTTTGCGTTACCATAAAATCTAAGCCATCAATAATGGTTGCTGCCAATTTGTCATCTTGGTAAAGCGTACTCCCCTTCGTTCCATAGGCTAACGCTAATTTTTGCAATTTGGTAAATTGAGTCGTTAAATCAGCCGATGGCGTATTGCCAGGCTCTAGTGGCCATAAATAGCTGCGGTTCGGCTCTTTATTCATCGTTTGATCGAGTTCTGTTGCTTCATTGGAGATTTTTTGGACGTAGTCTACAAGCGCTTGGTTAGTTGAATCATATTCTTTTGAAACAAGCTGATTTCGCCATTTTTCTTTTAATTCTCGGTATTCTGCAGATGAATCGATAACAGGAATGCTACCAACGGGGCCACTTTTCATAGAAATGATATTCAGCTTTGATAGATTACCAAATAGTCTAATTCCTACAGCACCCATCCAGTCATCATTAATGGACGTACCATCAGGATAATGAACCTCTTCATTTTCATAAAATAATTGATCATTCAGGAATGTTTGAATTTTTTTCCCATCATAGCGAACTAGCAGTTTATATTGTTGGCCACTTAGTAATGTTGGTCCCGGAATATTAGTTAGCCATTTACCGCCTGGTTGTCCTAACTGCCAGCGACCGTCACGATTATAAGCAAAAGATTGCCATTGACTCGTCTTTTGTTTATCTCCGCGAAAAACCAATCCGAAGTTACTTTGCCCTTCATATAAAAAGGTTAGTTCAAGATCTCCTGAAGATTGTTCGCGTGCATCAAGATTGATAGAGACAGATTCGAGGTTTGTCCCTTGCTTCGTGTTTGCTATCCATAAACCAGCAGAATCATTCTTTTTTTCTGCTGTTCCCACCAAATCTTGCCAATGCCCAACTTGATTGGGGAAATCTGAAATGTAAGAGGGTTGCTCAATCGTTTGGCTCGCTTCGTTTTCTTCTGCCAAAGTAAGGGTAGTTCCCATAAATCCACTCATCAAAGCAGTAAACAGTCCGACCAGCATTACCCATATTTTCCTGTTTTTCATTCTTTCTCCTCCTAAAAAATTATCGTAAAACGCTTACATCCAAATTAGAGAAAAAGAGTGAAGAAAAATACTTTCTACACTCTCCGACTCTCTGAAAATCACTTAATATACTTTTTACGCCAAAATACCAAAGGCACTCAAAACAATCGATAAAATTAAAATAATCCAAATCACTCGTGTGGAATTTAATTTCTTTTGACCTAACATCCAATAAGTTAAAAGAACAAGTAAGATTGGAACTAAGGAAGGCAAAATCGCATCTAACGTATCTTGAATAACTAATTCGACCCCGTTCTTTTTATAAACAAAAGGAACTGTCGCCTTGATAACTGAAGGAATTAAGGCACCAATCACAGTCACACCAAGAACAGTTGCTGCATTCGTAAAGGCAGATAACTTGTCTTTTAAGGTCGTCACTAGTTTGACCCCTTGCTTATAACCAAGTGGTAAGAGCGCGGCCCGACCAAACAATAGTGCAATATTTGCAATAATCCAAATAACACAGCCCACCACCGAACCATTTTGAGCCAGTGTCCCTGCAACAGAGCCGAAAATCGTCCCCCAAATAACGTGGAATAAAGAGTCCCCAACGCCTGCCAAAGAACCCATCAGAGCTGTTTTTAGCGCAATAATTGTTTCTTTCGCTTTATAGCCATCTTGCTCTTCAATCGCAACATCAATCCCCATAATTAAATTCCCAAAAATAGCATTGGTGTTAAAAAATTGATTGTGTGTGCGCATCATATCTTGAAATTGTACTTCATCATGACCATAGAATTTTTTTAAAACAGGTAAGATGCCGTATAAATATCCTGAACTCATCATACGTTCATAGTTCCAGTTTAATTGGCTTCCTAAAATATAACGCCAGCTAATTGCATTTAATTCTTTTTTTGTCAGTTTATGCTTACTCATCGCCGTCATATCCTCCTTCAAAATCACCATTTCCTGTTGTTGCTTGTGTCGTGCTTTTTGCCCCATCACGTTTAAATACAAGCATCGCTGCTACCATCCCAACTATCGAAACACCTAACATTGGAACTTTTAAATAAGCCGCTAAGAAAAAGCCTAATAGTAAATAGGGGATATATTGCTTCGTTGGCAAGTAACGTAATAAAATCCCTACACCGACAACAGGTAATACTCCTCCAGCTGTTTTTAAGCCCGTCATTAGCCATTCTGGCATGTTATCGGTAATCGTTGTTACTACAGCATCCCCCGCTAATAACATTAATAAAATCGGAATGGCACGAGACAGTCCCCACAGAACAGAACCAGATAAAACTAAGCGTGGAATCCGTTTTACTTGCATCTTATCAATCGCTTTATCGACACTATGAAGTAAAAAGACATTACAAAAACGGGCGACTACATCTAGTTGCAACATCAACAGAGAAACAGGAACAGCTAAACCAATGCCATACTCCGCTCCTTTTCCAGAGATTACAGCGAAAGCGGTTCCTAAAACAGCCCCTGTGAAATAATCAGGTACCGATGCTCCACCAAAAGCAGCAATTCCTAAACGCATTAATTGAAGAGTGCCGCCAACCATTAAACCAGTTTTTAAATCTCCCATAATCATTCCAGAAATCATTCCAGCAATAGCTGGTTGCGTCAACGTATTTGAAATAAGTGAGTCATTAATAGCAATAAACGCATAAATAGTAATTAAAATAATTTGATACGCTGCTAAATGCATTGAAATTTCCTCCTAAATTTAAAAATATTCTTTCTTAGTCTGACAGTTTTAGCCCCGTAATTTTTTCATAAAATCAACGACTGGATCGTTTGGAACTAATTGGGCTGTCACAGTGACGCCTTTTGAAGAGATTGTTTCAAAAATTTGTTCTTCTTCTGGTAAAACTTGAATACTTTTTGTTACTTCGCGTGCTCCTTCTTTGTAACTCATATTCCCAACATTTACAGTCTTGATAGGTCCTTGCGCTTCGATAAAGCGGAGCACATCTTTCGGATTTTTAAATAATAAAAATAAACGCTGTTTACCATATTTTCCTGATTGAATATTTTTAGCGGCAGCCTCTACTCCAAGAACAGATAAACGCATCGAAGAAGGCGCTGCCATTCTCAAAGATGATTTTTGTAAAGGATCTGTAGCCGCCTCATCATTGGCTACAATTATTCGCTGTGTACTAAGACTTGTCGACCAAATTCCCGCTACTTGTCCATGAATTAACCGTTCATCAATCCGTGTGTTTACAATATTTTCTTTTCCAGCATATTGACTATAGTTACTTAACTCTTTTTCTTTGCTGGCTTCTGAAATCTCTTGTTCTGCTTGATTCATCCCAGCTTTTACATCAACAATATTTTCTTGTGCTAAACAAACTAATTCTTTAATCGAAGCCTGTTGATTAACCACTGCTTCAATCACAACAGAGAGCGTCATCCCTGCAATAATTTCCACTCCGTCAACGTTCAAATAATTCTTAGTTGCCACGTTACATGGCGTTCCTCCTAGTAAATCAGCAATAATCAGTGTCGTACCGTTAAGGGCTTTCATTTTTTCATTTAGCTCTTTCTCAAATTGAAGATTGTCGCTATCTGGTCGTAATGAGACTGTATGCACGTGTTCTTGCCGACCAACAATCATTTCTAAGCTAACTTTGACGCCTTCAGCCATGCTACCATGACTAATTAGTACAATGTTTTCCACGAATTTCCCTCCCTAGATGTAGGTGACCCTACTTAACATGTTATGTTCTCTACGAACTTACTATAACACATACTAAGTTATCCGTAAACCTAATATCTTAATATATTGAATTTATTTTTTTGAATTCTTTAAATAAAAATTGTCTTTCCTCTTTTTCAAAGTGTTTGCTAAAGGCTAGTTAACATGTTATGCTTAATTCATTCGATTACTAGAATGGAGGCAATCGCATGTTACCTAAATATGAACAAATTAAACAAGACCTTTTACGTGAAATAAAAAATCATACCTTTATTCCTGGTGATAAATTTTATTCTGAAGCCGATATTAAACGAAAATATGCTGTTAGTTCTATCACAGCTGTCAAAGCACTGAATGAGCTGACCAGTGCAGGTTACTTGTATCGTATCCAAGGAAAAGGGACCTTTGTTTCGAAATCAAAAGTTTCTCAAAATGTAAAATTTTCTGATATCGAGTTGCATTCTTTAGACTCTGAAAAAGTTAAAGTCCTTTCAATTGAAGAAGAAAATCAAGCCGAAATTTTAAAGGAATTAGGCTTACCAGCTAACGCTTCTTATTATAGAATCAAGCGTGTACGCTATTCTGAAGATACACCCTTTCTCGTACATATCACACATCTTCCCAAAAAGCTTGTTAAAGAGCCGCTCTCAAAGGACCTCACAGCTTATGCAAGTGTGTATGAACGAGTCCGTAAAGATTTTTCAGTAGACCTCTTCTCGTTGGCTTCTGTAGAAACAAATGAAATTGTCTTTCCCGAAGATGCTGAGTTATTGAATTTACTTCAATTAAGTTTTCGTGAACCCGCTGTTAAACAAGTTAAACATTCCTATCTCGCAGATGGTAGTGTTGCTGAATATATTATTAGTTACAAACATTGGAAATATTTCAAAACCAAAATAGAAGTAGAAGCCGAATAAATTTCAGCTTCTACTTCTATTTTTTTAGTCTATGATTACTTGATTCGTAAATTTCAAGTACTCAATGTCAATTCCCTCTGTTTCAAAAATTACTACTTCATTTTGTCCTTGCTGTAAAAATTCTTTGGGACAATACAGCGAATGAATGGGTCCTATTTCCCAATAACGACCTAGATGATGACCATTGACCACAACGAATCCTTTGCCGTAGCCTCGACAGTCAATATACGTGTCTGCTAGCTGTTCTAATTCAAATGTTACTTGATAAAATGAAGGCTGCAATGGATTTTTTCCAGCTGTGTAATCAATCTTGGCTAATTGCTCTTGTGAAAAAGTTAAGGGATAGTGTTGATAGCCTTGGTGAAAATGAATGTCTTGCATCACTCCACCTCGAATTCCTTTACTTTGTGTCGGATTATTTAATTTAAAGCCATAATTAACGCGACCTAAGTTTTCCACTAAGATATCTAACGCAAGTGTGTCTTTTTCAGTTTGTCCTAAAATCAGTAGCTCTTCTCCCACTGTCTCTTGATATTGGGTAGCAGCTAAATCTCCATCTACATAAATGTGTAAACGATCACTGGCCTCGACGACTTTTAGTTTATTTTCATGATGATAATTTTTTAAATCAAACGAATAAAGCAAGTAGCCATAGCCTGATCCAGCTTCTTCCATACTTAATGGATACGCGGTGGTCTTCGGTGTCATCATTTGATCTTTTACTGCGAATAAGGATACGCTAGCAGTTACTGGAAAGCTTCCTAAATTCCCCAGTTTTTTCGTGCGTGGTTGTGCTTGCCAAACTTCTGGACATACTTCTTTAATTGCTTTTTGAACGGCATAATATTTTTCCGTTGGTTCTCCTGCTTCTGTTAATAAAGCATCATAATCATAGCTAGTGACTTGAGGTAAATCTTTTTCACCTCGCGCCGAACACCCGTTATAAAAGCCGAAATTTGTTCCTCCATGAAACATATAGAGATTTAAAGAACCCACTGCCAGCATATCTTTTACTTCCTTCGCCAAGTCGGTACCTTCTCGATGAATCACTGGTTCGCCCCAACGATTGAACCACCCATCCCAGTATTCCATGCACATCAACGGCCATTTTTTACCATGACGAGTCATAAATTTTTTCAAAACGGCAGCATTTTCTTTCGAATGACTGCCAAAATTTCCTGTCACAAAAACATCCTCTTCAATTAACGTCCCCGCATCCAAAACCTCTTCCCAAGCGCCATCAGATGTAAAAAGAGGAACCTCAATCCCCAGTTCTTCCATTATCTGCTTGGTTTGTCGCAAGTACGCTTTCTCCATGCCATAGGACCCATATTCATTTTCAACCTGCATCATGATCACTGGTCCACCTTGTGTTATCTGCAGCGGTGCTAGTTTAGGCAATAATACTTGAAAATAGTTACGAACTTTAGTCATAAAAATAGGATCTGTCGAACGTAATCGCACACCTTTTTCTTTCAAAAGCCATGCTGGTAAGCCACCAAACTCCCATTCTGCACAAATATAAGCCGAAGGACGCAGAATAACTAGTAAATTCAGTTTTTCTGCCAAGCGGACAAATGCTTCAATGTTTTTCATTCCTTCAAAATCGTATACGCCTTCTTCTGGTTCATGAATATTCCAAGGAATGTAGGTTTCTACTGTATTAGCTCCTAAAGCTTTCAGATTATAGA
The DNA here is from genome assembly GCF_050556405.1 of Enterococcus sp. AZ197. Taxonomy (NCBI): domain Bacteria; kingdom Bacillati; phylum Bacillota; class Bacilli; order Lactobacillales; family Enterococcaceae; genus Enterococcus; species Enterococcus sp. AZ197. The sequence goes on along the minus strand of NZ_CP187873.1, from coordinate 581,926 downwards.
GGCTATCTTCCCATTGTCTAGGTGTCATTCGAAAGTAATGAATCGCCCCGCTAATAATTTTTATTGGTTGTCCATTTAATAAAAAGTCTTCTTTAATCTCAAACGTTTGCATCATTTTTCCCCTTTACCAGTATCTTTGCCATGATGGTTTTGCTAAACGCATTAAGGCTTCCATGTAAAAATAATCGCCCCATAAGTTGGGTTCATCAATCCCTTTTCCTTCTGCATGTGCGTAAACACCATGGAGTAGCAGTCCTTCATTTTCGGAATCATTTTTCGTACGATAATATTCTCCTAATTGATAAATCATTCCTTTGGCAAGCTCTTTTGCTTGAGGAAAAGCCTGTAGTTTGTCTGCTTCCAATAAACCACATGCCGCAATTGCCAGTGCCGAGCTATCTTTGTCAGATGGCATTTGGTCATTAAAATCAAAATCCCAATAGGGAATTAAATCTGCTGGCAAATGAGCTAGAAAAACCTCCACTATTTGTGGATAAATTTCTGGAAATGGTTGGGAATGGAGAAATGTTTCGTTTAGAGGAATCCCTAAAATTGCCCAACTTTGGCCTCGTGCCCAAATGGAAGTATCACTATGTCCTTGATGCGTAGCTCCATGTTTTGGTTTGCCTGTTTCTGGATCAAAATAATAGGTATGATAAGTTGTCGCATCGGATTTAATCACCGTTTTCATTAACGTATGATAGTGACGTGAGGCAATTTCCTCATAAACCCTATTTCCAGATAATTTAGTTGCTTCAAATAAAAGCGGTAAATTCATTAATGAGTCGATAATTAATCGATATTCTTTGGGATCACCATAATGGCCCCACGCTTGAATGAAGGAGCCATTTTCTTGGAATCGTGCTGACAATACTTCAGCGGCAGCTAGCACTTCTTGTTTACAGCGCTCATCACCGGTAATTTTATACCCAGCACCCGCCGATAGACTATATAAAAAACCAATGTCATGGTGGTCCAAAACAAAATGCTCCTCTAACCGTTGTTGAAAGCTGTCAATATTTTCCATTGCCAGTAAACGAAATTTTTCTTGGTGAGACCACTCATATGCCAGCCAAAGCATGCCTGTCCAAAAGCCATTGGTCCAATCATCGTTAGCTTTGAGACGATATCGACCATTCGTAGCACAAGCTGAAGGAAACTGTGTTCCGAAACGCTGCATATTTTTAGCAATTTTTGAAACGCATTCATTTAATTGCGTTTGAATCCATTCATCTGTGACATTTTCTCCTAGAGAGATCAGTCTTTGTTTATTTTCTTGACTACACATCTCCATCACTCCTTAACTTGTTAACATATTAACTTATTGTATTATAACGTAAAAGAAAATAAAAAGCGACCTTTCTTGATTATTTATCTTAAAAACAAGAGCGTGGGACAAAAATCACTTTGGATTTTTGCTCCACGCTCAAAAACTGATAAACGGCGGGAAAAGAACCAACTCCTTCGGAAATAAGCCGAAATTCTCCAAAAATCAAAGATCAATTTTCGGAAATTTCTTCTTATTTCTCGGAGCTAAACGGTTCTGTCCCGACCTCTTGTTATTTATTCCGACCGAATACTTCAATTTGGGTCAACGCTGGAAATGGAGAAGAGTCCAGCGCTTTTCGTAAGCATTTTAATGTCAAAGTTTGTGTTGTTTTCATTGGGAACTTTATTTCTTGAAAACAGGCGGTATTCGTTGTGGCAACTACTCGTTCCTCTCCATCTGAAAAGGCTAAAGTGACTTCCTCCCAATAGCTATCATGTGGGTAATCCGCCCGAAATAGCAAGCGGATCCAGTCCGTTTCTACAGGTCTGCCAAAGTCAATCGTTAACTGTGCCTCCTTTTGTTGGTTAATTCCCCAAGAAGCAAATGGATACGAGCCATGAGAAAGGTTACCAAACTTAGAATCAATAGCATTTTTCGCAAAGAAAACAGCATCGTCTCTCGTTTCAACGTTTGCATGCGCATGAGGATAGGCTCCTGAATATTCTTTTTGGTCATGTGTATTCATAGAAAGATTTTGATAATTGTCTTTTTCAAACGTGTGCGCTTGTCGAACTATTATTTGGTGCCTTGCCGAATGAAAGGCCGTATCAACAAAAGCTTTTCGAGCAGATTCTTCTAATGGAATTTGATATTCCCAAACTTTTTCTTTTAGATAAATCAATGAAGGAGCCAAAGTTTCATCTAATTGAACCATCAAATAAGGGGTAGCCCCTGTATAAGTCACTACAATTTTATCGCCAACTTGATAAAGGTACTGTTTAATTGCTAATACCGCTAACGTGTCTCCCTCCGCCACGAATGGCGCTTCTGGCTTCTCGTGATCGATTCGGCCAGTAATAATCTGATTGTCTTTATTTTTCAATTCGATTTTTATCATTTTTTATTCCTCCCTTGTCACACCACCTACCAAACAAATCAGGCGATGCGTTCCTATTGGTAGCTCTTTTTGCAAATAAGGTAAACTTGTTCTTGGGAAAAACAACGATGTATTGGGTTCAGGTTGAAGAATACCTGCGTGGTCATACCCTTCAATTGCAACTATTTGCGAACACAATTCTCCTGAATCGACTCTAGCCCACTCTTTACCAAGTTCTTTTTCTGAAAATTTTCCAAGTAACGGTAGACTGAATCCTCCTTCGCGCACTTTTAATGGAACCGATGTCACTATTTCATGTACTCTAACATGCCATTCTCCAAAAGGATAAATGGTTGTTTCAATTTCTACTTCTTGAAAAGGTAGCCATTTATAATAAACTTGCTCCTCTGTTAAATAAAAATCATGAACTTTCCCTTTAACACGAAAATATTCACCATCACGAGAAACAGCCAATACGTTATCAAAAGCCCCCTCCTCATAACGCGCACCAGCTTTGGGAACGCTAAAACCAAAGCGGCTAGAATAGACAAATTTACTATATTTAGCCGCAGCATGTGCTTGATTTTCAAGCCATAGTCCTGCAGGATAGCCGAGGACATGCGTTTTCATTTTAGGATGGATTAATAACATGTTTCCCTTTTCTATCAAACGCTTTTCTTCTCGTTTTATCGCCAGCGGTTCAGCACGCCAAAACGGATGGTCTTGATCCACAGCGAGCAACAAAAATGTTTTAAAGGCCCAATACGGAGAGCCTGGTGCGTTATAACCTTCTGCCATTACTAAATTTTCGTAATGATAGCCAATGGACAACCGACCATCATAAGTGAAAATAGCCTGTTGCATCCAACAGTGTAAATGTTTTGCTAACAGCGTTTTTATTTGTCCCCAAGGTAACGCCTCTACTTCTGCAAATATCAAAGCTGCGAAAAACGCTCCTTGAGCAAACCGATACGTTTGACTGCGTCCGTAAGGTAACGCTTCGCCCTCCTCATCAAAATAGTACAGATAGTCCTGCGCGAACATAACGGCTCGTTCTGTAAAACGTTTCGCACGAACAGGATCTCTTTCTCGCATAAATTTGACATAAATCAAACTATAATAATGAAAAGCAAACGAAATATAATAATCTCTTTGCGTAGTTTTACCATCCATATACCAACCATCACCTAAATACATGCGTTCAATCAACGCCAATTCTTCCTCTAGTTCCGCTTGGTTAATCACTTGTCCACATCCCTCGAGTGCCAAACGAATGAGCACTTTGAAAAACGTCCAATTATTTTTAGGAATTTTACAACCAAGTGCCTTATTTAACCAAACCATGATATTTTCTTGCTGTTTCTCAGAAAAACAGGACCAAAAATATGTCTTATGAAGCAATAAAGTTAAAGATAATGCTGCTGCTTCCACAATATATTGATCATAATCAACAATATCGCCCCAATAATCTGGGGATGACGGATCAGTTCCTGCGATTAATTTTTCCACATAAGCATCTCTTAAAACATCATCTTTACAAGTAACCCAATACGGTCCAATTCCCCATAATGGTCGAATGAGCGCCTCCATTTCAGCATGTTGCTGATCATAGACAGCACCACTGGACCCAAAATTTACGCCAGGTTTTTCTGATGTTAAAATAGCCGTTTTTAAAGGTGTCATGATTGTTTCAAAAGCTTCCAAATATGCTTCTCTGGTCAAAAAAAGATTACTTTTTAACGATTCCATGCTTTTCGCCCCCATTAGTTTAATTCAAAGAATAACAAGGGCACTTATTTTTTTCAACTATCGTTTAATGAATAAAACGGCGTATTATGAGAGCAGCATTTCACCTTCCCCAAACTTAACATATTAATTTTTTCTTTATTTTTGTTGAACCTTGAGCTATTCACTTTATCCAACAAAACTTCCTTTATCAAAAATGAATAATAAATGAAAAATATGTAGTCTAACGCAGGAAATTCTCATAATAAATATTTTTAAAAAAAAGAGTCTATGACAAAAATCCAAAGAGATTTTTGTCATAGACTTAAAATATGAGAGAAAAGACATCAAAAGTAATGGTCTGATTAACCTTCACAAGTTTTATGATGCTTTTCAAGATATCATTTTGATACAATTTTACGCCTTGCGGTTTACAATAAAAGAGTAAATAGCGATACAGATAATCGCTCCTAGCAACGCTGAGATAATTGGAAACCCGCCGATGACTGGTCCTAAAGAAGGCAACAAGAGTGATGCTACCCAACTTCCTAAAAAGCCCACGATAATATTTCCAATAATGCCACCTGGCACGTCTTTTCCTAAAATTGCGCCAGCAATTGCGCCAATAATTCCTCCGACAATTAATGCCCATAGAAAGCTAAACATTTGAAAAACCTACCTTTCATAGTTGATTTTTTTAGTTAATTTTCCTACTTTAAGGATAAAACAGAAAGCAGACTTTTTCAAAAGATAGGACTTTTCAGAAGTCAATTTATTCTTCTACATAAGCTAAACGATAGGATACTGTGCGACCAAAAGAAAATACTTGCAAGCCTTGTAAGCGATCTGATTTCAAGTAACCAATGGCTCCTTGGAATAGTGGTAAAACACCGGCATCTTTTTCAATTAATGTTTTTTCTAAACTTAGTAATTCATTCCAGCGTTTTTCAGGTTCATTGGCGTAATCTTTTCTAACTTTTTGGAGACCCGCATCATACGCCGAATCGTTATAACCAGAAGTATTTAAGCCACTTTTCGAGTCATAAAATTCTAAAAAATTAATGGGATCAGCATAGTCAGGTGTCCATGTTCCAAAGGCTAAATCGTAATTACCTGCTGTTTGTAAATCCAAACGATTTTGCAAAGGCAATGATTTTAATTTGATTGTTAAACCTGGTAAATTTTGTTGCAATTGCCCTTGAACAAATTCAATGGTTTTCTTGGCAATAGCTGAGTCCGCTGAGATTAGTTCCAATTCAATTTTATCTTTGCCCAACTCTTCTTTCGCTTTGGTCCAGTTAGCTTGGGCTTCTTTAATATTATATGGTAATAAATCACCATTTTCTTTGCGGAAATCTTCACCTGTATCTGGATTTTTTGCAAAATTAGCTGGTACAAAACCATTTAAAGCTGTCGAGCCATCTCCTAAAATTTCTTTTGCAAAAGTTTCTTTATCAATCGCTTGTAAAAAAGCTTTTCGAACATGTTCGTTGCCGGTGATTTCACGGCGATGATTGGGACTTAAATAACCCACCATGGCTTTAGGAACAAAATGCGCTTGTTTTGACTCTTTATACTGAAGTGCATAAGTATCTGCTAAAACAGTGTAATCTAAGTCGCCATTATCAAAAAGATTGGCTCCTGTGCCAATTTCTTTCACTACTTGAACATCAATTTCATTCAATTTTACGTGTTCTTTATCCCAATAATGATCATTCTTCTTCAATTTCCAAGTTTCGGAATTGCCATCCCAACCTGAAATTACAAACGGCCCATTGCCAACAAAATTATCTGCAGAAGTCCCATAGGCAGTACCTTTTTCTTTGGCAAAGGCTTCATTTTTAGGCATAAAAGGTGTTCCAACTAAGACTTGGGCTAAATAAGGAATTGGATTTTCCAATGTTAGTTCTAGTGTCTGGTCATCGATTGCTTTGACACCAAATTCTTCCATCGTGGCTTGTCCTTCCCGCACCGCACGCCCATTTTTAAAAATATCCATTTGATTACTGCTACTTGAACCATACGCTGGATCGACCACGTTTCTAAACGCAACTACAAAATCCCCTGCTTTAACTGGATCCCCGTTTGTCCATTTTGCTTCTCGTAACTTGAATGTATAGACTAACCCGTCTTCACTAACTTGTGGCTCTGCTTTCGCCATAGCTAGCTCAGGATCTCCGTTTTTATCTTGTCGATACAAGCCTTCAACTACTTGACCAATCATATCGGAACTATAGACATCTGTATAATGAGCGCTGTCTAATGTCGAGAGTTCACCACCAGATGCGACGTTAATTTTCTGTGTAGCTGGTTCCTTCGAGGTCGTTTTCGAACCGCCACTTCCACATGCTGCTAAAACCAAGCCCAGTGCAACAAGTCCGATTAACCACTTTTTCTGTTTCATACCAAAACTCCTCCTTCTGTTCAAACAACTTACCTACATTTTACATGATTTTCCATACATTTGTCCTTTTTCAGCACTTACTTTTTGAAAGAAAAATATTTTTTTAAGAATAAGAGTTGACAGATATTTTTTCTGGTGGTACAGTATTGAAAAACAGAGAACAGAAGAGTAACTGTTTCCTTTAGTGAAGAGAGTCTTTGGTTGGTGGAAAAAGACGTAAAGAAACAGCGAACCACATCTGGGAGTTGACTTTTTGAACCCTTAGTAGGAAAGTCCGGGACCACTCGTTAACAGGCGAAGTTATGAACTTCATAAGGTTCGTGTTGCGAAACACGAATAAACTAAGGTGGAACCGCGATAATTGATTATTCGTCCTTTGGCTATTCAGCCAAAGGACTTTTTTGTTTTTTTAGATGCGCTTTTCAACCTGAGAGAGTGCCTCAACTCCTCAAGTCTGTTGTCCTCTTTTCTATATGCTTAATGGGATAAGCTAGAAAAGCAACAGGTTTTCTGTTCCGTTCGAACAATTTCATACTTACAATCAAGGCTTAGGACATAGTAATTTAGCTCTTCCTTTACAGAGACTTTTTCATTGGCTGAAAGAAAAAGATGGATTCTTCTTTACTCACACCTAAAAGATGTTTTTCTGAATCCTTTAGTAAGAAAAACCGGTGACTCTATCGTTAACAGAGAGTAGTTGTCAACGCAACTACATAAGGCTTATCTTGTGAAAGATAAGTAAATTGAGGTGGCACCACGAATGCGATTCGTCCTCTTGGCTCACAGCCAAGAGGCTTTTTTTTTTTTTTTAATCAAAATTGTTGGAGGAAAAAATGATGGATTATATTTTAGAAATTTTACCTGCTTTAGTTAGCGGAGCTGGCATGACACTGAAAGTCTTTTTCTTTACGCTCCTTGGCTCGATTCCACTGGGGATCATCATTGCCTTTATTTTACAAAGTTCGTTTAAACCTTTACGTTACTTAATTAACCTCTACATTTGGTTAATGCGCGGCACTCCGCTATTGTTACAATTAATTTTTGTTTTTTACGGCTTACCATTAATTGGTATTGTCTTTGAACGTTACGATGCGGCCTTATTCGCATTTATTTTAAATTATGCTGCGTACTTTGCTGAAATTTTCCGCGGGGGGATTCAAGCAATTCCCCAAGGTCAATATGAAGCTGCCAAGGTTTTACGTTTAACACGCTTTCAAACAGTCACCCGGATTATTTTGCCACAAGTTGTTAAAATCGTGCTGCCTTCCGTAGGAAATGAAATTATCAATTTGGTCAAGGATACTTCTCTTATTTATGTCCTTGGCTTAGGCGATCTTTTACGTGCTGGTAAAATTGCGATGAGCCGCGATGTTACATTAGTGCCATTAGCTTTAGTGGGAGTGATTTATTTACTCTTTACGGCAATTTTGACTGTTGCTTCTAAGAAAATTGAAAAATTCTATCAATATTATAAATAGGAGGACTCTACCATGTTAACTATTAAAAATTTAACCAAACATTTTGACAACCGGACCATTATTGATCACTTAAATTTAGAAATTCCAGAGGGTAAAATTTTAACGATTGTTGGTCCTTCAGGCGGCGGAAAAACCACTTTACTTCGTTGTTTGGCTGGTTTAGAAACCATTGATTCTGGTGAGCTTTTGTTGGATGGTGTTCCTTTCAATCCTGCTGAAATGGACAATGCCGATCAAGTGGTTGGGGTCGTTTTCCAGGATTTCCAACTTTTCCCTCACTTATCAGTTTTAGAAAACATTACCTTAGCACCTACATTAGTACTAAAAGAAGAAAAAGCAAAAAGTCAGCAAAAAGCTTTAGAATTACTGGAAAAATTGGGCTTGGCTGGTAAAGAAAAACTCTATCCGTACCAACTTTCTGGTGGACAAAAACAACGAGTTGCACTTGCTCGTGCCTTAGCAATGAAGCCAAAAGTTCTTGGGTACGATGAACCAACGAGCGCGCTAGATCCAGCTTTACGCCAACAAGTGGAAGAAGTTATTTTAGATTTACGGAAACAAGGCATGACACAGATTGTCGTGACCCACGATATGGCTTTCGCTGAAAAAATTGCAGACAATCTTTTGACGGTTGCCCCCGTCCAATAGAAAGGAGTTTATGATGAAAAAGAAATATTCTTTAGCCTTGCTGGTTATCTGTTGTAGTTTACTCCTATTTGCAGGTTGTGGTAAAAGAAAAAGCAACGAAGATCAATGGACACGGATTAACGAAGAAAAACGGATTATTATTGGCTTAGATGACTCCTTTGTGCCCATGGGTTTTCAAGATAAATCAGGCAAAATTGTCGGCTTTGATGTCGACTTAGCCAAAGCGGTTTTTAAACTTTATGGCATTTCCGTTGACTTCCAACCGATTGATTGGTCTATGAAAGAAACAGAATTACAAAATCAAACCATTGATCTTATTTGGAACGGCTACACTAAAACGAGCGAGCGGGCCGAAAAAGTTCAATTCACACAACCTTACATGACGAACGACCAAGTACTTGTTTCTTTAAAAGAAAAAAACATTGCAACAGCGAGCGACATGCAAGGCAAAATTTTAGGGGTTCAAAATGGCTCTTCTGGCTATGATGGCTTCGAAAGTCAGCCTGACGTTTTGAAAAAATTTGTTAAAGACCAAACACCTATTTTATATGACGGCTTTAACGAAGCTTTCTTGGATTTAAAATCTGGCCGAATTGATGGGCTCCTAATCGATCGCGTCTACGCCAACTACTATCTTTCCCACGAAGATAATTTAAAAAACTATACTATTTCTCATGTCGGCTATGACAATGAAGATTTTGCTGTGGGCGTCCGCAAATCAGACAATCAATTAGTCCAAAAAATCAATACTGCCTTTGAAACGTTACGAAAAGATGGCACCCTTAGTAAAATTTCTCAAAAATGGTTTGGAGAGGACGTTACAAATCATTAAAAGTTGACCAATAAAAAATCCTGAAGCTCTCAAAATCGAGAGTTTCAGGATTTTTTTATCCAATTGTTTCTTCAAATTGTTGAGTGATTCGATACGTTTTCGGTTTCTTTCCTTGAACTTGAATATACGCTTGTTTTTCTAATGTTTCCGTTATTCGCTTAACTTTTCCGTAGGACCAGTTTTGATTTTCTTGAATCTCTTTAATCGATACACTTTCGGTGCCGTTTCTAAACATATGTGCTTGAATTAATAAAAACAGAACACTGCATTCATCTTCAGGTAACTCTGAATGTTTTAACCATTGCGTGGCTCTTTTCAACTGATTAGTCCATGTTCTCAGCTCTTCTAAAATTTCCGTTTGTCCTAATAAGATAAATTCATACATCGTCTGAACAAAAAGAGTTACTTCTCCTCTATTTCTTGGATTTGTGACTTCGGAAAAAGCTTTTTCATATTTTCTCTTATTATGGATTACGGCATTGGAAACAGTCAATCCTGTCAGTGGATCCAATTTTCTAGAGAGATAGTTAGACATCAAAAAACGGCCCATTCGTCCATTCCCATCATAGAAGGGATGAATATACTCAAAATAGTAATGACTGATACAACATTTAAGTAAGCTTGGTAGTGCTGTTTGATTCATAAAAAGGATAAGTTTTTCTAGATCAGCTATAATACTTTCTTCGTTGGAACTCCCCTGATGAACAACTTTGTCTTTATCACTGATATATACAACAGATTTCCTAAATAATAAACCATCTGGATAGTCTTCTTCTTGGATGTCAGCTTTAAAGAGTTCATCATAGATTTCTCTAAATTGACCTAATGTTTCTATTTTTAGCATTTTATCAGTCACGATACCTTTATACATGTTTACAATGCCCTGAAATCTTTCAGTTGAATTAGCATTTAATTTGTGTAAAACTTTGCTAATATCTTTTCTTGAACTTTTAACCCCTTCAATTTCATTCGTACTTTGTATCTCTTCAATCAATTGATAAAAAAAGATATTTTTTTGTACAATTTTTGGTAATTTATGTATATATCTCATTATTTCTTGAGAATTTTTCATAATTTTTTCTTGTAATACGCTGTGTTGAAGTAAAGGAACGTAGAATAACTCATAGGTTTCTTTTGTTTTCCGTTCTTCTTTGTCAAAGGGGTGGATAAATAACTTAGTTTGTAAAGTAGAGTCAAAATTTAAACGTTCTTGATATTTCTTTTCAAAAGAATCTCTATTTTTATAAAAATCTACTTTTAGTAATTTATATGTCATTATACCCCTCTTTTCTTATTCTAAATTACAAAAAAACGTTTTTTTGTAATTTAGAATACCTTTCACTTAAATTTAACATTCAAAATTACAAAATTCAACTATTTTATAATTTTAAATTTACATAGAAAATTTAGCAAATTCTAACTTATGAAGAACTTTTATTTTTGCTACACTAGTAAAAGTCGAGAGAATTTGTCCTTTTCTGCCTAGAACAATCATTACTCTCAATAAATGAAAGGAGAAAAAAATGCCTACTAATAAAAAAGAAGGAATGCTTTTTACTACGTTAATGTGCTTTCTGATGGTTTTCGGAATGAGCACCTATAATTTATCATTGCATGGAGAATTTTCATTGTACGCCTTATCAAAAGGTTTGCTTCCTGGATTTATCGTTGCTTTTATTTTAGACGTTTTCATCGTTGGTGTCTTAGCTAAGAAAATCGCTTTTTCTTTACCCTTTAATAAAGAAAAACGGCTATTACTTATTTTGACCATTTCGAGTTTCATGATTATCGGCATGGTGACTTGTATGTCTTTATTTGGCTTATTAATGGAAGGCCAGACGTTGTCACTAAGTGCGTATTTCCAAGCTTGGGGACTGAACTTTATTGTTGCCCTTCCTTATCAATTGCTGATTGTCGGTCCCTTTTCACGTATGATCTTAACCAATTACCAACAACGACAAACTTAGAAAATAGATTTCTTATCTAAGTTTTAACAGTTGCCTAAAAAAAAGTTAACCTTTTTGATTTATCTTAGTGATAGTTCATTAAAGGAGGAACTGAAGTTGAAAAAATATCGTATTAGCTTATTTCTTGGCTTGATTAGTCTTTTATTATTTATGATCTCTATTTTAGTTGGATCAACATTATCTAGCGATGGACTTTTAAAAGAACCCGCCTTTTTCTGTACGCCGCTCGGTTACTTTTTTCTCTTCATCGCCTTGCTTTCGGTTATAACAATCACATGTAAAGAACATATGAATCAAAAAGGTAAAACAAAACAACCTTAAAAAGAGCCGGACGTTTTGATACGTCTGGCTCTTTTTTTAATAAAAACATATAACTTAATTTGCAACAATATTTACTAATTTATCTGGAACAGCAATCACTTTGCGCACTGTTTTTCCTTCAATAAATTCTTTAACAGCTTCATGGTTCATTGCAATTTGTTCTAATTCTTCTTTGCTTAACCCACGAGCGACATTTTGTTTGCCACGTAATTTTCCGTTCACTTGGAAAACTACTTCCACTTCATCTTCTACTAAGGCTGCTTCATCATAGGTTGGCCAAGGGACATAAGTTAAACTTTCCTCGTTACCTAAAATTTGCCATAGTTCTTCACCAATATGTGGCGCGATTGGCGCAAGTAATTGGACAAATCCTTCCACATATTCATAAGGTAAGGCATCCACTTTATTAGCTTCATTTACAAAAACCATTAATTGAGAAATCGCTGTATTAAAGTGCAAGTTTACCATATCTTCTGTCACTTTTTTAACCGTTTGATGATAAACTTTCGTTAAACGGCCATCATTAATTGTGGTAATTCGGTCACGCATTTTGCCTTCTTCATCAACAATCAGACGCCAAACGCGATCTAAGAATTTACGACTTCCTTCTAAGCCATTTTCATTCCAAGCAATGGAAGCATCTAACGGGCCCATGAACATTTCATAAAGACGTAACGTATCCGCACCATATTTAGCCACCACATCATCGGGATTTACAACATTGCCACGTGATTTAGACATTTTTTCGTTGTTTTCTCCTAAAATCATACCTTGGTTGTATAATTTTTGGAAAGGTTCTTTGGTAGGAACCACACCAATATCATATAAGAATTTATGCCAAAAACGAGCATACAGTAAATGCAGCACCGCATGTTCGGCACCACCAATATAGATATCAACTGGTAACCAACGTTTTAATTTTTCAAAATCAGCAATTTCATTTTTATTATGAGGATCAATGAATCGTAAGTAATACCAAGAGCTTCCAGCCCATTGTGGCATAGTATTCGTTTCACGTTTTCCCTTCATGCCAGTTTCAGGGTCGACGACATTGACCCATTCATCAATGTTTGCTAATGGCGATTCCCCAGTTCCACTTGGGCGAATATCCGATGTTACTGGTAAACGTAGAGGTAACTCAGATTCAGGAACCGTTGTGGTTGTTCCATCTTCCCAATGGATCACAGGAATTGGTTCACCCCAGTAGCGTTGACGAGAGAATAACCAGTCACGTAAACGATAAGATACTTCTTTTTTCCCTACGTGATTTTCTTCTAGCCACTCATTCATTTTAGCGATGGCTTCTGCTTTGTTTAATCCATTTAAGAAATCAGAATTGATATGCGGTCCATCCCCTGTATAGGCTTCTGTTGTAATGTCGCCACCTGCGATTACTGGTAGGATATCAATGCCAAATGTTTTCGCAAATTCGTAATCCCGTTCATCATGCGCTGGGACCGCCATGATTGCGCCTGTGCCATAGCTTGCTAAAACATAATCGCCAATCCAAATTGGAATTTCTTGGCCATTGACCGGGTTTATAGCATACGCACCTGTGAAAACACCTGTTTTTTCTTTTGCTAAATCCGTTCTATTTAGATCAGATTTTTTTGAGGTTTCTTCAATATATGCTTCTACAGCTGCTGTTTGTTCAGGTGTCGTAATTTTTTTCACTAGTTCTAGTTCAGGAGCTAGAACAGTATAGGTTGCACCGAACAAGGTATCAGGACGGGTTGTAAACACCGTGAAACTTTCTTCTGTACCAGCGACTTTAAAGGTCACATTGGCTCCTTCAGAACGTCCAATCCAATTTCGTTGCATATCTTTAATACTTTCTGGCCAATCAACAAGCTCTAAATCTTCTAATAAGCGATCTGCATAAGCAGTAATTTTCAACATCCATTGACGCATTGGTCGGCGAACCACATCATAACCGCCACGTTCACTTTTTCCATCAATGACTTCTTCATTTGAAATAACAGTTCCTAGTTCAGGTACCCAGTTAACCGCAACTTCTGCTTCATAAGCTAACCCTTTTTCATATAATTTTGTAAATATCCATTGTGTCCATTTGTAATATTCGGGATCAGTGGTATTAATTTCGCGATTCCAATCATAGCTGAATCCTAATGAATTAATTTGGCGACGGAATGTTTCGATATTTTTCTTAGTAAATTCAGCTGGGTCATTTCCTGTGTCTAACGCATATTGTTCTGCTGGCAAACCAAACGCATCCCAGCCCATTGGATGCAACACATTATAGCCTTGCGCACGTTTCATACGTGAAAGAATATCGGTTGCTGTATAGCCTTCCGGGTGACCTACGTGTAAGCCTTGTCCAGATGGATAGGGAAACATATCTAGTGCATAAAATTTTTCTTTATTTGGGTCGTCCAATGTATTGAAACAATTGTTCTTAGCCCAATATTTTTGCCATTTTTTCTCAATCTCTTTGTGATTGTAGCTCATGTTATTCCTCCTAGTAATATAAAATTTTTCATTCTTAAAATTTGCCACCTGCAGCCATTGTCACTATTCTGACTTAAACTAGCCACTTAGTGATAAAAAAAAGTCCTATAGGAAAAATTCCTATAGGACGTGAACATACAAATGCAACGTGGTACCACCTAAATTCGTCAAAGAAACGGTCAGTCACCGTCACCTTAACCTCAAACGTCTTAACGATCGTCACCGACTTTTCCTACTTGGTTTGTTCAAAAAAGTAACTTAAAGGCGAGTTCAAAAGCTTCTGTACGTATTTCCACCAGCCATACGCTCTCTATCACATGGTTCTTTCTACTATTCCTTCTCATTGTTTTTTTCTATTATAAGACTCATGTTACCAAAGATAGCTATTTTTTTCAATCTTAAATTAACCAACTTTTAAAGTTTGACCAATATAAATTGTATCCCCGCTTAAGCCATTTAATTGTTTGATTTTTTGGATGCTGATTCCGTATTGCATTGATAAGCCCCAAAGTGAATCACCGCTTTTAACCGTATGGCGTTTGCCTGATGCACTATTTGTTGAAGAAGCATTGCCACCTGCAGAAGCGCCTTTTTTCACGATGATTGTTTGACCAGCAAAAATTAAATCGCCTTTGATCCCGTTCCATGAACGTAGATTAGCAACACTCACGCCAAACTGTGCAGAAATTTTATTCAGCGTATCACCTGATTTAATCGTGTAGGATGTTGTCGCACCGCCACCATTATTCGTAGGCTTGTTCGTATTCGTTGAACCTGAGTTGGCGCCTTTTTTCACGATAATCTTTTGACCAGCAAAAATCAAACTACCGCTGATGTTATTCCAGGCTTGTAAGTTAGCCACACTAACACCGAATTGTGCAGAAATTTTGTTCAAGGTATCGCCTGATTTAATCGTGTAGTACGTATTCGTTCCTGATTGATTATTGTTAGAACCACCATTGCTTGAGCCGCCGGTGTTACCTGAAGTACCTTTTTTCACAATAATTTTTTGACCAGCGAAGATTAAATCGCCAGAAATGCCATTCCATGAGCGTAAATTAGCAACACTCACGCCATATTGGGCGGCAATTTTGTTCAAGGTATCGCCTGATTTAATTGTGTAGTACGTATTCGTTCCTGATTGATTATTGTTAGAGCCACCGTTGTTTGAGCCACCAGTGTTACCTGAAGCACCTTTTTTCACGATGAGTTTTTGACCAACGAAAATTAAATCGCCAGAGATGCCGTTCCATGAGCGTAAATTAGCAACGCTCACGCCATATTGGGCGGCAATTTTATTCAAGGTATCCCCTGATTTTACAGTATAGTACGTATTCGTTCCTGATTGATTATTGTTAGAACCACCGTTGCCTGAGCCACCAGTGTTACCTGAAGCACCTTTTTTCACGATGAGCTTTTGACCAACGAAAATTAAATCGCCAGAGATGCCGTTCCATGAGCGTAAATTAGCAACGCTCACACCATATTGCGCGGCAATTTTATTCAAGGTATCTCCTGATTTTACAGTATAGTACGTGTTCGTTCCTGATTGATTGTTTGAGCCGCCTGTTCCTGGATTAACTGTTCCGCCCCCAGTATTTCCACCAGAAGATGGTGTATCATATTGAGTTAAGTTATATGCGGTAATGACATTATTTAATTTAGCATTGTAGCTAGGATCTGTCGCATAACGACCTGTTAACCAAGCAGTTGCATCGCGGTACGAACTTGTATTGCTTTTCCAAGCCCCAGCATAATAGTAAACGCCCGCTTGGAAAGAAGTTGTTTTTAGCACGTGCGCATTATCTTGGAATGATTCCATGTAAGAAGGATATTTACGGAAAGGTTCTTTTTTCACTAACCATTTGCCGTTTAAATATTCCCATGTATCCATATAGACAGATTGTCCATTGTAGCTGCCTTTAATCCCAAATAAGTTATAGTTTGGTGCCTTAGATAGCGTACTTGCTCCCCAACCACTTTCAACGATTGCTTGAGCCATCATCACTGATGCATATAAATCATTGGCTTGCGCAATAGGTTGTGCACAACGAGCTAACTCGGCAATAAATTCTGAAGGACTTTGCGTCGGTGATAACGCTGAAAAAGTTTGCGCAGAAGCTACTCTAGCTTCTGGTACTTTTACTTCATCATCGGGTGTAACCGCAGGCGCTGCTTCAGACTCGGTTGCTGAAGGAGCTACTGGCGTAATTTCTGCTACTGAAGAATCAGTCGTTCCTGATTCCACAGGTGTAGTTGAATCAGCTGTTGGTTGCTCGGTACTTGGTGTTGTTGGTGTTTCTTTTGATGATTCAGTTGTCGATTCAGTCGTTGTTGACGAATCCGTTGTCGGTTGTTCCGTAGTTCCTGGCGTAGTTTCTGTTGTTGGTGTCTCTACTAAGCCAGTTTCCGTAGTAGGTGCTTGGGCAACTTCCGCATTTGTTGGCTGCTCTTCTGTTGCCTCAGCAGTCACTGGTAGTAACGCAACGGGCGTTCCTACAGATGAAACAATTAACGCCGAGCTGAATAAAGTAGTGCTCTTCTTCCATTGTACTGGCGTTTTCTTTCTTTGTTGTGCTTTCCTTCTTTCGATACGTGACATTGATTCTTTCTTCATTGATACGTCCCCAACTTTCCTTTTTTAACTTATATGTAAATGTAATTTTTTAGTTTTGTTATTATAACAAGTATACCTTTTTTTCTGGCGAATTAAAAACACTTCAACAAAATTTCATATTACTGTAACTAGATTGTAAAGAAGTAATGTTTTTTAACACGGATTTCCTCTCTTGTTACTACTCGGAAAAAAACTGCGACTTTAGTTGTAGATGCTTCTTTACCTTAGTCTGATTTTTTTAATTCCTCTTGTTATTCGCCCAAAAAGAAATTATAGTTTAAGATGAGAAATGAATCGTGTAGAAAGAGGGAGCGGAATGAATAAAGAACATTTTATTATTGAGCTGAAAATTTATTTAAAAGCGTTAAATCCAAAAGATCAAGCTATTATTCTTGCGAAATACAAGGCGTTATTTGATGCTCGTGTTGCGGAAGGCGAAACAGAAGAACAAGTGGCAAAATCATTGGGGAAACCACGGGTTATCGCAGAAGAAATTTTAAAAGAACAAGGCATTGAATTGACGGAACGAAAAATTGAAAATAATGGCTGGCAAGAAATTCCAGCGGCTACACCTGCTTATGATCATCCCTATGAAGAAGAATCTGAATTTTACTATGATAATGATTCTCCATACTATCAACGACCACAGCATCGGCCACTAACCCGATTTTTCCAAGTGCTTGGTATTTTCTGTTTAAATTTTTTCTTCATGTTTTGGGTTATTTTAGGGATTGCCTTAATGTACGTCGGTTGTGGCATTGCCGGAGCTGCAACTTTATTTTCACCAATTTATGGTATTTATAGTGTTATTACCCAGGCAAATGCCGCTTCCTTTTTCCAATTATCTATGAGTCTCTTTTTATTTGGTGCATCAATCATTGGTTGGTTACTGTTTCTACCAATTTTAAAATTTTCAGCACATGTCTTTAAGCGTTATTTCCAATGGAACATTGCTGTTTTACGAGGTGATATCTAATGAAAAAAACAACAGGGATTCTCTTATCCATTGCTGTCTTAGCGATGCTAATTGGTGGATCTGGCGCCGTCTATTTTTACAAACAAGCGGAAAAATCAGTCACGCCATTAAAAGAAAGTTATACACTAAAAAATAAACAAGCAGGCGAAGAACTTCACTTATCCTTAAAAGGCAAAGGCCCTTATACCATTTATAAAACTGATAGTAACAAAATGGGATTACGATCACCGAATAATGCCTTTTATTCAAAAGCTGAAGGCACCTTAGATGTCAAAGAAGAAAAAAATAAAATAACAGCAACCATCAATACCACTCGTACACAAAACCAACCCGAATTGTCATTCTTTAATATTGGTATTTTTAGTGACTTCACACCGAACGTGAGTGTCCAGATTCCTAATAATGTGAAAAAGTTAGTAATTGATGGCTCAACCCATTCACCAGTTTCATTGAATGCTTTTAACGTAGACGAATTAACAACTAATCTACCAAATTCTTATGTTAGTCTATCGGGTGTTAAAGCCAAAAAAATGACGCTTAACTCTTCAGATGGTATCTACCTTTCAGCGGATACTTCCGCTAAAAAAGCAACAGTTGAAACCACTGACGGCGATATAACGTTGGATTCAGCCTATTTCGATGAAATCAAAAATACTACTATTTCTGGTGATATTCGAGTGCAAAATGCTCGCGGAAACATCCAAGCAACAACGACAGATGGCGATATTAGCGTCTATGATTTCAAAGGAGAAGCTAACTTTTCAAGTGAAAATGGTGATTTTTCTTTAGACATGCCTGCTGTGCCTAAAAAATTAACTGTCGCTCTTGTCCATGGAGATATTTATGTAAATTCTGGAGAAATTTTGCGTAACATTTCAATCAAAGGGGAATCAAAATTAGGCGATGTTCAACTTTTAAACAAAGAGCGAACATCTTATAAGAATGGTCGTGCGGATACAGAGTTTAACCTTTCTAGCGAATTCGGCGATATTACCGTTGATACTCCTGATGATGATAATCAATAAACATGCGCCATTTAAAAAAGTTCTAGCACCACAATGAGAGATTGTGCTGCCAGAACTTTTTTAATATCTGTATCCCCTCCAAATCAGGCAATGAAATTATCTTTTAATTTTTTACCCTTTTGATGGTATAATACGGATTGTTGCGATTAATTTTTGAAAGGATTTTTTATGAAAAACAAACTTTATTATCAATTTGCAGGTAGTTGTTTTCTTTTAGTATTTATGTTTTTAGGCTATGTTGTTCGTTTTTATCCAACCTGGCTCAAAGGCTTTGATCAAACGATTACTTCTTTTGTTCGTCGTCCTTTTCCACAGCTAAATAACTTTTTTATTTGGTACACCAAATTTGCCAATTCATTGACGATTATCATCTTAGCAATCGTTGTCATTGCTCTGTTTATTGTTTGGAAATATTATGCTGAAGCATTATGGCTCTTTATTAATACTGCCTTAATTGCTGGCGTAGGTAATTCTTTATTAAAATTATTCTTTATGCGCCAACGTCCTACTTTGGAGCATTTAGTAACTGAACATACGTATAGTTTTCCTAGCGGACATGCTGTAGGAAGTACCTTGTTCTACGGCACTATTTTATTGATTCTGCCAATTTTCATTAAAAATAAAACGGTCCGCCTTTGTGTGCAAATTTTACTAGGTATTGGGATTTTCATGATTGGGGTTAGTCGAATCTATTTAGGTGTCCATTTCCCTAGCGATATCTTAGGTGGTTTTTGTCTTGGTTTAGCTTGGTTGTTATTAAGTTACCCTATTTATTTAGAAAAACGCTTTGTTTGGCGATTTCAAAGCAAACAACGCTAGAAAGAAGTCTTGATTATGCAAATTTTTCCTTATTCAGATGATCCAAATAAACGCTATCACACTTGGAACTATGCACTTCGTCAACAGTTTGGTGAAAAGATTTTTAAAGTGCCAATTGATGGTGGCTTTGATTGCCCCAATCGTGATGGGACGGTTGCCAAAGGTGGTTGTACGTTCTGTAGTGTTTCTGGCTCAGGCGACATGATTGTTGCACCTAGCGATCCCCTGCCGCTTCAATTTCAAAAAGAAATCCAATTGATGCATCAAAAATGGCCAACTGTCGATCAATACATTGTTTACTTCCAAAATTTCACCAATACACATGCGCCTGTTGACGTTATTCGTCATCGGTTTGAACAAGTAGTCAATGAAAAAGGTGTCGTTGGTTTATCCATTGGTACCCGTCCTGATTGTTTGCCTGATGAGGTAGTGAACTATTTAGCCGAATTAAATGAACGCTTTTATTTATGGGTAGAGTTGGGTTTGCAAACCACGTTTGAGGAAACTAGCGCTGCCATTAATCGCGCTCATGATTATCAAACATATCTAGATGGTGTGGCTAAATTACGGAAACACGGGATTCGGGTCTGTACACATTTAATTAACGGGCTACCTGGGGAAACACCTGCCATGATGCGCGAAAATGTGCGGCGAACTATTCAGGATTCAGATATCCAAGGGATTAAACTGCACTTACTTCATTTAATGACAAATACCAAAATGATGCGGGATTATAATGAAGGACGCTTACAATTGATGAGCAAAGAAGCCTATGTTTCAGTGATTTGTGATCAGTTAGAAATGATTCCACCCGAAATTGTTATTCATCGCTTAACAGGCGATGCCCCCTTTGAAACAATTATCGGACCGATGTGGAGCTTGAAAAAATGGGAAGTTCTCAATGCGATTGATGCGGAAATGAAACGCCGCAACAGTTATCAAGGAAAATATACTGTCATTTCAGGAAAGGAAGTTTTCAATTAATGCTACAAACAGCCCTACATTTTAGTCACCAACTTTTAAAAGAAGTGGTGGAACCTGGCGACTTCGTCATTGATGCAACAATGGGAAATGGTCATGATACAGCATTCTTAGCAGAGCTGGTTGGCCCTTCTGGTGAAGTTTTCGCCTTTGATATCCAAAAAGAAGCGTTAATCAATACAGAACAAAAGTTAACAGAACTTAATTTACTCCCACAAACTACGTTATTTCCATTAGGACATGAACATCTTCATGCTGTCCTAGATGAAGAAACAGAAATCACTGCCGCTATTTTTAACTTAGGCTATTTACCTAAAAGTAATAAGGAAATTATTACAAAACCCGCTACGACTAAACAGGCGTTAGATGGGTTACTGCCTCATTTGGTAAAAGGAAGTCGCATTATTTTAGTCGTTTATTATGGCCACGAAGGTGGTTCAGAGGAACTTGATTTGGTCACGAATTACACGCAAGCCTTACCACAAGATGTTTACAGTGTCTTACGTTATGAGTTTATCAATCAAAAAAATCAGCCACCTGTTCTTTTCTGTATTGAAAAGAAATAAGAGAACATGGTCGGATTGTCTCCAGCAATCCGATCATGTTCTCTTTTATTTGTTTTGTTACTCCGTCAATTCACCATCACGAATACGAACCACTCGATCACAGTATTTCAACAAACGCTCATCATGTGTCACCATGATAATCCCTTTATCTTTCTCTTTGGCCTCTTTCGCTAGTAATTGGACAACATCAAATGCCTTTTCTGTATCTAAACTAGCCGTTGGTTCATCTGCCAAAATTACGTCTGGCTCATGATACAATGCACACGCAATGGCTACCCGTTGTCTTTCCCCACCAGAGAGATCACGAGGATAACTATTTCGTAATTCTTTTAAACCCAACGTCTCTAACAATTGCTCTTTTAATTCACTATTTTTACGTGACTTATCAACTTTTTCAATTAAGTGAAATTGATCTTCCACTGTTAAAAATGGCACCAAATTAGAGCTTTGTAAAATAAAGCCGATTTTTTGAAAACGTTGCGCCAAACGTTGCTTTTTCGTTAACTTATTTAGTGATTGCCCGCCAACAATGACTTCGCCACTTGTCGGTGCCTGTAAACCAGCTGCAATCGTTAAAAAGGTACTTTTACCAGAACCAGAAGGACCAATTACTGCGACAAATTCACCTGGTTGAACCGCAAAAGATAATTCTTTTAACGCGATCACTTCTGTATGTTTTTCACCGTATTTTTTATAAATATTTTTCATTTCTAAAACATTTGCCATGTCTCTAACCTCCAATCGCGATTAACGGATCAATTTTAGCAATCGTTCGAATTGAAAATGCCCCGCCAATTAATGCAGATAAAATCAATAGTACACTAAACAAAATCATGCGTGGTCCATTAGTTGCATAAGGCATCGCTTCTGGTAAAAAGAGCACGGTAATTCCCGTTAAAGCAAGACCAATCGCCACTCCTAGAACAGCCAATAAAGCGGTTTGTAGCATGACTGCCTTTGCTAAGAAACTAGTCGGCACCCCTTGAACTTTTAAGACACCGAACATTGCTGTTTTCTGTAAAGTCATCACAAAGATAAAAATACCGATAATGAACGCTGCAATCACAATCAAGAAATAAATCATGCCATCCAAGGTCAAGTTTTGAGCGCTGTATCCTGGCAGTTTTTCAATAAAATCTGAAATTGAAAGAACTTGGCTGTCTTTATTAGTCGTTTTAACTTCCGCGTTGTCCTTGCTGCGAACAATGAAACCATTAACCATTTTGGCCATTGCTGGATTGTCACCATATTTAATTGACCGCCAAGTATCCAGAGAAGTGTAAATAACTGGCACAATGTTATAGCTACTTTTAGAAATAAAGCCGACAATTTCTAATTGCTCATCATATTTCCCTGCAGTTAATTTGTCGCCAATTTTAAATCCTTGATTTTTCAATGTTTCTGAAGCAATCACTTGATTTTTATCAGTAAATGCGTTTCCTTCAATCACTTTTGGCATTAAAAAACTTTCTTTTTCAATCCCAAATAAGCTAACATTCGTTAATTCAGCCTTTTTATCATCTGCTGGGCGGATGGCTAACGACTGTTGACCAATCGGTGCAATTTTGCCTCCTGAAATCGTATCTTTCACGTTTTCATCTAACACTGATACATTTAAATTACTATTGGCCTCTTTTGATAAAACCACTTGATTCGCTTGCCATTGATCTACGGCTAAACGATTTCCTTGAGCTAAACCGTTCGCTAAACCTGACAAAATAAAAATTAACCAAGCAATCAAGACCATTACTAAGACTACAAGGACGTACCGTCCTTTTGAATACTTCATTTCATTAAATCCTAAAAACATGAATGGTTCACCTCTTTCTTCTTTTCGAAATAAACTATATCACTTATCAATCGATAAATCAATAATTATTTATCAATTGATAAGTGAATTTTACAAAAAAATAGAGAAGTCTGTTTTCCAACAGGGCTTCTCTATTTTTTATTTGTGACTTTTCAGAACGCCATGTAGCATAAATTGAATGAATTTTTTGACATCGTCATCCACTGTTTTTCGCTGGTACGTTTTTTCAATACTTAATAATGCACTAACGTTATATAAAATAAACCGAGTTGCATCATCTACACTGATGCCCTCTTGTAAGCAATTGGTTTCAGGTTCACTTTCAAAAATAGCCGCAATATTATTGATATAGGTTTTTTTGAAAATTTGATACAGCGTACGATTGTAATCAGGGCCCATTTCTTGAAACATATCGTTCAACATTAAGAAAAGATTGGTCGGATGTTCATCTAACAAAACTTTGATTAATTGATAAAGTTTTTCTTCTACTGATGCATTTCCAGAAACAATTGGGACTAATTCTTCCTGAACACGGGACGTTAATTCTTCAATCACAGCTAAATACAGTTCTTTTTTATTTTTAAAATGGTGATAGAGATTCGGTTGGGTAATGTTCGCTTTTAAAGCAATTTCACGAGTGGAGGTATTTTTGAACCCCTTTGTCATGAATAATTCAGAAGCGACAGACAAAATAATTTGCCGTGTACGTTCTAAATCAGCTTTGCGTTTATTTGGCTTTTCCATGGTTTTCTCGCCCCCTGCTGCTTTTTATTTTAGCATATTCTCCGGCAAGAAACGAGAGACCTTTATACAAAAAACGAAAAATATACAATCAATGTGCCTACTATTTGGAGAAGAATCGCGCAATAATACCACCGTTGCAAATGTATCAGCCAGCCTTTTTCGCCCCCAAGATAAATCAACCACTGCAGTCCATATAAAAAACTATTAGCCAACAACCAAAAAAGTAGTGCCGATTTTGTCCATCGATTCTCTCTGAATACACTCAGTACAAATAAAGTATTTAGCACCAAAAACGTGCGCCGTAATTGCCGTACATTCCTCATTTTTCTATTTAGCATAGCAAAAAAAGAAGCAAATGAGAATGACTCATTTTGCTTCTTTTTCAACTTATTCAAAAACAAATTGATTTTTATAAAGTTCCGCATAGAATCCATCTTGTTCAACTAGTTCATGGTGGTTGCCTTCTTCAATGACTTCACCGTCTCGTAAAACAATAATCCGATCCGCATTTAGAATCGTTTTCAAACGATGGGCAATCACAAAACTGGTGCGCCCTTTAATTGCTTCGTCCATCGCTTTTTGGATTTTGGCTTCTGTTACTGTATCAACATTACTTGTTGCTTCATCCAAAATTAATAATTCTGGATTGGTAATAATCGTTCGTGCAATACTTACTAATTGCTTTTGTCCCGTACTGAAAAGGTTATTCTCTTCCGTAATCTCAGTATCGTAGCCTTGCTCAAGATTTACAATAAATTCATGGATATTCGCTTGTTTCGCTGCTTGAACAATTTCTTCATCCGTGGCCTCTGGCTTACCAAAAGCAATATTCTCACGAATTGTTCCTGAAAATAGAACGGACTCTTGCAAAACAATGCCTACATGTGAACGCAAGCTATCTAAATCCATTTCACGAATGTCCACACCATCAAACGTTACGGCGCCTTCATTCACATCATAAAAGCGATTCATTAAATTCATAATCGTTGTTTTTCCTGAGCCTGTCGGTCCGACTAAAGCGACCATTTCACCTTTGTCCACATGAATAGAAACATCTTTCAACACAGGCGTTTCTGGATTATAGCCAAAAACAACATGATTTAAAGCCACAGCTTTGTTAATCTCTTCTAATTTTTCGCCATTTTCGGGACGAATTTCATCTGGTTCATCAAACATCTCATTTAAACGACGAGCGCCTGTAACAGCTAATTGAATCATGCTATAACCTGAAGAAATTTGCATCAATGGTTGATAATATTGTTGGGAATATTGGACAAACATAACGACCAAACCTAGCGCAGCGGCACGATCAACAGAACCATTGATTGCTAACCAACCACCAAAGAAAATAACAATTGCCGTATTGACTAATGACATTCCTTGCATCATTGGGAAAAGTAATCCTGAATACACTTGACCTTTATACGTAGCTGCACGAACTTTTTCATTTTGCTCTAAAAAGCCGTCAATGGTTTCTTCTTGTAAGCCATTAGTGATAATCACACGTTGCCCACTAATTTTTTCATCCATATAGCCATTTAATTTACCCACTTCATCTTGCTGTAAATCGACATATTTGCGCGCCTTGCTAATCACAAAGACCGCAATTAAAATCGCAATCGGCGTAGAAGCAATTGTGGCCCATGCCAGTTCCACATTTTGACGGAACATCATGATTAAGACACCAACCAATAAGGCAATATTGGTTAATACTTGTAGCAACGCTTGGTTTAAACTGTTTTGGATGTTGTCTAAGTCACTAGTAAAACGACTTAAAATTTCACCATCTTGATGAGAATCAAAGAAACGAATCGTCAATTTTTCTAATTTATTAAACAAACCAATCCGCATGCGGTTTGTCGATTTCCCCACGACTTGTGTAAAGAGAATACTGTAAATGAAACTAGCGGCACTAGTTAAGACATAAAAAATGAGCAGTTTCCAAATGACAGAAACGAACGCACTTTTATCGTCTTTTCCTTGCATCACATTAACCGCATATTTCGCTAATTCCTGAATAGCTTCCCCAACGAATTGCGGCGCTTTGACTTGTAAATAAGTCGCTGCGAAAATTGCTAAGAAAATAAAGAGGAAAGAAACTTTGTAACGTTTTAAATAATGATAGAAAAATTTACTAGCTTTTATTAAATCAGTCATTAAGCTTCCTCCTTTCCTTTTTGAGTTTCATAAATTTCTTGATACACGGGGTTCGTAGCTGCTAATTCTTCATGCGTGCCTTCCCCGACTAAACGTCCATTATCCAATACTAAAATACGATCTGCATGGACAACAGAAGAAATTTTTTGGGCAATAACGATCGTGGTAGTCTCTTTTAACTCTTTATCCAACGCTTCTCGGACTAACCGCTCCGAACGAGCATCCAACGCGCTGGTGCTATCATCTAAAAGCAAAATTTTAGGCTCACCAATCACACCTCTAGTAATTGATAACCGTTGTTTTTGTCCACCAGAAAAGTTATTACTTCGTTCTTCGACGGGTGCATCATAACCTTCTGCCAATTTTTCAATAAATTCCTTGGCTTGGGCGATGCCTGAAGCCCGTTCCATGTCCGCTTCAGAAGCGTCACGTTTACCATGGCGTAGATTTTGCGCAATCGTTCCAGAGAACAGGATTGCTTTTTGCAACACAAAGGAAACTGTTTTTCGTAAACTGTGTTCGTTCACTTCTCGTAAATCGACACCACCAACTTCAATCTTTCCTTCTGTCGGATCAAACAAACGTGGAATTAATTGTGCCAACGTAGATTTACCAGCACCAGTTGCGCCCACAATCCCAATCATTTCACCTGGCTGAATAGAGAAAGAGATGTCTTTCAAGGTATCTTCTTCATCCCCAGGATAACGGAAAGATACGTGGTCAAACTCAACACTACCAATTAACTCTTGTTCTGGGACTTTTTTGTAGGTAACATCTGGTTCTGTTTCCATCACTTCTTTAATCCGCTTAATGGAAACAGCGGCACGAGAAGTCATCATCATCATCATTCCGCCGATAATAATCGCCATCATGATTTGCATTAAATAGTTCATAAAGGAAGCGACACCACCGATTAAAGTTGGATCGTCCTTGACTAAGTTACTCACAAAGAAAATTGAGCCTACAACAGCTAAGTTCGCCACCAACATAAACGCTGGAATCATCACAGCAAATAAGCTACCTACGATTAAGTTATGGGTGGTTAATTCTTCACTCACTTTTGTAAAACGTGACAATTGATTTTTTTCTTGAACAAATGATTTGACGACACGAATGCCTAACAAATTTTCTTTTGCAATACCATTAATCTTATCAATCAAGTTTTGAATAATCATGAAATGCTTGCCCATTTGCGAAAAGGACAGCATAGAAATCAAAATAACTGCGATGACAAGTGCAACAATCACCCACCATAGTTGTGGCAAGGTTAGCATCGCTAAAATAAAACTCCCGATAAATAAAAAAGGAATTCTAAAAAGTGTCTGCAACGCAATCATAATGACATTTTGAATTTGAGTAACGTCATTTGTTAAACGAACAACTAAGTTACCTGCTGAAAATTTTTCGATATTGCCAAATGAAAAGGTTTGGATTTTGCGGAAAGTTGCTTCACGAATGTCAGCACTGACACCTTGGGCAACTTTGGCAGAAAAAATTGTATTAATAACCCCTGCAACGAGTCCTAATCCTGCAATGGCAATTAATTGAATCCCTAAGTTTTTCATTTTGTCGCTATCGTCATTCATAATTGCTTCCAACACTTGTTGTAACAATTTTGGTTGCCAAAGTGCTGAGACAACCATTACGATCACCGCCAACAAGGCAATAACTACCGAGCCTTTGTATTTTTTGGCGTGTTGAATAATAAGGTCCATCTTATCCCTACTTTCTTAAAATAGTTCCCTGCTTCTTCAGTGTTGGTCTGCGAATTCTTCCCCATTACAAAAAAATCAATTTGCTCATTGACTTCACCAATTTAACACTGTAAAATAAGGCCGATTCATAATTTACCATTTTTAGTGGTAAAATACAAGCGAACAAGTTAATTTTTCACAAGTTTTTCCTATCATAAAGTGTACCTTCTTTTTGATAAACTTACGAAGATAACGTTTAATAGGAGCTAAAATCATGGAACCGAAATTATCAAAAGACACGATTATTGCAGCCGCATTTTCTTTGTTAGAAAAAAGTCCCACTTTAGAACAACTTTCTATGCGTAAAGTCGCCAAACAGCTTGGTGTACAGGCGCCCGCAATTTATTGGTATTTTAAAAATAAGCAAGCCTTACTTCAAAGTATGGCTGAAGCGATTGAAGAGCACTTTCAAGAACCTGCATTATGTGGTGAATGGTATTCTGACTTACTAGCCTTCATGGAAAACTATTATGATCTCTATCAACAATTTCCCTGTGCCGTAGCTATCGAAATCCAAACCGTCCCTGCCTATCCCCAACGATTACGCCATTTGAATCAAATGATGGGCATTTTAAGAGAAGCAGGTTTTTCACCAGAAATGACTCATTTAGCAGTAACGTCTTTACAACATCTTTTATTTGGGATGATTATGGACGCAACGGAGGAAAAACAGCTCGTTTCGCAAGTATTGAACGGAGATGACTATTTAAAAGAACAAGTGCTGCACATGAAACAATATGTCTCCGACAATGAGTTAACGTACATGGAGGAAAGCATTCAATTTCGACACTCCATCCACCAAAAATCCGCCTTTATTCAAGCCGTTAAAACCTACTTAGATGGGTTGCAAGCAGACAACACATCTTCATCTAAATAAAAAAAGCCCTTGGTCCGTCAGTCATTTCGACTGACGGACCAAGGGTTAACTTTTAAAATAAATAGCGAAAACTACTTTCTCTATTTTGGTATTGGTAGCCAAGCCAAGGCTTTTTGAATCCATTCATCCCAGAACACCCAGTCATGTTCTCCTGGTCCAGTTTCAAAAGTGTAACTTGCCTGTGCCTGTTCCAACGCTTGAGCCATCTGTTGATTAGCAGAAAGTAACATATCTTGTTCCCCACAACAAAGGTAAAATTGGGGCATTTCTGTTTGGCTTTCTACTAATTGTTGTAATAAATACAGCGGATCGTGAATGGAACCTTCAATTTGATCTAACGGGCCAAAAATACCTTCCCAATAGCTTCGCTTACGGACTTTTAATAATTCCCCAAAACTAGTGGATGATAAACTGACTGCCCCAGACAAAGAAGCAACGGCTGCAAAAGATTCTGGTTTCGCTAATCCTAATTTCAAGGCGCCATAACCACCCATTGACAAACCAGCGGCAAAGGTTTTTTCTCGTTTTGTACTTAACTGCGGAAAGAGTTGATGACAAATTTTCGGTAATTCTTCTGAGATAAACGTCCAATAGTTCATATCGTATTGCGTGTCCGTATACCAAGCTAAATCCGTGGACGGCATAATGACAGCAATCCCCAAATCAGCGACATACCGCTCAATAGAGGTTCTGCGAGCCCAGACGCTGTGATTGCCTCCCATCCCATGTAATAAATACAACACGGGAATATCTGTTAATGCTGCTTGGGTACTTGTGCCCACTTTTTTTACCGTTTCTTGTGGTAAAATTACGTTCACATTCACTTCCATTTCCAATACATTTGAATAAATATTTGCTTGTAAAAAGGCCATCTACTTTTCCCTCCAATACTCTTTCTATTAGTGTACCACTAAACCTTCGCTCGTTGCGCTTTTGCGAAAATATTTAATAAAAGAGCGACAACAACTAAGCCCGCACCGACTAAGTAAACATTATGCAGACCTGCATAGAGGATACCGCGTAATGGTTTTAACAACGCAGCTGGAATTAAATTTGCAGTATGTGGATTCACTAATTGATTCATGACATCTGCATCGACGTTTAACGCGCTCGCTTCCAATTTCGCAAACATTCCTGCATTTAAAATCACACCAAAAATTGACACCATCACAGTCTGCCCAATTGTACGCACCAACGTATTAAACGATGTTGCAACCCCCATTTTTTCAGGCTCCACTGTACTTTGTGCTGTCACCGTAGTCGTTGTGATAGTAATCCCAAAACCAACTCCTAAGACAGAAGACACTACAAAGAAAAGCCAAAACGGAACGGCCATTGGCATTACCACTAAAAAGATGGCCCCGACTAATAGAATCGATAACCCAATCGTTAAGACTTTTTTCATAGCATATTTTTCCATAAAGCTACTTGCTATAAATGATCCAGCCATCCAAAGTAACGACATAGGCGCTAAAACTAAGCCACCAATTCCTGCACTTTTTCCTAAGACACCTTGCATCCACATCGGAATGTAGACATCAATCCCCATTAAGAAACCGCTAATAAGCGCTGCAATAAGATTTACTAAAACAAACGTTGGTTGATTAAATAAATGCAAATCAATCACTGGGTCTTGCGCGCGTTTTTCTATCATCACAAACGCTACAAAAAAGAGCACACTCAAACTCAAACAACCAAATGTTACTAATGTAAAACCATTATCGCTAATCATTTGAAAACCTAGCAATAACGTTAGCAGCACGGCCATCAAAGTAACGCTGCCCAAAATATCCATTGGCATCTTGGTCCGTTCCCGCTTTGGTTCAACTAAGAAAATACTAATCAAGCCCAATAAAACAAGTCCAATAGGAACATTAATGAAGAAAATCCAATGCCAACCGACTGTATCTACAATAAAACCACCTGCTAACGGACCAAAAATACTAGCAATTCCCCAGGCGGCACTGTTTAAACCTAAAATTTTCGCTCGCTTGTCCAATGTATACATATCGGCAATAATCGTTAATGCAACTGGTAAAATTGCGCCTGCCCCCACACCTTGAATTGCTCGGGCAATAATTAAAGTCAACATATCTTGAGCAAAGCCACACAACGAGGAGCCCAAAATAAAAATGATAATGCCAATCATGAAGACAGGTTTACGACCAATTTTATCCGCAAGTTTCCCATAAATCGGTGTTAACATCGCATTCGTTAATAAATAAATTGAAAATACCCAGTTCATAATTTCCATGCCATGTAACGAGCCGACAATCGTTGGCATCGCAGTAGACACAATGGTCCCTTCAATGGCTGTCATAAATGTTGCCACAAAAACACTCACCGTGACTAACTTAACATTTGTTTCTTTTGCCATTTGTTCACATCCTTTTCTATTCAATTGTCAATTTTCTAAATTGCTCCATAGCTATTCTATACAAAAAAGAACAAAATGTCTTAAAAAAATGCTTTTTCATAAAAAAATTATTACAAAAAAAAAACAAGAAGTCAGCCAAGTATTGGCTGACTTCTTGTTTTTTTTATTTAATTATTCAGCTAAACTAGCTTTTAACGCTTCAACTTTATCTGTTTGTTCCCACGGTAAATCAATATCTGTTCGACCAAAATGACCATAAGCCGCAGTTTGTTTATAAATTGGGCGACGTAAATCTAGCATTTCAATAATACCTGCTGGACGTAAATCAAAGTTTTTACGAACTGCTTCGATTAATTTACTTTCTGGAAGATCACTCGTACCAAACGTATTAATAGAAATAGACACTGGTTGCGCCACACCAATTGCATAAGCTAATTGGACTTCTACTTTTTTCGCCAAACCAGCAGCAACAATGTTTTTCGCGATATAACGCGCAGCATAACTAGCAGAGCGGTCAACTTTGGTTGCATCTTTTCCAGAAAAAGCACCGCCGCCATGACGAGCATAACCGCCATAAGTATCAACGATAATTTTACGACCAGTTAAGCCGGCATCTCCTTGAGGGCCACCGATTACAAAGCGACCAGTTGGGTTGATAAAGTATTTTGTTTCATCATCTAAAAGTTCATGAGGAATCACCTCATTGATTACTTGTTCTTTAATGTCTTTTTCGATTTGTTCTAAGGTTGTTTCATCATCATGTTGTGTACTGATGACGATCGTATCCACACGTTGTGGTTGACCTTGATCATCATATTCCACTGTTACTTGAGATTTTGCATCAGGACGTAAGTAAGGTAAGACTTTTTCCTTCCGCAATTCTGCTAAACGGCGAACCAAACGATGGCTTAACGCGATCGGTAATGGCATTAATTCTGGTGTTTCGTCAACGGCAAAACCAAACATTAAGCCTTGGTCACCAGCGCCAATATCGTCTTTTTCATCTTGATCACGCACTTCTAAGGCTGCGTCAACCCCTTGAGCGATATCAGGTGATTGCTCATCGATTGCTACAAGAACTGCGACAGTCTCTCCATCAAATCCATATTTTGCTCGTGTATAACCAATATCTTTCACAGTTTGACGAACAATTTTTTGGATATCTACATAAGCTGTTGTAGAAATTTCTCCAAATACTAGGACTAAACCAGTTGTTACGGATGTTTCACATGCCACGCGGGCCATCGGATCTTTCTCCAAAATCGCATCTAAAATTGCATCACTGACTTGGTCAGCTACCTTATCTGGATGTCCTTCTGAAACGGATTCTGATGTAAATAAATGTCTTTCTGTCATAATGTTATTCCCCCTAAATAGTTTCGGTTACAAGGCATCTTTAGTAAGTAACGACAATTACTTGCTAAATCCTTTCGGGAACTTGTAACAAAAACAGTATACCAGATATCTAAAAAAAAAGCTTAGGTTTTCAAGAAAATCATTAAATTACCTATATTTACTTTTCCTATAACAAAAAACTTCCAGCCCCTTTCATCTGAGCTGGAAGTTTCTTGCTACTGTAAAATTTTCTCCGCGATAAAGTGTGTATATTGCTCGCCACCTGTCACATTTGGATGAACTCGGTCATCATAAAACCAATCATCATGGGCGTTACTATAATTAAACCAGTCAATGACCGTTAAGTTATCGTATTTTTTGTCCATTTGACTAAGTAAACTATTCACTTGATTTTGCCATCTTCTAGTTGGGACGCGAACATTAATCCAATAAACTTTTCGATTACCTAACGCTTTCATAAATTCATCAAATTGTGCCTCTGTAAAAGGACCATTCGTACCTAAACTCACTAAAACAGTATCTTTAAGCATTTTCTTTTTGTCTAGTTCACCAATTAGTGAAATGCTACTATACAATTGACGGCCCACTTCCCCATCGATAATCATTTTAGGGAAAATATCTTGTAACCCGCTAGCACCATCTAGAATAACAGAATCACCAATAGTTGTGATTTCTAAATTCTGCGCTTTTTTTACTTGCTCTGGTGTGAGTTGTGTGGGTAGAACGTCTTGGCTTTCACTCGGTTTTGTACTACTTTCTGTGGACGTGCTACTATTTTTCGTGCCACTTTCTTGGACTTCTTTTTTACGTTCTTCAATTTTTTGCTGATTTTTCGCAATATTTTTTTCTAGTTGCTCTTGTTGCGCACTTTTAGCGTTTGCTGGAGCCACAATTAAACCGAATACTGCAATCACGCTAATCACTGTCATAAAGGCCATTGTCCCTTTT
Source organism: Enterococcus sp. AZ197 (assembly GCF_050556405.1). Taxonomy (NCBI): domain Bacteria; kingdom Bacillati; phylum Bacillota; class Bacilli; order Lactobacillales; family Enterococcaceae; genus Enterococcus; species Enterococcus sp. AZ197. The sequence goes on along the minus strand of NZ_CP187873.1, from coordinate 548,709 downwards.
TCACGAAGGTCCCACGGTTTCCGTAAGAACTCAGTGAATTGAGTCCAGACATCCTTATAAGACAATCGTGTCAGTGGATGTTCGATAAAACGATAAGACAATTCGCTCACGACTAAAATTAATGCTATTTCAACCAATGAATGTAGAAAAACATGGTCCGATAAGGTCTTAATTTTGGCCTCATAAAAAATCATGATGGGGAATTGATACAAGTAAATGCCATAACTCCGTTTACCTATCCACGTAAAGACTGGATTCGTTAACCAACGATTCATATCTGCCCCTGGATGTGCAGTGACGGCCACTAAAACGGTGGCTGCCAAACTAATTAAAAACATGCCGCCGTAATAAACAAAATTTGTATGATCTGATAATGTTAAAAAGGCTAATACTAAAAGAATTAAGGCACTTAAACCAGCGCCATTTAAGATTTTTTTAGAGGCTTCTGGAATTTCTTCTTTCAAACGTGTGCTTGGCCAAACATACGCCAATGCACTACCTAGTAAAATAGAAAAAACACGTGTGTCTGTTCCATAATAGACACGTGTAGGATCTGCGCCAGGAACATATAAAACGGCCATCAGCGTCACCGAAATTAAAGCGCCGATTAAAACTAAGCTGAAAATTCGACCGCGCTTACGAACAAAGCGTTCCAGAAGAATAAAAAGTAATGGCCAAATTAAATAATTTTGCGCTTCAACTGCCAATGACCAAATATGTACAAATGGCGATTGTGTCGCAAATCCATCAAAATAAGAAAACCCTTTAAAAATTTGCCACCAGTTGTTGTAATAAAAAATACTACTAGCGACAACGCTGCGAATATTGTTTAATAAATCCTGCTGAAAGAGTGTAATATAACTAACTGCACTTAAAAGCATCACAATTAATGCTGGATACAGCCGTTTCATCCTTCGCACATAAAATCCTTTTAAATCAATGGTCTGATTTTCTGCCCATTCTTGCCGCAACAAGTCGTTAATAAGATAACCTGAAACAACAAAGAAAATCGGAACACCTAAGTAGCCACCTCGCATGACTTGGGGAAAAAGGTGATACAAAATCACGCCAATTACAGCGATCGTCCGAATGCCATCAAAACCTGTAATATAGCGTTTTTTCTTGCTATTTGCTGTCTGATTCATTTGTGCTTTCCAACTTTTCTATAAAATTATTCTTTTCCTTTATTTAAAGAAGCAAGTAACTTTAATATACGTTTTTTCCTAGGAAATGGCAAGCAAACTTTGCCTCCTTTAGGCTTTTTTTACAATTCAAAAAACCAACATTTTTTAAATCACAAAAAAACAACCAAAGCTTATGAAAATCACTCATAAGCTTTGGTTGTTTACTCATATCGTTTTCGTTTAGATGAAGATGGAATCCCTAGGGCTTCACGATATTTTGCCACCGTTCGCCGGGATATTTCCATGCCTGAATCTTTTAATCGCTCGACTAATTTTTGATCAGATAACGGTTTACTTTTTACTTCTTCATCAATTAATTTTTGTAGTTGCTTTTTAACCATCGTTGTTGAGACATCCTCGCCATCTTCTTCTGATGAAAGAATACTTGTTGAGAAGAATGAGCGCAATTCAAAGACGCCAAACGTGGTTTCTAGATATTTTCCATTGACCGCACGACTAACTGTCGATTCATGAATAGACAAAGCATCCGCAATTTCTTTTAAAGTCATTGGTTTTAATGGCCGATCTGCTTCTAAAAAGAAGGCTTCTTGACGGCGCACAATTTCTTGCCCTACACGTAAAATTGTATCCCCCCGCTGATTCACTGCGCGCTCTAACCATTCAAATTCGTTTTTCTTATCCTTAATATATTCTTGGACTTCTTTGTCGTCAGTCTCTTGCATTCGTTTGAAATAATTTTCTTGAAAATTTAATGTCGGTCGACCAGCTTTGTTGGAAATCACCACTATTCGATCTTCCTTGATTCGGACAGTTAAATCTGGTCGAATATACAATTCCTCGGTCGCATCAAAAATATTCCCTGGCGCTGGCGATAACGTTTGTATATAATCAAAAATCAATTGAATTTCTGCTAATTCAATCCCAAATTTTTTAGCTAACGGGCCCCATTTACGACTCACTAAGGCATCAAACTCTTCCTCCAATAAAATATACGCTAAATTAGGCGCGGTATCGTCTCGTTCTGTTTGTAGCATCAAACATTCTTGTAAATTGCGTGCCCCCACACCTGCTGGATCTAGCTGTTGTAACAAAGTTAATGCATCTAGCATTTGAATGGCGCTTGCTTCGGTTTTCTCTGCCGCTTCTTCTAACGAAATCGTTAAATAACCATTCACATCTATATATTCTACTAAAAACAAAACCAATGTTCGCAAGTATGTATCGCGGTAATTCAAATGAATTTGATCAATTAAAGACTCAAATAATGATAAATGATAGTCTGGAATTTGATTCATATAATTATTTTCTTCGTCTTGGTTGGTGTAAGAACGACTAGTTATCGGAAAATCTGTGGTGTACTGCGTGTCTACTTGTAAATCAATTAATGGATTCTCTAGTGCTTTCGCTTCAACAAAGGCAGCGAGTTCTTCCGTATTAAATTGTAAAATTTGAATGGATTGTTGAAGCTGTTGAGTCATGGCCAACTTCTGGACTTGTTTTTGTTGTTGGGACATTCGTTGCTCAAATTTCATTATTTTCGTCCTCCCTCTTGTAATTTTTGTCAATATCAGCTAAACTAGTATTCGTGCCGCGCCCTTAGTGTAGTGGATATCACGTAAGATTCCGGTTCTTGAGACGGGGGTTCGATTCCCTCAGGGCGCGTTATTTAAATATGTTGATTTATCAACGTTTCTGGACACTCTTTATTCATCTAAAGAGTGTTTTTTTCTTGTTTAGGAATGATTTTTCTATCCGTATTTTTTTCAAATGTTGCTTGTGGCAAGCTCAATCGCACTTAACGCGACAACATTTGTTCTGCTTCAGCTACAAATCCAATAAGGTTAAAATTCCTCCGTTCCTATTGTAACGCATAACGTTTCCTTTTTCTATCTGCTAAACAAAGTATTACGACAAGCAAACACCTGCTTCTCTCTTAAAGATCCCTTTCTGATTATATAGTAAATTGCTTTTAATTTGTTAATTATTTTACCTAAAACTTAATACCCTAATTAAATAAAGAACCTAGGGCAAAAATCACTTTGGATTTTTGTCCCAGGCTTAAAACCTGATAATTGGCGGGAACAGAACTGTTCAGCTCCGACCTCTAAAATACTTAATTAGAAATATGCTACCAGCAATCATACCAATTATGATTACTAGCCAAAATAATCCACTTACAAGTAACAGCTCAGTTAAGGTCGTCTTCAGATTCTCCTCCTTTAAATGGCCTCTGCTTTGTTTTGCTATGTAATTAATGGCGAGATCAGACAACAGCTATCAAAAAAACGGACCAACACGTGGTCCGTTTTCATTCATTATTAAGCTTTTACGATGTTCGTTGCTTGTAAGCCGCGTGGACCTTCTTCAGTATCAAAAGTTACTGCTTGGCCTTCGTCTAAAGTTTTAAATCCATCTGATTGAATAGCTGAAAAATGTGCAAATACATCATTGCCATCTTCACCTGTAATAAATCCAAAACCTTTGTCTGCGTTAAACCATTTTACTGTACCGTTGTTCATATATATTTCCTCCTAGTGCATAAAAATATGCAAGTTATTGCAAAAAATGTTGAGTGGCAAAAGGAGAAGTATAGTTTTTAAATATATAACTCAAATTACTTATCAAAATTGATTACTTAATTACTATAACATATTTATTAGGAATAAACAATGCCCACGACTTTTCCTTGGACTTTCTAAAATAATCAAAGATGCGCTTGACAAATCCCTAGCAAAAAACACTCCTATTCTCTCTATTTCCAGTTAGTTTTGTTTAACTTTAAATAATCACTACGCGCCAAATAATCAAATAGCGGAGCTAATCCTGGTGAAAAATTTACTTCCTCAAATCGCTTAATAAATTGTACGCCTTTAATTTTATTTGGTTCGTTCAGGGTAACTTTTCCTTGGGCTTGTTTGGCAAAATAAAAATGTCCTTGCCAAACGATTGAATCAAAAACAAGTGGTCCAGTAAAAATTTCTTCAAGTTCAGTAATTTCCACTGCTAATTCTTCTTTCATTTCACGAATCGCACATTCCAGCGCTGATTCACCAAGTTCTTGTTTTCCGCCAGGGAAATTCCATGTGTCTGGCCGATCTTTTAAAATAAGAATTTCATCAGATTGATTTTTAAGAAGTACTCGCGAAAATTCTTTTTTCATTTCGTTTAACCCTCTTCTTCATTTTTTATTGAGAAGCCACACTTGGTAGCATAAAAATATAATGCAAAATACGATCCGCATACGATGGATTTTTTTCAAAGTCATTGACTTCTTCATTGACTAACTCCAAATCATCGGTAATCACTCCAGCAACGTCCATAAAGAGCATTTTACTTAATACCTCTGAGTCATTAACTGTCCAAGCATAAACTGCTTTTTTCTGTTGGTCAGCTTTTAAAATGAAAGTATCGTTCAACGTGGTAGCTTCCATTGTATACAAATCAGCTTGTGTTTCTGGAAAAGTGAAATTATAGGGCAAAATAAAACTTACTTTTACTTTTGATTTGGCTTTTTTAAACGCTTTGATCACATTGTAGTCGAGAGATTGAACCTGATGGTTATTCTTTATCAAAGGACGTTCATATTTTTCAATAAAGTTAGATAGCGCACCTTGACTATCTTGTTTAGACGTTTTAATTTCTACTAGTAATTTTTGTTTGGCTTGGTTTGCTTTCGCTAAATAATCATCAAAACTGGCAATTGGTGCTTCTTGGCCATTTTCTTTAACGGTCATTTTTGTTAATTCAGCCAACGTAAATTCTTGCGGCGTGCCATCAACGCCGGCGAGTTCTTGAAGGTTTGCATCATGCATCACAACAAATTGATGGTCTTTGGTTTCTTGAACATCAATTTCAATATAATCTGGTTTAAATTTAATGGTTCTTTCCATAGCAGGAATAGTATTTTGTACGCCATTACTATTGGTGACCCCTCGATGCGAAATAATCAAAGGTTTTGATTCTAATAGCCCTGTTAAGTAAACAGCGTTGAAAATTATATAGCCGCCAAAAATGGTGAATAGTCCTAGGCCCATTCCGATAGTCACTAATTTATTACGTTTCGTTTCTTTGTCAAAGGCAACTTTTGTCGTCGTTTCTGCTTGAACATTTAATTGTGTGTATAAGAAATTAATCAGTAATACTGAAAGCCAAGCATTAGAGACAAACTGTAAAAATTGGACAACCGTTAAATTTAAAATACCACCTAGCAAACTAATGGTATCGCTCAAGGTATCTAACTTCAACTGTAGAAGATAAAGTAACACATAAATAACATACGTTGAAACAAATACCGCGATCGTCACAAATGCAATATTACGAATAATGAACCATAATCGTTTGTTTGTCATTGACCAACTAGCCTTAACTGCCTCGCCCGCTTTTTTTCTCTCCAGAATCATTAATGGAAGCGTGTAAATGAAACGAATAGCTAAATACCAGACTAATAACCCAAAGGCCAGTAACCCAACCAAGTAAGGAATTCGTTGGGACAAAAATTCAACAATAAAATCTGGAATCACAAATTTCGTCAATAGATTACTTTGGAAAATCAGGTTACCAAAAGGGACAATGACAACAAAATAACCGAAAAAGAATAACCACGAACGGGCACCTTGCTTTTTAAGAACCTTAAAAGATGCCTTGGTAACTCCTTTAAAATGAAAACGATGGTCTTGCCGTATTTGAAAAATCCCTAATAATAAAAAGGTAAACTGATAAAAAACTGCACCTAAAAAAAGTAACAACAAGAGAATTAATAACACCAGAGCAAGCGGCTTTTCTAACAATAAATTCAGGTTATTAAACGAAAGATAAGGAATACCTTGGTTTTTTAGTGCGTTGGAAGTAGCCCAACTAAAAGCCCCACCCACCAATAATAATAAGACATTTAAAGTAAAAAATAACCATAAGTACTGCAAGATGTCTTTAAAAAATTGCCTTGTTCCATTTTTAAATGTTTGCCAAGCAGACATACAAACTCCTCCATTCTAAAAGTATCTAATTAAAGTTCTTCCATACGAATCCTAAATAAAACAACGGCAATCCAAATTGAAATAAATGATGGCAAAATAACAATAATGATTGCGACTGGCTCATCAATAGTCCCTTGTAACGTATTTTTTACTTCTGAAGAAACAATAAACTGATCAAAAATCACTTGATAAATAGTAACATAAATCAATACCCATTGAATATAATATTCAATTATTTTCATTAAAGCGATGGGTAAAACAATTTTTTTCGTCGTTAAATTCAATAAAAAATATAACAAAAGACTCGTACTGATGATAACGACTATCCCTAAAAGAAATAACGACTCTAACCGCTGCCCTATTACGTTTGCAACGCCTATTGTTAATAATAAATACATAGCTACCGAAATTAAAATGCTCACACTTAGCATAACAGAAAACAAAAGTAAGGCCTTAAGAAAAAGCCACTTATCAACTCTTTTATTTCCAATCAATAAACCTAAAAGAATCACCGACAAAAGTAAAATCAATTCAATCATTCGTTCCTCCTCCCAAAACAAATGAAAACAAATTCATATGTTTGCGTTTATTTTATCAAACCAAAATGGATTTGTAAAACATTTCACATGTTATTTAATAAACGACTATTACTAGAAAAAAGACAAGCCAAGTTTCCTTTATTTAGGAAACTTGGCTTGTCTTTTTATTCTTTTTACTTCGTTATTTTTTGATAGTTTGCGAATAATTGATTCGCATCTCCTTCTCCATCAATTTTCTTGAGATGGCCGTTATCTATTTTAAACATAGATGGCACATGTAAAACTTTATTTTCTCGGATAAATGTTGACCATTCCTTCATGGTCTCTTTGTTGGTTAATTCTACATAATAAACCTGTTTAGGTGCTTGTAATAGTTTCTCGAAATCCTGACAATCTGAACAGTTTTTCTTTTTTAAAACAACATAAAATGTTTCGCCAGAGTGTTTTTTTTCTTGATACTCATTGAAACTTAATTCCTTTTTATGCGGAATAAATGTAAAACCTACCAACAAACTAAGTAACAAAATTAACAGACTGAACGAAATTTTTTTATTCATGTTTTTTCTTCCTTTTTAGTTTGTCTAATTTTTTCTTTTTTTATTTTTTGTTATGCCAAAGCTAATAGCCACTATAAGGACAATTAAACCTGCGATCATGTAAAGTGGATTTACTGTTGTATTAGTCATTGGTAAATGAATTCCTTTACTTGCTGATTTTCCAAAATTGACTGGGTTCGTTGGTGCTTGATGATTTGTAGGCGTCAACGGTTTTTTCGGTTTTAGCGGTTGTTTAGGTTCAGGTTTTTTTGGGTCTTCTGGCGTTGGTGCAGGCGGTGTTACGGTTGGCTTGTTGGAATGCAACACGTCACCTTCGTTGCCAAAGTTTAAGTCGGCTTGGTTGGGAATCCCGCCTTGTTCAATATAAGGCGCTAATTCTTCATCCGTTGCGTCAGTTTTAATTTTAGTGGTAATAGTCATTGTGTATGTATGACCAGCTAAGTAAGAGTAGCTGTCATCTTTTTTGTTCATAGTAAAAGTTACTTTGTTATTTTCTTGTGTTACTATGCCATTATCTGTAACATCTTTGCCATTTTCATCAGTAACTTTCACGTCTGTGATGTCTAACACTTTATTAATGTCATCCACCATGCTGGCTTGGGTCCATGTGCTTGTTTCGTTACCGAAAGCTGTTTTGACGTTCCATTTAAATTCTTGGTCACGGTTGGTTAAATCTAAGTGATCTTGACCTTCGATATCTTTTGTAATCGTTGGATCTTCTGGCGTTGGTGCAGGCGGTGTTACAGTTGGTTTGTTGGAATGCAACACGTCACCTTCGTTGCCAAAGTTTAAGTCCGCTTGGTTGGGAATGCCGCCTTGTTCAATATAAGGTGCTAATTCTTCATCGGTTGCGCCGTCTTTAATTTTAGTGGTAATAGTCATTGTGTACGTATGTCCAGCTAAGTATGAGTAGCTGTCTGCTTGTTTGTTCATTTCAAAAGTTACTTTGTTATTTTCTTGTGTTACTGTGCCGTTAGCTGTAACATCTTTACCATTTTCATCTGTGATTTTTACATCAGTGATATCTAGCACTTTATTAATGTCGTCCACCATGCTGGCTTGGGTCCAAGTACTGGTTTCGTTACCGAAAGCTGTTTTGACGTTCCATTTAAATTCTTGATCGCGGTTGGTTAAATCTAAGTGATCTTGACCTTCGATATCTTTTGTAATCGTTGGATCTTCTGGCGTTGGTGCAGGCGGTGTTACGGTTGGCTTGTTGGAATGTAACACGTCACCTTCATTGCCAAAGTTCAAGTCAGCTTGGTTGGGAATCCCGCCTTGTTGGATATAAGGCGCTAATTCTTCGTCCGTTGCGTCAGTTTTAATTTTAGTGGTAATAGTCATTGTGTATGTATGACCGCTTAAATAGTCATAGCTGTCTGCTTGTTTGTTCATTTCAAAAGTTACTTTGTTATTTTCTTGTGTTACTGTGCCGTTAGCTGTAACATCTTTGCCATTTTCATCTGTGACTTTTACATCTGTAATGTCTAACACTTTATTAATGTCGTCCACCATGCTAGCTTGGGTCCACGTGCTTGTTTCGTTACCGAAAGCTGTTTTGACGTTCCATTTAAATTCTTGGTCACGGTTGGTTAAATCTAAGTGATCTTGACCTTCGATATCTTTTGTAATCGTTGGATCTTCTGGCGTTGGTGCAGGCGGTGTTACGGTTGGTTTGTTGGAATGCAACACGTCACCTTCGTTGCCAAAGTTTAAGTCAGCTTGGTTGGGAATCCCGCCTTGTTCAATATAAGGTGCTAATTCTTCGTCCGTTGCGCTAGCTTTGATTTTAGTAGTAATGGTCATTGTGTACGTATGACCACTTAAATAGTCATAGCTGTCTGCTTGTTTGTTCATTTCAAAAGTTACTTTGTTATTTTCTTGTGTTACTTTGCCGTTAGCTGTAACATCTTTACCATTTTCATCTGTGACTTTTACATCAGTGATGTCTAACACTTTATTAATGTCATCTACCATGCTGGCTTGGGTCCAAGTGCTTGTTTCGTTACCGAAAGCTGTTTTGACGTTCCATTTAAATTCTTGATCGCGGTTGGTTAAATCTAAATGTTCTTGTCCTTCTACGTCTTTAGTAATATTTGGATCAACAGGTGGCGGTGTTACGGTTGGCTTGTTGGAATGCAACACGTCACCTTCGTTGCCAAAGTTTAAGTCAGCTTGGTTGGGAATCCCGCCTTGTTCAATATAAGGTGCTAATTCTTCGTCCGTTGCGTCAGTTTTAATTTTAGTGGTGATAGTCATTGTATACGTATGACCACTTAAATAGTCATAGCTGTCTGCTTGTTTGTTCATTTCAAAAGTTACTTTGTTATTTTCTTGTGTTACTGTGCCATTGGCTGTAACATCTTTACCATTTTCATCTGTGACTTTTACATCTATAATGTCTAATAATTGGTTAATATCATCTACTAAACTGGCTTGGGTCCAAGTGCTTGTTTCGTTACCAAAGGCTGTTTTGACATGCCAATCGAAACTATCTTCACGATTGGTTAAATCTAAGTGCTCTTGATTTTCGATATCTTTTGTAATCGTTGGATCTTCTGGCGTCACGTCACACGCATGCGCATTGTCATTTTTAGGAATCGTCGCTTCTGGAAATTCCTTAGCAATTGTTCCTTGATTCATTGTCCCACTACTTACAAGGGTTGCTGCATCGATCGCTGTATTTTCTTTGACTTCGTAGTGAATCGTGATGTTTCCTACGTAACCTTCTGTACTAGTTGCTGAAATGGTTTGTCCGTTAATTTGAACAGGCACATCATTTCCAGCATCGTCCGTAGCGGTCGCCGATTGAATATCAAATTGATTGGCAATCGTTAATGAAGCTGTTGCTGGTGTCGATTGCGCCAGACGATCTTTGACAATTTGTTTTAATTGGGTTGTAAAATCATCAATAGATTGGCTTGTAATAAAATCTTCTGGTGTGCTAGACCCTTGTTGCAACTCTTGTTTTACAAAAGGACCCACTTCTGTTTTATATTTATCAAAGTATGAATTCACTGAACTTAAAGATTCAACACTTTCCCAATACGCATTAATCATTTCATAGCCTTGGTTAGTAATTTCTTGGTTTAACGCTAAAACTTCTGCTGCTGCACCTTGATAGTCATTACTATACTCAACCGAAACTTGAAAAGGATGTCTTGGATCTGGATATTCATTGATTGAATCATTGGTGTTGGTTTTATGCAAGTAACCATCTAAACGTGTATTAGCGACCCCATCTGTCACTAATAAGAAATATGTTTTTCGATTCGTTAAATCTCCGTGTGTTTGATTGTACGTATCTAAAGCAAGTTTCAATCCTGAGGCAGTTGGTGTACCACCATACGTCCGAACATCTCCAAATCCAGAGATAAATTGGCTTTTATCATGGGTTAATTGAGTATCAACACGCACATTCATATCATAATCAGCTGAATTAATTTTTACTTTTCCATCAGGAAATATAAATTGTTTTCCGCCACGATACGAAGCCAGCATCACGCGGTCTTGATCAGATAAACCTTGAACCACTTCATCAATCGCTTGTCTTACATGTGGAAAATTATCTGAAAAACTACCACTGGCATCTTCAACAACCACTAAATCAACCGGTTCCGTTTCACCCGCTTGAACTGGGAAAGCAGCTTGTCCTTCCAATATCCGTTTACAGTCAGCCAAACTGTCGTCTTTCACTTTCACCGTATTGGTCATTCCTTCTGTATCTCCTGCTTTAACCACTCCTTCGGCTAAAGCCAACGTGGGACTGAAATTTCCCACAACTGTTCCAGCGACAATCACCATTGTCGATAATAATTTCGTTGCTTTCTTAAACATTTTAATCCTCCCTATTTTCTTTCGCTAGTGTTTGGGACACTTGCTTCTCTTTACTTCAACTACAGCTCCTTAAATCTTTCATCAAGTCGATGTGTCTCCTTGCTTTTGTGACACATCTCTTACTCAATTTCTGATTCTATCACCTTTAAAGGCTAAAACTTGGCAGTATTCGGCTCTTGAAAACGTAAAATTTGTCTTTTAAAAATTAATGAAAAGACTATCCACTGACAAAGTTGGTTTTCACTTACTTTTTGCTACTTGATTCCTTTTAAGACTCTTTTTTTACACAAAAAAAGTAAAAGAACCTTTACAGTCCTTTTACTTAATTGTTAGATGCTATTCATAATTTTCTTAGTTTTGTTCTATAAGCTGAATAGTTTAGCCCGTTTATTTCAACAATATTTGACGTTAGTCAGCCGTTTCGTTATAGTTAAAGAAAAGGCTTTTTGGCAGGAGTGAATACGATGAATGAGTGGCCCCATCAGTTAATGACGCTTTTAACCCCACTTTTTGAGCTATGTATTTTAGGACTGAATGTTTTTTCGATTATTGTTTTAGTTTGGGGTGTTTGTTTAGCAGGAAAAGATTTCATTAAAAGTGAACGACAAAATCAAAGCCGCTTTACCTTAACCAAAATGAATACGTTCATCAAAAACTTCCTTGGTAGCTACATTCTGTTAAGTTTAGAAATTTTAATTGCAGCTGATATTATTGAATCCATTGTCAAACCAACTTTTCAAGATATTTTGAAATTGGCAACCTTGGTAATCATTCGTACAGTTATTTCTTATTTCTTACATAAAGAAATTGAAGACACTATGACCGATATGGAACAACAAGAAAAAGAACCAGATACCCCAAAAAATTAGCGGGTACGCTGGTTCTTTTTTATTTAATCGCTTTAAAATAATGAAGTGGTTCGTTAGACAAACGCTGCATTTTACGTTTTTTATCTTCAATAATTGCTAAAATCTCGTCTGAAAAATTTTCTAAAATAACACGGCCGCCTTTATAGGTGTGACCACCCATTTCAGCAACTTCGCTGGCCGTCAAAATGACTTTACGATGCGCAATTTTTTTGAAAAATTCTTCAATTAAGTACGTCGGTAAGTAAAAATTATTTTGAGCAGAAAATGATTCCAAATAAATAAAATCATCGATGCTGATGAAACAATCATCCATCGATAAGTATTCAATTGATCTGTCTATATATAATTCACGCTTTTGTAAAATTTCTTTGACTTTTTTATTTAATAAATTCAATGATTCAATTTCTTTAACCAAATGTTCTAGTTCACGATAACGTACTTCTTTTCGCTCTTTGTAAGATGAATGTAAGGCGGCACTTGCTGTGACTATTAGCGCACCGACGATTACACCGACCATTCCGGCGATAAAAACAAACATATTTTTCCCCTCGCTCTTTTCTAATTTTCCATTTTAGTATAACATAATCCAAAAGTTTCGGATAAAAAATGACACAAAATTTTTCAAGCGACTTCGTTGACCTTTATTGACCAAAGAGGTATACTTTTCATAGGCATTCAAAGTGCTTTGTGATAGAATGACTTTAAAAGTTTCTTTATATAGGAGGATTTACTTATGAATTTAATTCCAACAGTTATTGAACAATCATCTCGCGGTGAACGTGCTTATGACATTTATTCTCGTTTATTAAAAGACCGCATCATTATGCTAAGCGGCCCTATCGATGATAACGTGGCAAACTCAGTGATTGCACAGTTATTATTCTTAGATGCCCAAGATTCAGAAAAAGACATTTACTTGTACATTAACTCTCCTGGTGGCAGCGTTTCTGCAGGCTTAGCGATTTTCGATACCATGAATTTCGTTAAAGCGGATGTCCAAACGATCGTATTAGGAATGGCAGCTTCTATGGGTAGCTTCTTATTAACAGCTGGTCAAAAAGGCAAACGTTTCGCTTTACCAAATGCGGAAATCATGATTCACCAACCACTTGGTGGCGCTCAAGGGCAAGCAACAGAAATTGAAATTGCTGCTCGTCACATTTTAGACACTCGTCAACGTTTAAATTCAATTTTAGCTGAACGAACTGGCCAACCAATTGAAGTGATTGAACGTGATACCGATCGTGATAACTATATGACTGCCGAACAAGCAAAAGAATATGGGTTAATCGATGAAGTAATGGAAAATAGTAGCGCCTTAAATTAAAAATAAAAAAAAATGGAAACAGCGACACTCGCTGTTTCCATTTTTTTATTTTTCAATGTATCCTCGTAATTCTTCTTCAGTGACACTTTCGTCAAAGATATGCTCACCAATGATGATCGTTGGTACAAATTGAATGTGCGCCGCATTGGCTTCAGCAATCACTGCGGAAACAAGCGTTGCATCTTTTTGTTCTTTTAAGCCCAGATTTTTTTCAGCATACGTCGCTACTTCTTCTAAGGTTAAGTTTCCCCATTCATCTTGCGTAGCAAACATTTTATGCAATGCTGACAGCGCTTGTTCAGGCGCTGAATAGTCAATGTAGTGATGCATCACATTGCCGCGTTGTAAACTTTCTTTTTCTTTATCAAACAACTTAATGATACGTTCAACTTTACCACTTTTGACAGATTGTGCTAACAGTTCCTCAGACTCTTCAAACCATTTTCTGCAATAAGGACAGCGAACATTGATAAATTCTATCATTTTGACAGGGGCATTGCGCTCACCAATGTGAAGCCCTGTTTCTGTGTTAACTTTTGTTGCATCAATTACTGAAATATCCATAAAAAAACCTCATCCTTTCAAACCTTTATTTCTCTTTTAGTATACCGTTTTTCAATAAAAAAATCATAAGACACGAATTCAAATTTTCTGAATTCGTGCCTCTGTTCACTTTTTTAACGATTAATCGAACGAGCCATTCTAGCAACAGTATGTCTTTTCCCACGTATCGCATCAGAAAGCTCTTTAATATTTTCAATACCAACTAAGCCCATATTGGCATCGCCAATATGTTGAATATCTACGCCTAAAATTTTATTTCTAATGCCGATTGCTTGGATAACTTCAGGTTGAGCACTTTCTTGTGAAGTTCCAATGGCACTCATAACTAATTTTCCTTTTGAATGTGCAAAATCCACAACTTCTTTGACTTGTTGATCATCGATGCCCCAAACCGTGCCGACTGCTGGGACTAAGACAATATCAGCACCCGCTTCAATAAATTGTTCAGCTGATTTTAAACTGACCACTGGTTCATCTACGCCTGAACTGTGCATTTTTCCGGCAATAATGATGCCGTCAAAATGTTTTTTGGCTAAGGCCACGTTCTTAGCAATCAAGTCGTTGGTCACGCCAGTTCCTGGATTACCTGTCAATAAGATAAAATCCAAACCCAGTTCATTGGCTTTTTTGAAAGTAGCTGCTGATGCTTTTCTACCTGGTTCAATCGAAACTCTCGTTGAAGCTAAGTCTAAATTTTCATCAACAGGTTCGACATTCATGCCAATCGGTAAACCGACTAGTTCTTTCAAACGATGAACAACCTCATCATTAGGGACACATGTTTCCGCAGTATATTGCCCTTCATAAGCGGCTACTACAATCGGTTGATTAACATCGAAAACATTCAATAAAATCATGTCTGCGCCATATGCTTTTGACATTTCCGCACAAGTGATATCACCTGCTACGGATGGATGAACTACCACATTTTCCGATAAAATTACGCGCCCTTCGCTCGCTTTAATACTCTGAAACAGCTCTTCTTTTGACATCCGTTTGATTTCTGATGCATTTGCACTAATTAATCGTTGAACCATTTTGACCCCTCCAATAGTTTTTAATGTTTTAGTTAAAAACAGCAATAAGTAATCGCTTGCATTTTATTACATGCAACATTCGTGCCAACGTCCTTTCTTTAAACCACAGGTCAACACTACATTTCAGTGCTACACACTTTTTGCACACTTTAATTTTTTTTACACGCTTAAAGAAAAAGTGAAGGATAGCACTTCAAACGGAAATGTTATTCTTCACTTCTGGAGCAGAAAAGTTACGCACTTTTTTCTCGTAATTTTTCTGCAAATTCATTAATTTTTCGAATACGATGATTAATACCTGACTTAGAAATAGCTCCTGAAGGAATCATTTCCCCTAGTTCTTTGAGACTAACTTCCGGATACTCTAACCGTAATTCTGCGATTTCCTGAAGTTTCTCCGGTAATGACGTCAGCCCTACTGTACTTTCAATAAATTGAATATTTTCAATTTGTTTTGAAGCCGCATCAATGGTTTTATTTAAATTCGCTGTTTCGCAATTCACTAAACGATTTACTGAATTCCGCATATCACGGACAATCCGGACATCTTCAAATTTCAACATAGAGTTCGTGGCACCAATTAATGTTAAAAAGTCGGCAATTTTTTCAGCACCTTTTAAATAACAAATATACCCATTTCGGCGTCCCAATGTTCGAGCGTTTAAGTCATAGTAATTCAACATCTTACAAATATCATTATTGTGTTCTTCATAAATTGAAAAAATTTCTAAATGATAGCGACTTGTTTCCGGATTATTAACTGAGCCAGAAGCCATGAAGGCTCCACGTAAATAGGAACGCATTTTTTGCGCGTTACCCATGATTTCATTTGACACATTGCCATTAAAAACGACCCCATCCATAATATCCAAATCAGCTAGAATTTTTTGTGTATCTTGTTTTAGACGCACAATGTAAACATTATTTTTCTTTAGTTTCATTTTTTTACGAACTAATAATTCTGCTTGTGCATGGTAATGATCTTTCAGCAATGAATACATTCGACGAGCAATTGCAGCATTTTCCGTTTGTACATTCAAGACAAACTGTTGATTAACTAAGCTAAGTGAGCCGTTCATCCGAATTAATGCTGCTAATTCTGCTTTCGCGTGTTCTCGATGGACTTCTAAACCAGTTAACTCTTTTTTGACATCCGAGGCAAAAGACATCTAAGCTCCTCCTCTCTTGATTCTTTTGATTAATTAATATTTCGTTCCAAATACGATACGGAAAAGTTCTTCAACAACTTTTTCCCCATCATGAAAAACTCCGCCATCTCTTAATTCTAAAAAGTCTGTCGAAATGACTCGGCATCCTTCTTCACGTAATCCTTGAAAATCATGCTTTACTTGAACTAAATATTCATCATAAATTTCAGGATCCATGTAATTTTCTGGTACTTTTTCTGTGTTAACCAGCACTGTATCAACAAACTGCGCTTGTAGATGTTCGTTTAAGACACGAACATGATCGGCATCCGTAAAATGTTCCGTTTCCCCTTTTTGGGTCATGATGTTACAAATATAGACTACTTCGGCTGCCGTTTGTTTGATGGCTTCACCAATTTCTGTAATAACTAAATTAGGTAAAATACTTGTAAAAAGACTCCCTGGTCCTAACACGACCATGTCTGCTTCTTCAATTGCTTTGACGACTTTGCGCGCAGCTCTTGGCTGTTCTTCTCCGTGTGTATTTGTCACAAACACATGGTCAATCGTCTTGCGATCCAGTGCAATTTTTGATTCTCCCACCGCCACTGAGCCATCTTTAAATACGGCATGTAACGTTAATGGCCGTTCTGATGATGGATAAATCCGTCCATCAACATGCATCATTTTTGAAAGTAATTGAATCGCTTCATACGTACTTCCTCTCATTTCTGAGACAGCAGCAATGATTAAATTACCGATTGCATGATTGGCAAAATGACTATCTGATTTATCAAAACGATATTGAAAAATATCTTCATATAATTGTGGCATATCTGACAATGCCACTAAAACATTTCTTAAATCTCCCGGAGGTGTCATGTTATTAATAGAGGAACGAAGCTCGCCACTACTACCGCCATCATCAGCGACCGTTACGACGGCAGTAATATCAACACTTTGATTTCTTAAACTTTTCAAAATTACTGGTAAGCCTGTTCCACCACCAACAACCACGATCTTCGGTTTACGAATTCGATAGGTTTTCATTAAGAGCGATTAACCGTTTCTTTTCTTTTTAAGCGGTCGCGGTGGGTAATATTAACATGGTAATCTTCCTCTTTTAATTCAGCGCCAACACGTTCTGTCAATGCAACAGAGCGATGTTGTCCGCCAGTACAGCCAATTGCAATGGTGACGCTACTTTTACCTTCTTTTTTATATCCAGGTAAGACTGTTCGCAGTAAATCGATAAATTTTGTATAAAATTCATCTGTTTCTGGGAAGCCCATCACATAATCATAAACAGGTTGATCCATTCCAGTTAACGGCCGTAGTTCATCAATATAATGGGGATTAGGTAAAAAGCGAACATCCATAACGATATCTGCATCAATCGGCAAACCATATTTAAAGCCGAAGGACACCATTTCCACTCGAAATTCGTGTGTCTCTCTCGTTGCTAGTTCTTTATTCAAACGTTCCCGCAATTGACGAGGGGACAAGTCCGTGGTATCAATAACCAACTGAGCATCCGCCTTGATTTCTTCCAGCATTGCACGTTCTTTACGAATACCTTCTGTCACTAAACCATCCATCGCCATTGGATGCGCACGCCGTGTCTCTTTATAACGAGAAACCAACTCTTCATCGGTGGCATCTAAAAATAAAATCGTTGTATCAATAAAATTAGTATTTTCAAGTTCGACTAACATATCCTGAATTTCTCTAAAGAAGGTCCGTGAACGTAAATCAATCACTAACGCAATCTTGGTAACTTTTCCAGATTCTTTAATTAATTCCCAAAATTTTGGGATTAAGCTTGGTGGTAAATTGTCGATACAGAAATAGCCCATGTCTTCAAAGCTTTGAACAGCGACTGTTTTTCCAGCGCCACTCATTCCTGTAATAATAACCAGTTGTAAATTTTCTGGCATATTCAACACTCCCTTCACTTGCATCACTATATTATAACACCCCGGGCGTATCAAAGAAAGCTTTTCAATCATTCTTATAAAGATTTCTATTCTTTCATAGAAAAACAGCATTGACATTTTTGTCAACGCTGTTTTAATTGCTGAATTATACTATATAACTCTGTGTTATTTTAATACAAACTCAATTTCTGTTTTATCAGTAAAATTAGCTTCAAACTCAAATTGTTTTACTTGTTCATTCACGGCTAACTTTTTCGTAATGTGTTCTTTAATTTGTTCATTTGTAGCTGTTTTGATTGACAATCCATCTAAAAGAGTCATGATTTTGTCTTGTGCTGCCTTACCTTCTAATTCTAAATCAGCAGATTCATCTTCATACGTTGCTTCAATTGTTCCGTTCGATTTTATTTCATAGGTGAACTCAATTTCATTTTCGTCGTATTCGATTTCTACATCAATCTCTTGAAGACTGGCAACAGTTGGTGTCGGTGTGGTTAGTTCATTGTCTGCTGTTTCATGGTCTCCACCAACTTCAGGAGTTACGGTTTCCCACTTAAAGGTGCCAATTTTAGCTGTTGCTAGATAGGGATTATTAATGGTAATGACTTTCAATTGAAGGTCTGAATGGTTGGCGATATCTGTTAAAATCCCCAGAGCCTGATATGTATTTTGTGTAAAACGTGTCGCAATATTTTGCGCATCAATTGTGGAATAGCCTAATGTTTCCCAGGTGATTTGTTGCTTTAATTCCTGATGAATGGCTTGTACTGTCTCCGGCTCCAATTGAATGCCCGTTGCTTCTTTTAAGTCTTTCTTGGTAAAACTCATTACTTTTTCATGGTCTGATTGTGAAATTAAAGTAGCTGCTTCCATTGTGTTACTATGTACAAAAGGTGTGATTCCGATAGCTAAGACCATTCCTGCTGTTAATAAACTTGTTGTTATTTTTTTGTTTTTCATTTAAGACTTCCCTTCGTGTTCATTGTTATTTTGTTAACAAACATAGTATATCTTTTAATTACACATTAAGTCAACATTTATTTTTAATTTTTATTAAAAAATATTTGTTATTTTATAATAAAAGAACCTTGTTTCCCATAAAAACAAGGTTCTTTATCTAATCATTAATGTTTATTTCAGAACACGTTTTAAATAATATCCTGTGTAACTGTCTTTGACTTTAGCAACTTCTTCTGGTGTTCCTGTCGCCACGATCGTCCCACCACCGTCGCCACCTTCTGGCCCTAGATCAATCACATGATCCGCAGATTTGATGACATCCAAGTTATGTTCAATCACTAAAACGGTATTGCCCGCTTCCACTAAACGCTCTAATACTAGAAGCAATCGCGCAATATCATCGGTATGCAAGCCGGTTGTTGGTTCATCCAGAATATAAAAGTTTTTCCCATTAGAATTTTTATGAAGTTCACTCGCTAGCTTCATCCGCTGTGCTTCTCCACCAGATAAAGTAGTTGCTGGCTGCCCCAATGTCACATAGCCTAAGCCTACATCCACAATTGTTTGCAATTTACGATGAATTTTAGGGATATGTTTGAAAAATTCTACGGCATCTTCCACCGTCATATCTAAAATATCAGAAATGTTTTTGCCTTTATAATGAACTTCTAACGTCTCAGAATTATAACGTTTGCCATGACAAACTTCGCAAGGCACATAGACGTCAGGTAAAAAGTGCATTTCAATTTTGATGATACCATCCCCGCGACAAGCTTCACAACGGCCACCTTTGACGTTAAAACTAAAGCGGCCTTTTTTATAGCCACGAACCTTGGCTTCATTTGTTTGGGCAAACAAATCGCGAATGTCATCAAAAACACTAGTATAAGTCGCTGGATTACTTCTTGGTGTTCGACCAATTGGACTTTGATCAATGTCAACAATCTTTTCAATGGCTTCATAACCAGTGATACTTTTGTGTTTCCCAGGTTTATTGGAATTACGATTTAATTTTTGGGCCAGTGCTTTTTTCAAAATTTGATTGACTAAAGTACTTTTCCCTGAACCTGAAACGCCTGTGACAGCAACAAATTCACCCAGCGGAAATTCAACACTGACATTTTTTAAATTATTTTCACTGGCACCAGTGACTTTGATCGCTTTGCCATTACCTTTGCGACGTTCTTTTGGTACAGGAATCACTTTTTTCCCAGAAAGATATTGTCCAGTCAATGAATGCGGATTTTTAGCAACCTCTTCCGGCGTACCAGCGGCTACAATTTCACCGCCCAGATGTCCAGCACCAGGTCCCACATCAATCAAGTAATCCGAAGCCATCATTGTATCTTCATCGTGTTCCACCACAATTAATGTATTGCCTAAGTCCCGCATTTTTTTCAATGAGTCAATCAAGCGGTCGTTATCTCGTTGATGCAAACCAATTGACGGTTCATCTAAAATGTAAAGGACGCCTGATAAGTTTGATCCAATTTGTGTTGCTAAGCGAATTCTTTGTGCTTCTCCGCCAGAAAGTGTACCAGCAGCTCGACTTAAGGTTAAGTAATCTAACCCGACATTTTTTAAGAAGGTTAACCGATCTTCGACTTCTTTTAAAATTGGCCGAGCAATCGTTGTTTCTTGTTCAGATAAAGACACACCTTCAAAAAATTGGACCGCATTTTTTATTGCTAATTCACTGACTTCACCAATGTGCGTGCCATTGATTTTTACAGCTAAAGCTTGCGGATTCAAACGATACCCTTGACAGCTTCGACAAGTCAATTCTGTCATGTATAACCGCATTTGATCTCGTGTAAAATCGCTATTTGTTTCATGATAACGTCGTTTAATATTTTTTAAAATCCCTTCAAATGGCACTTCCACATCACGAACACCACCAAAGTCATTTTCATAATGAAAATGAAAGTTTTTCTCGCCAGAACCATTTAAAATAATTTCTTGTTGGTCTGCAGGTAATTCTTCAAACGGCGTATCCATATCAATCCCAAAACTGGTGGCTGCTTGTTCCAACATTTGTGGATAATATTGGGAACTAATAGGGTTCCACGGAACAATGGCTCCTTCTCTCAAGGTTTTAGTGGGATCTGGAATCACTAAGTCTTTGTCCACTTCTAATTTAACACCTAAACCATCACAATCGGGACAAGCGCCAAATGGTGCATTAAATGAAAACAAGCGCGGTTCCAATTCACCGACTGTGAACCCACAATAAGGACAAGCATAATGTTCACTAAACAACATCTCTTCTTGACCAATCACATCAACAATTGCGTAACCTTCAGCTAAACGCAAAGCCGCTTCAAACGAATCAAACAAGCGAGAGCGAATGCCTTCTTTCACAACGATACGGTCAATCACAATCGCAATATCATGTTTTTTATTTTTTTCAAGTTCTGGTGCCTCACTAACATCATAGGTTTCACCATCCACCCGCATTCTGACATACCCTTCACGTTGGATTATTTCAAACACTTTTTTATGTTGGCCTTTTTTCTTGACCACAACAGGCGCCAAAATTTGAATTTTTGTTCGCTCTGGTAGCTCTAAGACTTTATCAACCATCTGTTCAACAGACTGACTGGTAATTTCAATATGATCGTTAGGACAAATTGGATGACCTACCCGAGCAAATAACAATCGTAAATAATCATTGATTTCTGTGACCGTCCCCACCGTTGAGCGTGGGTTTTTACTTGTCGTCTTTTGATCAATTGAAATAGCTGGACTTAAACCATCGATGCTGTCAACATCTGGTTTATCCATCTGTCCCAAAAATTGTCGCGCATAAGCAGAGAGACTCTCTACATAACGTCGTTGCCCTTCTGCGTAAAGCGTATCAAACGCTAATGAACTTTTGCCAGAACCAGATAGTCCAGTTACAACAACCATTTTGTCACGAGGAATCGTGACATCAATATTTTTTAAGTTATGGGCGCGTGCACCATGAATCACAATTTTATCATTTGCCATATATGTTCTCCTTTTACTAAATCTCTTACGTCAAATCATTTCAAGTCATTCTATAGAGAAAAGATTAGTAAAAGATACGATGGTTCATCGTATCTTTTACTTAATCCGTTGGTTGACTTATTTGGCAGCTTTCAATTCAAGAATGGTATCTCGTAATGTGGCTGCAGTTTCGAAGTCTAACGCTTTGGCCGCATCTTTCATTTCTCTTTCAAGTTTCATTAATAAATCAGCTTTTTCTTGTCTTGATAAATCTTCATATGATTTATCCAATTGAACCACTGTTTCATCTTTATCAGCTGTTTTGGAAATAGAAATCAAATCACGAATTTCTTTAATAATTGTTTTTGGTTCAATGCCATGTTCTTCATTATATGCTTCTTGGATTGCCCGACGTCGTGCCGTTTCATCCATAGCTCGTTGCATCGAATCGGTGATTTTATCTGCATACATAATGACTTTTCCTTCGGCGTTCCGGGCAGCCCGTCCCATCGTTTGCACTAATGAGCGTTCACTACGTAAGAAGCCTTCTTTATCCGCATCTAGAATCGCAATTAAGGAAACTTCTGGCACATCGATTCCTTCACGTAATAAGTTAATACCTATTAGAATATCAAATTCGCCTAATCGTAAATCGCGAATAATCTCCGTTCTTTCCAGTGTTTTTATATCACTATGCAAATATTTAACTTTTAAGCCTAATTCTTTGAAATAGTCGGTTAAATCTTCGGCCATTTTCTTCGTTAAGGTTGTGACAAACACCCGCTGATCTTTTTCGATCCGTTCATGAATTTCGCCCACCAAGTCATCAATTTGACCCATAATTGGGCGGATTTCTACTTCTGGATCTAGTAAACCTGTTGGCCGAATGATTTGTTGAACAACCGTCTCTGTTTGTTCCATTTCATAAGGGCCTGGTGTTGCCGATACATAAACAATTTGGTTTACATGTTGTTCAAATTCTTCTAAACGAAGCGGTCGGTTATCAAGTGCACTTGGTAAACGGAAACCATAGTCCACTAACATTTGTTTCCGTGCTCGGTCGCCATTATACATCCCTCTAATTTGCGGCATTGTTACATGAGACTCATCGATTACAAGTAAGAAGTCATCTGGGAAAAAGTCCAACAGCGTATATGGCGGCTCCCCTTCTTGGCGACCATCCATATGTCGAGAATAATTCTCAATCCCTGACGTATAGCCCATCTCTCTCATCATCTCAATATCATAGTTAGTTCGCTGTTCCAAACGTTGAGCTTCCAATAATTTGTTTTCACTGCGAAGCACTTTCAAACGTGCCTCTAATTCTTCTTGGATCTGCGATATGGCATGTTCCATATGTTCTTCGTTCGTCACAAAGTGTGTTGCCGGAAAAATAGCGACATGCTCTGTTTCGCCGACAATTTCACCAGTTAACGCATCTACTTCACGAATTCGATCAATTTCGTCTCCGAAAAATTCAACACGTAGCGCATGCTCATCCCGTGAAGCTGGGAATATCTCAACCACATCACCGCGGACACGAAAACGCCCCCGTTGAAAATCAATATCATTTCGTTCGAATTGAATATCGACTAAGCTTTTTAGTAACTCATTACGATCCATTTCCATTCCCACACGTAATGAAACAACTTGTTGACTGTATTCCCGCGGATCCCCTAAACCAAAAATACAAGAAACTGATGCTACCACGATGACATCGTTTCGTTCCAATAAAGAACTTGTCGCTGAATGGCGTAGTTTATCAATTTCATCATTAATACTGGAATCTTTTTCAATATATGTATCACTTGAGGGTACATATGCTTCTGGTTGATAATAATCATAGTAACTGACAAAATACTCGACCGCATTATCTGGGAAAAATTCTTTAAATTCCCCGTATAATTGTCCAGCTAGTGTTTTATTATGTGCAATCACTAATGTTGGTTTGTTCACTTCTTGAATCACATTAGAGATTGTAAATGTTTTACCTGTTCCGGTCGCTCCAAGTAAAATTTGAGCTTTTTCTCCACCTTTGACACCGTCAACTAGTTCAGCAATAGCGGCTGGCTGATCTCCGGCAGGCTCATATTTAGAAGCCAAATGAAAGGTATTGGAAGTTTCTCTTTCGATCATTTATAACTCCCCCTCAAAGTGTCTAATTTCTCTTAAATTATCGGCCCATTCTGGCAGAATGTCCACTTATTAGTTTAACATACCGAACATATTTTCGCCACTTTTGCTGTTTCGAACTTCAACTGATCTTAATCTTTTGTTCTTAATTTCTATGTCACATTTTATAACATGCAATGTAAGGAAATTAGAGTTTTTTTCTCTTTTTAGCGTTCAAATACTTGTCAGCTTCCTATTTCTTACTATATAATTGTTCAATATGCAAAACTAGGAGGTATTTTATGAAAAGGAAACACTTTTTACTTTCTTTCTTTGTGATGATGGTAACTCTGCTAACATTCATTAGTGGCACTTCAGCACATGCAGAAGGAAAGAAATATACAATTGGAACGGATTTAACATTCGCCCCTTTTGAATTCCAAGACTCAAAAGGAAAATACATTGGTATTGACGTTGATTTATTAGATGCGATTGCCAAAGATCAAGGTTTTGAAGTGGATTTAAAACCATTAGGCTTCGATAGTGCAGTCCAAGCGATTCAATCTAAACAAATTGATGGCATGATTGCTGGAATGAGTATTACGGATGAGCGAAAAAAATCCTTTGATTTTTCAGATCCATACTTCGATAGCGGTTTACAATTAGCGGTTAAAAAAGGAAACGACAAAATTAAATCATATGATGATTTAAAAGGCAAAACGGTTGCGGCTAAAGTTGGAACTGAAAGTGCCAATTTCCTTGAAAAAAATAAAGAGAAATATGACTACACCATCAAAAATTTTGACGATGCAACGGGTCTTTATAAAGCCTTAGAAAACGGTGAAGCGGATGCAATCGTTGATGATTATCCTGTATTGGGCTACGCAGTGAAAAATGGCCAAAAATTACAATTAGTTGGCGATAAAGAAACAGGCAGTTCTTATGGTTTCGCAGTGAAAAAAGGTCAAAACCCTGAATTAATCAAAAAGTTCAACGCTGGTTTGAAAAATCTTAAAGACAATGGTACTTATGATAAAATTTTAAACAACTACTTAGCGACAGGTGATGAAACAAACACACAAGACGCTGGCGAACAGATGAAAAAAATCACTCCTAAAAAAGAGAAATATGTGATTGCTAGTGATTCTACGTTTGCTCCGTTTGAGTTTCAAAATGCCCAAGGTGATTATGTCGGAATTGATGTAGATTTAGTCAAACGTGCAGCTGAATTGCAAGGTTTTACTGTTGAATTTAAATTTATTGGTTTTAGTTCTGCTGTCCAAGCTGTTGAATCTGGTCAAGCAGATGGGATGGTTGCAGGCATGACGATTACGGATGATCGTAAAAAAGCCTTCGACTTCTCTGTTCCTTACTTTGATAGCGGTATTCAAATTGCGGTCAAAAAAGGTAATGACAAAATTAAATCGTATGATGATTTAAAAGGCAAAAAAGTCGGCGTAAAAATTGGTACTGAAAGTGCTGATTTCTTAGAAAAAAATAAAAAGAAATATGATTACTCAATTAAGTATTTAGACACAACTGATGCATTATACAGTGCGTTAGAAATTGGCGAAGTTGATGCCATGATGGATGATTATCCTGTCATTGGCTATGGGGTTGCGCAAAATCAACCACTAGCGACACCAATTCCTCGTGAAAAAGGTGGTTCTTACGGTTTTGCTGTCAAAAAAGGGCAAAATCCTGAACTACTTGAAATGTTTAACGAAGGCTTAAAAGAAATGAAACGTACAGGTGAATACGATAAAATTATCGGCACTTACGTGAAAGATGGCAACGAAGCCAAAGAAGAAACAGCTGACGAATCTACGTTTGTTGGCTTCATGCAAAACAACTGGAAACAATTGTTACACGGTTTATGGATGACGATTCTATTAACGTTGATTTCCTTCGTACTTGCTTTAATTGTCGGCGTTATTTTTGGGCTATTCAGCGTTTCACCAATCAAAGCATTACGTGTACTTTCAACCATTTATGTTGATTTAATTCGTGGAATTCCTTTAATGGTCTTAGCGTTCTTCATCTATTTCGGATTACCTGGTGTGCTTGGCTTTAATATCCCAGTCTTCATTGCTGGGATTATCACATTAACTTTAAATGCCAGTGCCTATATTTCTGAAATTGTGCGCGGCGGAATCAAAGCTGTTCCAGTTGGCCAAATGGAAGCTTCAAGAAGTTTAGGTCTTTCCTATAATCGGACAATGCAAAAAATTATTTTACCACAAGCGATTCGCATTATGATTCCTTCATTCATTAACCAATTTGTTATTTCATTGAAAGATACAACTATCCTTTCAGCAATTGGCTTAATCGAACTACTACAAACAGGAAAAATTATTGTTGCTCGGACATTACAAAGTACAATGGTTTACTTCGTTATTGCGTTAATCTACTTAATTTTAATTACTAGCTTAACTAAATTAGCGAAAAACCTTGAAAAGAAGGTGAACTAATATGACTGAAAAAATCTTAGTTGAACATTTAGTAAAAAAATATGGTGACAACACGGTCTTAAACGACATTAATGTTTCTATTAACGAAGGCGACGTAGTCTGCGTCATCGGTCCTTCTGGTTCTGGTAAAAGTACTTTTTTACGTTGCTTGAATCAATTAGAAGAAGCTTCTAGCGGAGACATTATTATTGATGGTGCGAACTTGACAGATAAAAATACGGACATCAACCAAGTCCGTCAACATATCGGCATGGTTTTCCAACATTTCAATTTGTTTCCACATTTATCTATTTTAGAAAATATTGTTTTAGCACCAACCGATTTAGGTCGCTTGTCAAAAGATGAAGCGGAGAAAAAAGCGTTAGAACTTTTAGAACGTGTTGGGTTGGCAGATAAAAAAAATGCCTATCCAGATTCTTTATCTGGTGGTCAAAAACAACGTGTCGCAATTGCACGTGCGTTAGCGATGAATCCTGATATTATGCTTTTCGATGAGCCAACATCAGCTCTTGATCCAGAAATGGTTGGCGATGTTCTTGGTGTAATGAAAGATTTAGCAAAACAAGGAATGACAATGGTCATCGTTACTCACGAAATGGGCTTTGCAAAAGAAGTGGCTAATCGAGTAATGTTCATTGATGGCGGTAACTTCCTAGAAGATGGTTCGCCAGAGCAAGTCTTTGAAAATCCTCAAAACCCTCGAACAAAAGATTTCTTAGATAAAGTATTAAATATTTAAACAAAAGCACTTGGCGCGCGCTAGCGCCCAAGTGCTTTATTTTATGGTTAAATTGTTTCCGTGACAGAGACAGATTGAACGTGCCCTTTTTCTTTCAAGAGATGGTGCAAGTTGGAATGCCAGAAATCTTCTTTGCCTACATAAGAAATCTTTGCTGTCACTGCCTCTTGTTCGGATTCCAAAGTCAATTCTACTAAGCGCTCCCCTTTTTCTAAAGAAGCTTGAAGTTGTTCATGCAGGCGGCTTTCTTTAATCATGGGTTCCTTCATTTTTACGATAAGCTGCAATCGTTTTAAAGGAGTTTTTCGTTTAAAATGGGCCAGAGCTAATACTAGCAAAGTCGCCACGAGATTGATAAACGCAATGGTTAAAAAGCCCATCCCAATGACTAAACCAATAATAGTAACATTCCACATCATTACTGCTGTCGTTAACCCAGAGACTTTCCTTTCTCTAAAAACGATAATCCCCGCACCGAGAAAGCCTACACCACTAATCACTTGGGCGCCATATCGTGTAATATCCATAGAAATAATGGACGCCAAGGCGCTATTTTGTTTCACCACATCGACTAAAATATCCACCGATTGAATCTGTAAAATGGAAATCGTACAGGAGGCCAAACATAAAATGGCATTACTACTGATACCGAAGCCTTTTCTTTTAATACTTCTTTCTAACCCAATCAAAGCTCCAAAAACCACGGCTAGAGCCATCCGAATGACAACGTCGGTGAGAGAAAGTTCAATCATTTTTAAAGAATTCATCGCTTTCTCTCCTTTCTTGCAAGTGACTATTTGACTTATTTTGTATTAACTAATAAACGCAAGCCATTAAAAATGACCACTAAGGTACTTCCTTCATGAATAAGTACGCTAAATGCGATATTCGCAATACCTAAAAAGTTCAAGATAATTAACGTTGCTACCACTAACATTGAAAAAATAATATTTTGCTGCACAATTTTATTCAAGCGTTTTGAGACACGGTGAGCATAGCCTAATTTAGAAAGATCATTTTTCATCACTACCACGTCTGCAACATCGATAGCAATGTCTGTACCATCCCCCATCGCCACTCCGATATCAGCATTCACTAAAGCGGGCGCATCGTTAATGCCATCACCAACCATCCCTGTCATTCCTACTTCGCGTTTTAATTGATCAACAATCGCTGATTTTTCCTCAGGTAAAACATTAGCAAAAACTTGGTCCACGCCTACTAAGCGACCAACTGCTTCACCCGTAAGTTTTGCATCTCCTGTAATCATTGTTGTTTCAATATTTTGTGACTTGAAATAGTGAATGGCGTTCATTGCTTCTTCATTAGGAACATCCATCAATGCCACTAAACCAATCACTTGTTCATTTTCGGCAAAGTACACTACCGTTTTGCCTTCACTCGCTAATTTCGTTGTTTGTTTCTCAATGATTGTTGGCACTTGTTCAAAACTAGATGGTTTACCCATTCTAAAAGTTGTGTCTGCAATGGTCGTTACTAAACCCACCCCGACAATATTTTCTACTTCTAAATTTAAAGCCGTTGTTTCTGCTTCAAAGCGATTAACAATCGCCGTCGCCAATGGATGATTGGATTTTTTCTCCATATTTGTTAAAACAGCTACTAATTCGTCTTGGCGATCTTCTAAGCCATCAACAAAAAGATAATCTGTGACTTCAGGTTTGCCTTTTGTTAGTGTGCCTGTTTTATCAAAAGCGAGTGCTTTCACTTCAGCTAAATTTGATAAGAATGAGCCACCTTTAAACAACACGCCTTGTTTCGCTAAATTGGAAATTCCTGATAAAGTTGCCGGAACGGCACTCGCTGCTAAAGCACAAGGTGAGGCAGCAATTAAGAAGACCAAGCCTCTGTAAAAACTTTCAGCCCAAGTCAATTGGAAAAGTAATGCGCCACCTAAAACAATTAGTGGAAAAACTGCTAAAACTAGTGTGACATATTTCGGTTCAAATCGTTTAATTTTGCTTGCAATTTCTGATTGATTTTCTTGTGATTGGTTCACGAGCTGTACGATTTTTGCAAAAACTGTTTCTGAACTATCTTTCGTTACTTCAACAACAATTGTGCCTGAACCGTTCATAGTACTACCAAAAACTGGGTCCCCACTATTTTTTTCTTTGGGAATACTTTCCCCATTAATAGATGATTCATCCACAGCGGTACTTCCTTCAATCACGACGCCATCTGTCGGGATTTGCGCACCATTGAGGACTTGCACGCGGTCACCAATCTTCAATTGTTCAACTGACACAGTTTGAATTGAGCCGTCATCTGTTATCAGGCGAGCTTCTGTTGGATTTAAATTTAATAGTTTTGTAATTTCACGTTGGCTTTTGCCTTGAGCATAATCTTCAAGGAAATGCGCCGCCGCAAAAATCAAAATCAACAATGCTGATTCTTCAAAACTTCCCATTAATGCTGAACCAACTGCAGCTAAGGTCATTAACAAATGAATATTAGGCGAAAACTTTCGATTGTTTTTCGTATCCCGATACGTATCTCCAAAGCCTTCCCCAATAATATGATAACCAGCTAAAATAGCAGCTAACGAGAAAAGAATATTTTTCACTAAGAGCATGTTCCCTAAAAATAAACCGATAAAGAAAAGAGCCAATCCTGTAAAAAAGAGAATAACTGGAACGTTTTTACCTTTTTCTTCATGTGTGTGTGCACCTGTTTGTTTTGACATTGTTATGCGCCTCCTTATTAATGTTTTCCTATTCATATGAATGTATATTCATATTATAAAACACTTGGGTGGTTTTGTAAAGACTTAAACACAAAGACAAGCGATGATTCTATTCGATAGGATCACCGCTTGTCTTTGTCGATTCTTTTTGTTGTTGATATTTTTCTTCTTGAATAGTCAATAATGATTGCGTTAAATTGACCCAATCAATCGAACGAGGTGGATCCAGCCAAACCATAACTTTACTCTTTTCTTCTTGATACAAGTTATTTAAATTGGTAATCACCACATCTGGTAAGGTATCTGATAACGGGTCAATAATTTCTACATTTAAATTCACATAGACGGATAAATTTTTTTTGATGAATTGGTTATACTCTTTTCCATAAGAAAAATCAATTAGGACCTTGGCTGGCTCTGCAATTAAATGAACCGGAACATGATTAATTAGCAACAATAGATAGTTAAAAAACAAACAGTGATTGGCTTTCGCAATTTTTTTATGTTTTGCTGTTAACCAACGAATATATTCAATTAAATAAAAATAAAATTCCGGATATGTTTGCTTAAAAAACTGTAAATCCATTTCAAAATCGTCAAACATATTAATCGGAAAGTAAATAACATTGAAATGAATAATTGCTAACCCTTCTTCTAGAGTATTCCTTGTTGACTCCTCTAAACAATTAAATGCTTTTTCAAAACTTCCAATGAAAACACGAGTTAGGCTTTCAATCGTAGGATCTTCATGAATGACATATTTTTTCTCTAGTTTGCCATGCAAATACAAGAAAAAAACAATCGTATACGTTAATGATTTTGAGGACAATGCCCATGCCACTTGCGATTTTTTTATTAATTCTTCTGAAAATGTATTTAGTGCACGTGTATCGATCCCTTCCACCGCACGTCCTTCGTTGTTAATCATAATAGCTAAATAATGGAAAAAATTGCGTCGCTCATAGGTGGTGAAAGTATAGTTTAACTCAACAGACTGTAATACACGTTTCGCTTCATTATAGACTTTTACCGAATATAATTCGGAAATTGGTTGATTGGAAAGCGTGAACAATTTATACAAAAAAAATGAAATTGCTTTTTGATTGCCGACAATTTCCCGTTTACTAAAATAGATCTGATACTCCTTTAAGGCTTTTTTTAGCCGCTGTAAGGTACTATACGCCACAGAGGTGCTGACATGATTACATTCAGCAAACTTTGTCAAACTATAATTTCCTCTAAAGTAAGACAACACTAATTTAAAAGAGAGCGATTCTGTTAAGTATTTCGTGAGCAAAAGTTTACTTGAATAGTTTCCATCAATTTCAAGTGTAACATCTACATCAGAAACGACTAAAGTTAAGCTGTCGCTTAACTTTAGATTGTCAATATCTGCTTTTAATTTTTCTAATGTTTTTTTGACTAAAAAATTCGACATTGATAATTCTTCGCGAAGTGCAATAAAAGTACCTGATAGCGTGGGACTTTCTTCTAAATGCCTTAGCAAGGAATAACTTCGTTGATCTTCTTTATTTAAAAAAATTTCATAATTCATCATTTATCAGTTCTTTCTCCCATAAATAGCCGTTCCTACTAATTCCCGTATGAAATTCAAGTAAAAAGTGTTTTGCCCCTCCGTTCCAGCACCGCCTGTGCTATTTGGTACAATGGTGATATGGCTAGCATCAAATAATTCATCCGTGAAAAATACTTGATGCTGACTTTTCTTGGAAGAAGGCCTTTCTTCATTTGTTTTTGGATTATTGGTTGTCACTTCTTTTTTACTAACGTCTTCGCTACTTTCTTCCGCTTGCGTTTCGCTAGTAATAGTACTTTCATTTGTTTCTTCCATTTTTTCTGGTGTGCCAGTATTCTCAATCGGATAAATTTCTTCTGTTGGATTGGTCGGATTATAAATTGGATTCCGTTCTTCTGCTGCTTGCACATTGGTTACTTGAAAAAACGAGAGTAACAATGTACTCCATAATAGTAAATGTTTGTATTTATCCATTTTTCTCACATATATTGCCAAATACTTTAGCTACATAACAAAACAAAAAATATAACTAGTAAAGTGGTATCAGACGATATTTAACAATACTCCTTCTTATTATTTCTTTTTTTGAGTTAGGTTTGTTGAATAAACTGCATGTTTGATAAGTAAAAACAAACAAAAACGTTGCCGATAATCAAATCAAAAATTAACTACTCTTTATATTTCTCTTTCGTTTTTTTCCTGTTTCTTTTTTCGCCAAATCAACCAGGCAATGATTAAAATCACTATCAATAAAAGTAGTAAGCCAATCATCAAATATAAATTCGAATGATTTTCTTTTAAGGTGACATCTTTTTCATTTAATTCTTTGGCAACTTCACCATTAATTGTAAAGTCTTTTTCAAATTGCCATTGATTTCTAAAAGATATCGATTCATTGTTTATTGATTTTTTAAATGAGCCTGCAGCATCTTTATTCCCAACAACGGTCATAGACAAATGATAATCTCCTGGCTTAAGTGGTTGCCCTTTTAGCGCAATAGGAACAGAAAAATTGGTATTTGGCGCAATTTGCATGTTTGCTTTTTCCTCTTTATATAAAACTTCTTCATGTCCCTTTTTGGTAATCTCTGCCGAAAATGCAACTTGGTTAATATATGTTTTTTGATCATTTTGTAGATTGACTAAAATCACATTTCTAGCATTAATCTGTCCTGGTGAGACTTTTTTCAAAAGTAAATTCGGCTCAACCTTTTTTTTATTTTGTTGCATCAATAATGCAACGACATACGAATATTCATTTTTAATGGATAACCCCTGACTCTTATCGTCTTGGCGTTTGCCTTCATCCGACGTTTCTTCTTTAAAAGTGATACCACTAGCTAACACTCCATCAAAGGGTGTATTAGGCATTTTGACGTTAATAGAAACCGTTTGTTCACTTTTCGGTTTTAAACGAACTGAGCTAGGGTATTGAACGTAGTCTTTTATATCAAACGCTAAACTTTGATCTTTTTTCCCCTTATTTTCACCATACTCCACGATTACATTTGAATTGGTAATGGCACTATTGATGGAAATACCTACCTTTACTTCTTTATCTGTATCATTGCGCAAGTTCACTTTCAACTCAGTTTCTTCATTTGGTGCTAGTAATAAATCAAAGTAAGTTTTTTCTTTATCTACTTGTTTTTCTGATGGAATAGGCGTAACCGCAAAATTAAATTCACTGGCATAACCATTGCTAGGTACTAACGCTAAAAGAATTAGTAGTATCGGAAAAAAAAGAAATCGTTGTTTTTTTCTGTTCAAATTATTTACTCCTTTTCTATATGTAGTGAATAGCAGGTAACCATGTTCCCCGCTATTCTTCTTTTTAAAATTCGTCTAATTTCCTGGAGCGTCTGTCAACGTCCATGTTAATTTTGTGGCGTATTTTTCAGCGTATTTGGTTGTAGAACCTGGAACAGTTAACTCAATACTTTTAGCAGCTGTAGTTGCATCTGTTCCCCAATCAAATAAATAAGTTCCTGCACCGTTTCCTTTTGCTGCACTCATTACATCTGATTGACTACCATCTGAATTCAACGTGATTGTGGCTGGGCCTGTTGGTTTACCTGAATCTGAAGCAGTCACTACATTTCCGTTTTTAAACGTGATAGCTGCCCCAGTCAATTCTTTACCAGAAGTTGATTTAAATTGTCCTTCTTGTTTCACTTTTAATGACCAGCCAGCTTCGGTTCCACGGTTATCTGTTACTTGGACATAGTTAGGCCCTTCTTTGACTTCATCGGTTGCGCCTACCGTCTTGTATTTTTGGGTAGCAGCAAAATAAGTCTGATCCTTCGACGTGATTTTTTGAACACCGAAGTCTAGACTTGACGCATAATCAATTGACAACGGACCGTTTGTTCCTGGATTAGGACCTTCAGGATCTGTTGGGTCAATAGGATCAACTGGATTAGTTGGATCCGTTGGGTCAACCGGATTAGTTGGATCTTCACTTGGTGTAAATTCTACGATACCATTAGATGTATAACTACCGCCATCTTCTGCAAAGGCTTGAGAAGTCATGCCTAAGCTCCCTAAAATAAATGTGGATAAACATACTGTTGTTACTTTTTTCATTTTCTTTTCTCCATTCTTTTCTTTAATTTCCTGGTACGTCTTCTAACGCCCAAGATAAACGAGCTTTAAATGTTCCAACTCTTTGATAAGCTACAGGAACATTGATTTGAATTCCTTGTTGTTTTGATTCATCAAGTAATGCTGTTAAATCTGTTTCACCTTTCTGATTACTTTCTAAAAGCGTAATTGCCTCATTTGTAATCTGAGAGCTTCCAGCAGTTGAAACGAAAGAAAAAACATCTGGCATTACAATTGAATCATTTGTTAACGGTTGCGTTTGCTTTAGTTGCAAGCGCCAATTATTTGCGTTACGTTCATCCACGACTTTGAGTCCTTCGGTGGGATGCCCAAGTTTAATTAGTGGTTGATTACGTATCTTTTCCGTACCAAAAGTAATCTGTTTTGGTGCCTCTTTAAAATATAGTTCCCCTAAACGATAGTAAAAATAAATATCTTTTGTTTCCTCTGTCATTGTTCCTTCCGCATTGCCCGAGTCTTTTGTAAAAACATAGCCAGAAATATCTAGGGGTTTTTCTTGATAGGGTGCACCAATTTTCCCTGTTACACTTTTAGGTGGAGCAATATCTTTACTTTCCGCGTCTTTATAAAAAACGGTTACTGTTTTTTCTGTTGGTTTAGGAATAGTAATCGTTACATTATTTGACTTTTGCAGTAAAGTTCCTTCTTCATAATAGTCAAAGTTCATAGTTAAAACTTTTTCGGGCGTATTATCTTGAAGGGTTGTTTTTAATTCAATAATCATGTCCTTCTTTAAGACTAGGTAGTCATTTAAAGCAATTGTTAAGTGATTCCCTGTTTGTGTCAGATCTTTGGCTGCTACCTTTTTACCATCAATCATTAATGAATTTTCTTCATATGCTAATTCATCAGGTAAGTCAATGCTTACTTGCGGTTGACGATCTTCGATAAAGTCATTGTCAATATTCAACGTATTCCGTAGTCTCACCTGATCATTTTTCACTGCTTCAACAGCTGAGCTAAATTCCTGACCATTCACGCTAAGGGCTGCTTGTGACGTAACGTTGGTAGGAATTTGTGTCATTGCTAAAGCATTCTCTTGGTATTTGCCACCTGTGGATGATGTAAAGCCCCAATAAACCGTTGTTGCGCCAAATTGTGCATTTAAATCTGAAACTACATACGTATTCGTGCCCACACCTTCTAAATCATATGTTAATGCTTTGGTTGCGGCATTCCAATGAACAGTCAACATGCGCCAGGTTCCATTAGATAGATAGGTTGGCGAAACAGTGACGCCTGAATGCTCCCCTGTATAGCTGTTGTTATTAGCTTTCGGAGTGACAAAAGCTAAATGTCCATTTCCCTTATCTTGTGAAATTTCTCGGTCCATTCGGTTGGAACTACCAGTATTTTTATAGGTATCAAACTCAATCGATAAGGCATTTCTAACATAAGGTTGACCAGCTTTCGTGGAGTATGCACCGATTCCCATCCCAGGTGAACCAATGACTTCTTGAGGCGTTGTGGACATTCTAGGATCATTCGTTAAGGTAAAGGTCATACCATCACCAGCATTTGCATACTCGTTTCCTAAATACAAATAACTTTTAAAGGTAAAATCCGACAATAAACTGATTGGTTTTTTTGACC
This sequence comes from Enterococcus sp. AZ197, assembly GCF_050556405.1. Lineage (NCBI taxonomy): Bacteria > Bacillati > Bacillota > Bacilli > Lactobacillales > Enterococcaceae > Enterococcus > Enterococcus sp. AZ197. The sequence continues at coordinate 513,062 of NZ_CP187873.1, read as the reverse complement.
AAATAGCTCCTTTTTGTGATTTAACAGCTGGGTTTAGTTGTAATAACTTCCCACCTTCTAAAATACTTGTTGCATTTCCAATTGGTTCTTGAAATACCTTGTCGATTGGAATGATATTAGGATCATCCGGCAATGAAGTAGCGTATGGCGCAGCCAACATGCGCGGCTGTGGTTCAACTATCGCCGATTCCGTTGCACTGTTATCGTCATCCTTTTGTTGTTCGCTAGGTTCTAAAGTAGCCGTTGATTGGTCTGTTTCTGCTGGATGATTATCGGTTGTTGTTGTCGTTTCTAGGGAAGGTTCTTGCTCTAATGTTTCCGAGTGAGAAGGAGCGCTAGTTGCCTGATCATTGGCCGATTCCTCCACTATTTCCCGATTGACTTCGTTGATATTTGTCGAAGGATTACTAATCGCTTCGCTAGTAATAGGCGCAAGGAGTAGTAAGAATAAACTACTTGCCAAAAAGACTAGGCTTTGTTTGTTTCGCATCTCTCTTCACCTCTACTTTTTAAATTCCTGGTACATCCGTCAACGTCCACAATAATTTTGTTTGATATTTCACGGCATCTTTAGGAGTTGACCCTGGTACTGATAGCGCGACATCTTTTGTAACATTAACATTGTGTACCGTATTGGTTTCATCGCGTTCTGCAACCACTTCTACTTTGCCCCAATAAGTAGCCCAAGTTCCTGCACCGGTTCCTTGCTTCGCAGCTGCCACTAGCGATGCAGTTCCTGGAACAAGGGCAATCTTATTTGTTGCCTCTGGTTTCACAACATTTTGCGCATTACTATTAACAGTCGGGTTAGCTAAAGAAATTTGCGCACCTGTCAACTGACTATTTAAAGTCGCCTTTGTTGCTTTAAATTGCTCCTTTTGCGTAACCGTTAAAGACCAACCACTATTGGTTCCTCTATTATCAGAAATTTGCACAAAATTTGGTGTTTCTTTTTGATTTTCTTGATATTGCTGTGCTCTTGCAAAATATACTTGGTCTTTATTCGAAATACGATTTTTCCCAAAGTCAAAACTTGAAGCATAATCAATAGACAGCGGTCCTTGGGTACCAGGATTGGGACCTTCTGGGTCTGTCGGATCAATTGGTTTGACTGGCTTTTCTGGATCGGGATTTTCTGGATCAACCGGGTCTGTCGGATCTACGTTCGGAATAAATTCTACTAAACCATTCGAACGATACTCTTTTGGCTCTTCTGCCTTCGCTTGTAAGGACCAACCAGCAACTGCAAATGTACTGCATAGAACGATTCCTGTGAATTGTTTTTTCATTGCTTTTCTCCTTTATTTAATTATTAGCGGGCGTATCTTCTAATGCCCAAACTAACTTCGTTGAATATTGTTGTGCAAGCTTTACAGATTTTCCGGGAACGAATAGTTGGACAGCTTCTTTATTTGTTGCTTCATTTGAACCAAAGCGATAAACCCAAGTCCCAACACCTGTTTCTTTTTTAGCGTTCATCGCTAGATTATTATTTACACCAGGTGTTAAGGAAATAGTACTACTAACTTCAGTAGGTTTATATTTTTCATCCACCATTGAGGCAGCTTCTGCCTTTGTAAACGTTAATTGAGCGCCGACTAGTTCCTCTCCAGTAGCTGTTTTAAATTGTTCAGGTTGGGAAAGCGTTAGTTTCCATCCTGCTAACGTTCCTCTTTTATCAGTTACTTGTACATAGGTTGGTTTTTTTGAACCATCTTTCATTTCATCTGGCGCAGCATAATACGTTTGATCTGCCGTAGAAATCTTTTGTGTGCCAAATTTAAATTTTGACCCATAATCAATTGATAAGGCACCACCCGTTCCTGGCCCTGGAGGATCAATTGGGTCTACTGGATCAGTAGGATCGGGATTTTCTGGATCAACTGGCGGTGTGATTTCGTTATCGCCTGCTTCAAAAGTAATTGTGCCTTCCGTATTGTATTCTTTCGGAAAAGTTTCTGCTGCTGATGCGTTTATTGCTTGAAACCCTACGCCTAAAAGTATGGTTGCCGATGTAAGTAAAACAGTTTTTTTCATTAAATAAGCTCCTTCTCTCGTTTCATTTTATTAATTAAATAAATGACTACCCCCAACAAACTAACTCCTATCAAGGAATACAGCGGATTTTCAGACTCGCCTGTTTTAGGTAAAACTGCTTGTCCAGAAGCAGCTAAATTGTTTCTTCCCTGTTCTTCTGATTGTTGGGTATATGCTACGTCATTTGACTCTTTTTCATTCTCATAAACGTAGGTACCATAGAAGCTCGCTTGACCATTTGATTCATAATTATTTTCTTCAGCCATAACGCTTTTTGTTTGCAACCCAATGATCAACAGCCCTAAACATACCAAACTAAACCTTTTTATGATTTTCATCTGAATTCCTCCTTCCCCATTTTCAACATTGACTGGCCCAGCCAATAAACATTATATAAAAGAAATATTTATTAGATTTTTTTATTTTTTTCAGACGCTTTTAAAAAATAAAATGGTTTTAGCTAAGAAAGCTTTAAAATCAACACTTTTAAAGACAAAAAAATAAACAAAAAAACTTCAAAAAATAATTTTCGAAGTTTTTTTGTTTATTTTTTTATTATTTTTATACTTCAACCGCTTCTAACAAAGCTAAACGTTTAGCAACTTCTGCTTCTGTTAAATTATGTTTTTTTACATAACGGTTGGCAGGATGCTGGCTACATTCTAATGAGCAGCCACCTAAATGTTTATGTTCATTTTCTTCTGAAGTTAAGATTTGACGATTACATTCTGGGTTTGCACAGTTAATGTAGCGTTCGCAAGGTGTTCCATCAAACCAGTCTTTCCCAATAACTTTTTTATCAACATGATTAATTTCGACACTGATTCGGTCATCAAAGACATACATTTTGCCATCCCAAAGTTCGCCACGTGTTTCTGGATTTTTTCCATAGTTGGCGATACCACCATGCAATTGAGCAACATCTTCAAATCCTTCTTTTAATAACCAGCCAGAAAATTTTTCACAGCGAATCCCGCCAGTACAATAGGTAACAATTTTTTTATCCATAAATTGTTCTTTGTTCTCGCGAATCCATTGTGGTAACTCACGGAAGCTACGGATATCTGGGCGCACGGCACCACGGAAATGACCTAAATCATATTCATAATCGTTACGAGCATCGATTACAACAGTGTCTTCGTCTAATAAGGCTTCTTTAAATTCTGCAGGTTCCAAATATTTCCCCGTCGTTTCTAATGGATCAACGTCTTCTTCTAAGTTCAACGCCACTAATTCAGAACGTGGGCGAACAAACATTTTGCGGAACGCCATTTCTTCTGCTGGATCAATTTTAAAGAATGTATCCTTAAAGCGCTCATCTGCTTGCATTGCTTCCATGTACTTTTCTGTTTCTTCGACAGTACCAGATAACGTTCCGTTAATCCCTTCTGTCGCTACTAAAATACGGCCTTTTAAATTTAATGATTTGCAAAAAGCTAGATGCTCTTTCGCAAAAGCTTCTGGATCTTCAATTGTTGTATATTTGTAATAAAGTAATACTTGGTATTTCATCTTGTTTTCCCCTTTTGTATAAAGTCATTCTATCCCATTATACGGTGAATAAAAAAGGGAAAGCGATTATTTTGCTTGTGTATTTACACACAATAAAAAAAGCCTGATAAACGGCGGGAACAGAAGCAACACTACGCGTTGCTCCGATCTCAACAACTTCTAAGGTGTTTTCTCGACATGCGTCTCGTCACAGTACAGCCTTCAAAAGAGCTACAGCTCTAAGAGTTGCGATGTTTCACTGTGAAGCATGAACAGATGAAATCATCGTACCTACTTGGTGAAGGTCCTTCGGAACTTACAAGGATAAAACTGTGACGAGCCTTTGGCGAGAAAACAATAAGCCGAAATTGACTTTCTCACACAAGTGTTCGGCGTATCTTAATCCTTCCAAGTGTTGAGAATCACGAAGAACGTAGTGATTCGATGATGAACAATACCTACTTGGTCTCCAAAAATTAAAGAGCAATTTTCGGAAATTTCTTCTTATTGCTGAGAAACACTATTTGCAAAGCAAATAGATGTTAATCAGTACCTACTTGGTTCTCGGAGCTAAACGGTTCTGTCCCGACCTCTTCTATATACTACTCCTTTTCAGAAGTCGCGGCGAGTTGTTCTTGCAATTCACCTAAAAGTTCAATTTGAATATTTTGGATTTTCACCAAATTTTCTAGTTGATTATTGATAATATAATCCATTTTCTCATGTAATAAATTAATTTCTACTTCTGCTTTTAAGTTAATTTTATAATCATTATTCGCTTGTTCTCTATCACGGGCTTCTTGTCTGTTTTGACTCATCATAATAATCGGTGCTTGGATAGCTGCTAAACAAGATAAGGCGAGATTTAGCAAAATATAAGGATATTTGTCAAATGGTTGTCCCAATAAAGTGGTAGAGTTAATCACGATCCAAGCAATCAACACGAAGCAAAAGAAGCCAATAAACACCCAGCTACCGCCAAATTTAGCAATGGTATCCGCTGCTCGTTGGCCAAAGGTTAATTTCTTTTCCATCTTTTCATTCATATTATTGGAAATCAGCTTATCTTCTTTGATATGTTGAACCACCAATTCATTCAGTTGTTGGATTTTTTCAGAATCATTTGCGACCAATTGTTTCATGTAATCCAAACGATAATTAAGTAACTCCGCCAATGTAATCATCGATTCAGCTGTCAATTGTGGATTGTTTTGGAGAATAAAAGCTTGCGTTTCCTGTTCTATATCTTGAAGATAAATGTTTTTTTTCGTTGGTTCACCAATAACAACTTGTTTATTTTTTGATTGTTTCATCTTCGTCACTCCCTTTGATCGTTCTTCCCTTTATTTTAATATAAAGTCTCTCAGAAGAAACCTAAAAAGGCTTTGGAGTGATCGTTGTTGCTTCTGCTTTAAAATTTAACAGTTAAATTGGTTACATCATGGAACAACGAACCAATTAATTCTTTATATTTCGCTGGATTCACACAATTAGTTAGCAATATGACCCCGGTTTTCATATCTTTTGAAAATAAAACCAGGGCTTGTTGACCCGCTTCAACGCCGTGTAAGCGTAAATAATTATCATGAACATAGATGCCGCCATGATAAGAACTTTGCTGAGAAGACGTCCATAATTTTTGCAAAAGTGCGGTGGAAACTAAGTGTCCACTCATTAATTGATGTAAGTACCAATACAAATCACCTGTCGTCATATCCACATTCCCAGTCCCAAATTCATGGGCAAAACTAGCTGCGGGAATTGAGAGCACTTGATTATACGAATTGTCTTCTGTCCATTTATAACTTGTTGAATTATTGGGTTGTTCCAATAAGGTTTCATAGAAGCCAAAATTCTTTAAACCAGCCGTTTTGTGATAAAGATTATTAAATAATTCTTGATAGGTACGTTGATACATTTTCTCTAACATTCCTGCTAAAAGGACAAAATTTACTGGGGAATAATTGTATTTTCCTTTATTGACTTGAATGGTATTTTGTTTAACAAATTGAATAATTTCTTCATCGGTAACGATATTATTAGGCATTGCTGATAACTTTAAACCGCTTGTCATATTCAACATATCGCTAATCGTAATATCCTCAGCACCTTGAATTTGCGGATAAAACGTAGCGAGTTTTGTATCTAATGTAAGTTTACCTTCTTCAATCGCTTTTAAGATCAAGGTTGTGGTAAAAGATTTTTGAATTGAGCCAATCTGAAACCTTGTGTTTGGCGTATTGGCTTGTTGCTTTTCAAAATTGGCAAAGCCATATCCTTTATTTACTAAAACCTGATCATCTTTAATGATCAAAGCCGAACCAATATAATTTGTTTCTTGAATTTTTTGATCAAGTTCGCCACTATCTGGTGCAACTATTTCTTTCGTTAAATTCGCATAATTATCACTTCGGCGATCTTCTTCCAAGACCACTTTCGATTCTTGACTAACTTGTGAGTCTCTAGTGAAAAAGAACGTTTTTATTAAATAACCACTACCACCAATCACCACCAACAAACATACTATAAAAAGCCAATTCACTCCTCCATGTCTTTTCTTTGCATGTCGTTTACGCATACCGCTTACCTCCGCCTATTCTATTAACAGCATTATCATACGCTATATTTTCATGAAAATTACAGATTTTAGTAAAATTTATAAAACTTTCAACTTTTATAAAAAACAGCTTGGCACCAGAATCAATCTAGATTCTGGTGCCAAGCTGTTTTTTATTTACTTTCTTGCCCCATCACAGCAAAGTAATTATCATCGTTATCTGCAAAATTAAAAACTAAGCCTGTTGGCAATTGAACCATTTCACCGACAGTAACGCCAGCCTCTTGCATTTTTTTATAGAGACCAATGATATCATCGCTAGCAAACATTAGAGAAGGGGTATTCCCCGCCACTTCTGGTGAATGTTTTTGAATAAAGGCCAAATCATATAAAACAATAATCGTCTCTGCCGATTCACTTGGTGCAATTTCTACCACCAATGTACCGTCAACTTCCTCTCTTTCCTTTTCAACAAAGCCAAACGTTTGCCAAAATTGACTAGATTCCTCAACATTATTCACATATAACATAATCTTTACTTGGTTTGAAAACATTCCTTCACGTCCTTTTGAATTTAGTTAACAACTTATTATATACGTTCTTTTAAATAATTACTGCACTTTCGCTTAAAATCAAAATAAAAGTGTTTGAGCAAGACATTGCTCAAACACTTTTCGTTTTATTGATTTAGATATTTGCATCTAAGACAACGTCGCGATCATTTAAGACATCACGATCTAATTCATGAATACGAGCACTTGTTAACACACCTGCAACCATACTATCGTTAACGTTAACAGCTGTCCGCGCCATGTCAATAAGTGGTTCAACTGAAATTACTAAACCAACAATTGCAACTGGTAAGTTCATTGCGCCTAAAACGATTAGAGAAGCAAAGGTTGCTCCGCCGCCGACACCGGCTACGCCAAATGAACTGATTGTGACAACTGCTACTAACATTAAAATAAATTGTAAACTAAAGACATCAATTCCAACAGTTGGTGCAACGATGGTTGCTAACATAGCTGGATAAACGCCGGCACAACCATTTTGTCCAATAGATAAACCGAAACTACCAGCAAAGTTTGCTGTGGCATCATCGACACCTAATGCTTTGGTTTGTGTTTCAATATTTAATGGTAAAGCTCCTGCACTTGAACGAGAAGTAAAAGCAAAGCTCAAGACTGGAAAAACTTTTTTTAGATACGTAACTGGATTGACTTTTAAAGTAATTAAAATCAGCATGTGAATGGCAAAAACAATGATTAAGGCCACATATGATGCCAACACAAATTTACCTAAGTTAATAATCGCAACAAAATCACTTGTTGCTACAACATTAATCATTAACGCTAACACGCCATAAGGGGTCAAGCGTAAAACTAAGGTAACAATTCGCATGGTAATTTTATATAAACTATCAATTAAATTTGCAAAAAATTCAGCTTCTTTTGGCGCTTTACGACGAACGCCTAAATAAGCGACACCAACAAACGCAGCAAAGATTACCACCCCAATGGTACTCATTGGTCGTGTTCCCGCAAAGTCAGCAAAGACATTTTTAGGAATAAATGAAACGATTTGTTGAGGAATCGTCAAATCTTGAATCGCATCTTGACGCGTCGCTAACTCGGCAATTCTTGACGTTTCTGCAGCACCTTGCGTGAATTTTGCCCCTTGAAGACCAAACGCTAAGGTTGTTCCAATCCCCACCAAGGCAGCTACTGCTGTTGTTCCTAGTAAGGTGGCTAACACATTAAAGCTAATTTTTCCTAATTTATTGGATTCTTTCATTTTTGTAAATGCACCTACAATAGATACAAATACTAACGGAATTACGAGCATTTGTAGAAACGCTACATAACCATTACCTACAATCCCGATCCATTCCATTGATTGCGTAGTAATTTTACTGTCTGTACCAAAAGCAAATTGAATAATTGCACCTAAAACAATCCCCACGCCCAATGCTGAAAAGACACGTGTTGAGAATTTTAAATGTTTCTTTTGCATTTGGTAGAAACCGAATAACACAGCAATAAATGCAAGGATCACTAATACAGTGATGAATGTTGTCATTTTAGTTCCTCCCTATGTTTTTAATGACAAGTACATCAAAGGAAGTAAAGGTTCCCGGTACTCACTCTCCAGTAAATACCCTGAAAACAGCAAACTGTTTCCAGTGATAGTTCTATTGTACCTTATTTTATAGCAAATAGTGGGATAATTTGCTTACTTTTTGATAGAAAATAACCGTTGCGATAGTTTAAAACTATCACCAAGTGTTGTTTTACTAGTCACTGTAAAAATAATTTGTTTTTTGTCCTCTTTCTTTTAAGCTGACGTGGTATACTTAGTTCTAGGAGTTGTAAGCGTATGCAAAAAATTTGTTGGATCCTTTCTGTCAACCGTGATGGAGCGACGTTATTTGTGGGAAGCCCTGCAAATGCGGGTCCTTGGCTCTTTTCAAATAAAGAGCAGCAAAACATCAAAGTCTTTTTTCAACCAACCTATGAAATTGACTTTATCAGTTATGATGTTCTTTCAGAGGAAGTACCAGAAGCTGCGTTCATTTTGTACAATGAAATGCTCGCTCCCTATCTTCCCGAAAAAATCACCAAAGTTGGTCAGCCGATTGCTTATGTGGATATCGCTACAAAAAATTATGAACAGTTTAAAAAAGCTTTGGTTGCTAAATCTTCACAAGAATAAAAACAGCGTTTATAACGGAATCCGTTATAAACGCTGTTTTTAAAGTTTAAGCTTCTTCTGATTGTTGAAAATTCAATTGAACACCTGGACGATCCAGAGCAATTTCAGTTACTTCATAAGATAAACGTTCGACGATGCTAAATAAAGGACGCACAAGTTCATCGACTTCTTCTTGCGAAATATCTTCTTGTTTTTCAATTTTACGATCAATAATGTGATTAATTTGGCTAATCGCCCCTGATAAAACAAATTCGTCAAAGACAATTCGAAATTCTAAGCGAGCAACAAGTGCTGAGCTATTTTCTGGATAATTTTCTTCTTCTACTTCAATTGGTGAAAAACTGACACGTAAATCTGTCTCTACTTCTGAATCAGGTACTCGCATATCATAGTGATACGCTTCAACAATTTCTTGTTGGCGTTTAATTTCCATTGTTTTTTCTCTCCTTTTTTAACAAGATATTCCCCTTTTAGAATATCCAATGGTTTCTTTTCTCAAGTATACCACAAGTCCAAAAGTTGCCTAGACCAAAAAACACAGAAGATCAGACTTTTTTGATAAATTGATTTTGGCAGTTTGAACAAGTGACTTTGATTGTTCCTCGTCCTTTCGGCGCACGTAATGACTGCTGACATTTTGGACATTTAAAATAACGATACTCTTTCTGAGTCATATGTCGCTTGCGAAAAGCATGAACCTTTTGCATTAGGCGTTGTTTTCGAAGAATAAACCATTGATTTTCATTCAATCGCGGGTGAATATGTTTTGAAAAAAAGCGATAATACACGTAGGCGACTGTGATTAAAATCAATAACCGAACCCAAAGATAGCCAGTAAAAATATTGATGAGCGCCAGCACGACACTTGTTAGCAACAGCGTTCGATTCAATTCATCGAACCGTGCATAACGTCCTTGTAAAAATCGTTGCGCTTTTTTGCGCCAACGTAGAATGCGTTCAAACCAAATTTGGCCCATTTATCTTCCTTCTTTCGAGCATTATTTTTTGAATAAATGATTGATTTGCAGAAACTTTCAATCAAAATTTACACTTACTAAGTCCAAATTTTGAACAACTGTTGGTTATTTTCGATGGTATACTTCTAGAGAAGTCAGGTCAACCGATGAATGACTTCGTTGATAATAGCTACCGCTATTTTATACAAACTTAAACTGTCGATAGATAGATTATCCGATTTTAACTTAGGGGAAGGTTAAAATCCGATTCTATAATTTAGCACTACACTCCTTTATTTAGTAGCAACTTTAGCCTATCTATCCACATTTTAAGTCAAAAAGAAGCAAGTCCGGACTTGCTTCTTTTTATTTATCTTTCTAATTCTTCAATTTTCTTCTCAATTAACGCCAAGACATATTGACACGCTTCAGGATCTTCGACAAAATCATATTTATCGCCATCAATTTGAATTTTAGGACTTTCATCATAGTCTTCATACCATTGATCATAACGCTCGTTCAACATTTGATAGTAATCATACAACGTTGGATCTGTCTCAATTTGTTCATAAGGACGGCCACGTTTTTTGATGCGTTCTAACATTTTGGGAAATGAAATACGAATGTGAACTAACAAATCAGGTCTTTTTTTATGCGCAGCATAAGGCAATTCTTGGAGCATATTTTGTAATAAGTCATCGTACACTTTGACCTCTGTTTCGTTGGCACGACCTAAATCTGCATTTAAATGAAAAAGTAATGAATCTTCATAAATCGAGCGATCCAATACATTATTTTCATGCGTTAATGCTTGTTTAATACTATCAAAACGTTTATTTAAAAAATAAATTTGTAATAAAAATGCGTACTTTTCCGGTTCCGCATAAAATAAAGGTAATACCTCATTATCATCAACTGATTCGTAAAAGGCTTCTGAACCTAAACGGTTTGCAATTAAAGCTGTTAAACTAGATTTACCAGCGCCAATCGTACCTGCTAAAACAATCACTGCCATCGAACTCCCTACCTATTTTTTTCCATTTTATTTTTTATCTTCAACCAATTAAACATACCAAAAATTGAGTTAAAAGTATACATACAATACATAACAAATATCGCATAATCACCACCAGCGTGCGTCCCTGCTCGGAACCATAACAAAATTGAAAAAATATTTCCTAGTAGCCAAAACACGAATTGCGATTGATAACGTTTAATCATCAATAACATCCCTGTCGCTGAAACACTAAACGTGATTGCATCTAATGTTTGTTGCGCATCATTTACAAAACCTAACAAAATATATGCAGCTACGCCAATGAGCAGCCACGTTAAAAAGGCATACAACCACTGAATACCTTTTAAAACTTTTACGTCGGTTACTTGACCTGAGCCATCCTCGCTAGCCCGAAGCCAAGCATAAAGCCCTGTAATGTCCATAATAATATAGAAGCTTTGTAAAAGAACTTCCGCATATACCCGTGTCACTAACCCAAAATAGCCAATAATCACTGCACTGATTAACCCAAAAATGTAATTGCTGACTTTTCCTTGGGCAATTAAATTCACACAAATGATGCCGGCTAAACCACCTACTAACGTAATCCAATTCGATGGATTGATAGCGAACGCAACCAACTGTACCCCCACCATCAAAGCTAAAAACAAGTAACTTCTCGTTTCCCAACCTTTAAAATCATTCACCAAAAAATTCTTATTCACGACAAATTTCCGACCTTCCTAAAACCAAACTTTTCTCTGTTGACGTCTCAATAAGAGTACTCCGTTTTAAAAAACAAGTCAATCAGATTTCGGAATAAAAAGAAGATTTTAATACTATATATTGATTGGTAAAATAATAAAATACTACATATAGTTATTTCGCAAGCTTTCTGATATCCTTTATTGCCACAATATTTTCTTCATCTTGCTTTAATCTTCTATGTATTCATGGATTTGTTTCCATCTAATGATTCCTGTGGCAGAACCCTTTACGACGGTAGCGCTCCAAATTAATGTTGCGAAAGCGGAAGCAACCACACATATTCATGCTTCAAACACAGCCATCGTTCACTCTTTTTATTGAAATGCTTAAAAATTGATGGACTTATTTCTCGAATCTGGCCACTTATTAACTTATTACATGAAAACATTCGCCTAAAAAAGCAAAAAAAAACGACTAACCTAAATAATCGACCTACAAACAATTCCTTTCATTTGTAGGTCGATTATCTTTATTAGGTTTGATACGGATGTTTCGCCATTCCTAGTTTCCCTTTACTGATCATCTCTATTTATTTTTTTACTGTTTGCCAACAGCTCGTTGTCTGAAAGTACTATCCGTCCTTTTGTACTTTGTTCAAAGCTGTAAGCTTGCTCAAATAACGTTTGCTCTTTATTGGCAGTTTGTGTAAAAGTCAGCCCATAAGGTTGTCCTTCACTGTTTTTCGCCAAAGGAACAGTCAATTCAGGATATCCTGCCACAGCACTTAAACCCGTACCTTCAGAATCAATAAAGGCATATCCGTCTAATTGTTGTTTTTTTAGCAACGCATCAAACGTTTGCTGTGCTTTTTTAATGGTTGTTTGAATGATTTCTTTATCTGGTTGTTTCTTTTTAACATCTGCTTCTAATAAATCTTGCCCATACTTGGCACGAACCTTTTTATCTTGTTGATTATACGCAATTAGTTCCTCCAGTGTTTTAAATGGTAAATCATAACGTTTCGCAAATTCTTCCAATGCAAACTTAAATTCATTGGAAATAACTTTCCCGCCATCAATCCCTTCCATATCTGGTGTTACCGGAATCACTTCTGCTCCTGCTTTTTGGAGGGCCTTTTTAGCAGTCGCAAATTCTTCTTCAGCACTTGGCATTTCTAGCAACCCAATGCGTTGGCCTTGTAAGTTATTTTTAGTAAATTTCGTTGAATCAATGCTCGGAACCGTGTCTTTCTTAAACGCATTATAGCCTTGCGCAGCATCAACGACACTTCGGGCAATCGGGCCAACTGTATCTAATGACGGTGCCAATGGCAAAACACCTTCGCCACTTACTGAACTGTGGGTCGGTTTAAAACCAACCACTGATTGATGAGAAGCGGGGGAAACAATCGATCCCATCGTCTCAGTGCCTAAAGAGAAGGCGCCGATATTCATCGTCACACTAGCCCCACTCCCAGAACTTGAACCTGAAGGTGTTATTTTGAGCGGCCCATAAGGATTAAGTGTTTGTCCATGTTTGGAACTATAGCCACTTGGTGCTTTCATTGACATATAATTCGCTAGTTCAGATAAGTTTACTTTTCCTAAAATCAAAGCTTGCGCCTCTATTAACTTCTTAACTACTTCCGCATCTTCCTTAGGCTTGAACGTGCGTAAGGCATAAGCTCCTGCACTCGAAATCATGTTGGTCGTATTTATATTTTCTTTCAAAGTAACAGGAATACCATACAAAGGCTTTTTCGGTGTTTGAGAGGCTTGCTGGTCAAATGCCTTGGCTTCCTTAATTACTTGCGGATTGATTTCAGAGATGCTGTTCATGCCATTATCTATTTGATCGAACTGTAAAATACGGTCCAAATAAAACGCCGTAAGTTCTTCATAGGTCAATGCTCCGTTGGCAATCGCTTGCTGTAATTCAGTGATATTTTTTTCAATAATCAACGGTGCTTTGGTCCGAGCTTTTTGTACATCTGTTTCTTTTAATTGGTCTTCAATCGTTTTAACGATTCTCTCTTGATTGTACATTGCTGGGGTTTCTGCCTCAAGAGTGAACTTTTTGAGTATAAACCAATAAGCTGCAGCGCCTATTATGACTAACAAAACAGCAATTATTCCGATTACTTTTAAAAATTTAGACATTTTTATCCTCCTATACCATTTAAAGATTATCTTACTATGTTTATTTTTGCATGACAACTAACAGTTTTGTTCGTTAAAAAGACAAAATAGAGAGTAGGACATCCGTCAAAACGACCGATGTCCTACTCTCTAACGATTAAGATAGTCCGCTAAATGCGTTTGTTTTAGTCTTTTGTAAAAGTTAAATACTGAGAATTTATTGTGTAATTCGTGTACCACTTTCTCCTTTGATTGCTTCCGAAGCTAATTCTAAAAGCCCGATAATCGCCTGGCGGTTTGGTTTACTTTCTGCAAAACTGATGGCCGCTTCCACCTTAGGTAACATACTACCTGGCGCAAATTGATTTTCTTCTATATATTGTTGCATTGCCGTAACCGTAACATCGGTCAAAGCTTGTTGATTTGCTTGACCAAAGTTAACAAAAACATGTTCCACTGCAGTTAATACCACAAAAACATCTGCTTCAATGAGTTCAGCCATTTTTGCTGCCGCAAAGTCTTTATCAATGACTGCATCTACACCATGATAGACTGGACCATCATAGGCAATAGGAACCCCGCCACCACCACAAGCAATTACGATTTGTCCTGCATCAACAAGTGTTCGCAAGCTAACTTTTTCGTAAATATCAACTGGTTTTGGTGAAGGAACTACCCGTCGCCAGCCTCGACCCGCATCTTCTTGATAGACGTTCCCAGTTTCCGCCATCAACTGTTTGGCTGTTTCTTCGTCATAATAACCACCAATTGGTTTTGTTGGTTTTGTAAACGCTGGGTCTTTCGGATCCACCACGACTTGTGTAATTAACGTAACAACTGGTTGTTCCCCTAAATTTCTGGCTACTAGTTCTTCATCAATTGCTTGTTGTAAATGATAGCCAATATAGCCTTGGCTCATTGCTGTGCATTCAGGAAACGGCACGACATCTTCTGGAGATTGACTCGTTTCCTCAAAAGCTAAGCGAATTTTGCCAACTTGTGGCCCGTTGCCATGAGCAATCACCACTTGATGGCCTTGTTCAATTAAATCAACAATGGATTTTGCCGCGGTTTGTGCTTTTGCCAATTGTTCTTTCGAAGAATTTCCTAACGCATTTCCACCTAATGCAATCACTATTTTTGACATCTGTTTCCCTCCTAGCGCTTTGGTTCTTGTTGTGTGATACAGTGAATATTGCCGCCCCCATAAACAACTTCTACCGTATTAACGCCGACAATTTTTTTATCTGGGAACATCGCTTGAACTTGCTCTAAAGCCAAACGATCATTTTCATCACCATACTGTGGCACAATCACGCCATCATTTGTAATTAAAAAGTTCATATAGGATGCGATACAAATATCGCCGTCTTCTCTTGGCATGGTTCCTTCCACGAAATCAATTTTGAAGGAACCTTGAATGGTTACATTTTTGACAGGACAGCATAATTTGTGGACTTTTAATTGGCGTCCTTTAGCATCAGTCATTTTAAGCAAACGTTGATACGCATCTTGTGCCGCTTCATAAAATGGGCTATTTTGATCTTCGGTGTAAATACAAGCCACTTCACCAGGTGCAATAAAACAAGCTACATCATCCACGTGACCATTAGTTTCTTCTGGGTCAATTCCATCACCTAGCCAAAGAACTTTTTCAACATTTAAATAGTCGCATAATTTTTGTTCGATTGCTTCTTTTGAAAGTTGTGGATTTCGACCTTCACTTAATAAGCACATTTCTGTAGTCAAGACTGTTCCTTGTCCATCTACGTGGAATGAACCGCCTTCTAAAACAAAATCATCTGTACGATAAGAATCTACATGCTCAATTTCACAAATTTTTTGTGCAACCAAATCATCTTGGTCCCAAGGGAAATATAAACCATCTACTAATCCCCCCCAAGCATTAAATGTCCAATCCACACCACGGATTTCTCCATGGTCGTTAATGACAAATGATGGTCCACAATCACGAACCCAGGCATCATTGTTTGACATTTCGTAAACCGTAATTTCTGGCGGCAATTGGCGACGGCAATTTTGAAATTGTTGTTGAGAAACCACCACATTCATCGGTGTAAATTGACTAATTGCTTTGGCCACATTAGTAAAAGCTTCTTGGACAGGTTTACCACCATCACGCCAATTATCCGGTCTTTCTGGCCAAATCATCCAAACTTTCTCTTGTGGTTCAAATTCTCCTGGCATTCTAAAGCCATCTTGTTTAGGGGTACTTCCTACAATTCGTTTAGCCATTTTCTTTCGTTCCCTTCTTAATTTTTTTCACGTAAATAATTACTTCACCAAACAGAATAAAAATGATTGCCCCAATTGTGATTGGTAATTTTTCATTTAATGCTGCGGGACTAAAATCTAAAGGCACTGCTGTGAAAATCAGTGAAATAATAATCATAATCATTGGCAAAACCACTAAAACTTTTAAAAATCCTGGTTTTCCGTTAACTTTAAACGGACGTGGTGTATCGGGATCAATTTTTCTAAGCTTATAAAAAGCTGGGAAAACTGGGATATACGATAACAAGAATAGGACGACATTCAAGGAGAAAAAGGCCCAGAATAAATCTTGATTAGGTAAAATTGGTGCTAATACAATGACCACCGATGCCACAATGCCATTCATCAAAGCAGCCCCAATTGGCATGTCATTTTTCTTACTACGTTTTTCAAAAAATTTAGGCATGTCACCATTTTCAGCAGCATAACAAGCTGTATTATTGACTCCTAATGACCAAGAAATCATGTTTCCGAACAACGTAAGAAGGAATAGGAAAGCCATTAACATAATGAACCAACCTTCTGTCGAGCCTGTCAATAGTTTAAAGCTATCCATCATACCACTGCCGGTACTAATTTGATCGGTGGGAATCGCTACCCCAATTCCAAAGGCTGAAAAAATATAAATGGCCGCAATGACTAACCCCGCTGCTACAATAGCTTGTGGAATTTGCTTCTTAGGATTTTCCATATCATCTGCAAACGTACAGATGACTTCAAACCCTAACAAATTAAAAATGATTACAGAAATAAAAGATAAACTCCTTAAGTCAAACGTTGGTAGCATTGATTTCAAGGTAAATTCATTGGCAACACCTTTCGTCAAGGCTACATACAATCCTAGCCCACCAATTAAGACTGCTAAAACCATCTTGATTACGGCAGCTCCATTTAGAATCCAGATACTGTCGCTGACTGGATAAAAACTAATCCAAACCACAATCCAAGTAAAAATTAATTCAACAATAATCATCATCGGTGTTGAAAACTTAATACCTGTAATTGTCGTTAATAGTTCTGGCGTCATAACGGCTAATGAAGCTAGCCACAATGGATAATTAATCCAATAATACCAAGAAACTCTGGCACCCCAACGATGACCATATGCTTTGGTCACCCAATCATAGATGCCCCCTTCACCAATATAAGTTGTTCCTAATTCTGATGAAATTAACCCATATGGCAATAGGAATGCAATTAATAAGAAAATCCACCAAAAAAACTGAGAATTACCAATTGCAGCAACAGGCGCCGCTGCTTCAGCAACGAAAACCACACAGATGACTGATAAAATGGCACTCGTTAAACTAAATTTCTTTTTCCCCTCCATGAAGACTCTTCCTCTCTTTATAAACTGTCCACTGATTCATTTTTTCAATCAGTGGACAGTTGGCCGTTAAATGCTTTGAGTGTCTAAGAAAACTTCTAGTTCTTTTTTCGCTTCTGCTTGCTTGATTAAATCATAAGGATTTTTTGCTTCATAATCATTCATAAGATATACTAATAAGCCACGAATAGATGTTAAACGGTTTTCTGCTTCATCGAAACAAATAGAATTTTTACCGTCAATCACTTCATCAGTTACTTCTTCCCCACGTGTTGCTGGTAAACAGTGCATGAATTTACAATTGGCACCTGCCCGATCCATCATTTCTTGATTCACTTGATATTTTGGATAGAAAACCTTCATACGTTCTTCTTCAGATAATTCCGCTTCGTACAAGCCATACCAAACATCCGTGTACAAGAAATCAGCGCCTTCAACAGAACTTGCATCATCTGTGACCAAAAAGCTACCGCCTGAAACTTCACAATTTTTTGCTAATTTCGCTTGATGCTCTTCATTTAATTGGAAGCCTTCTGGACCGAAGTGAACAAAATTCATGCCCATTTTTGTTGTGATTAATCCTAAAGAAAAACAAACTTGTGTCGCATCTCCGACAAAGACAACTTTACAATCTTCTAATTTTTTGCCTTCTGGTAAATGCTCAACCATGGTACACAAATCACCTAATTCTTGGGTTGGATGATTGTAATCAGACATACCGTTAATGACTGGGATAGTAGCACAATTAGCTAAATCAACAATACTATGGTGACGTTCCACACGAGCCATCAAAATATCTACTAAACGTGACAATACACGGCTGGTATCTTCAATCGTTTCATGTCCCCCTAATTGAATTTGACCAGGTGCTAAATATTCGCCATGTCCACCTAATTGTTCCATTGCAGTTTCAAAAGATACTCGTGTTCGAGTTGAAGATTGTTGGAAAATCATTCCTAAAGATTTGTTTTTTAACAGTTGCGGATAATACCCATTTTTAATCGCTTCTTTAATTTTTAATGATAAATCGACTAAGTAGTGCATTTCCTCTTTCGTATATGTTTCTGTTGTAACGTAATCTCTTTTCATGATGTGTTCCTCCTAAAAGTTGTTTTTGTTTACACATTGACTTTACCAAGTTTAGCGAAGAGTTTACTATCCACCAAAAGTTAGAAAACGCTTTCTTTCTTGGCGTGATTTTTCATTAAAAAAAGTTTATTTATGGTTATAAACCGTTGGTACACCAGGGGTTTATAAAAGTTTAGGCGGATTTCTCTCTAATTTCTGACCAATCATAGATTTGAAAATGGTATAATTATTTTGAAAAATCATTCACTTAAAATAAAAGATGAAAGGGGTTTCCAATCGTGACATTTGTTTTTATTTATAACATCTTGTTGATTATTTTATATTCGTTTACTTCAACCTTTACCTTAAATCTTTACTTGAAAAATAAACAACCGATTTTTTTATTGCTTCTCTTTTTAATGGTTATTTTTATTTGTGACAATGTGATTGTTTATATGACTGAGTTCATTAATTCGTTTGCAACCGAATATAATCAGACCTTTATGACCGCACCTTTTTTAAAGACCATCATTTTTATTTGTTGTAATTTTGCCTATCTGGCTATTATCAATACTATTAGTGGTCGTCCTTTTAAAAATTATCAATTTGTCTGGTTATTTTTAATTGGTTTATGGATGCTAGCTATTCCATTTTCACAAAATTCCGCCTTAAAAGTTTGGTTGTACTATTTACCCAATCAGCTATTTTTAATTTACCTTGGATGCTATGCGCTCTATCAATTACGAATAGATCCTTTATCAGCCCTTGCGAAAAAATATCTTCGTTTTATTGGTTGGCTAAGCATTGGTTTCGGTGTGGCGATTCTTTTGGAAGATACCTTCGTTATTTTTAACATTGACCAATATTCTGATATTGTCTTTAAAATTAACAACCGAAACGTTTCTGAAGATATTTATACAATCATTCTCTCGATCGCCATTATCTACTTCTGTAATCGTGATTTTCCTCTGTCGGTGCTTGAAAAAGACGCTGCTAAATTGGAAGAAAATCAATCAGATGAACCCGTACTTTTGGCGCCTTTTTGTGATGCCTATCAATTAACGCAGCGAGAACGAGAAGTGCTTTCGTTACTTTTAGAGTGCAAAACAAATCAAGATATA
Source organism: Enterococcus sp. AZ197 (assembly GCF_050556405.1). Lineage (NCBI taxonomy): Bacteria > Bacillati > Bacillota > Bacilli > Lactobacillales > Enterococcaceae > Enterococcus > Enterococcus sp. AZ197. The sequence goes on along the minus strand of NZ_CP187873.1, from coordinate 493,655 downwards.
GCCAACGAACTATTCCTATCAATCGGGACAGTAAAAACACATATCCACAATATTTTCGTTAAATTAGAAGTAAACAAAAGAGCAGAAGTTTTTGTCAGTTATCAACTTTTTTCTCAACAACAAACTGAACATTTAGCGAGATAATTAAAAAGGAAGCCTCCGTGATCGGTGGCTTCCTTTTTGATTAACTATTTTCTTGTACTTGTCGAACTCTCTTTTCAATTTCTTGAAAGTTAATAATTTTAGCTTGGCGATGAATTTCTTTTCCTTCATAGTATAAGATAATGGTCGGTGCAGAAAAAGCATTTAATTGTCCAATTATTTCTGGACTTTTATCAGCTTCTGCAATGTATGTAGGAAATTCATATTTTGTTGCAATTTTTTCGACAATCGGTTTATCAACTGTACAAACACTACAATTTTTTGCTGTCAAAAAGACGGCTTGTAGACGATTGTCTGTAATTTTTTCTTCTAATTCTTCTAATGTTGTTACATATTCCACTGAATAGCCCTCCTTGTCTTTTGTCTAAAATAACAGATTTCCTAGCAAAATAACAACTTATTTGTTTGGCTAGGAATGCTTTAACAAAAAAGTTGAGCGTGGGACAAAAATCACTTTGGATTTTTGCTCCACGCTCAAAAACTGATAAACGGCGGGAACAAAAGCAACTCCTTCGGAAATAAGCCGGAATTCTCCAAAAATTACAGAACAATTTTCGGAAATTCCTTCTTATTTCTCGGAGTTAAACGCTTCTGTCCCGACCTCAACTTTTTACTGATAACCGCTTATTTATTAAAAATTTTAGGCCCTTTGCGCATGTTTTTACGATCATTTTTGGGAGTTTCCATTTTTTTAGAACGGCCACCACCTTGTTTCTTTTTAATTAATTCTAACATTTTTTCTTTTTCATTCATTTAATCCACCGCCTTTGTTAATAACGTGACAGATTCAATGTGGGTCGTTTGTGGGAAATTATCCACTGGTTGAATTTCTTTTGCTTCATAGCCACCTTCTGTTAATAATGCAATGTCGCGAGCGAGTGTGGCTGGATTACAGCTGACATAAACAATTCGTTCAGGTTGCGTTTCAATTAATGTGTTTACTAATTGACCGTCTAACCCTTTCCGTGGTGGATCCACCACCACAACATCTGGTTGCAAGCCATTTTCAACTAATTTTGGCAATAATTCTTCCGCTAAACCAGCCGTGAAAGTGGCATTCTCAATGTTGTTTAATTTAGCATTATTTTCTGCATCTTTGACCGCTTCTTCAATTACTTCAATACCGTAAACTTGCTTTGCGTCTTGGGCTAAAGTTAAGCCAATCGTTCCAATCCCACAATAGGCATCCACCACAATTTCATTGCCTGTTAAAGCCGCATACTCTTTAACTTTTTGATACATCACTTCTGTTTGTTGTGGATTTACTTGATAAAATGAACGCGCGGAAATTTCAAATTTCAAATCAAAAATAGTATCTGTAATTTTTTCAGACCCATGTAATAAGATGGTTTCGTCGCCAAAAATGACATTGGTTCGTTTTGGATTTACATTTTGTACAATGCTGACTACTTCCGGAATAGCTTCCAAAATATCTGGCACAATTTTACTAATTGGGAATAATTTCGGTGTTCTCGTAATTAGAACAACCATCATCTCCCCAGTATGGTAGCCACGACGAACGACAATATGGCGTAAGTTCCCTGTATTATCAGATTCGTTATAAGGTTTTACGCTATATTTACGCATAATGTCACGGATTTTAACAATTGCTGCATCAATTTCTGGGTCTTGAATATAAAAATGTTCCATTGGAATTAAATCATGGCTATTTTTCCGGAAAAAACCTGTTTGTAGTTGGTTGTCAATTTTACGCACGGGAATTTGTGCTTTGTTCCGGTAATGCCACGGATCGTTCATCCCAATTGTTGGTAAAACAGGGACTTCTGGCAATTTAGCGACACGTTGCATAACATTTTCGACTTGTTGCGTTTTAAATGATAGTTGGGCGCCGTACGCTAAATGTTGCAACGGACTAATCCCGACTTTTGTAAAGTTTTCATCTTTCACGGGAACACGCTGTTCACTGCTTTTTAGGACAGTCAATACTTTCCCATAACCAAAACTTTTGCCTGTTTTTAAGACTTTGATTTCAAGTTTTTCACCTGGTAAGGCATTTTCAATAAACAATGGATAATGGTCCACTTTTGCCACGCCTAAACCATCATGCGTCAAGTCAATGATTTCTACTTCAATGACGTCATTTTTCTTTACTGGATAATTTTTCATAAGTCGCTCCTTCTTTTTATACACTTCACTCATTCTAATGAAAATACCTAAGAAAAGCAACAACGAATTTTCATGGAGATTTAGCAATTCCGTTTGAACTTTTTAGGTAAATAAAAGAATGAGACCCTTTCCCTTAGTCAAAAAATAGCCAATGAAAGATCTTATCAACTAAATCTTTCATTAGCTATTCACGGACTACCTAGTGCTTTTCTTTTTCGGCAATCTTTCCATCGCCATCAATATCTTCGTCTGTTAGTCGTTCAACTTCTTTGACAAATTCTTTGCTAGCTTCGTTATATGCTTCTTCCTCTTCGTCTTCTGATTCTACGACAATCTCATCGCTACCAGTTAAGACAGAACCCATAATTGCATTGGACGGCAGTGCATCACCATTTGCAAAAATTTCAATGTGTTGATGCATATTTTTAAAGGTCATTGGAGCATCGCCTCCATATTCACCATCTAAATTAATCATCATTTTATTGTTCTTTTCTAACGTTTCTGCATGTAAATAGCTGGTCTTTGTATAGATTAGTCGATGATCTTCAACATGCTTTCCACCATTTAACATTAACGCAACTAAATGAAGAATCTCAAAAATATTGGCTGTTTTTACAATGATTAATGAAAACTTACCATCGTCTAATTTAGCATCTGGTACGATTTGCTCAAAACCACCCACCGAGTTAGTCAGCCCTAGGAAAAACATTGATGCATTGCCTTCGTACACACCTTCATCATACGTCATGCGCATTTTAATCGGCTTCACTCGCGGCAACATTTCGGCTCCTTTGGCTAAGTACGCTAAGTAACCAAAAATACTTTTCAACTCTGATGGAACTTCATAAGTCAGTTCCGTTAAATGACCACCCGCCGCAATATTGATAAAGTAATTTTTGCCGGCTTGGCCAATATCCATTTTGACAGTTTGATTTTTTTTAATCACTTCTGCTGCCTTAACGATATTATCACGAGGAATCTTCAATGCCCGTGCATAGTCATTCGTCGTTCCAGCAGGAATAATGGCCATTTTAGGGCGCCGCTTCAACGGAGCAATCCCATTCACGACTTCATTAATGGTCCCATCTCCACCTGCTGCTACTAGTAAATCAAATCCTGCACGCGCAGCACGATGTGCTTCATTGCGTGCTGAATTTTCTTCTGGTGTGGTCGCAAATGCACTGGCTTCATAACCACATTCTTCTAAAATAGATAAAATATCGGCTAAGTTCTTTTTGATTAACTCTTTTCCTGACGTTGGATTATAAATCACTCTAGCTTTTTTCATGGTTTGCCTGCTACTTTCTTATCGTTTTGAAAGCTCTTCTTGCAATAACTTGTTAACCACACCTGGGTTTGCTTGTCCACGAGTTGCTTTCATAATTTGTCCAACAAGGAAACCAACTGCACGGTCTTTTCCGTTTTTAAAGTCATCAATTGATTGTTGGTTGTTGTCTAAAACTTCGTTAATCATTGGTAATAATTGCGCTGGATCAGATAATTGAACAAGGCCTTTTGCTTCGACAACTTCTTTAGCATCTCCACCGTTTTCAATTAACTCTTTGAACACTTTCTTCGCAATTTTCGAGCTGATTGTGCCATCGTTAATCAAAGTAATCATACCCGCTAGATTTTCTGGTGTCAGTTTAGTATCAGCTAATTCAACTTTTTCACTGTTTAAGTAAGCAGAAACTTCGCCCATTAACCAGTTTGATGCTTGTTTCGCATCTGCACCGTTTGCTAGAGTTGCTTCAAAGAAATCTGACATTTCTTTCGTTAAAGTCAAGACCATTGCGTCGTATTCAGGTAACCCTAATTCACTGATATAACGGGCACGACGTGAGGCTGGCATTTCTGGCAAACTAGCGCGAACTTTTTCAATCCATTCATCATCAATTGAAAAACGAGGAACATCTGGCTCTGGGAAGTAACGGTAGTCACTTGAGCCTTCTTTAACACGCATAAGCAACGTTGTACTAGTTGCTTCATCAAAGCGGCGTGTTTCTTGTTGAATTTCGCCACCAGATAATAGGACTTTGGCCTGGCGTTTTTCTTCATAAGCTAAACCTTTTTTTACAAAGTTCATAGAGTTCAAGTTCTTTAATTCCGCTTTAGTACCAAATTCTTCTTGACCATACGGACGTAAAGAAATATTGGCATCACAACGCATAGAACCTTCTTCCATTTTCACATCAGAAACTTCTGTAAATTGGATAATTGAACGCAACGCTTCTAAATAAGCATACGCTTCTTCTGGTGAACGCATGTCTGCTTCAGAAACGATTTCAATTAAAGGCGTGCCTTGACGATTCAAGTCTACATAAGAATAGCCATCTGTGCCGTGAATATTTTTCCCAGCATCTTCTTCTAAATGCACACGTTCAATGCGAATTTTTTTCTTTTTGCCTTCGACTTCAATTTCAATCCAACCATCATGTCCGATTGGTTGATCAAATTGAGAAATTTGGTATGCTTTCGGGTTATCTGGGTAAAAATAGTTTTTACGGTCAAAATGTGTTTCTTTTGAAATTTCACAGTTCAAGGCAAGTGCTGCTTTCATGCCAAATTCTAAAGCACCTTTATTCATCACAGGTAAAACACCTGGGTAACTCCAGTCAACCACGTTTGTGTTGCTGTTTGGTTCTGCTCCGAAATGCGCTGGCGCAGAGGAGAAAATTTTAGAGTTGGTTTTCAATTCTACGTGGACTTCTAATCCAATGACAGTTTCAAAGTTCATTAATCGTTCCCCCTAAAATGACTGGTTTTTTCGTATGGAAATCTGTCGCTTGTTCAAAAGCATAGGCTGCTTTATACATTGTATGTTCGTCAAAATGTTTTCCAATAATTTGTAAACCAACTGGCAATCCTTCTGAGAATCCTGCTGGAATGGACATGCCTGGTAGTCCTGCTAAGTTGACAGGAATGGTTAAAATATCATTCATATACATTGTGATTGGATCATTGATGTTTTCCCCTAGACCAAAGGCAACTGTTGGTGTGGATGGGCCAATGATTAAGTCATAATCCGCAAAGACATTCTCAAAATCTTGTTTGATTAGTGTACGGACTTGACCAGCCTTTTTAAAGTGCGCATCATAATAACCAGCACTTAAAGAGAAGGTTCCTAACATAATCCGACGTTTAACTTCTGTTCCGAAACCTTCAGAACGTGAATTAACATAGACATCTTCTAGATTTTGGACATTTTCGGAACGGTAACCATAACGAATACCATCAAAGCGTTGTAAGTTTGAACTTGCTTCTGAAGAGGCAATAATATAATAAACCGCTACGCCGTATTTAGAATGTGGCAAACTAACTTCTTCCACCGTTGCTCCTAAAGATTTAAATGTTTCTGCTGCTTTTAATACCGCTTCACGAACATCAGGTTGTACCCCTTCACCTAAGTATTCTTTTGGCAAAGCAATTTTCATGCCTTTGATGTCGCCAGTTAAATCTGCCGTAAAATCAGGAACAGAAACGCCTGCAGAAGTGCCGTCTTTTTCGTCATAACCACTAATTGCATTTAAAGCTAAGGCATTGTCTTTAACGTTTCGTGTCAATGGACCAATTTGGTCTAAACTTGAAGCAAAAGCAATCAAACCAAAACGAGACACACGTCCATATGTTGGTTTCAAGCCCACAATACCGTTGAATGCGGCTGGTTGGCGGATACTGCCACCTGTATCGCTCCCTAAAGAAACTGGGACTTGTCCGGCTGCGACAGCAGAAGCTGAACCACCAGAAGAACCGCCAGGAACTTTGGTTTGATCCCAAGCATTTTTTGTTTTCTTAAAGTAAGACGTTTCCGTACTTCCGCCCATGGCAAATTCATCCATGTTCAATTTTCCGACTGGAATCATATCCGCTTGATAGACTTTATCCATCACGGTCGCATCATAAATTGGGTCAAAATTGTGTAACATTTTTGAGCCAGCTGTTGTTAAAATATCTTTTGTGACAATGTTGTCTTTAATCCCAATTGGAATCCCAGCTAATGGATTACTTTCAGTGATGCCTTTTAAGTCAATCGCTTTGGCTAATGTCATTGCTTTTTCTTCACTAACTGTGATAAAAGAACCTAGTTGTTCTTCTGTATCTTGAATACGATTTAATGTTTCTTCGGTTAAATCAACTGCAGTGATTTCTTTTGAAACCAATAAATCATGTAACTCTGTTAACGATTTGTCGTATAATTTTTCCATTAGGCTCCTGCCTCCCCGTTATCCATAATTGCAGGCACTTTAATGTAACCATTCTCTGATTCCGGAACATTCCGCATTAATTCTTTACGGTCCATTCCTGGTGTCGCTACGTCTTCACGCATAACATTGATTGATTCATTCACATTTGAAGTAAAAGGAACCCCTGTTGTATCTACTTCTTCTAGTAATTCCACCATATCAATAATTTTATCTAGTTGATTGGTAAAGTCCGCTAATTCTTCTTCGGAGAAAGATAATTTTGATAATTTAGCGACATGTTTGACTTGTTCTTCTGTAATTGCCATAGATACCCTTCTTTCTATCATTTACTGAAATTTTCATTTTCAGATTAATCAATTGGACTGTATTTCTTTAAACAGCTTAGCACAGCTGTTCACTCTGTTCCCATTCTACCATAAAATGGTCGGATATTTTAGATGAAACCTTGAATTTCATTGATAATTTGTCGCTCGCAAAAATGACGGAAATATGTTATTATGAAAATGAAAAGAGAGATATGCAGGAACATACCTCTCTAATAGCCACTACTAGTTATAAGAACTAGCGGCTTACTGAGTTATTGGTTTTATTTCAAACGCTTAACCGTTCAGCTCCTCAAAGCTTATGAACGGTTATTTTTGTTGTCTAAGACAAGCGCTAAGATACCGAAGATAATGGTCACAACAAGTGTTGCAAAACCAATCATCAGTCCTAGCGCTGCTTCAACGGACAAAAACATTGCTCCTTTCGTTAAAGTAAGAAGAATTGCGCATAAGCATCAACCTCCTTTCTCAACTCAGAAATTCCTCGTTCATATAACTTTTATGACTAAAATAAGCATACCATCAAATTACTACATAAAATCTGACAACGTTAATTTTTCTTCTTAAAAATGACTTGCATCTAACGCATCGACCATTTCTTGTTCATTCCAAACGCTCACGCCTAAGCTTTCAGCTTTGGTTAATTTACTGCCTGCATCTTCGCCAGCAACCACAATGTCAGTTTTTTTCGAAACACTCCCTGTAACTTTTCCACCAAGATTTTCAATTTTTTCTTTGGCTTCTTCGCGAGTGTACTGCGTTAATTTTCCTGTTAAAACAACTGTTTTGTCTTTGAAAGGTGACTCCACTTCTGCTAATTGTTCTGTCCGGAGACCTTTATATGTCAAGTTCACTTGGGCTTTTTCCAGTTCAGCCATTAATTCATGAACTTCCTCATTTTCAAAATACGTCACAACGCTGTCTGCGATTGTTTCGCCAATTGAATCCAAAGCCACAATTTCTTCCGCAGTTGCACGACTTAAGGTTGGTAAATCACCAAAATGCTCCGCTAAAATTTTCGCCGCTTTCGCACCCACATGGCGAATCCCTAAGCCAAAAATCAAACGTTCGACAGAGTTTTCTTTACTCCCTTGAATGGCAGTATAAATGTTGTTTGCTGATTTTTCTTTGATTTTATCCAAAGTCATTAATTGTTCTTCTGTTAAGAAATACAGATCCGCTACGTCTTTCACTAATCCTTTGTCATACATTTGTGCTAACACTCGTGGCCCCAAGCCATCAATGTTCATTGCGTTTCGTGAGACAAAGTGATTCAGCCCTTCTTTAATTTGCGCAGGGCATTTTGGATTAATACAACGTAACGCCACTTCCTCATCTAAATGCACCAACTCACTATGACAAATTGGACAATGGGTCGGCATTTCATAAGGCTGACTATCGGCTGCACGTTTTTCAACTAGGACTTGCGCTACTTCTGGGATAATATCGCCGGCTTTGTAAATAATAACATGATCATTTAAACGGATATCTTTCATTTGAATAAAATCTGCATTATGCAAACTTGCCCGACTAACCGTGGTTCCCGCGACTCGTACAGGAGCCATGACCGCAGTAGGAGTGACCACCCCCGTGCGCCCAATTGTCCATTCAATATCTTCCACTACTGTTTCTGCTTCTTCTGGTGGAAATTTGTAGGCAATCGCCCAGCGAGGTGCTTTGACAGTGAAACCTAATTCATCTTGCAACGCAAATTCGTTCACTTTAATCACAATTCCATCGATTTCGTATGGCAAAGTGCTCCGCTTTTCATGGTATTCTTCAATGTAGGCCCAAACTTCATCGATTGACTGACATAATTGCCGTTCGGGATTGGTTCTAAAACCAATTGCAGAAAGCTCTTCTAATGCCTCAAACTGCGTCTTCGCTTTCATTGGTCCAAAGTCAGCAACTGTGTATAAAAACGTATTTAAGTTCCGTTTTGCCACAATTTTTGTGTCTAATTGGCGCAAGCTTCCCGCCGCTGCATTCCGAGGATTGGCAAAAATATCTTGGCCATTTTCTTCACGTTCTTCATTCAATGCGACAAAGGATTGTTTAGGCATGTAGCACTCGCCACGAACTTCCACTGAAATGGGCTCCGTTAAACGCATCGGTACAGAGCGAACCGTTCGTAAGTTCTCTGTAATGTTTTCACCAACCGTTCCATCGCCTCGTGTTGCTCCGCGTACAAACACCCCGTTTTCATAACGTAATGAAATTGCTAACCCATCAATTTTTAACTCGCAACAGTAAGCAACGGGTTTACCAATCGCCTTACGAACACGTTCATCAAAAGCAAAAATGTCTTCCTTGCTAAACCCATCATTTAAACTATACATTGGAATGTCATGCGGAGCTTTTTCAAAACCAGATAAAACTTTGCCACCTACACGTTGTGTCGGCGAATCTGGCGTGATTAAATCAGGAAACTCCGTTTCAATATCGACTAACTCTTTATACAAACGATCGTAAACATAATCTTCTACGGATGGTTGATCTTTGACATAATATTCATGGGAATATTGATTGAGTTGTTTTCTTAATTCTTGCGCACGAGTTGTCGCCGCCGTTAATGTTAATGGTTGTTGTTCCATCGTAGAACTCCTCCTCATAAGTGTAATGCTCTTATCGTCTTTTTAACACATTTACACTAAGATAGAAAATAAAAAGAATTTATCTAATGATGATTTCTCATTAAATCGCTGATCTATTTTGCATGTTAAATTTTTTCAATAGGTGCAAATGCCGCTAACAACCGTTTTATGCCTTTTTCAGGGAAAGCAATGTCCAACTCTAAGTCTTTGGCCGAACCGCCTACACGAACGACTGTACCAACGCCCCATGCTTTATGTTGGACCTTATCACCTGCTTGCCAGGAAACTTTTTCGCCACCACTTGCCACTTTGTTGCTAACTGATTTTGTAGCTGGCTGTGTATAAGCTGGTTTACTTGCGCTGGGCTTGAATACTTTAGGATCAAAGGTGCGCGCTGGAGCTTTCTGTAAATTGGCCGCCGCCCCTTGTTTCATTAAACGCTCCGCCTCAATTTCTTCTAAAAAGCGACTTGGTCGATTATATTGCGTGCGACCATATAATGTTCTCGAATAAGCATTCGTTAAGAACAGGGCTTCTTCCGCTCGTGTGATACCAACATAAGCCAAGCGCCGTTCTTCTTCCAGTTCACTTTCTTCTAGCATGGCACGTGATAATGGGAAAACCCCTTCTTCTAAGCCCATTAAAAAGACCACTGGAAATTCCAGCCCTTTGGCCGCATGCAACGTCATTAAGGTTACTTGTGAAGAGCTCTCTTCTAAATTATCTAGATCAGAAACCAAGGCTAAATCTGTTAAAAAATCCGCCAATTTTGTTTCTTCGCCATTTGGATCGTCGTTGTTTTGCGCTTCAAAACGTTTATCAAATTCTTGTGTCACAGATAAAAATTCGTCCAAGTTTTCTAAGCGAGCTTGAGACTCTAAATTATTTTGCGCCATCAAAGCTTCCCGATAACCACTACGTTGTAAAGTTTCTTTCACCAATTCTGTAATCGTTAAATAGGGCACTGTTTTCGTTAAGTCTTGAATCATCATGCCAAAATTACCAAGCTCTTTACCCGCTTTTCCTGAAATATTTGCCAAATCAACATTTTGGGCAGCTTCCAGCAAAGCCCAACCATGCGTATCCGCAAATAGCCGTAATTTTTCAATTGAACTTTTACCGATTCCTCGTTTTGGTTCATTGACAATTCGTTCAAAACTAATCGAATCATCTGGATTGGCAATCAAACTTAAATAAGCCAAAATATCTTTAATTTCTTTACGGTCGTAGAATTTATGTCCGCCCACCATGGTATACGGAATATTAGATTTCAAGAGCATTTCTTCCACTACACGGGATTGGGCATTGGTCCGATATAATACCGCAAAATCACCATAAATTCGGTCATTTTCCCGCATTTCTTTTTGGATTTGGCTCACAATAAATTGTGTTTCATCCCGTTCTGTGTCCCCGCGATAATAGACAATTTTTTCACCGTCTATATTTTCTGTCCACAGTTCTTTCTCGCGGCGGTTACGGTTATTTTTGATGACATCATTCGCAGCCGCCAAAATGTTTTTGGTGGATCGATAATTTTGTTCTAGCAAAATTACACTGGCATCTGGATAATCTTTTTCAAAATCCAAGATATTTTGCATATCCGCCCCGCGCCAACCATAGATACTTTGGTCGGCATCACCTACGACACACAGATTTTTGAAACGTGCAGCCAATAAATTGACTAAGGTATATTGTGCATGATTGGTATCTTGGTATTCATCCACATGAATATAGTGAAATTTATTTTGGTAGAAAGCCAACGTATCTGGTTGTTCATTAAATAAACGAATCGTATTCATAATCAAATCATCAAAATCCATACATTGGTTTTTGCGTAATTCTTTTTGATAGGCTTCATAGCATTTTGCGACAATTTCTTCATATAAGGAACCTTGCATTTCAGCAACTTTTTCAGGCGTTTGTAATTCATTTTTGGCATTGCTAATCGTACCTAAAATTGAGCGAGGATCATATTTTTTTGAATCAATATTTAAGTCGTTTAAGATGCGTTTCATTAATGTTTTTTGTTCCGATGGGTCAATAATTGTAAAATTACGGTTGTAACCAATCTGATCCACATCACGACGTAAAATTCTTACACACATGGAGTGAAAAGTGGAGACCCATACATCTTCGCCACCCGTTTCCAGTAGTTTATTTACACGCTCTTTCATTTCTTTAGCAGCTTTATTGGTAAACGTAATCGCCAAAATATTCCATGGATTTACTTCTTTTTCCTCAATTAGATAGGCAATTCGGTGTGTTAAAACCCGCGTTTTTCCACTACCAGCACCAGCCATGACTAACAGTGGTCCTTCTGTATGCAAAACGGCTTCTTCTTGTCGAGGATTCATTCCCTGAACCAAGGCATGTTTTTGTGTCATATTAAACGTCCTCTCTCTTTTTTCAATCTTATACAGTATACCAAAAATCCCTTTGAAGTTCTTTAGAAAAGAACAAAAAATCTTTTTCTTTTTATATGAAATTTTCTTGTAAATCAAGTCAAACCGCAGTACATTAGTAAGTAGTGATGGAGGCTAAAAATGAAATGAATAATGATGTACATGAAATTAAACAATTAGATGGTACCCGAATCGGCTTTATCCTTAAAGGCATCGTCGTCGGAATCCTGGTCGGCTTTGTTGTCAGCTTATTTCGCTTAGGCATTGAAAAAATTGGCGAACAAGTCGTGCATCTGTATCAAACGTTTCACGAAAAACCCTTTTGGATGATTCCTTGGTTCTTATTTTCTCTCGTGCTTGCTTATTTATTAGGACGACTGATCAAAAGCGAACCAGCAATTAAAGGCAGTGGCATTCCCCAAGTGGAAGGACAACTTCAAGGTCAATTAGAAATTCATTGGTTTCCAGTGCTTTGGAAAAAATTTATCGGTGGGATCTTAGCGATTAGTCCTGGGCTATTTTTGGGACGTGAAGGTCCTTCAATTCAACTAGGTGCAGTGGTTGGACAAGGCTATAGTCAATGGCGGCAAAGCACCAAGTCTGAAGAAAAAATTTTAATCAGTAGTGGTGCCAGTGCTGGTTTAGCCGCCGCTTTTAATGCACCAATCGCAGGACTTTTATTTGTTCTAGAAGAGGTTCACCATTCCTTTTCACCTTTAGTTTGGTTAACCTCTTTTTCTGCGGCCATTTCCGCTAACTTTGTTTCTTTGCATTTCTTCGGATTGCAGCCAGTTCTTTATATTGGTCCGGTTAAATCTTTGCCTTTAGAGTACTATTGGACATTAGTACTGCTGGGCGTTTTGCTAGGATTATTAGGTTGGATATATCAAAAAACATTGTTGTCCTTACCAAAAGTATATGGAAAAATCAAAGGCCTTTCTTCTAATTATTATGGTTTTGTTCCTTTTATTTTGATTTTACCGATTGGTTATTTCTTTCCACATTTACTTGGCGGTGGGAATCAAATTGTTTTAGCTTTAGGCAATCAACCGGCCACTATTTGGGCTTTAGTCGGCTTACTGGTTTTACGTTTTGTTTTTTCAATGGTTTCTTACGGTTCGAATCTCCCTGGTGGTATTTTCTTGCCTATTCTAACTTTAGGTGCCATTATCGGAACATTGTATGGCAGTCTACTTGTCCAATACGTAGGGATGGATCCAATTTTTGTGAAAAACTTTTTAATTTTTGCCATGGCTGGTTATTTTACTGCGATTGGTAAAGCACCGTTAACAGCGATTATTTTAGTAACAGAAATGGTCGGCAATTTTTCTCATTTAATGTCTTTAGGAGTTGTCGCTTTAGTTAGTTATATTACCATCGATAGTCTTGGCGGCAAGCCAATTTATGAAAGCTTATTAGAACGTTTGGTTCCTTCTAAAGTAAGTAATATTCGTGGCCACAAAACGATTATTGAATTACCTATCACTGCAGAAAGTTCCTTAGATGATACGATGGTACGTGATTTTGTCTGGCCTAAACAAATGTTGCTCACTTCCATTCGCCGTGGCGAATCGGAAATTTTAACACATGGTGATACTGTTATGCATGTTGGCGATGTGCTCATTATTTTGACCGATGAAAAACTCGCTTACCAAGTCAAAAAAGAGATTTATCAAAAAACTTTACCGAATGATTTAGTGAATTAAAGAAAGCTGCTGAACCTGAGTTCAGCAGCTTTCTTTTTTTCTTATGACTGTTTTTTAATTTTTTTGAATGTTTTTGACCGTTTTAGATTGATTAGCGTTTTCATTTGTGCTATTATATCCATGAAATGAGGGATGAAAATGCTTACGGAAGAACGACATCAAAAAATTTTACAATTGTTAGATCAAAAATCAGTCGTCAAATCGCAAGAACTTGCTAGCTTGTTCAATGCTTCAGAATCCACAATCCGCCGCGATTTACAAGAATTAGAAGACGCCAATTTGTTAGAACGCATTCACGGCGGCGCTAAGCGTATTCTTAATTTAGGCTTTGAACAAAACATGACGGAAAAATCAATCAAAAACACGCACGAAAAGCAAAAGATTGCTTCTTTAGCCGCTAGTTGTGTACAAGATGGCGATATGATCTATTTAGATGCTGGTTCAACCACGTTAGAAATGATCCCTTTTTTAGTTGGGAAACAAATCCATGTAGTGACGAATTCCGTGCATCACGCTGCAAAACTTAGCGATATGGAAATTCCCACTATTATGCTTGGTGGTACTTTGAAGCTCTCCACTAAAGCAATCATTGGTGCCACTAGTATGGAACAGCTACAACATTTTCGTTTTAACAAAGCTTTTTTAGGAACTAACGGCGCACATTTAGAGTTTGGTTTAACGACGCCTGATCCCGAAGAAGCAGCGCTAAAAGCCTTGGCTATTCATCAAGCAGAAACAGCCTATGTTTTACTGGATCATACAAAATTTAATGAAGTAACGTTTACCAAAGTGGAAGAATTAGAGTCAGTTACTTTACTAACTGACTACTGCCCTGCTGAATCGCTTCAAGGATTCCAGCAAAAAACTATTTTAATGGAGGCAAACAAATGATTTACACAGTGACTTTAAACCCTTCTATCGACTTTATCGTTCATGTCGATCATCTACAAATTGGTGATTTAAATCGGATGACGAATGATTTTAAATTACCTGGCGGCAAAGGAATCAACGTTTCACGTATTTTAAAACGTATGGAGACAGAATCCACTGCCTTAGGTTTTTTAGGTGGTTTTACAGGCTCATTCATTGCTGATTGGTTGAAAAAAGAAGAAATCCAAACGAATTTCACTCCCGTGTCTGCTGATACACGAATCAACATTAAATTGAAATCAGATACTGAAACAGAAATTAACGGCTTAGGACCTGCTCTAACAAACGAAGAAATTCAAGAACTAAAACAAGCAGTTAGTCGTGTTCAGGCTGGTGATATTGTTGTTCTTTCAGGAAGTACACCTGCTTCTCTACGCAAAGGATTTTACGAAGAATTAATCCAAATTGTGAAGGAAAAAGGCGCAGAATTTGTTATTGATACGACAGGTGAAGATTTAATGAACGCTTTGTCACAAAAGCCTTTATTGGTCAAGCCAAATAATCATGAGTTGGCAGAATTATATCATACAACCTTTACAAGTATTGAAGATATTTTACCTTATGGACATCGGTTACTAGAAGAAGGAGCACAACACGTAATTATCTCAATGGCTGGTGATGGTGCATTACTTTTCACAACAGAAGGTGTTTATCGTTCCAACGTTTTAAAACGTCCACTGAAAAATTCTGTCGGCGCTGGCGACTCAATGATTGCTGGTTTTATTGGCAACTTTTCAAAAACACAAGATCCTTTAGAGGCTTTCAAATGGGGTGTCGCTTGCGGTAGCGCGACTGCTTTTTCTGATGATTTAGCCTCAGAAGATTTTATCCAAGAACTTATTCACGAAGTAACAATTGAAAAAATTTCAGAATAAATCCACTAAGGGAGGAAAATAGAGTGAACATTAATGATTTATTAATAAAAGATGTCATGATTATGGATTTACAAGCTACTGATAAAAAAGGCGCGATTGATGAAATGGTCCAAAAATTATACGATGGTGGCCGCATCTCTGACATTGACACTTACAAAGAAGGAATTTTAAAACGCGAAGCACAAACATCGACTGGTTTAGGCGACGGCATCGCTATGCCTCACGCAAAAAACAGTGCCGTAAAAGAACCGACAGTTCTTTTCGCTAAAAGTAAAAAAGGTGTTGATTATGAAGCACTAGATGGACAACCTACTTATCTATTCTTCATGATTGCTGCTCCAGAAGGCGCCAATGATACACATCTCCAAGCGCTTGCGGCCCTTTCTCGATTACTTATCGATCCAGAATTTGTTGGTAAATTGAAAGAAGCGGAAACTCCAGAAGCAGTACAAGCTCTTTTCCAAGCAGCAGAAGATCAAAAAGAAGCGGAAGAAAAAGCAGAACAAGAACAAACAACGCCAGCACCAGAAAGCAATCGTAAATATATTATTGCTGTGACTGCTTGTCCTACAGGAATTGCTCATACTTACATGGCCGAAGATGCGCTGAAGAAAAAAGCAAAAGAAATGGGCGTAGACATTAAAGTAGAAACAAACGGTTCAGAAGGAATTAAAAATCGTTTAACTGCTGAAGATATTGCTCGTGCTGATGGCGTGATTGTCGCAGCCGATAAAAAAGTAGAAATGAATCGTTTTGACGGTAAAAAATTAGTCAACCGTCCCGTTAGTGATGGAATTCGTAAAACCGAAGAACTAATTAACTTAGCCATTAGTGGTGAAGCTCCTACTTTCCATGGCAGTGACTCGGCTGCAAGCGACCAAGAGGATTCAGCGGAAGGTTCAATCGGTTCTCGTATCTATAAAGATTTAATGAATGGTGTTTCTCATATGTTACCTTTCGTTATTGGTGGCGGAATTGCCATTGCTCTTTCCTTTATGATTGATCAATTTATCGGGGTTCCTCAAGATCAATTAGCCAATTTAGGGAATTACAATGACGTAGCTAGCTGGTTTAACCAAATTGGTGGCGCAGCATTTGGCTTTATGTTACCTGTCTTAGCTGGTTTTATTGCTTCTAGTATTGGGGATCGTCCAGGCTTAGTTGCTGGTTTCGCGGCTGGTGCATTAGCAAATGCTGGAGGAGCTGGGTTCCTTGGGGCCCTAATCGGTGGTTTCTTAGCTGGTTATGTAGTGGTTCTTTTACGTAAAGTCTTCAAAGGCTTGCCAAAATCATTAGATGGAATTAAAACCATTTTATTCTATCCAGTTTTTGGTTTGATTATTACGGGCTTATTAATGTTAGTCATTAACATCCCAATGAAAGCAATTAACGATGCGTTAAATCATTTCCTACTTGGCTTAGATGGCACAAATGCTGCTTTACTTGGTGCCTTATTAGCTGGTATGATGGCCATCGACTTAGGTGGACCAGTTAACAAAGCTGCTTATGTTTTCGGTACAGCTACGCTAGCAAGTACTGTTGCAGAAGGTGGCAGCGTGGTCATGGCTTCTGTAATGGCTGGCGGAATGGTTCCTCCATTAGCAATTTTCGTAGCAACTCGTTTATTTAAAAATAAATTTACAAAAGATCAACAAGATGCCGGCTTAACCAATATTGTAATGGGACTTTCTTTTGTCACTGAAGGGGCAATTCCTTTTGCAGCAGCTGACCCATTACGTGTGATTCCAAGTTTCGTGGTAGGTTCTGCCTTTACTGGTGCGTTGGTTGGTGCGTTTGGTATCAAATTATTGGCACCACATGGAGGAATCTTCGTCGTCTTCCTATTAAGTAATCCATTACTATATCTATTGTTCATCTTAATTGGGGCGATTATTTCAGGAATTGTCTACGGACTTTTGAAAAAACCTGTCGAAGTACCTGCTTAAAAAAACAGCAAAAAAGCGATTCAACCATGGTTGAATCGCTTTTTTATTATTTTCTCTTTATCGCATAATTTTCTAAATACTCAGGATTTCCTTTGCTTCTGATATACGTGTACACGCCCATCACAAAGGCCCCAAGGGTATTGGTAAATAAATCCCCCATCGTATCCATCAAAGCAGCACGCCCAATAAATGGTTGGCCGTTGGACATATTATAGCGTTGTAAGTTCATGTTCCCTAATGAATCGCAGATAAATTCCCAGAATTCCCAGAAGACGCCACAAAGCCCTGCAAATGCAAACCCAAATAATAAAAATAACCACGGGGAAACATCGGCGTACTTCGTTTTCTTCAATAGGAAAGCAGCAATACCATAACCCACAGCAGTTAACAGCATCGGACTAACAAAGTGTAAAATTTTATCCCAGAACGAAATGATTGAAATCATATGCAACGAGGTTCCTAGGAATACTGAAATAAATAAGAAAAACCAGTAAAAATAAACGATAGTCGGTGGCATAATAATTTTTAAAAATTTATTGACAAGATCCGGTAAAAAGATCAGCCCAATTCCAAGTAAACATTCGATAACAAACGTCACACCTTGTTTTGTTGAATACTTAGCCGTAAAAAATTCCCAGAGATTGTACGTCAAGCATAAGATGCCAAACACCACTAATCCATATTTAATTTTCGAATAATTTTTATCCATTTTGACACACCCTTTCAAAAGTTATTTTATATGAAAAAAACTGTAGATGAAAGACACCTTCCATCTACAGTTTTAGAAAACTCTATCGAATGAAGAGCTTATTAAAAATGTTTATTTTTCAACAGCTGTTTCAGTAATTGTTTCAACAGCACGTTTCATACGAATATCGTGTTCTAACATGTCGTTGTTTAATACTTTACGTACTTGCGCTTCAGGCATGTTGTATTGTTCTGCTAAATCTTTCACTTCAGCATCGATGTCTTCTTGTGTTACTTCGATGTTTTCAGCTTTGGCAACTGCTTCAATCACTAAGTTTGTTTTTGTGCGTGTTTCTGCTTCGCCTTCAAATTGTTTGTGTAAATCTTCTTCTGTAGAACCAGTTAATTGGTAGTACATTTCAGGAGAAATTCCTTGGCGTTGCATGTTGTTTAAGAATTCATCCATTGAACGGTGAACTTCGTCGTGAACCATTACGTGTGGTAATTCAACGATTTCAGCATTTTCAACAGCTAAACGAATTGCTTCTTCGTCTTTTGCTTCTTCAGCTGCTGCTTCTTTTGCTTCTGTCAATTCTTTACGGAATTTTTCTTTTAATTCGTCTAATGATTCTACTGAATCGTCAACGTCTTTTGCAAATTCATCATCCAATTCTGGTAATTCTTTTGCTTTTACTTCATGAACAGTTACTTTGAAAACTGCTTCTTTACCAGCTAAATCTTCTGCTTGGTAATCTTCAGGGAAAGTAACGTTTACTTCTACTTCTTCGCCAGCTTTTTTGCCAACTAATTGGTCTTCAAAGCCTGGAATAAATGAATTAGAACCTAATTCTAATGAGTAATTTTCGCCTTTGCCGCCTTCAAATGCTTCGTCGCCTAAGAAGCCTTCAAAGTCGATAACTACAGTGTCGCCATTTTCAGCAGCGGCATCTTCTTTGATTACTAATTCAGCTTGAGATTCTTGTTCGCGTTTCAAACGTGCTTCCACGTCTTCATCTGTTACTTCACGGTCTTGTTTAGACACTGTTAAGTTTTTGTATTCGCCTAATTTTACTTCAGGTTTTACAGTTACTTCAGCAGTGATAACCCAGTCTTCCCCTTTATTCATGCTTTCAACATCAATTTTTGGTTGTGCTACTGGTTCAATTCCTGCTTCTAAAACAGCCGCTTCATATGCTTCTGGTAAAACAGCGTTTAACGCATCTTCGTATAACGCTTCTTCTCCATACATACGGTTAAAAACAGTACGTGATACTTTTCCTTTACGGAAACCAGGTACGTTTAAGTTTTTTTTCACTTTATTGAACGCTTGCGTTAATCCTTTTTCGATTACTGCTTGTTCGATTGAAAAAGTTAATACACCATCATTAGTGCCTTTTTTTTCCCATTTCGCAGACATTTGTTTCCCTCCGAATAACATTTAATTTTATACATCAAACTTTATTTATGCATACCTTTAAATAGTACACTATCCCTAGGAAAATGTAAATATTTTAAGTGCTAAGAAGTGAAAGAAAGACTCGATTTTTAGCAAACTATCAGTTTTTTAATTTTTTCGGACTAAAAAAGCATAGAATTTCGAGAAATTTCCTTCTTAAAACACTAAAAGATTGTGAACAAAATATCTTGTTTACCATCGGATGTAATCGCTTTACTTTATGAATGGCTCATTATAGAATGTATGTACTCAATATTTACGCATTATATATTTTCGTCATTATACATATAATATCAAAAAAGGAGAGGATGGTTTTGAATAAGTTCGTCTGGGGAATCTTTTCTTGCATCATATCATGGCTTTTTTTATCGCTGAATCACCCTTTGATAGCTCATTCTGAAACACTGAACCCTACAACTCACGCCTCTATTTTTAGTGAAACATTTACCTCAGTTTCAACAGAACAACAAACAACTCAAGCAACCGATATCGTGGAACAAGAAACCGAGCAAACCCATGCTTCCTCTGAAAACGATGAACCTATGGCACCTACGCCAGCTAGTGTTTCTGTTGGTAATAGCACTTTGAAAAGTACCTTAAGCACGGGAACGTATAACCAAGATATTATCACACTTTCGTATGAATACAGTGTGACACTTATCGGCTTAGCAATTAATGATCGACCGATTATTGCTATTCAACTTCCTACAGAAATTTCAAGCCAGTTAGATAACGACACTCTAAAGCAACAAGATTTTCTGACTCTTTTAACAGGGACCGTCAGTTATCCAGGAACAGCCACTCAAGATATTCACAGTTCAACTAACGGCGTCAGCCTCTCTTATAGTAGCACTTATCATTCTGTTTATCTGACTTTTCCAAGTAGCACCTTGGTGTTACTTCCCGGAACCAAATGGTCTGCCGCCATTTCGTTTGATGTCGGCGCACTTTATAAACGAGGAATTTCAATCCCTCCTGCTCTTAACGGCAAAGACTATCCGATTCGAGGAACCTTTACAGATGTCGGCACTGGATTAGGTGCAATTAATATTATTATTGGGAACAATACAAAAACAGGCGTAATTAGCAAAGCTCAACTTAGTTTAGGTAATTACCCCGTTCCTCAAGTCACACCAGCCAAACTAACTCAACCAAATCATCTGGACACTACTGTAACAGGGACCATTCAACAAGTACAAGACCCAAACTATAACTACTCTGTTCAATTAACCTTGAACCGCCATGATGGCACCACTACCCCCATTGTGGTGAAAGGGATTTCTGTCGATGCAGCCGGAAATTTCTCGACATCGTTAGCTTCACCATTAGAATATGGCGACACGCTCTCTACAATTGTCTTTGCTCGTTCAAAAACGTCAACCGACTATATTCAAAGCAGCCCCTCAGCTGAACAAAGTGTCAATTGGTCAATCCAACCAGTCACAAACGTAGTCGCTAATGCCGGCTCAACTCAACTTTCAGGTAAAGCTTCTCAAGCATCTAACGGAACCTATCAGGTTAAAGTACAAATAAATGGTGGTTCTATTTACACAACGTCCTTAGATTCCAATGGCCATTTTCAATTTGCTAATTTACCCACTTTCCAAGGGGGAGAAACGGTCAGCTTGTGGGTCCAAGGTCTCAGCAATCGCACTGGTCTGCCTTTGCTAACCAGTTCTACTGTTTCTCAAACAGTTGCTTATCCTGTGCCTCAACTAACGGTCACGCAAACCATTGAGCGGAAAAATGCACAAGGGCTCTGGGAAGCTACAAACTCTGTCGTAAGTGGTCAAATCATTCGTTTCACGTTAATCACACGTTTAACCAATCAACCAGCAACGTGGATGAATCAGCAATTACGAGCAATGGTGCCTAAAGGACTGGCTCAACTTTCAGCTGCTACATTAACAAAACAATCAGCAGCAGGTTTAAGTACGCCAATAGCTGGGCTTCAACTTTTAACTGATAGTTCCACTGGTTTGCCGTATTGGAGTTATCATAATTCGCTGCCAGCAGATAATTTTACAGAAGCCAATACACAATTCACCTTACAATATACAGCAACGGTTACAGAAGAATGGATAAACCAATTTCTTTTATTTTCTAGCACGGTTACTGGCAATGATGGTGGCGGAACGCCAATTACGCCAATCACTAAAGAACAGTCTTTACCTATCAAAAACGGTACCCTCCGTTTTGTGCAGATGCCAACTACAGTTTCCTTTAAAAATTTACCTTTTCCCAGCAAACGAACCCTCTACTCACCATCGACCATTAGCGCTCCTTTCCTCATTGCCGATGGTCGTGTTGCAAAAACACCATGGCATTTGTTGGTAAGAGAGAGTCAGCCCATGCATTCAACTTCTACAAATAAAACGATCCAGCAAGCTTTCATTTATCGAAAAAATGGCAGTGATTTTCCTATCTCCTCTTTAGCAACCGAAGTTTATCAATACACCGCAACGGACGATAACAATGTAGAAATTCCTTGGAACCAACAAAATGGACTTTTTTTAAGCGTTGCTCCTGACCTTAACTTAACGGTCAAAGAATCTTACACTGCCGAATTACAATGGATTCTTTCTGATACACCCCTCTAATTAGGATTTAGCTTTTTTAAAAGTTAAAAATAAACAAGAAAGAAGGAATAAAAAATGAAAAAGATCGTGCGCATTTCAAGCATTTTGTTCGTTGCTACGCCTCTTATGCTTTTAAATAGTCCAAAAGTTGAAGCAGCCCAAGTCGCTTCTATTCAATCCAACGCTGATATTACGTTTGCTCTTGATAATACTGTCACGCCACCTGTCAACCCGACGAACCCTTCTCAGCCTGTGACACCTAATCCTGCTGATCCTCATCAACCTGGTACAGCCGGCCCCCTTAGTATTGACTATGTTTCAAATATCCATTTTGGATCAAAACAAATTCAAGCCGGAACAGCGATCTATTCGGCACAACTGGATCAAGTGCAAAATAGTACTGGCGATTTAATTAGCGTGCCAAACTATGTCCAAGTAACTGACAAACGTGGTCTAAATCTTGGCTGGAAATTATCAGTTAAACAGAGTGCGCAATTTGCTACAAGTGATTCAACACCCGCTGTTTTGGATAATGCATCCTTGACCTTTTTAGCAGCAACACCCAATTCAACACAGTTACTTTCTTTGGCGCCATTAACGGTCCCAGTAACCTTGGATCCAACTGGTGCCGCCACTTCTCCTGTGGCGACTGCCGCTCTTTCAACAGGAATGGGCACTTGGACATTAGCTTTTGGTAGCGGAGCGACCGCTGCTCAAGGCATTCAATTAACTGTTCCTGCGACAACGAAAAAAGTTGCAGCCAAACAATATAAAACAACGCTTACTTGGATTTTGGATGATACACCACTTTAAAAGAAAACAAACAAGGTATTGTATGAAACAACTTCATGCAATACCTTCTTATAAAAAATTGTCAAAAAGGAGTGCACACTATGAATCAGCAGCTTTTTAAATGGCTCCATGCTATTAGCGTCATCATTTTTTTATTTTTTATTGGCTCTTATTCTGTAGAAGCAAGCGAAATGATTTTTTCTGTAAAAGCCATTTTACCCGACAATCAACGAACCAAAGAAACAAGTTATTTTGATTTACGTGTCGCTCCAAACCAAACACAAAATCTACAAATCGAACTAACGAATCAAACAGCCAACGACATTACCGTGCTAGCTTCAGCCAATGCAGCGATTACTAATGATAATGGCTTGGCAGATTATTCTCATGCTGAAACAAAAAAAGACCCATCTGCACCTTTTACTTTTAATGAGATTGCGCAATTACCAAAAGAAATCCACCTACCTAAACACTCAACCAAGACTGTTGAATGTCAGCTTACTTTACCGGAAAAACCATTTAATGGGTACGTTTTAGGAGGACTCTACTTTGAACAAAAGTCAGATGAACAACCTGCTCACTCAGAAAACGGCGTGGCCATCAATAATCGTTTTTCTTATGTAGTCGGCGTCTTACTTAGTGAAACAGATGAACCTGTTCAGCCAGAATTATCTTTAAATGAAGTAAAAACCGATCAAGCTAACGGTCGTAACCGCGTATTAATGAATCTCCAAAACAAACAAGCGGCTATGATTAAAAAATTACAAGTCGATGCCTCTTTATATTATGAAAAAGAAGCTAAACCTCGCTACGAAAATCACCAAGAGTCGTTAACAATGGCCCCTAATACAAATTTTAATTATCGGATTGACTTAAAGGAACAACCTTTTGTTCCTGGAAATTATACTGTAAAAATCAAAGTAAACGATGGCTATCAAGACTATTCGTGGGAAAAACACTTAGTCATCCAAGAAAAAGAAGCTAAAAAATACAATGCTACCGCCGTCAACCTCCCACCTGAAAAACACACCAATTTCCCTTGGAAACTGGTGTGTAGCATCACGCTGGTTTTTCTATTCATTTTGGGAAGCACGATTTATTATTTCAAGAAAAAAATACGTGAAGCGCAACAATAAAAAAGCACATCGACAATTGTCGATGTGCTTTCATAATCACTTAATTATTTTGTATATTCTTCAACTAATGCAACGACTTCTTCCATCGTGTCGCATTCTTTTAATGCGCGGTCAGCAAGTTCAGCCATTTTAGTTGTGTCTAGACGTTTCATCAAGCTACGTGTTTTAAGGATAGATGTAGCACTCATTGAGAACTCATCTAAGCCCATACCCAATAGTAATGGAACAGCTGTTTGATCGCCCGCCATTTCACCACACATACCAGCCCATTTACCTTCAGCGTGTGCTGCATCAATTACATTTTTAATTAAACGTAAGATTGATGGGTTGTATGGTTGGTATAAGTAAGAAACGCGTTCGTTCATACGATCTGCCGCCATTGTGTATTGGATTAAGTCGTTGGTTCCAACACTAAAGAAGTCAACTTCTTTGGCAAATTTATCAGCTAATACGGCAGCTGCTGGAATTTCAATCATAATACCTACTTGGATATCGTTTGAAACTTCAACACCTTCGTTAACTAATTTTTGTTTTTCGTCTTCAAAGATTGCTTTCGCTGCTCTAAATTCTTTCAAAGTAGCAACCATCGGGAACATGATACGTAAGTTACCATGAACAGACGCACGTAATAATGCACGCATTTGTGTACGGAACATGCCGTCGCCTAGTTCTGATAAGCTAATACGTAATGCACGGTAACCTAAGAATGGGTTCATTTCGTGTGGTAATGTTAGGTAAGGAAGCTCTTTGTCCCCACCAATATCCATTGTACGAACCACAACTGGTTTTCCTTCCATTCCTTCAAGAACTGCTTTATACGCTTGGTATTGGTCCTCTTCAGTTGGAAAGTCAGATGAATCCATGTATAAGAATTCTGTACGATATAAACCAACAGCTTCGCCGCCGTTTTTGTGTACGCCTTCTAAATCTTTTGGTGTACCAATGTTTGCAGCTAACTCAACATGTTTGCCGTCAGCTGTCACTGTTTCTGCATTTTTTAGTTTATCCCATTCTGCTTTTTGATCTGCATAAGCTTTTGCTTCTGCTTCAAATTCAGATTTTTCAGCATCTGTTGGGTCAATAATAACATCCCCAATGATTCCGTTCACTGCTAAAATATCGCCTGCTTTTACTTTGTCAGTAATTTCTTTTGTACCAACGATTGCAGGGATTTCTAACGAACGAGCCATGATTGCTGAGTGAGAAGTACGTCCGCCGATGTCTGTAACAAAGGCTTTAACATACGTACGGTCTAATTGTGCAGTATCACTAGGTGTTAAGTCATGGGCAACCACGATTACTTCTTCGTTAATCATTGAAGGATTTGGAAGAGTCACACCTAATAAATGTGCTAAGATACGTTTGGCAACATCACGAATATCTGCTGCACGCTCTTGCATGTAAGCATTGTCGTCCATTGCTTCAAACATACCAATATACATATCCGTAACTTCTTTCAAGGCAGCTTCTGCATTGACTTTGTTGTCTTGGATATTTTGTTTGATTTGACCAACCATTTCTGGGTCAGATAAAACCATTAAATGAGCATCGAAAACTTGCGCTTCTGCTTCACCAAGGCTTTGAGCTGCTTTGTCGCGAATTGCTTGCAACTCTTCAGTAGATTTTGCTAAAGCATCGTCTAAGCGAGTTGCTTCTGCATCAGTATCTTCTACGGAAGTTTTGTTGAAAGACAAGTCAGGTTGAACTAGCAGGTAAGCTTTAGCAACAGCAACGCCATCACTTGCGGCAATCCCTTTTAGCATCTCAGACATTATTCAGCCAATCCTTCTTTTTGTAATGTTTCAACGATTGCTGCCATTCCTTCAGCTTCGTCAGCACCATCAACAGTGATTGTTACGTCAGAACCTTGACCAACGCCTAAAGACATAACGCCCATGATTGATTTTAAGTTAACAGATTTACCTTTGTATTCTAAGTTAATATCTGAGTTAAATTTGCTTGCAGTTTGTACTAATAAAGTAGCTGGACGTGCGTGAATTCCTGTTTCTGCTACAATGTGAAATTCTTTCTTTTCCATATAAATCGGTCTCCTTCGTAAATAAAAAATTTTTATGTTAGGGTTTTCCTTTCTTGATACGCTAAAATCAAACGTCTACTCGAAAAAAGACCCTTTCAGTTTCTAAGATTACCATTTTTTTCTATCTTACACAACACTTTTTGCTTAAATTTCGTGATGTTTTGCACTGACTATTCTTCCTCTTTTTGGTAACGATAAATGATTCGTCCATTTAACCCCGCTTCTCCAACAATTTCCGCGCGGTCAGGCAAAGAAATCCAAGCATCACGAAATTGGAAAAATTCATTTTGCTCCACGATTAATTCAGAGATTTCTCCAGCTTTTAATGAAGCAATTTTTTCTACAAAAGGATTTTCAGCCATTGATTTCACCACTCTTTCTCTTAAATATCAACTCTTATAGTTTACTTGAAAATGGCGCAATTGTCTGTAAAAAAATCGAATCTTTGCCTTTTTTTAAACAAGGTCTTTTACTTGATTCTCTTACAAAAAATGCTATAATAACCTCAAAGGTCAAAAATGGTCAAGTGGTTTTATAGACAGAATTTATTCTTGCTATCTAGTACTTGGCTGGTTTGAGGAAAAATGGTCTGTTTACTAGAAATAATAGAGCAAACAGCTATTTTTCTGGCCTCAGTTATTTTGAAAGGATGTGTTTCATTCAATGATTTGTCAAAATTGTCAACAAAATGAAGCAACAATTCATTTATATGCAAATGTGAATGGTCAAAGAAAACAACTGGACTATTGCCAAAGCTGCTATCAAAAATTAAAAAATCAAGCAAATAATTCCCCTCAAAATATGGGACAAGACCCTTTTGGCTTTGGGAGTTTAGACGATTTATATCGTTCTCTTTCTCGCCAAATGCAACAAGGTAATCCTTATGAACAACAAACACCACCCACTCAATTTGGTGATGGTGGTAATGGAGGTCAACCCCCTCGCGGAGGCGCTGGCGCTGGTCAAGGTTTACTAGGCGAGTATGGGATTAACATCACCGAAGCGGCACGCCAAGGAGATATCGATCCTGTGGTAGGACGTGATCAAGAAATTAAGCGTGTCATTGAAATCTTAAATCGCCGTACAAAAAACAACCCCGTTTTAATCGGTGAACCAGGTGTTGGTAAAACAGCCGTTGTCGAAGGTTTAGCCCAAAAAATTGTCGATGGCGATGTGCCCCAAAAATTATTGGACAAAGAAGTCATTCGTTTAGATGTGGTTTCACTTGTTCAAGGAACTGGTATTCGCGGACAATTTGAAGAACGGATGCAAAAATTGATTGAAGAAATCACTGAAGCTGAAAATGTCATTTTATTTATTGATGAAGTCCATGAAATTGTGGGTGCTGGTGCTGCTGGTGATGGCAATATGGATGCTGGCAATATTTTAAAACCAGCCTTAGCACGTGGTGAATTACAATTAGTCGGTGCCACAACTTTAAATGAGTACCGTATTATTGAAAAAGATGCTGCCTTAGAACGTCGGATGCAACCAGTCCAAGTAGATGAGCCAACCGTTGCCGAAACCATAACGATTTTACATGGTCTGCAAAAACGTTATGAAGATTATCATCATGTTAAATATACAGATGAAGCGATTAACGCAGCAGCAAACTTATCCAATCGTTACATTCAAGATCGCTTTTTACCAGATAAAGCGATTGACTTGTTAGATGAATCTGGTTCAAAAATGAATCTAACTATCCAACTCGTCGATCCAAAAACAATTGATAAAAAATTAGCAGAAGCGGAACAACAAAAACAACAAGCTTCCGCAGAAGAAGATTTTGAAAAAGCGGCTTATTATCGTGATCAAATCAATAAATTACAAGCAATGAAAGAAAAACAAATCAGCGATGAAGAAACACCCGTCATCACTGAAAAAGATATTGAAGCCATTGTGGAACAAAAAACTGGCATTCCTGTCGGTGACTTAAAAGAAAAAGAACAAACCCAATTGAAAAATTTAGCTGTTGACTTAAAAGCTCATGTTGTCGGACAAGATGATGCCGTCGATAAAGTAGCTAAAGCGATTCGTCGCAATCGTGTAGGCCTAGGCAAACAAAACCGCCCAATTGGTTCCTTCTTATTTGTAGGGCCAACAGGCGTTGGTAAAACAGAATTAGCAAAACAATTAGCTTTTGAGCTATTCGGTTCAGAAGATTCGATGGTTCGTTTTGATATGAGTGAGTATATGGAAAAACACAGTGTTTCTAAACTGATTGGTTCTCCTCCAGGCTATGTTGGGTATGACGAAGCTGGACAACTCACAGAAAAAGTCCGTCGTAATCCTTATAGTTTAATTTTATTGGATGAAATTGAAAAAGCGCATCCTGATGTTTTACACATGTTTTTACAAATTCTCGACGATGGTCGTTTAACAGATGCACAAGGTCGTACGGTCAGCTTTAAAGACACCATCATTATCATGACAAGTAATGCTGGAACAGGAGCTGTGGAAGCCAACGTTGGCTTCGGTGCTGCCCGTGAAGGTGTGACTAAATCCGTTTTAGGTCAATTGAACAACTTCTTCACCCCCGAATTCCTTAACCGTTTCGATGGTATTATCGAATTCAAAGCATTAAGCAAAGAAAACCTGATGAACATTGTCAGCTTGATGTTAGAAGAAGTAAATAGCTTATTAGCTAAACAAAAATTACACATTGAGGTTCCAACAGAAGTCAAAGAGAAACTCGTTGATTTAGGTTATGATCCTGCAATGGGCGCTCGTCCTTTACGTCGAACAATTCAAGAACAAATTGAAGACGGCATTGCTGAATACTATCTAGATCATCCTGAAAATCATCAATTAGTCGCAGCGTTAGATAACGAAGGTAAAATTATCGTAACTGGCGCACAAGAAGTGACTAAAACAGAAACTTCAACATCTGACCAAGCAGAATAATCAAAAATCCACACGCATTAATAACAATGCGTGCGGATTTTTTTATGCTTTTCACTTTTTATTTTCATCAAAAAAAACTATAATAGAAGAAAGATATTCGTATACTTGTTCCTCATAGAAAAAATTCAATCTGGAACTCCTGTACATAATTGGAAACGCTCTTTTGCAGCACACAACTATAATGAGGTGATAAAATGAAATTAGTGAATGTGACCAATAGCTACAAACAATTAGTAAATAAACAATTGGAAAACACGGATGCTTACTTTGTAAAAGTCTACTCAGCAGGAAACACGACCGCTGTCTATTCAGAAGCAGCTCACCATGTGGAAGTTCTGATTATGAATAAAAATCGTCGCATTCGTCCGACAGAAGTAAAAGAAATTTTAGCAAAACTGTTAAAACGATTACCTAAAGAGGCTTATGACCCAGATGAAATTTCTATCATTGAGTTAAACCATGTGACCGAAGTGTCTGTTCCATTAAAAGTTTCCCTCATGGAAAACTAAAAAAACTGCCGAAGTTTCCCCACTTTGGCAGTTTTTTTAATTTATTGTGACGTTATTTTTTTTACAAGACTTTGATAATTTTCCGACCAGGCTTCCTCATTTGTCGGACTGACTAATTTATTTTCCTCGATTGCTTTTTTTCTTAAGTCATCCACTTCTTTTTTGAAATTTTCCCCCGATTTTTGAGCATAATCTTTAGAAAAATATTTTGATTGGCGAGAATAAGCCTTCAGTTTTGCTTCTTTAATCTCTTCTTCTGTATCTGCAAAATATTCATCATAACGAAGATCGGTTATTTTCCCTGAATCTTTTAACGTAATAACCGTTAAACGTCCAGAAAGCCCCTCCCCAAAATCTTCTGTTAGACTTGTATAATGTTCTTTTGAAGGTTCTTTGATTTCCTTGGCTAAAGCCCTAGCAGCAGGAAGATAGCCATTATTAGCGCTATTGGATTGACCTTTGGCTGTCTGGAATGCGCCATCTAGGCGATTTTCAGCAACCATTTGATTTTCTAGAAAAGTCATCGTATTAACAACGGTCACTAACGATTGATCAGTTCGGGCGTTGTTCGCTTGAAAATTTGCATAGCCGGATAAACGTTTTGTCACTCCTGCCCATTCTTCAGAATAATAGTTTTTAGGTCCACGTTCATCAAATTCTACTAACTGAATTTGTTGATCCTTAACAACGACATCAATTAAAGCCGTATAGCCGCCATCAAACACGACTTCATGATGATAATAATCCCCTTGAACTTCCCCGATTTCTGGACGACCTGACCAATACATCTTCTGAGCTTTTTCTTCTGGACTAATTCCTGATTGTCCATTATTAGCTTCTACTGTAGCGCCAGAAACAGCATCAACTTCAAAGGTATGTCCATTACGCTCATAACTCACTTTGGCAGCACTCTCCTTCGGTTGATCATTCGTGTTTGTCTGCTCCTCCTGCTTTACAGAAGTGGCATTAGTGGCTGCCGAGGCACCACTCGTTACTTGGACTGCTTCTGCTTCAGTACTTTCTTTCATTTTTTCAGTTCGTTGATCTGGTTGGCACCCCATTAAAATAATCATTGAACAAAATAACCCGACAACTATCTTTTTAGTTTTCATTTTTCCTCCTTTTAAAACTCATTGAATTACCATTTAATTTTAATATAAGTAGAATGAAAAGTATAGCTAAGAAATCGTTTTTTCTTCATACGGCGATAAACTTAACTGTCCAGATAAATACTCACCTAAATAGATTTCCTGTAATCTTTGGAATCCTTGTTCTTGGATTTGCGTTAATAGCCAGTGCTCATCTTTTTTGATTAACTCTAGGACATCCATGTTGGCTTGACCGTCCACAATAATCGGATAACGAATACTTTCATCGCCATATTCGACGATTGTTAATTGACCATTTTGTTCTAAAACAGCCCGTTTAACAAGCTGGACTTCATAAATACCATTTGCTCGTAATTTAAACATTAGATCATTTGCAGAAATACCATTTTTCAAACATTCCTTCACCACAACCTGTCCATCCTTGATTAAAGTAATGGGTTTACCATCCACAATTTGCTTCACATAGCGATTGTGTTCTTTTGCAAATTTTAAAATTAAGACTAATAATGTCCACAAAATTAACACTAATACAAATTGGAGCACCGTAATTGAATCATTATAAATAACACCACCAATAATGCCCCCCAATACATAGTTTTGCACTTGGTCCATAGCCGATGTGGGCGCCAAATTGCCTTTTCCCATCAAATTAATTTGGACAATTAAACAAATAATACCTAAAGCAAATTTAATAATAATTGGACTATAAAACTGCATTAATTTTCCCTCACTTTACTTTATGATTTCAATCGTTGGTGTTAATAAATACGTTTCTTGTAATGTATAAGACTGCTGATCCGTACTTAAACTCATTTTATAAAAGACTTCGTCAATTTTAACTATGGTTCCGTCAGCCAATTGTGTACCATTGACATAAACTTTTTCTGGAGAAACCTTTTTTTCCTGTGCCACTTGTTCGACAAAATGTACCATTTGTGAAGATTGTGAATGCTGATTTTGGTTCAGTTGATAATTGGAATATTGAACCCCTAAAACAAATAATAATGATAAAAAAATAATAATACTTAATTCACGATATTTCGTTTGAATTTGATGTCGCACATAAAAACTAAACACAATGACTAGCCCGATTAACAAAGCAAAAATAAAAAAATACTTTAAGTAATCATTTAAATTAGATTGGCTTTTTAAATACTCGATGCCATAAAAATTCATGTTCTTGTCCACTCCTTGATAGGTTCGTTATAATAAGTATTCTATCTCAAAAAAAACAATCACGCCTGCTTTAATACCTTATAACAAGAAAAGCTCAGCGCAATCATCTTGAGAATGACTGCGCCGAGCTTCAATCTTCTAAAGATTCAGCTACTGATTGATTACAAATTAATTTTACATCAAACTTTTCAGTTCAACATCTGGATATTTATCAGCAAACCAGCGTTCCGCAAATTGGTTTTCAAATAAGAACAATGGTTGATCGAAACGGTCCCGTGCCAAAATGTTTCGGCTAGAGCTCATGCGTTCATCTAAATCTTCTGGATTAATCCAGCGGGCAATTTTAGAACCCATTGGCGTCATTACCACTTCAGCATTGTATTCATTAGACATTCGGTATTGGAAAACTTCAAACTGCAATTGACCTACGGCGCCAATGATATATTCTTCCGTTAAATATGTTTTGTATAATTGAATGGCTCCTTCTTGAACCAGTTGGTAAATTCCTTTATGGAAAGATTTTTGTTTCATTACGTTTTTGGCAGTCACTTTCATGAATAATTCAGGGGTAAATGACGGCAACTCTTCGTATTGAACATTCATTTTCCCTTCATATAAAGTATCGCCAATTTGGTAATTTCCTGTGTCATACACGCCGATAATATCGCCTGCAACAGCTTCTGTGACGTTTTCGCGGGCATCCGCCATAAATTGCGTCACGTTACTTAATTTGACTTTTTTGCCTGTTCTACCTAAAGTCACGTCCATGCCTCTTTCAAAAACACCTGAACAAATTCGAACAAAGGCAATTCGATCACGATGGGCTGGGTTCATATTCGCTTGAATTTTAAAGACAAAGCCTGAAAATTCTTTTTCATAAGGACTTACTTCGCCACCCTCTTCTGTTTTATGCGCATGTGGCGCAGGCGCAAATTGTAAGAAGGTTTCTAAAAATGTTTGAACCCCAAAGTTTGTCAAAGCAGAACCGAAGAAGACTGGCGTTTGATCACCACGAGCGATTTTTTCCTCGCTAAATTCATCGCCTGCTTCTACCAATAACTCAACATCTTCTAACACTTGTTGATAAACGCTGTTATTGTGCAATGGTAAATCGCTTGGGATATCGCCATCTTTTAAAGGAATAAAACGCTCCCCGCCATTATTTTCTGGACGATATAATTCCACACGTTCATTATAAATATCGTATAGACCTTCTAGGCCTTTTCCCATACCAATTGGCCAGTTCATTGGATAAGATTCAATATCCAATAGTTCTTCCAATTCTTCTAAAAGTTCCAATGGTTCCCGTCCGTCACGGTCCAATTTGTTAATAAAAGTAAAAATTGGAATACCACGTTTTTTAACAACTTGGAAAAGTTTTTTCGTTTGTGCTTCAATCCCTTTGGCACTATCAATAACCATCACAGCACTATCCACGGCCATTAAGGTCCGATACGTATCCTCTGAGAAATCCTCATGCCCTGGGGTGTCCAAGATATTAATCCGTTTGTCTTGATAGTCAAATTGCATCACAGAACTCGTTACCGAAATTCCCCGTTGTTTTTCAATTTCCATCCAGTCAGATTTGGCAAAGTTCCCTGTTTTTTTCCCTTTGACTGTTCCAGCTTGGCGGATGGCGCCCCCAAATAATAATAATTGTTCAGTAATCGTTGTTTTCCCAGCATCCGGATGGGAAATAATCGCAAACGTACGGCGACTATCGACTGCTTCTTTTTGATTGATCGTCATAAAAATCTCCTTATCACTTGTGATGTTTATTTATTTATTTTCTTCAGCATAATTTTTGATTAACCTTTGCTAGTATATCATGTCAAGCCTTGAGAATAAAGAGCTGCTGTTGGCTGTTTTTTAAAAGGAAAACCTGTGACATTAGTCAAAACGACTGATGTCACAGGTTATTTTTAACGTCTTGGTTCGTCATCTTCCATTTCTTTACGGAAAAAACGACGATTTTCTTCTGGTTCTTCATCGACAGTTTCTTCATCGTAGAAATGAACGCGTAAGACTAGCAAACGTGTGCCTTCCATTTCTTCAGCAGTTAACTTAATATTGCCCACTTCAAAAGAAGGTTTTTCCCCTTCATCAGGAATGGTTCCTAATGCTGTAATTAAGTAACCTGCCATTGTATCAACATCGCTCATGTGTAAATCTGTTTCAAATACTTCATTAAATTCGTCAATTAACATGCGTCCTTGAACCAAATATTCATTGTCGGCCACTTGTGTATATAAATTTTCTACTTCATCTGTTTCATCGTCAATTTCACCAACGATTTCTTCTAGTAAATCTTCCAGTGTTGCTAAACCGACAACACCGCCATATTCATCTAGTAAAATCGCCATTTGGTTTTGTGTTCGTTTTAACTCATAAAGTAAATCATCAATAAAAATGGTTTCTGGGACAAATAATGGTTCTTGGATAATCGCGCCTAATTCAATGTTTTCAAAGCCTAAATTACGTGCAGCTTTTAGTAACGTTTTGGTATGTAAAATACCAACAATTTTATCTTTGTCTTCACTATAAACAGGAATCCGAGAATAATTTTCTCCTAAAATTAAATTGATGTTTTCTTGGACATCATCTTGGATGTCAACCATGAATGCGTCTGTCCGAGGAACCATTACTTCTCGTGCCACTTTTGTATCTAATGAAAAGACACCTTGTAGCATTTCTAGTTCTTCGTTTTCCAAAACACCTTCTGTTTCAAGCATGTAGCGCATTTCATCTCGTGTCATCTTCGAATCGGCATCATCGAAAGTCATTGGTGTGATTTTGGATAATAAATCGGTCGAAGCCGATAGCAACCAAACGAAGGGACGCGCGATAACTCCTAAAAAGCGGACTGCACCAGAAGTCAATTGAGCGACTTCTTCTGATTTATTCATAGCAATTCGTTTAGGGTATAATTCACCAAATACAATAGAAACGTACGTTAACAATGCTAAGATAATGATACTGGCAAGACTCTTAGCTGCGGCGCCGCCACCTAATACAGGGGCCAAACGACTAGATAAAGTCTCTGCTAATGAAGCACCAGATAGGATATTAACCAAAGTAATCCCTACTTGGATTGTGGATAAAAAGTTATTGGGGTCTTGCAATACCTTAAGCAATTTTTGAGCTTTTGCGTCGCCGTCTTCCGCTTTTTGTTCCACACGATTCTTGTTAACAGATACGACTGCAATTTCCGCCGCTGCCAAAAAGGCATTGATAAACGTCAACACGACTAATAATAGAAGTTGCGCAATTAGCGACTGACTCTCAGGGTCAGCATTATTCATAATGTTCTCTCTCTCCTTAATTGTTGATAATTCCGAGGCTGTACTCTCGTACTCTTTTAACGTTCTTCCTCTTTTTATGGTTAGGCTTAGAAACAGACACAATCAGTATTATGACAGGTTATTTTCTATCCTAATCCATAAAATCATAGCACGAAAGATTAGCGGATTCAATCATTAACCGTTATTTTCTTTCGTATTTGTTTCATTCCCTAAAAGAACGGCATTGGTAACTTTTTCACTACGACCCGCTTTGACCATATCAATAACATAGTAGATAATGGTCCGGCAGATTGCGTAAAATGGGACACCGAGGAAAATACCTAGCAAACCTGCTAAATTTCCTGCCACCAATAAAATTAAAATAATCGTTAATGGATGGATTTTTAGAGATTTTCCGATAACGTTTGGATAAATAATATTTCCGTCCAATTGTTGAACCACTAGCACCACTAAACAACATAAGGCTGCTTTGACGGGTTCATTAAAGATAGTCACTAAGACAGCGGGCGCTAATCCTAGATAAGGTCCTAGATAGGGAATCAAATTCGTAAAGCCGGCAATGACACCAAATAAAAAGGCATAACGAACGCCAAGCAATGAATACCCAATAATCGTAAATGTACCGACAAATAAACATTCAATCGCTTGTCCACTAATATAACTGGATAAGGTTTGATTCAATTGTCCTAAAAGATCCACAATATCATCTTTTCTTTTCTCAGGTAAAAAGCGTTGAATCGCTGGTACTAGCTTATCTCCATCTTTTAACATATAAAATAAAATAAATGGCGCAGTGACCAAAACAATGGTGGTTGACGCCACCGTTGATACGATTGAACCTAAGCTACTTGATAAACTACTTAAAAATTGTTGGATAATATTGGCATAAGAAATATCCATTTTTTCAATATAGCTTGTTAAATCAATTTGTTTAAAAATAGGTAACTCCGCAATCTCATAAATCCAGGTCTCCACTTGTTTAAAGAAATCTGGCATACTTGATGCTAAACTAGCTAGCTGATCTGCCAACTTAGGGATAATTGTTAATAAGATCAGAACTAATGCGATGATTAGTAATAAAAATACCAGTAAGACGGCATAAATTCGTTTCATTTTCGTCTTCATTAGTAGATTGACCACAGGATTTAGTAAATAATACAAAAAGCCTGCTACTAAGACTGGGGCAAACAACGTTGAAAAGAATGTCCCAATCGGTGCAAATAAGAAATTAATTTTCGAAGCAATAAATAATAGCATGGCCACGACAAGTAATTCAACTGACCAGAAAAATAATTTCGATTCTTTAAATCGATTAATCACAGCGGCTCCTCCTTTATTTTTATTCAATTGTTGCTGTTTTATTTTATCACACCTTCCCCCCTCAGTCATTGAGAATACTTCATTGCTAGAACTTTTTCGTGGTATAATAAAATAGAAACAGATTCTGAACTTGGGGGTTTTTCTATGCATGTAGCTCAAACAAAAGATACCATGAGTGATCTTTATTTAGATGCTGTCCGGCTTCGTCAACGCGTATTCGTAGCGGAACAAGGGGTACCAGAAGAGATGGAAATCGATGAATATGAAGCACATTGTATTCACTTTGTTTTGTACACGAACCATGTAGCTGTCGCAACTTGTCGCTTGCTTCCACTAGAAAATGGCGTTATGAAATTACAACGAATGGCCGTTGAAAAAGCTTACCGTGGCGCCGACTATGGACGAGTGATTATGAAAGCGGCGGAAAATTTTGCCAAAGAACAAGGCTACCACAAGATTACTCTAGGAGCACAAGTCACCGCTGTAGGCTTCTATGAACGTTTAGGTTATCAAAAAACAGGAGCACCTTTTATGGATGCTGGCATTGAACACTACGAAATGAATAAAGAACTATAACACCAATTAAATCGGAAAATTTAGAGCTTGGAGCATTAGCCATTTTGGCTAATGCTCCAAGCTCCTTTTGTGGGCTGTTTACATCGGCTATTTTTTTGATAGCTGTTGATAACGTTGATACCAGATATCTACATACTCGGGCGAGAAGGGGCCTTTTTCGTTATTAATCCAATCCACTAAAGTCTTGACATTTTCTTTTAAAATGAAGTCAATATCTTCTGGATAATCCATTAGTTTGCTATGAAATTCATATTCATCAACGTCTAGTAAACGTTTTTCACCATCTGGAAAAACCTTGATATCTAAATCATAATCAATATACTTCAACGCTTCGTCATCTAAAACATATGGCGAAGCCAGATTGCAGTAATACGAAACCCCCTTTTCTCTAATCATTGCTATTATATTGAACCAATATTTCTTGTGAAAATAAACAATGGCTGGTTCACGAGTCACCCACCGACGTCCGTCGGATTCCGTTACTAACGTGTGATCGTTCACACCAATTAAAGAATACTCGCTCGTTTTTAGTACCATCGTATCACGCCACGTTCGATGTAAATGTCCGTCATGTTTATAACTCTGAATGGTTACAAACTCGCCTTCTTTAGGAATTCCCATAATACCCCAACTTTCCCCAAATAAAGTAAAGCAATGTTACTTTTTGGGTGTTCATACATCGATATCGAAATAATTATATCATATCTTTTGAGTTTGCGTACATTGAGTTCACTTAAAGAAGACGATTTCTGAAAAAATTTAATTCAGATGACCAATTAGTTCAAATTCAGTAAATATTTTCAGCTTAATTACTGTATTTTTTCAAAGACTGATACTGCGCTCTCTCTTAAAACCTGATTTAATTCGTCAACATTTTTTTTACCAGTTGTTTCAAGCCACGCAACGGCTGCTTCAGCACCTTGTTGAACAAATGGAAGCACGCCGTCTGCCCAAGTTGCCCGACCACATAAGACTCCATTAAACGAGGAACCTGCTTTTTTTGCAAATTTCAATGTTTCCTGAAACATCGCAGCACTAACCCCTGCACTCAAGAAAATAAATGGAAGTTGTGTTGCTTCACTTTGCATGTTGAAAAAGGCCTGCGCTTCATCTTGGCTATAAAGACTTTCAGTGCCAAAACCTTCTACAAAATTCATATTCACAGGGACTTCTACTTTTAAAACATCAACATTATAGCGATCCTTTGAAAATTCCTTCATCGCTTCAATTACTTTGTGCGGTTTTACTTTAGCGTATTCTTTTGAAGCACTATCCGAATTGTTTGCATCATAAGAGACAATTTCTAAAAAGAATGGAATTTCTTCGGCTAAACACTCTGAACCAATCCGTTCTATATAAGCTTTCTTTTGTTCATTGATTGCTTCACTTTCGTCAACATCGTAGTAAAGTAAAAATTTACACGCGTCTGCGCCCGCTTCTTTTAAACGCTTAACCGACCAAACATCAAGACTATCGGGTAACCGTCCTGGTGTCGAAGCATCGTAGCCCGTTTTTTCATACGCAAGTAACAAACCTGAAGTCTGTGCTCGATTTTCAGCAGCAGCTAGGCCATATTCTGGATCCAACAAAATTGCTGAAGTCTCTGGTGTTAAGCAACGAGATACTAATACTTTAAAGTCACTGATTTCTTGCGCAGTCACCTCTTTGTATTTTCCCATCATGCGTTTTAAGGCCCCACGTTGATCAATGGCTAGTGCGCCAATAATCCCTTGATCATCTACCAGATTTTCTAAATGTTTACGTTTTTGTTCACTAATTTTTTTCATTCTGTTCCCTCTCCTAATTGATTATTTAGTAACGTAGCAATTTCAGCTGGCGAACTTGCTTGTTTCAGTCCAGAAGTAACTTCTTCTCTTAATAGGAGGCGCGCAACGGAAGAGAGTAATTTCAAATGTGTCGTGCCAGCTTCGGCATCTGGAATAAACAGCGCAATCACAAACTCCGTTAATTGGTTGTCAAGGCTCTGCCACTCAACACCTTGGTCCAAGGTAACGATGATAATGGCCGCTTGTTGAATCGTTGCTGCTTTTGCATGAGGTATCGCAAATCCATTCATCATCCCCGTTGTTCCTTCTTGTTCTCGCTCGTTCAGTTTATCGAAAACTTCCTGTGCGTCCTGAGCAACTTCCAATTCTGTTGATTTTTTTGCTAAAAAGTGAAAAACATCCTCTTGCGTTTGTAACTGTTGATTTAAAAAAATATGATTTTCTTTAATAAAAGCCATTCCATCCACTCCTAATTCCTGTTATTTCATTTTTTTGATAACGATTGCTCTTGTTTGGCGATTCTACTTTTTTGTACAAAACCTAGCAATAAACCGCCTACCAATGAACCAGCTAAAATTGCCAGAACCCATTGAACAGCGTGAGTAACAACTGGTAAAACAAGAAAGCCTCCATGAGGTGCTGGCACTTGTACCCCAAACATATACGTTAAGACTGCCGCAATTGAAGATCCGAGCATCATAATTGGTAAAACCTTCAATGGGTCTTTTGCCGCAAACGGAATAGCGCCTTCTGTAATATGTGTGGAGCCTAAAATAAAGTTCACTAGCCCCGCATTGCGTTCATTTGTGTCAAAGTATTTTCCAAAGAATAATGTAGCAAAGCCTGTAATTAAAGGTGGCGCTATGCAGGCAGCAGAAACTCCTGCCATAAAAGAAGTATTTCCTTGAGCTAAGAGTGCCGTCCCAGTAACATAGGCCGCTTTATTAACTGGACCTCCCATATCAAAGGCACACATACAACCCACAATAATTCCTAAAACCAACGGACTGGAGTTTTGGAAACTAGCTAAAAAGCTCATCATTCCTTCGTTAACAGCTTTCATCGGATCTGCTAATAAAGACATAGTGATACCAATAACTGCAACGCCAATGACTGGATAAAGGAAAATTGCTTTTAAACCATCTAATGATTTAGGCAAACCTTTAAATACTCTTTGTAATAAAAGAATGAAATACCCAGCAAGGAAACCAGATAATATCCCTCCTAAAAAGCCAGTACCACCAGTGTTAGCAATCAAACCACCGACAAAGCCCACAACCAAACCAGGTCGTTTGGCGATCCCCTCTGCGATATACGCAGATAAGATTGGCACCATCATGCCCATTGAGGCATCACCAATACTTTTTAACATAGCAGCGGTAGCATTATACTGACTACTTTCTGGATCAAATGAATAAATGCCCCAAATAGCAAAAGAAAGAGCAATTAAAACGCCGCCTGCTACTACAAACGGCAACATGTGAGAGACGCCATTCATTAAGTTTTTATAAATACTATGTCCAACATTTCCTGAAGAAATTTGTGTCTCCTGTTCAAGTTCGTCCACTGCTTGGTTTTCGGCTGCAATCGATCCTTTGCCTGCGAGTGCTTCTTCAATTAAGCGATCTGCTTCTTTAATCCCCACACTGACAGGGACATCAATGATTCGTTTCCCAGCAAAACGTTCTGCTTGAACGTCTTTGTCGGCGGCAATAATGACTGCCTCCGCTCCTTGGATTTCTGCAGGTGTTAACTCATTTTCTATGCCAATCTGACCATGTGTTTCAACCTTAATCGTAATACCTTTACGTTTCGCCGCTTGTTCCAATGCCTCCTGTGCCATATACGTGTGCGCTATTCCCGTCGGACAACCTGTAGCAGCTATTAATTGATACGTAGCCATCTGTTTATTCCTCCTCTTGAATCTTTATTTGTTGCTCTAACTCCTGAACATCTGAAAAATCTGTCAATCCTTTGCGAAATGCTGTTGAACTACCTGCTGCAATACTTCTTTTTAAATTTTTTTCCAATGAAAGTCCTTGATGCCAGCCAGCTAAAAAGGTACCTAACATTGCATCCCCTGAACAAGCTGTATTCACAACCATTCCAGTTGGTGAATTACCTGAAAGAACCTTTTCATTATTCATAAATAAAGCCCCTTCACTACCTAAAGAAAGTAAAATATTTTTGGCTCCCCGCTTCAGTAATTCTTGTCCGTAAAAAATGTAATCGTCCTTAGTCTGCACTTCTGTATGA
The DNA here is from genome assembly GCF_050556405.1 of Enterococcus sp. AZ197. Taxonomy (NCBI): domain Bacteria; kingdom Bacillati; phylum Bacillota; class Bacilli; order Lactobacillales; family Enterococcaceae; genus Enterococcus; species Enterococcus sp. AZ197. The sequence continues at coordinate 452,758 of NZ_CP187873.1, read as the reverse complement.
AACCACTCTTGAAGTTCTTCTTCATTTGGTTTCAATAAAAATGGTTGATAAGGCAAACAATCTAAAATTTCTTCATAACTACTGTCTAAGATTAAGAACACCTGTTTTTCAAAACAAATTCGGCTAATTTCAATCAAAATACTTGGCGAAACCCCTTGTGGTAAACTTCCTGATACGCACAAATAATCCCCTTTACGTAACTCTGAAATTTTTTTCAAAAAACGTTGTACATGTTCTTCAGATAATTTTGGTCCCTTATTGACTAATTTGTATTCCTTTTGATCTTGGGTAACTTTTGTAAACACATTAATTCTCGTTGTACCAGCGACTTCGATAAAATCAGTGGTTATTTCTTTTTCTTTTAAATAGTCCTCGACATAGTTCCCAGTGAAACCAGCTTTGACTCCCAAAGCGGTATTATCAATCCCTAACATCTTTAAAATTAGGGAAACATTGACTCCTTTCCCGTTTGCTTGAATATCATCTTCCTTCGTGCGATTCACGACAAAAGGAACTAGCTCTTCTGTTTCGATAAATAAATCAATGGCTAAATTTAATGTACATGTATAAATAGTCACTGTAGTTCCTCCTTTCTCCTCTTTATTATGTCTCAAAATACCATGTAAATGTTTTCATTCTTTCGCAAAAATATAGAAAACATTTACAATTTCATAATTTCTCTAGCTTTTTTATTTTTTTTCATTAAAAATAGGCTTATAAATGTTTTTTTAGTGAAAGAAAGAAGGGCTGGCCATTATGGAACAAAAATTGAGTGAGTCAGAGCAATATCTCTGGCATTTTATCGAAACACATATTTTAGAAATCCCTGATTATTCCATTGTAAAATTAAGCGAACGAGCCAACGTATCAACTGCGACGATTGTAAGAACCATGAAAAAGAAAGGCTATGAAGGTTTCACATCCTTCAAGCATCACTTGAAAGATAAAGAAAACCAAAATATAAATTTTTCAGCATTAGAAAAAGTAGACCGAGGAATTCGGACGGCCATTTTAAAGAATGAAGAAGAAGTAACTCGCACGATTAACATGATTGAAATTGGTAATATCGAAGATGCGATCCAAAAAATCAAGGCTTCTCGACGGATTATTATCTTTGCTAGAGGTTTTTCAGAATTAATTGCTCAGGAAATGATGGTTAAGTTTCAATTGGCTGGCAAATACTGTGAACTGCATACGGACCCAGAAATTATTAAAAATATTAGTAAAAAGTTATCAAAAAAAGATGTGGCTCTTTTTGTTTCTTTAAACGGAGAAACCCAAGAATTAGTTGTCGCTGGTAAAAACTGTTACGACTCAGAAATTGGGACTATCCTTTTAACTGCAAGCAAACACTCTAGTTTAATGAAATATATTGAAATTCCGTTCGTAGGCTTCAAATCAGAAGGCTCCTTTTTCCCCGATTATGAAGTGCGTTCACGGTTACCACTATCCATTCTGGCAAGAATTTTATTGGACGCTTATGCTTTAAGAACGACAACTTAGGCTTTCTTAAATAATAAAAAACAAGCATTCCTTCACTTAAAATAAAGGAATGCTTGTTTTTATTTTGCAACAAAACGTGCTTCTACTCGATAAATTCGTTGACCACGACTAGAAAATTTTTCTTCGTATTCTGTCATAATGTTGCCTTCAAACTCGCTATTATGCAAATCTAGCCACACACGTTCAATAATCATGCCATATTTAGAAAAGCTACTTAATGAGTATTCGAAGAGCCCTTGATTATCCGTTTTAAAATGAATTTCTCCATTTGGTTTTAAGATAATTTCATCTGTCGCTAAAAAGTTTTTATACGTTAAACGACGTTTTTCATGTTTTTTCTTTGGCCAAGGATCTGAAAAATTTAAATAGATTAAATCTACTTCATTTTCAGCAAAATATTCTGTTAATGCTTCGCCGTCTACTCGCAATAACTGTAGATTAGGTAACGGCTCGGCCACTAGCTTATCTAATGCAATCGATAAAATACTTAATTGCATATCGATACCAATATAATTAATTTCAGGATGTGCTTTAGCCATTTCATAAATAAAACGACCTTTACCTGAACCAATTTCAATGTGGATGGGATGATTATTGCCAAAACGTTCTTGCCATTTCCCTTGCCATTTTTCAGGACCTTCTACCACATATTGTGGATATTTTGCCATATATTCTGCTGCTCCGGGTCTATTTCTTACACGCATCTTTAAAATTCCTTTCTTTTAAAAACAGACTGGTGAAATTCGCCAGCCTGTGTGGATGTTAAATGAATTAGTTTAACTACTAAACATTCGTTTTAATTGTAAAATTTCTGCAGTCATTGCTCTTCTTTCGCCCTCTTGGTGATGACGAACAATCTCTTGTAAAAAGCTAAATAAACCATACCAATAAATTCGTTGAACCGTACTTTCATTCGGGATTAAACCATAAGATAGTAACCATTGATTCCAGCCGGAACGAGGGACATAATGACTCAAAATCATTCCTAAATCTACCGCTGGGTCCGCGACCATCACAGAATCCCAATCTACTAAATAGAGATAATTATTCGAGACTAACCAATTCCGATGATTCACATCGCCGTGGACAGCTACATAACTAGTCTCTGGATATTCTGGTAAATGATTATATAAATAAGTGATTACTTCTTTTAAATAACTGTTTCGTTTTAATTCTTTAGGTAGTTGACGCTTATACTCTTTCAACATTGTTAGCGGGGTACAAACTTCGCCACCAATTTTTTTCAACATGTCTTTCAGCAAATTGGAATGATGCAATTGGTATAACACGTCAATCACGTCATTGCGTTTGCCAATTTCGTCCGCATGTAACAAACGTCCTTCCAGCCATTCTTGGGCTGTTAGTACGTCGCCATTCGCTGTCCGCTTTGTCCAAATCATCTTCGGGGCTAACCCTTCTTTAGACAATGCTGCAAGAAGTGGAGAAGTGTTTCGTTTAATGAACACTTTCTCTGTTTCTTTTATTCCCATGTATGTTTGACCAGTTGCGCCCTTTATCGGCTGCAGACGCCAGTCTTTATCCAACTGAAATTCCATGGAAATTATCTCCTATCTCAACACAATTTTATTGCAATTTTTACAGCAATTACCATTTTAGTCGCCAAACCTTGCTTCGTCAAGCTTCTATGTGGTTCTTTTGTAAATTTTGCTGGGTTTTCTCATCTTTATAACTTATTCAAGCGCATTGGAACATACATTTTAGTGAAAATCACAACTTCTACAATTAAAGCACCCAGAATGATCAAGCTATTTTGCAAACTGCCTAAACGAAGGCAGACAATCCCACCAAAAATAATGGCCGCAACAGATAATGCGCCGCTAATTAACCGGCGAATCGCTGCTTGTTTTTTTTCTATTGAAATTGGATATAACTGTGTCATCACCATATAATCAAATTGCGTGTACATGGGAATCAACTGGAACCCGATTAAATAGACAAACAATAAAGCAACTACCAACGCAATCCAGAATTCTTGTAAAAAGAAGAGTAGCACGCCACCAACCAAAATCAAACGAAACAATAAGCCACTATATTCGCTACCTCGTAAAAAGCTCCGAATGAATAAGTAAGCATACGTGTTCTCAGATGTTTTTTTGACTACTCCGAGGAGAGGATCTAAGTATTTACGGCGTTTCACTGTACTACTCACTTCAGGAATATCTGTAAATAGCTGAATGAATTTATAAATTCTATGCATTCTGTTTTGTTCTTTTTGGATCATTTTTTCCCAATCCAAGAAACTCTGTTTCATCTTATTTTGCCAAATACTCGATAAACCAACGGCCAGAATGATGCCACCAATCACACCAACCCAAGGCGTCCAGTAAATAGCTCCCGTCATAATCAAGAGACTACTGATCAACCAAACAAACCACCAACTACGGTAAGTGGTTGACGAAAGATGATAGAGCCCATAGCTTTGTAAACTAAGATGTGTATAAATCATACAAACTAGCATGATCAAAAATAAAAAGAAGGTTTGAAACGACCAACCTGTTGTGACTACAATCAACGGCATCAATAGGCCACTTCCTAGAAAGCTGACCACAATCGGTAAAAGTAAAGAGTAGCGCAGCGCTCGTTTCAGATAAGCAGCGAATTGTTTTTCTTTTGGTAATAAAAAAACCTTGTCCGGCTCTTCTGTCAAAGTAGCCAACTTACCAACTTGAATGAGTAGCAGCCAGCCCAACAGAATTAACGGTCTGCCCCAAACAAAATCACGAGGTAATTCTTTTAACAACTGGGAATAGTACAGACCTAATCCGCCTAATAAAAACATACAGACTAAAACAAAATGATCATTTAAAATATAGCGCAAGTACTTGGACATTTTTTTGAAATGCCGTGACAAACGTTGACTAAAAAATTCGCCCATGTTACCCCACCTTTTCTTCCTTCGTCAAGGCAAGATAAATATCATCTAAAGAAGACTCTGGTAAATTAAATTCTGCACGTAATTCAGCCATTGTACCGTTTGCCCGTAATTTCCCTTCGTGTAGCACCACAAAACGATCACAATATTTTTCAGCTGTTGCTAAAATATGCGTGGACATTAAAATCGCTGCCCCTTGCTTACGCATCGTATCCATTAATTCTAATAAAGCATGAATTGCTAAAGGATCTAAGCCTAGAAAAGGTTCATCAATAATATATAAACTCGGTTCAATTAAGAATGCACAAAGTACCATAACTTTTTGTTTCATGCCTTTTGAAAAATTAGCAGGAAACCATTCCAATTTATTGTCTAAACGGAACGTTTTTAGTAATGGTTCTGCTCGTTTGAACGCTTCTTCTAATGGAATATCATAAGCCAAGGCCGTTACTTCGATATGCTCTTTCAATGTTAATTCTTCATATAAAGAAGGTGTTTCCGGAATATACCCGATTTTTTTACGATATTCTTCAGGGGCTTGTTGCAATGTTTCCCCGTCAATCATAATTTTGCCTTTTTGCGGCGTAAGTAACCCAATAATATTTTTGATGGTGGTACTTTTCCCCGCACCATTCAAGCCAATTAAACCAACCATTTCACCAGACTTGACGTCAAAATTAATATCTTTTAAGACAGGAATATGGCCGTAACCTCCTGTTAAATGTTCAATTGTTAAGCTCATTTCTTTTGCCTCCAACCTATTCTCTCTACCATTATTAAACCCTAAGCGAACCAAGAATTCAAAAATTACTCCCTTAATTAAATGGATTTTTTTCTTTCTCTTATTATACACGAAATGAAACGAACTTTTTAGCGAACTCACGTACTTTTTCATCCACAGAGAAATCAACTTGTGGTAAAGTAAAGGAAAGAACCTAGAGAAAAGAGGAATTTTTCATGAATGATTGTATTTTTTGTAAAATTATCAACGGCGAAATCCCAAGTTATAAAGTCTATGAAGACGAGAAAGTCTACGCGTTTTTAGACATTACACAAGTGACCAAAGGGCATACCTTAATGATTCCAAAACAACACGTTGCTGATATTTTTGAATATAATGACGTTTTAGCAAGCGACGTCTTTGCTCGTATTCCTAAAGTAGCACGAGCATTAGAAAAAGCTTTTCCAGAAATGGAAGGATTAAACATTTTAAATAACAATAAGGAAGTGGCTTATCAATCCGTTTTCCATTCCCACGTTCATTTGATTCCCCGTTATTCAAAAGAAGATGATTTCTCTATTCATTTTGGCAACCATCAAGAGGACTATTCCGCCGAAGCGATGCAAGAAATTGCTGAGACCATTGCAAAGCAGGTGAACTAAATGAAAAAATTTATTAAAGGTCTCTTTTTTGGTGCAGCTGCTGGTACCATTGGCGGCTTGTTGGCTGCTCCAAGAAGCGGGAAAGAAACACGCCAACATTTAATCAATGAGCTAGAGGACTATCGTTCACTGAAAAATCAAGTCACGAATGACTGGGATCAGGTGCAACGAAATTTGGCAGTTGTCGAAGAAAACGTTCCACTGGCAACTGAATTTTCAAAAGACCTGCAACAAGAAATCACTGATTTCAAATTCCAAGCGGAACCTCGGATTGCTCAAATTAAAGAACAAATTGCCAAAATCACGGCTGAATTACCTAACACACAAACCAACAAGCAAAAGTAAAGTCTTTTATGTTAATTATTTCTTTTGTTATTAAAAAAATAAAAAGTGTGACGTAAATACGAATTTTGTTTGAAACTATGCCTGAGACTCTTTCTTTTTCAAAATAAGGTATGGTATAGTTATAACAGAAATAAAACTAAAAAAAACAGGAGTGCATAAGAGAATGAAGAAAAAACTAATCTTAGCTGCAGCGGGCGCAATGGCCGTTTTTAGTTTAGCAGCGTGTTCAAGCGGTTCAAAAGATATCGCAACAATGAAAGGTTCAACAATTACTGTTGATGATTTTTATAACCAAATTAAAGAACAAAGCACTAGCCAACAAGCGTTTAGCCAAATGGTTATTTATAAAGTCTTTGAAGAAAAATATGGCGACAAAGTAACTGACAAAGATATTCAAAAAAACTTTGACGAAGCCAAAGAACAAGTAGAAGCACAAGGTGGAAAGTTCTCTGATGCATTAAAACAAGCTGGTTTAACTGAAAAAACATTCAAGAAACAGTTAAAACAAAGAGCAGCCTATGATGCAGGTCTAAAAGCCCACTTAAAAATTACAGATGAAGACTTAAAAACAGCTTGGGCAAGTTTCCATCCAGAAGTAGAAGCACAAATTATCCAAGTTGCTTCAGAAGATGATGCCAAAGCTGTCAAGAAAGAAATCACTGACGGCGGCGATTTCACAAAAATTGCTAAAGAAAAATCAACAGATACTGCTACGAAAAAAGATGGCGGTAAAATTAAATTTGATTCACAAGCAACAACTGTTCCTGCCGAAGTTAAAGAAGCTGCCTTCAAATTAAAAGATGGCGAAGTGTCAGAACCAATTGCTGCAACAAATATGCAAACCTACCAAACAACCTACTATGTAGTGAAAATGACGAAAAACAAAGCAAAAGGCAATGACATGAAACCTTATGAAAAAGAGATCAAGAAAATTGCTGAAGAAACAAAATTAGCCGATCAAACATTTGTTTCGAAAGTCATTAGTGACGAATTAAAAGCGGCCAATGTGAAAATTAAAGATGATGCCTTCAAGAACGCTTTAGCAGGCTACATGCAAACTGAATCTTCAAGCGCTTCTTCAGAGAAAAAAGAATCAAAATCAAGTGATTCTAAAGCAAGCGATACCAAAACAAGCGACTCTGAAAAAGCAACAGATTCTTCAAGCAAAACAACAGAATCTTCTTCTAAATAAGCATAAAAAAGAGAGTGGTCGATTGACCACTCCCTTTTTTTATTTATCTTTTGGAACATAGAAACTGCGGTTATCTAAACCAAAGATTCGTTCCGTATACTCCCCAGGCTGTGTTTGACGAATGGCCCCTAGCATCATTTGAATGGACGCATCCATGGTATCAATTTGATGTAAGATTTCCGCTTCCATAATTCTTGGTCGCACAGGTGAGCCATATTCCAACAATCCATGGTGGGCTAAGACCATGTGCCGAAGAACGACAACGTCTTCTTCTCGATCATCAATTTTCAAAGCCAAACACGCCTTGGTAATTTCCTCATCCACCAAAACTAAATGACCAATTAAGTTCCCTGCCACCGTATATTCTGTCGTAATAGCACCAGATAGTTCTAAAACTTTTCCTAAGTCATGTAAAATAATCCCCGCGTATAATAGTGACGTGTTAATTTCAGGATATTCCTTAGCAATTGCTTTGCCTAGGCGCAACATTGAGACAGTGTGGTAAGCTAAGCCATTCGCAAAAGCATGATGGTTCCGTTTGGCTGCAGGAAATTCATAAAATTCTTGTTGGTATTTCGTCATGAGATAGCGCACAATACGATTCCAATGAGCATTGGTAATTTCAAAAATCACTTGATTGATTTCCTCAACCATCTCTTCTTTTTTCAAAGGCGCTCGTTCCATATATAAACTTGGCTGGCTTGGTTCCTCTGCTGTCGCTAAACGCATGTGTAAAATTTTTACTTGGGGTTTATTTTGATAAACTTCTCGTTTCCCATTCAGTAAAACAACGTTCCCCGCAGTAAATCGTGTAATTTCATCCTCAGAGGCGTCCCAATATTTTCCGTCAATCGTACCAGATGTATCTTGAAAGGTAAAGGCAATAAACTTTTTCCCATTTTTAGCTACACGTACATCGGCATTTTTAATTAGAACAAATGATTCAAAAAGTTCTTCTACTGTTAATTCACGTAATTTTTTCACTTGACGCTTCCTCCTTCTAACGCAATTACTCTTTGTTGTAAGTCCTGATAATAGCTTACCATTTCTTGGTCAGAAGAAAAACAAATGACTTGCTGCTTTTGACCAAATTTAGTAAATAATTCAGCTAATTGGGCTTTTCTTTGATGATCATAGTGTAACCAGCCATCATCAATGATAATTGGACAAATCAGTTGCTCGCCTTGGACTGCTAAAAAGGCAAAACGAACAGCCATCATCAATTGATCTTTAGTGCCAGTTGATAATTCATGTAAATAAAACATTTCTTGTTCTTTCGTCACCGCAACTAGTTGACCTTCGGCTACTTGGATTGATTGATAACGCTGGCTTGTTAAAAGTGCAAAGTAGCTTGATGCATACTGTAATAAGCTGGGCAATTGTTGTTCCGAAAGCTCTGTTAATAGGTCCATTAACAGTTGCCCCGCCAGTTGATACCCAGACCAACGTTGAGCTAATTCTTTGATTTCCGCTTTTAAAATTGCTTGTCGTTGATACAACTCATCTAAGGTACCATCCGTCATTAATTGTTGTTTTTCATAAATCAGCGCTTGATACTGTTCTTGTATTTTATTTAACTGACTTTCTTCCAGTGCTTGTTGCTGCGCCAGTTGTAAAGAACGGGCTTTTAACGTTGCTTCTGTTACCGCTTCTGGAAACAGATTGCCTAATTGTGTCGCTAATTCTTGCCCACGACCAACTTGAGCTTGCTGAGTGGTCAGCTGTTGAATCCTACTTGGAACATCAGCGATTGATAGAATCCGATAACGAATTAGTAAAGGCTGAATTCGTGTTAATGCTTCTTGCTGTTTAGTTTTCAACTCTCGTAACTGCTGTTTGAGATAGCCATCTGCTTGATACTCTTGAGCAAAGCGAACCTTCTCCATTTCTTCAGCAAATCCTTCTAAAAAGTGTAACTTTTCGGAAAGGCTCTTTCCTTGCAAGGGTAAATGCGTCATCAATGGGAAGATTTGTTCTTCAAATACTTGGCGTTTTTGTTGATTTTCCTTCAATTGACTCATGAGTTCTTCATTTGTTTGAACAAGCAATAAATAGCGCGTAATCAATTCCCGCTGATTCATTAAAGTATCAATTTGTTGCATTTTTCCTAATTGATGGACTTGGGCTTGCTCCGCTACTGCTTGTTCAAGTTGTTCCACTTGCAGTTGTACCTCACGTTCTTGATTCAGCGCTTGTTGGAACTGTTCATTTAAATAATCTAGTTGCGAAAGTTTTGTCTGCCACTCTTCTTTCACTTCATCAGAGGAAGCTTCTTTTCTAGTAGCGTAGCTAAGCACTTCTTTCGCGATAAAACTAACTCCCACGAGAACTAGGCCCCATTTTAAAGGGCTTGGCAAAAAGAAACCGAGTAATGCAAGGATACTTCCTAGCAATAACCAAAGTGGTTGACTTGTTTTCTGCGCTTTTTGGGCACGCGTCGCTTCACCAAAAAATGCGGCATGCGCTTTTTCAAAATCCGTTAACTGGTCTTCCAGATTTTCAATTTGAGAAGCCAAGAATGCTTTCTGTTCTTGTCCTTTTTGAAGAGCTTGCGTATACGCAACTTGTTGTTGGCGCCACTTTTGAACGGTTTCGTTGTCATAAAAAAGCTGTGGTGGTCGTTCAGGCGACCATGACCATTCGTTCTCTAAAAGGACCATTTCTTGACGATTTTGCTCAAAGGTTTGGGTCATCCATTCCGATTCCGTCATCAATTGTTGCATATCATAGCGTTGATTCAACAATTGTTGAATCAATGCTTCTTGTTCTAGGTAAAAAGCATACCCTTCTGGAACATCGAGCGCTTCTGACTGAAGAGATAACTCTTTGGTCAAACGTTGTCGTTCTTTGTCTAGGTACATATATTCTTGAAAGGTTTCTTCTAATTGAACTTGGTCTTCTTTTACTAAAACAACGTTCTCTGTTTCTTCAGGTAGCGACTGCCATTCTTCGTACAAGGGAAAGTGACGTTGCTGTTCCGCAACCTGTAACAAGTCCTGTTGCGTTTCTTTTAATTGCTGTTGCAGTGTCACTCGCTGTTGTTCTGTTTCGCGAATCGTTTCTTCTAATTTTTGAAAAGTTTGTTGCTGCGCTTCTTTCTCTTGAATTTGCTCTTTTAGTTCTTGATAAGCCGCCAACTTCTGATTGAGTAATGGCTGCTGTCCTTTACCTTTAAAGATTTTTTGTGCTTCTTTAAAGTACGCATTTCGGTAAGTCAAAAGTTGTTGACTACCAGAAACACCAATGGCTAACAAGGATGTTTGCAGTTCCTCTTCTGTCAACTTGTCACTCGTAATTAATTGTTCTTGTTGGAAAGTAAAAACCTCTTGAAATAACTTTTTCGTTAGCGGATGTAACATTTGCTGTAAGGTTTTTTCATCTCCCATTTGTTGTTGATAATAAATGATTGCTTGCCCTTTATTTTTTTCTTTAAAACGCTCGACTTGAACTTCCCCAAACACAGGATGTGCCAACCACAAACGACCACCATACGAGCCACCATTTTTAGGTGCGTAATCGCGTTTTCTTTTGCCCTTTGTGGGAAAACCAAACAGCATTGCTTGAATGAATTGATACAATGTGGACTTGCCAACTTCATTTGCGCCGTACAGCAATTGATTACCAGATTCAAATGTAATTTTCTGTTGTTGCCATTTTCCAAAGCCCACAATCTCTACTGCGAGTAATTTCATAGTGGGTCCTCCTGAATAGTAAAGTCTTCATTAATTTGCTCATGTGCTAGGCGCAAGCTCTCTAATCGCCACTGCTCATCCATTGAAAAAATTCCAGCAAATTCTGGATAACGTAACAATTCCTTGGTGGTATCTTCAAAAATAACTGGATCTAAGTATGTTTTTTCTAATGCCGTTAATAAGTTGGGACTAGCGGCTAAATAGATCGGTTCTTTCGTTGGTTCCTCTGCTTGCAATATTAGGCGATAAACAAAAAAATCACCTTGCGTTTTTTGTAAAAGCTGCTGCTGTAAGTAGCTTAATAGTTCACCATTGACAATGGCTTGCACCACGGTCACATCCAAATGTTGCGTTTCTTTCAGTGTCAACGCCATCAATTGCTGTTGCTGATGCGCATGCCACTTCGTCAGCAAACTGGTTTCAAGATAAGACAAAACGCTTTGGGTGTCACGGCATTGCGCCAGAGATACTTCTTCATTCGTCCAATCTATTTCTGCGACTTTTTCAAATTGAACAGTCGCTTGATTTTGGGAAAGTGTGACCACTGCAACCCCTTGTAAAGACTGTTCTTTTTTCGTGTGTCCTTGAGGTGTTCCAGGATAAACAATTAGCGGTTGTTCACTAACAATTTGCGGCTGATGAATGTGGCCCAATGCCCAATAATTATAGCCAGTGGCTTTTAAATCCTTCCATGTAAACGGAGCATAATTTTGTTGCGCTTTCCGACTGGTGTCTCCATGATAAATCCCAATATGAATATCAGATTCTGCTTGTTTGATAGGAAATTCTAGTGCTTTATTTTCATCAATCCAGGGATGCTCATAACTAAACCCTGAAACAGCCACTTGTTCGCCCGCTTTCGTTTCAAAATACAGTGTCTCAACCATTTCTTTTTCAAATAAAAAGACATTGTCCGGAAAAGAAAACCAATAGCGGTCTTTTTTATAGTAATCATGATTCCCAAATGTTAGAATCACAGGGATTTCTGCTTGTTTCAACTGTTCTAATGCAGCCATCAATTGGGCTTGCATTGAAATAGAGGTCTGACTTTGATGAAACGTATCTCCTGCAAAAATAACCAAGTCCACCGCTTCTCGAATGGCAACTGTTACGATATTCATCAACAATTGTTGATTAGCTTCTCTTAAGCGCTTCGCTAAGGCTGTCGGGATCCCAGTTAACCCTTCAAAAGACCGATCCATGTGTAAATCAGCTGTATGCAATAGTTTCATCGTTTCCCCTCCTTTTTTCCTCCCTTTATCATATCATTTTCTGCCAGCTTGGTCAGTAAAAACATACGAAAATTTGTTCGTTTTTTTATTTTCAGTAAAAGAAAAACTCTGACAAATTGTCTTATAGACAACTTGTCAGAGTTCAATTACGTAAATTAATCGTTATACATATCACGCACAGGAGTCATGATAATTCGGTTTAAATCATTGACAACTAAGCTAAACGCTTGTTCTTTTTGCATTAATTCGTTGATAACTGCTGTTTCTTGCACTTTCGTTGCAATGCTTTGTGCTTTTTCAGCATCTTCATCTGTGAATTCTTCGCCGCGCATTTGTTTTTCTTGTAGTCCTTGTTGGAATCCTTGGAATTCTTTAAACAATGTGTAAGCTGCTTCGTCTGCTTTTACTTCTTCATACGCTGCTTGTAATGCTTTAAATTCGTCTAACTCACGTAGTTCACGTTCAATCTGATTGGCTGTATCATAAATGTTACTCAATGGAATCCCTCTTTTCTCAATAGTTTCATCTTTATTGTACCATTTCTCTTAGGTTTTCCCAACTAATTTCCTAATAAGCCTCCGAAAATTCCTTCAATCTTGTCTTTGACTTTTTTCGCGCCGTCTTTAATTTGTCCCCCAACTTCATTCAATGTATCTCCGAAATTGCTAGCGCCATCTTGAACAGAATTTCCAAAGTCTTTTAAGTTATCCCGCCAATTAGAATTGGCACCACCGGTTAAGCTATCGTTGCTATCAACAACTTTCCCACCTGTGGCATAAGCATCCGCGACAGGAAATTGTGCTTGTTTGACTTGTGGCAAGATGCCACTGGCTTGACTGTTGAACACCTGAGAGGCATATGTGGCGCTACTACCTTCCAGATAATGGGTTTTACTGGTTTCTTGGAAGCCTAACCAAGTAGCAATGACAACTTCTGGTGTATAACCAATCACCCACTGATCGTTCGTTTTACTACTATCGAAGTTGGTTTCTGTCGTACCTGTTTTACCAGCCATTACGTAGCCTGCTGGTTGTGCGTTGACCCCACTCCCAGAACTAAAGACCCCTAGTAGCATACTTGTAATCCCATCTGCAACATCTTTGGTAATGACTTGCTCTTTCTTGACTTTCGTATTATCAACTACAATTGCGCCAGTTGAGTCGACGATTTTTGTAATTAAATGCGTTTCAGTTTTATAGCCTTCATTGGCAAAGGCACTATAAGCTCCCGCCATGGTTAGTGGCGAAACACCCGTTTGTAATCCCCCAAGTGCTAAACCATAATATCGATCTTTTTCTGATAATGGAATGCCAAATTTCTCTGTTTTTTCATAGCCTTTATCTAAACCAATTTGATGTAATAACCACACCGCTGGTAAATTTAAGCTTTCTCCTAAGGCTTGGTACATAGGAACTTCTCCACTGTACGTGCGGCTATAGTTTTGCGCTGGATAATAATCTTGTGGTTTATCTTCTAAAATAGAGTCTGGTTTATAGCCCGCCTCTAAAGCTGGTGTATAGACTGAAATTGGTTTTAAGGACGAGCCTGGTGAACGTTTTGTTTGCGTTGCAAAGTTAAAGCCTCGATAAACGTGTTCCCCTCGACCGCCCACCAGTGCTTGCACGCCGCCGGTTTTCGGATCAATGGCTACAGAGCCACTTTGAACCATGGCACCATCTTCTGCATTGGGTGGAAATAGTGCATCATTTTTATAAGTTGCATCCATCGCATCTTGATACCCCTGATTTAAAGAAGTGTAAATCTTGTAGCCTTTATTTAAAATATCTTCTTCTTTAAATTTATAACGATTGACCGCTTCATCAATTACCGCATCAAAATAATATGGATATTTGTAACTATTTTCGTCGCCAACATAGGTGTCATTTAATAGACTCGCTAAGTTAACACTCGCTTCTTGATTGGCTTCTTCTTGAGATAGTTTTTTATTGTCAACCATTAGTTGTAAAACGGTATTCCGTCGCGCTGTGGCATTGTCAATGTAATCAATTGGATTATAGATTCCTGGCCCTTTTAACATGCCCGCTAGCGTTGCAGCTTCCCCCACTGTCACTTGGGATGCATCCACGCCAAAATATTTACGAGCTGCATCTTGCACGCCCCAGACACCATTACCAAAATAAGAATTATTTAAATACATTGCTAAGATATCTTTTTTCGAATATTTCTTTTCGATTTCAATCGCTAAGAATAATTCTCTGGCTTTCCTATCTAACGTTTGCTCTTGCGTTAAGTAAGCATTTTTGGCTAATTGCTGCGTAATTGTACTTCCGCCACCACCGCCACCGATTTTCCCGAAGGTCAATTTTCCAACAACCGCACGGGCAATCCCTTTGATGGAATACCCTTTATGTTGATAAAACCCGCGATCTTCAGTTGAAATAACCGCATCTTGAATATAAGGAGAAATATTATCCAGTTCCACAAAAGTCCCTTTTTGCCCGAATAACTTTCCGACTTCTTTTCCTGATTCATCATAAACGCGTGTTGATTCACTTAGCCCCGATTTTAGGGTCTCAACGTTTGCGGACTTGGCTAAGTAAAATAAATAAATACTGGCACCTAAAGCGACTACCAAACCAATTAACAAGAAAATTTTATTGATTTGATACTTTTTCCAAATCCGCTTTCTGGCTTGATGGAATTTTATTAAATAAGGCTTTATCCACGTCCAAAAATGACGTAATCCGACACCGACTTTACTAAAAAATTGTTTAAGATTGTCCATAGTACTCCCTCTGTTTACGTTTCTTGGCTAAGTCTACCATATTCTTGTGGGTACGACCTAGGTCTAAAGCATGAAAAATTCTTGAAAAACAATTTCAATGATCTTTTCGCTGTAGCAAAGGAAATGTGGCCTTCGCTAGAGGTAAATAATTGCTTACGTTTAGAAACGAGTCTTTATTTAGCCTCTATTCTATCATGCTTTTCTTCGTTTTTTATGTAAATTTGTTTAAGAATCTCTCAAGGAACTGCCTTTCTAACAAATTTCAGCTTTTTTTCCGTTCTGACTTGACCTTTTGAGTAGCTTTGTTACACTAAATAGCGAATCAGTGAAAGGTGGGATTTGGTGGAATATTCAATGAGATTACCTGAAAATTTTTCAACAATGACTGTAAAAGAACTATTAGAAAATGAGTGGCTAGTCCCTCGAAAAGTGCGCCATTTTTTACGCACGCGAAAAAATGTCAAAATCAACGGAGAAACAGCTGCTTTTCATTTTCCAGTCCAAGCTGGCGATTGTGTCACCTTAACGTTTGAAGAAACCGATTATGTACGTCCCACTATTCATTTGGGGGAAGCAACGCATGTGAAGGTTTTATATGAAGATGAACATTTAATGATTGTAAATAAACCTTATGGCATTAAAACCCATCCAAATCAGCCACAGGAAACAAACACCTTGTTAAATCATGTTGCTGCCTATTTAGCTGAGAAAAATCAGGTCCCTTATGTCGTTCATCGATTAGATAAAGAAACCAGTGGTGCGATTGTCTTTGCTAAAAATCCTTTTGTCTTACCTATTTTAGGGCGTTTATTAGAAACAAAACAAATTTACCGCCAATATCAAGCGATTGTGGCTGGTCACTTTAACCAAAAAGAGCAGACAATCAATCAGCCGATCGGTCGTGATCGACATGATCGCCGGAAACGACGGATTGATCCTCAAAAAGGGGATTCAGCGATTACACATGTCCAAGTGGTCCAAGCTCTTTCTAACAATCAAACCGCAGTTACCTGTGTTTTAGAAACAGGTCGGACGCACCAAATTCGGGTCCATTTAGCTAGCGAAGGGCATCCAATTATTGGTGATCCGTTATACAACCCAAAATCGCAGGCAGCTCGTTTAATGCTCCATGCTTCACAACTTCATTTACTCCATCCGTTTACAAAAAAACAAATCGTTGTGACTGCAGCGCCTGGCCTATGGTAAAAAAACAGAAGAAATCGGACGGTAACCGCCGATTTCTTCTGCTTTTTTATTTTACCGCACATTCACTGCTGAGAACGGCATATCTGCGTTTGCTCAGTGTCTTGGTGTTAAACAGTTCCTGAGCTAACTCTCAGCCTTAATCATTTGTAGCCACTCTTTTTGTAAAATTCCGTAATTGTAGATATCCAGCCATTGGCCATCTTGAAATAACGCTTCTCTATCAATTCCTTCTTTTTTGAAGCCTACTTTTTCATAAACATGAATCGCTTTTTGATTGTTACTATTGACAGCTAATCTGATTTTGTGCAAGCCCAATTCATAAAAAGCAAATTTACAAATTAAAGACACCGCCTCAAAGCCATATCCTTGACCACGTTGCTCTTTTTGTAAAATAGCAATCCCTAAATTGGCCCCTCTATTTTTCAACTGTACATCAGACAACGAGACCCAACCAATAAATTTCTCTGTCGTATTTTCTAAAATAGCAAATAGAAATCAATCATCTTCTCCTTTATTAATCGTGAAATCTTTCCATTCTTCAAGCCCCCACGGATGTAAAGCATCCCAGCTCAAATGCCGAAGCAATTCATTATCCCATTGCTGTTTTGCAATATGTTCGATATATTCTTCTCTAAAATGAGAAAAGCCAACGTGTTTTCCTTTTAAAACATTTTCCATAAGAACACCTTTAATTTCCTAAATTATTTTCTATCTGCTGACTATCTATTTCCTCGTATTTTTGTAAAAAAGTGGCAATTTTTTCGATGACACACGCATTTTTATCGCTTTGGTCATTCTCTACCTGAAGAACAAGCAACGGTTCATGCAGACTTAAGCGTAGCAAAAACCACCCACTGCCATATTGACCAGACACGTTTCCCCGAACACCTTCTTGGTTTTCACGGTCCACAGCAAAGTCTGCTTGATTTTCTACAAACAATTCAAAGTCTCGCAAGACTTGTTGCCCATAACAAGTCACATCCTCCGCAGTAATTTTGAAGCGAAATTCGTTGGTTTCTGCCGGTTGCTTCAATGTAGCAATCAGATCTCCTAACGTTTGATTGTTTTGTTTCAATTCTGGTAACAACATTAAAATTTTCGCCACGACATATGCACCATCATCCAGATTGTAGTTTTCTTGAAACGCTGCATGACCACTGGTTTCAATGGCTAACGGTGTCTGAAAGCCCCCATGATTCAATTCAATCATTTTATTAATGACATTTCGGTAACCAGAAATATAACGAATCTGTTGGCCGCCTTTTTCTTCAATAAATGTTTTTAAATGACTTGAGGTTGGCGAATTTGTCACAATATAACTACCAGGCGCTTCTTTTAAAACAATTGCCGCTAAAACAGCAATTAAATTATTTCGGTTTAGTACCTCACCTGATTGGTCCACCACAGCCGAACGATCTACATCTGTATCAAAAATAATGCCCAAATCTGCCTGATTAGCTAAAACAGCTGTTTGAATACTTTTCATTGCTTCAGAATTATCTGGATTAGGTACATGATTAGGAAAATGCCCATCTGGTTCTAAAAACTGTGATCCCGTCGTATCAGCGCCCAAAACTTGAAGAACCTGCTCCGCAAAGAAGCCCCCAGCCCCATTACCCGCATCAACGATAATTCGAAAGCCCTGTAAAGGTTTCTCTTCTAGCGAATGAATTCCTTGGCGGATTTTTGCCACCAAATGTTCCGCATAAATTGGCAGTAACTCTTGCTTCATCAGTGTGCCATTTTCATTGGCTGTCAGCGGATCAGTATGAGATAAAATATACCGAATATCTTCTTTCTCTGCTCCACCTTCTGCTGTGAAGAACTTCAAGCCATTAAAGTAGTAAGGCAAATGGCTAGCTGTAATCATAATCGCTGCATCACATTGAAGCGTTGGAAATTGAGTAGCCATAAACATAGCAGGCGTCGTAGCTAAACCAACGTCAATCACCTGAATACCTAATGAAAGAAACGTATCTACTAATGCTTGCTTAATCGGCTCCGCCGTTAGACGACTATCATGTCCGATTGCAATTGTCAGGCGCTGTTGTGCCTTTCGTGGCAGCTGTTTTTTGTCCTGTAACCAACGAACCACGCCCACCGCAATCTCGGCTACTGTTGTTGCGGTTAATGTTGCAGTTTGCTCTTCCGTATCCAAAGCAATTCCCCGAATATCCGAACCATTTTGTAGCGCTTTCAATTCTACCAAGAAAAAAACTCCCTTCTATTGATGCTTTCAATTTTAAAAAATCATATTTTCGATACGTTCGATAAAGTGTTCCGCATCCTCTTCTGAACGTGTAATCACAATAATCGTATCCGCACCAGCCACTGTACCCGCCACTTCTGGATAAGCTACTTCATCTAAAAAGTTACTCACCACATCGGCATTCCCCATCTCTGTATGCAAGATGACAATAAATTGTACTCGCTCCATTCGAACAACTGAATCTTTTACTGATTCTCGTAATTTCTCTTCACTGCTTGTGCCTTGTGCTTGAGAAAAAATTGCATATTTGACACGACCATCTGCACCATGTGTTTTAACAATACTCATTTCACGGATATCTCTTGAAACAGTCGCTTGAGTGGCTCGGACGCCAAGTTCTTCCAAACGAGTGATTAATTCATCTTGTGTTTCAATTTCTTGTTGCATAATTAATTGTTTAATCAAACGTTGACGTTCTGCTTTTTTCATATAGACCACTCCTCTCCATTCATTTCTTTTATTATATCCAAAAATGAGTAAAAATACAGGTACTTTTCACATTAAACTCTTTATTTATCTGAAAAAGACTGGATAAATGTTTATATACCAGTCTTTTTCAGTAAAAAATACTTATTTAAGAAGATTCTTTTCTTTTAAATAGTCTTTCGCCACTATGCTAGGATCTTGCCCTTCCACATTGACTTGATAATTCATTTCACTCATTTCTTCTTCGCTAATTTTTCCTGCCAATTTATTCAATATTTCTGCTAATTCTGGATATTTTTCCAACGTTGCTGTTTTAATAAGTGGTGCTCCTTGATAAGGCGGAAATAGCGCTTGATCATCTTCTAACGTTACTAAATCGTATTGTCTCAATTCACTATCCGTTGAATAGGCATCAATCACATTTACCTCACCATTATTAATCGCTTGATAGCGTAACGCCGGTTCCATCGATTGGACATTCAGATTTAAATGATATTTTTCTTGTAATCCCTTATAACCATCTTGCCGATCAATAAATTCTAACGTAAAACCTGCTTTCAACTGATTGCTAATTTTCTGTAAATCACTAATCGTTTTTAATTGATGCGCTTTTGCAAATGAGCGTTTAACTGCGACGGCATACGTATTTTCATAGCGCATCGGTTTCAACAAAGTAAGGTTTTCTTGTTTTTTCAAGCCAGCGCGTGCCGCTTCATAGACTACTTGAGGTTGATTGTCTAGCTGAGGAGGATTTTTTAAAAAGGTTTCGATCACTGTGCCTGTAAATTCCGGATAAAGATCGATTTCATCTGATTTCAAGGCATTATATAAAAAAGTAGTCTTGCCAAAGTTTGGCTTTAACGTCACCTGAATGTCGCTATTTTCTTCAATTAAGGCTTTATACATATTAATAATAATATCTGGTTCCGCTCCTAATTTGCCAGCAATTGTTAGCTGTTTTTCCTTTGAAGAAGTTTGTTGATTCCAGAAAAATGAACCACCTAACAAAAGGCCTAAAATAGTACCACCAATGATTAGTCGCCGCCCATTCGCTTTTTCCAACCAATGAATTCCATAATTAAATAAGACTGCTAGTGCAGCTGATGAAAGAGCTCCAATAAAAATCAACGATAAATTATTTCGATCAATTCCTAATAAAATGAAGGTCCCTAAACCGCCTGCTCCAATTAACGCCGCCAACGTGGCCGTACCAATAATTAAAACGGTAGCCGTTCGAATCCCAGAAATAATAAATGGTAATGCCATTTGTAACTCAAACTTAAACAGTTTTTCTTTTTTACTCATCCCAAATGCTTCTGCGGCTTCTTCTAACGAAGGATCAATTTCCGTCAAACCAGTATAGGTGTTTTGTAAAATTGGGAATAAGGCATAAATCACTAGCGCAACAATTGCCGGTGGTCGACCAATACCAATTAACGGAATCAATAAGCCTAGCAAGGCTAAAGAAGGGATGGTTTGGAAAATCCCAGTCACTTGTAACAGACTTTCCGCTAACTTACGATGACTCGTTAAATAAATGGCTAAAGGAATTGCAATCAACGCAGCGAATAATAACGAGATAAAGGACAATTGCATATGCTCGATTAACGCTTGCAGATATTCTTCTTTTCGAGCGAAAAAAGTTTCAATCAGTGCTTGCATCTACTGTCCCTCGCTTTCCAACAGTTGTTCCATAAAACGAGTAATCGTTTTTGAGGTGATACACCCTAAAACTTGTTGTTTTTCTACTAAATTTGCTTTCTCTTGCGCATTAATGAGTTGGACAATCTCTTTTAAATTGGTTTCCATGAAAACAGTCGGCACTGGCTCAATCGTCTCATCCGTAGCTTCTAAAAATGCAGTCAAGTCAGCGCCACAATAGTTCGCTAGTTCTGGCGAAGATTGTTTAAAAAATTGACCGACAAAATTATTTTTCGGATGTTTTTGAATGGCTTCTGGCGTATCGACTTGAATAATTTTACCAGCGTCCATAATACAGATGCGCTCTCCTAACAGTAAAGCTTCAGTCATATCATGGGTCACAAAAACAATGGTACTCGCTAATTCCTGATGAAGTTCTTTCACCAAACGTTGAAGATGATGTCTTGAAATCGGATCTAGCGCGCTAAAAGGTTCATCCATTAAAATCACTTCTGGTTCGGCTGCAATGGCGCGTAAAATCCCGATACGTTGTTGTTCGCCTCCTGAAAGCGCTGCTGGCTTACGATGCAGATATTCCTCAGGATCCAGCTGAACTTTTTTCAATAGTTCAATGGTTCGCTCTCTGCGTTGCTCTTTGGGCCATTTTTTCATTTCAGGAATCAACTCAATATTTTCCGCCACGGTTAAGTTAGGAAATAAGGCAATTTGCTGAAGAACATAGCCAATTTTTAGTCGTAATTCACGTAAAGGGTAGTTGGTTACCGCTTGTTCATTGAGAGCCACTTCACCTGTCGTTGGCTCAATGAGCCGATTAATCATTTTCAAAGTCGTCGTTTTTCCACTACCACTCGGCCCTACTAATACAAAAAATTCGCCTTGTTGGATTGTTAAATTCACATCGGACAAAACGGCATTTTCTTGATATACTTTTGAAACATTTTGAAATTTTATCATTTATTTTCACCGCATCTTTCACTTCTTAATAAACAAAATCTTTGGAGGATCGTCACTCTTTCAGTATAATTTAAGACTAACATCCTGCCTAATTTTTTGTTTTAAGCGCAAGTATGTGGGGGCTCATTTAACGGCTGCCGGTTCGTATCTACAATTATCTACTCAATGAATGGAAAAATTGTCCTCTTCTGCCTTAAACAAAAGTGAACTGTTTTCTACTAAAAGGAGTGATCGTTATGGAAAACGACAAGCGAATTTATAAATGGGACAACGTGAAACTTTTTTTAATTTTCTTAGTGATTTTTGGGCATATTTTAGATCGTGAAGCTTCTCCTTCACGACTCATGGAAACGATCAACTTTTGGATCTATTCATTCCATATGCCAGCCTTTATTTTTGTCTCTGGACTCTTCAGTAAACATGCCATTAAACAACGAAAATATCTCCGTTTACTTTCCTTTGTTTGGCTTTATCTCTTAGCGAAGTTGTTGATTACGCTTGCTAATTTCGCCTTTGCAAATAAAATGAATTTTGATTTACTGAACGAAACGGGCGTTCCTTGGTACTTACTTTCCTTAGCAAGTTTCTACTTAATTACCATCTTTCTTCAGCGCGTTCAGCCGAAAATCATGTTGCCCATCATCATTGTTATCGGCTGCGCCTCAGGCTATTTGCCTGTGGAAGGTTTCTTGTCTTTAGGACGGACTCTGGGCTTCTTCCCTTTCTTCTATTGTGGCTACTTAATGGATATTCAAAAGCTACAAACCTTTTTAGATCATCGCAAAGTCAAATGGGCAGCGATAGGCGTAATTTTAAGCTCCTTTTTATTTGTAAATAGTCAATGGTCATTGGCAACGAAATTTTGGGGCTTCTTAACTGGTTGGGCTTCCTACGCTGAAATTAGTCCGGCCTTTGAATACAGTAGTTTCATTCAGCTGTTCTTTTACGTTGCTGCAGCATTGGTGTCTCTTTCTTGGTTTGCATTATTGCCGAAACGAAAGTTACCTTTAAGCGCCCTCGGAAAAGATACCCTCTACCCTTATCTCTTGCATATGCCCTTAATTATTCTGTTGGAAAGTGGTTTACAATTAGACACACTCTTTAAAGAATGGTTTACTTTCCGAATCCTGGCACTTTTCTTCTTAGCCCTCTTCATTTTAGCTATTACGAATATGCCTGTGGTGAAACGGGGAGCGGATTATCTTTTTAATCCACAATCAATAATGATTCCCAAGAAAATATACAAATAAAGAGCATAGGAAATTAATCCGCTCTCTATGTTTCATGAATCTCATTAAGCATCTTTAACCACATTGAAAGGTTTATCTTTCAATGTGGTTAACTTGACTTTAATTGGGTCCTCAGTTTTACTTTTTTGTATCATCAAATAGTACAACAAAAGCATGAAATATTAATAAAACAGGGAGTGTCATTTTCAATAAATTGGGGATTAATTCTTGATTTATAGATAATCGTATTCTCTATTCGTAAAGTAATAAATAACGTGACTCTAAAATTAAATAATTTCGTAATCGCATCACTTGCTTTAGCAAAGCTTCAATTTATTACTTATATTTTTTATATAATAACCATATTTATACATATTAACGATATTTTTACATCAATCAAATCGTATCTGCGAAAACTAAACAACATGACTCTAAAACATATGTAAATCATAATGAGCATTTACATTGGTTTTGGTACCATTCTAAACAACATGACTCTAAAACATGAGTCGATATGATTATGCACGTAGATACGTTTTGGTACCATTCTAAACAACATGACTCTAAAACTGCACTTCTTATACATTAGAATGAGTACATGTTTTGGTACCATTCTAAACAACATGACTCTAAAACTAAACACAATATAGTTGCTGAATGGATTGAGTTTTGGTACCATTCTAAACAACATGACTCTAAAACCTCGGAGAATTATTTTTTTCCAAAGTTCCGTACTCGCATCACTTATCCATAGCTAGATTTCAGTTTAGAATGAACCACTAATCAGTAACAATTTAAGCTTTTTCATAACTCAAATAAAAGTTTTCGTCCAAAATATATTGGAATCTGTTCTGGACCACCCTTTGTTCTAAAAACAGGACATCCACATTATTTAAAGAGATATATTCTACCACTTGTTGCACTTCATCCTCTGTCAAATACGTACACGCATTAATAAAAATCAATAATTTTTTCTTTGATAAATAACGATGTACTTGTGTAATTTCCATAACTTTTTCAAAAATCGTATCACTCGTTGTTTCGATTTTGATTCCAAGAGCTTTGAAAAGTTCCTGCACAGTGATGCCATCTTCTTCCAAATCCATTTCATGTTCCAACAATTCATAGCCAATTAATTGACTAATTGTTCCAGTTAACTTCTCAATCATTGATTTGACTTCTGGTTTATCATTTAATTGTGCTTCTAAATCCCCATAGATTAATTTCAGCGTGGCAGCCGAATTAACGTCATAGCCTAAAATATCCGTAACAACAAATAATTCCGTTGGTTTCAGCCCTTTTTGTTGCGCATCAAATAGTTTTAACTCATTTTCCCCATCATATTGATAAATTAACTTCACTAGATGGGCAAAGGTTTGAACGTCTTTAATCGTTAAAAAGGTGGCTTTTTCAATTTCAATGGGTTCTTCCAATAAAGAAAAATTAACTCTCATCTATTCTTCTCCTAAAAAGACAATCCGTTCATCTGAATTAGCAACTCGATTGTCTTGTTCTCCATGCAAATAAATCATTCGAGAAAATTGTTTTTCTGTTACATTTAATAGTGTAATTAGTCCTCTTTGCGGATTATTCTGCTTTAAGCGAGCCAACATTGCTTTATTAGCAGTATCATTCAACAAAATTTTGCTGTAAACCGAAAATTGATGCATAATAAATCCTTCATTAATCAAAAATTTCCGGAACTTCCGATACGCTTTCCGGTCACTGGCTGTGTCCGTTGGCATATCAAACATTAATAATAGACGCATATATCGATAACTCATATCCCAAACTCTGGAACTCCTTCCTCCTCTTGATTCAGAACTTTTACTACATGTTTTGTATAATCGGTAGCAATATTGGTTAAAAACATTTGTTTTTTCTTGTACATATACGTATTCATAAACAAAGCAAATAACTTACGTTTCATTATCGGAAATGCTTCTTTTCTATTCTCATAAATGATTTGATCTACCAATGGACGAAAAGGCTCCATAAGATCACTTGCTAAGTTAAAGTCATTAAATTGGTTGGCATGTTTTAGTCCTAGTTGTGTAAAACAACCTGTCTGGACTAACTCTCGAGCAAAAATACTTAATAACAACGTATAACCATAGTTTAAACCAGCATTAATGTCATTTTCTTGTTCACGTGTAAAATCATTGCCGAAGAGAGTATTAAAGTAACTTCGAGCTGCATGACCTTCTCGATTGGCTGGATCAAACAGACGTAATTCAGCGCGCATAGCTAACAAAGCAGCAGCCTTTTGGCTATAGTCTCGTTGCGCTAAGTGTAAACTCTGATTGGTGATTTTTTGTGCAATGATCGCTGTCCAAACTTGACCTTTTCGTTCTTCCGTCCAAGCCAACTGGCGTGTCAATTGCAAGCTACTATCATGCCGTCCATAAAAGGGCAAAATTTTACCAATTGGCAAACGCTTATCATCGCAAAATAACACTAATATTTTTTCATCAATTAATCGTTTTAATAGCATCGTGGTTAACGAAATGTCCGTTGTTTCCAACAACAAAACATCAATCTCAGACAAATGAATTAATTCTTGGTGATCAATTGCTTTAAAAACAAGATGATTGTTTTTATAGGATAATTTTGAATGCTTGTTAACCACTACCGTTCGCCAGCCCATCTAGTCGACAACCTTTCT
Organism: Enterococcus sp. AZ197; assembly: GCF_050556405.1. Lineage (NCBI taxonomy): Bacteria > Bacillati > Bacillota > Bacilli > Lactobacillales > Enterococcaceae > Enterococcus > Enterococcus sp. AZ197. The sequence continues at coordinate 427,361 of NZ_CP187873.1, read as the reverse complement.
GCGTGTTTCATACAGTCCCGTAGTCGATTGGTAAATGATAGTGGCATCAAAAATTTCTTTGATTGACGTGTAGCGTGCTCGCTCAATGTCTTTTTGGAAAAATTTAAACGTACTTGGTGCGCCCATCGCATTAAACTGCATAAGTTGGATAAAGGATGCCGCAATCTCTTTCACATCTGCTGTTTGATTTGCTTCAAAAAGTTTCACAATTTGCTGGACTTTTGACTTGGCTAATGTATGCACTTCAGCAAAGTCAACCACTCTCTCTAAAATCTCTTGAAATTCTGGTTGATGTTGTTCTACATAAGCCAAACTTTCTGATTGATTTGGTAACAAACATTGTTTCGCATGGTACAGTAATGTAAGTAAATGTTCAGGTAAAACCATCTGGTTCCCTTTTTGCGCTTCTTTAGCGCTGGCTAATAAGCGCCGGCGTCCCTCTGGAAATTCATACAGTGTATACTTAGGCAATTTCATTAATACACGAGGCCGTAGGAAGCCTTTCTCCTCTAAAAAAAGAATAGGATTTTGTTCAAACCTTGTTTTTTCCATAATCGTAATGCCCAGTATCTCCTGTTTAATAAGAGGTTTTTTACCTTTTTCATGCGTGAATAGCACTGTATATGCAACTATAGGACTATCAAAACCGCCATATTTTTGGGGATCCAAACCATTTTTGACAGGAATCAATTTATTCGATGGTCCTTTGGGTTTAATCGACTCTTTTGAAAAACCGCCTTTTTGCACTTCTACTTTTTTGACAATATTCATTTGATGGTAATTTAATTCTTTTTTGATAGTTTTTAAATAACTGTTACTCCAAAGAATTTCGCCATCCTTCGTGAACCGTGGTTCATCTTCCGTGAAAAAGCGCAGCAAATTTGTATAAATTATAGCCTTCGCCGTGGCTTTATTTTCTTTAAAGGTCTGGAACTTAGGATATTCTCCGTAAACAAATTCTGGTGCTAAATTAGGATAAACTTTTAATAACGTGGTTGCGACCACACAGTTTAAATAAGCATCTTGTCCATGGTGATAATCATTCACTTCACGAACTTTATACAAGCCAAAAATCGAACGAAATTGGCTCGTTAAACTAGCTTTCAAGGTGATGATTTGGACTTTTTTCTCTTTTGACTTGGCATTGTAGCGTTGATCTAAGATCCCTGCAACATTTTTGGTAATTTGACGAGTTTCTACTAATTGTCGTTGGATAAAATGCGCTTTGTCTTCGAGAGTCAAGCCACCTTGCTCCCCTTTGGTCAGACGTTGGAATTTCCGTTGACTAATTAAGCCAGCAGCATATAATTTCTCCCAATAAGCTTTCATATCCTTAACAACTTCCTTGCTAGGTACATCATCGGATTTCCCTCGATTTTCAGTAGAGCCCACTAAAACTAGGTTATCCAATGAATCGTCTTTCATAAAACTTTGTGGGATAATATGATCAATATCATAGTGAGATAAACGATGAAGCGATAATTCATCTCCCGTGTACATATCTTTACCATTTTGCATATAGTAAAGGAAAAGACGGGTATCTCGTAACTGTTCATTAGTCGTTGGTTGTTCTTTTAATAAATTGCTGCCGATTTCGGCCATTGCTTTTTCAACTATTTTCAAGCGTTGGATGGATCTTCTCTTGCCAGTGCTAGTCGTTTGATTTTCACGTGCCATTTCGACAACAATCCGCTTAGGCGCATAACCCATAATCGCGACTAGTTCATCGACAATTTTTAAACTTTGATAAATTCCTTTTTTTATTGCTGGGCTACCAGCTAATTCATTGACAGTTTCACTTAATGTTTCTTCATGTTCACTGGACTGTGCTTTTTGAATAGCATTTTTAAAAGATAATTGTGAATCATTAATCAGTTGCATAAAATTGCGATTATAGTGTTTTGAGACCCCATCATCTTTAACTAAATAGTCCAAAATTGTTTTACCCGATTCTTTATCGTAGATACCATTGATTAATTTCTTCGACAATCTTCCCCAGCCAGTGTAGTGCTTGCGTTCTAATTTTTTTAGTACTTCTGCTGAGAACTGCCCTTTGAATGTAGAAAGTTGCGTCCGAATTCGTTGCCGATCTTCAAAAATAGTTAAAATTTTTATGATATCTTCCAATTTTTCGGCATTATCTGGGTGGTCTAATTCTGCTCGTGTCAAACCACATTTCAGTAAATCCTGATACGTGCTAAAACTAGCATTAAATTGGTCTTCTTCAAGTCCACTAAGCGTGACAATCTCCGTATTATATTCGTTTCGATAGAATTGAATGATATCCTTTTTCTTAACTTTGCGACGCGTCTTAAACAGATAATCAAAGATTTTTTCTTTTTCCTTACCTGAAAAATTGGCTTTGATGCCTCGATCATCCGTATAAGAAATCTTGGTCAATTCATTAAATACCATAAACTTTTCATATAACAAACTATGTTTCGGTAAAACTTTTTCAGAAGGTAAATACGTATCAAAATTGGTCATTCGTTCAATAAAGGCTGTCGCTGATTGGTCCAAATCAACGGTTTCTTGAAGGTTCCAAGGTCGAATTGGTTCCTCACTTTGACGTTTTAGCCAAGCGAAGGTACTTGCATCTCCTTTTGATAATGGTCCGACATAATAAGGAATTCGAAATGTAACCAGTTGTTCAATTTTTTCTTGATTTTCTTTTAAAAATGGATAATAGGCCGCTTGACGATGAATGATTGCTTGTAACTCAGCCAAATGAATTTGATGAGGAATCACCCCATTATCAAAGGTCCGTTGCTTTCTTAAAAAGTTTTCTTGAGCAATTTTTTCTAAAAAATATTCTGCTCCAGCAATATCTTGAATGATTTTCTTAACATACTGGTAAAATTTAAGCTGTGAAACCTTACCTGCGTGTGCAATGTAGCCTGCATAGCCGTCTTTCTGTTCATTTTTAAAGAGATTATCATATTCGTCTGGACAATTTTCACGAATAAATCGTTTGAATTTTTTTAAATCTTCTTGATGTTCTGTAAAACGGACAATCATGCTAGAAGATAATTTCGCGTAACTTTTTTTATCCGAATCTGCTAAAATCGTTGATAATTCAACTGCATCGTACACATTTTTAGCAGCTAAAAACACGTCACTATATTCATCCCCAACCTTTGCTAAAATGCCTTCTAAATCTTCTTCATAGCTTTCACTAGCGTAGGTTATTTTGGCTTCTTCTTCCAAACCAAAAACTTTTTTAAAGTCAGCCTTATTCCCTACCATTAGCTTTAAGAACTGACCAAATAAGCCATTAGCTTTTTCTTGAGGAAATTGTTGTAAGACTTTTTCAGATTTTTTAGTCCGAGAAGCTTTTTCAGTCAACTCTTCCTCAATCAAGACAGATTCAGGTAATGGCGCACTAACTAAGCGACCCTCTCCATTCACAAAGGTCTGGTTATAAATGATCATAAATTGTTGAAATTTTTCTTTAACAGAAATATTTTCTGTACTTAATTTCCCTTCAATTAAAAAATGTCCACGATATTTGACAATATGTGCCAACGCCAAATAAATTAGTCGTAAATCTGCTTGCTCAGATGAATCTGCTAATTTTTTGCGTAAATGGTAGATTGTCGGATACGTTTCATGGTAAGCTACTTCATCTTCCAACTTAGCAAAAATCGGATGTCTGTGCCACTTCTTATCTTCAGGCACTAAAAAACTCTCTTGTAAACGAGCAAAAAAGTTTTCATCCAAAGCTGTCATCGCTTCTTCAAAAAAAGCTTGTAAGTAGCGTAAACGATTCCGTCGACGACTAATTCTTCGTCGTGCTGTTCTTTTTAATCGGCGATCTTCGGCTGTATGCCCTTCTTCAAATAAACGCACACCCCAAAAATTTTTCTTGATTTTCTTTTTTTCAGTGTTTCCATAAATAGGCATTTTTTTCTTCACCAACTGATAGTCTTCTGTCATAACTGCCCAACCGACAGAATTAGTCCCTATATCCAAACCGATAACGTAGTCTTTCTTCATTTTATTTCCACTCCTTTTTTTAAATTACTACTTGAATGATTTTTATTCTATGCTATAATTTAGTTAAGTTCTTTTGGGACTATTCTAAACAACATAGCAAGTTAAAATAAGGTTTTAACCGTAATCAACTGTAAAGTGGCGCTGTTTCGGCGCTTTTTTTTGTTTGCAGCCAGAAAGTAATCGCTTCCAAATTAATCAAACTGAATACCGCTACTTAAAGTTTACCATTCTTATTTTCTTAAAAAAAGGGTTATTTATAGTTTTTGTAAACTAATAGAATTATATACATAACAAAAATAACATTATCTATTTAAGAATCTCTTACCTTAATTCCTTTACTTTTCTTAAAATAACGAATCTATATTTATTGTATGGTAATATCTTTTACTATTTGTTGATGTTGTCAAACTTTACATGGCAAAAAAGGCAAAACACAGTGCGTGGTTAACTGTGTTTTGCCTTTTTAATTACGACTATTGAAACAATCCTTTAATTTTATCAAACAAACCATCGGTCGTTGTATCAGCTAACATCGCTGTAATTTTATGATAGTGTTCGCCTAATTCATCTTTATGTTCTTCAATGAATTGTTGCGCATGTTCCACGTTGCCTTCTCCAATTAAATCTTTTGCTTTTTGAACTAATTCTTCTACGTTCATCTTCACACGTCCTTTGATTAAATAGTTAACAATAAGTGTTTCACTCATTGCCTTTTCTCCTATTTATCGTATCGTGGGATCCTTTGATTTGCAAGAAATTTTCAGTAAATTGACGGTTCTGATTTTGGGTTTTTAAAAGGCAAAAATTGCAAAAAAAAGCTGTTTTCGAAAATCGAAAACAGCTTTTTTACTTTACTTCGCTAAACGATAAATCGCATCTGCATAAATAGCAGCTGCTCGGAATAAGTCATCTAATTCCATAAATTCGTTGGCTTGGTGCATTGTGTCTGTGTAGCCAGGGAACATTGCGCCATAGGCAACACCACGTTTTAATAAGCGGCCATAAGTACCGCCACCAATGATTTGTTCTTGGCCTTTTTCGCCTGTATGGTCTTCGTAAACTTGTAGTAACGTTGCCACCAATGGATCATCAGCTGGTACATAATGCGGTTCTTGGTTGCGATCTCCTTGTGTTGCAGTGACCGTTTCACCGACTGTTGCTTGAACTTTTGCTTGTAATTCTTCTGCTGAAGTTCCTTTTGGATAGCGGAAGTTTAATGTTACTAAGCTATTTTCAGGATTTTCTGGATCAAAGTTAACAATCCCAGCGTTCATTGTCAATTTACCCATTTTTTCGTCTTCAAAAGCCACACCTAATTTTTCGCCATAAAAATCTTCATGGATAAATTCAGCAATGGTATTAATAAAGCTATATGCGCCTTCTGCAAAGCTGTAATCATTTAAGAAAGTTGCCAAGAAAGTCGCTGCGTTAATTCCAGATTGTGGGCTAGCACCGTGAGCCCCTTTACCAACTACATGGAAAGTCACTGTTTTATCTGAAAGTTCTGCGTTACCTGAAATTTTTGCTTCTTGTTTGATGAATGTTTCAAAGCTAGCAGCTAGTGAAGCCGCTTCGTCTGCTGAAGCAGCCGTTACAACAGCATCTGCTGTTCCCGGAACCATGTTTTCACGTAAGCCAGATTTGAAGCTTTCTAATTTATAATCAGCGCCGTTACCGCCTCGGAAAGTTAAACGAATAGTCACATTTCCTTTTTCCCCATTGATAATTGGGAACTCAGCATCTGGTGAGAAACCAAAGTCTGGCGCTTCTTCATGTTGGAAATAGTAATCCATATCGCCCCAGCCGCTTTCTTCGTCACTTCCTACTACGAAACGGATTTTTTTAGACACGGGTAAGCCTAATTCTTTGATAATTTTCATTGCGTAATAAGCAGCCATACTTGGGCCTTTATCATCGCTTGCACCACGTGCATAAATTTTGCCATCTTTAATGACTGGTTCATAAGGATCTGTTTCCCAACCATCACCAGCAGGAACAACGTCCATATGACCAAAAATCCCTAACGTTTCGTCGCCTTCACCATATTCAATGTGTCCAGCGTAATTGTCGACATTTTTCACCGTAAAGCCATCACGTTCACCATACGCTAACATGTGTTTTAAGCCAGCAACTGGCCCAGGTCCAAAGGGCGCTTCAGGTGTTGCTTGTGCATCATCACGTTCACTGTTGATCCGTAATAAGTTTTGTAAATCTTCTAATAAGTCGTCTTTACGTGCTTCGACTTCTTTTGTCCAATCAATTGTCATTTGTTGTCACTCCTATTCATAAAGTTCTACATAGTCAATCATACCATTTTATGCAGAAAAAGAAAGAAACCCGACACTATTTTTCGAGAAATTTTTTATCTTTTCCACAGAAAGGGCTGGGTTTTTGTTTATTTTAATTGAGGTATGATTGTTTAGGTTGTAGTTGTTGCAATTCGGCTTCTGTTAAGGGCCGATATTCCCCTAGTTCTAATGTTTCATCCAACCATAGTTCGCCCATTCGTAATCGTTTTAAATACGTCACAGGTTTGCCTACAGTGGCTAACATCCGTTTGACTTGATGGAATTTTCCCTCTTGAATCACTAAACGGACTACGGAAGTCCCTTCTTCCTCATTGATCGTCTCAATGACTAAACGACTTGGTTTAACCATTTCTCCATCTTTCAAGGCAAATCCTTGCGCAAACAGTTGACAATCTTCCGCTGTCACAAGTCCCTCAACTTCAGCTAAATATTCTTTATCCACATGCTTTTTGGGTGATAATAATTGATGCGCTAACTGGCCATCATTTGTTAATAGAAGCAAGCCTTCAGTATCTTTATCCAAGCGACCAACTGGGAACAAGTCGGCACGGTAATCCTGATCAGTTAATAAGTCAATTACCGTTTCATCTCGCTGATCTTCCGTCGCAGAAATGACACCTTGTGGTTTATGCAACATGTAATAAAAGAATTTCTGATACGTAAGAATTTCTCCCATCAAGGCAATTTGATCTGTTTCTTCATTTACTTGTGTTTTGGCTTCTTTTACGACGTCACCATTCACCGTAACGACTTTTTTCTTTAACAATTGTTTGATTTCTTTACGACTACCGATACCAACATCGGCTAAAAATTTATCTAAACGCATCGTCATTCCTCTTTCCTTTAAAAAAATAGCTTGGGACATAAATCGAATCGATCGATGTCTCAAGCCTTGTCTCTTAAGAGAATCTGCTGAAAGTAGTTCAATCAGCTATTATTTAATATTGAATTTTGCACGTAATTTTGCGGCATTTTTCCCTAATAAACGATCAGCTAAGCGAATCTTCAAGACCGAATAGCCATAAAAAGCGCCTCCTGCAGCAGCCACAATTACAACGATAATGAAAGCTTGGAAACGTCTAGTTGGATCTAAAAATAGATACAAGAACTGACGGAAAATCAAAGCGATAATCATCATGATGACTGTAATACAGAACATTAACAATGTTCGCCGTAAGGTTAATTTGTAATTAAAACGTGTCACTTGACGAATTCTTCTTAGAATCAATACGCAAGAAACCGTAAAGCCAATCATCGTTGCTAATAACGGACCGTAAACTTCAAATAAACGGATTGCGGGGAATTGCACGATTAATTTCACAGCTAAACCAATTCCTAAATAACGCATTGCGTCACGATTTTCATACATCCCCATCAACATATTTGACACTAACATATACAAGCCCAAGAATAAACTAGCATAACAAGCTTGCACTAATAAAGAAGTGCCTAAAGCATCTGGCATGTAAAAAACAGTGTATAGTGGTTGCGCTAAAACAATCATACCAAACGTTGCTGGCAACATTACAAACACAAAAAGTTGTAAATTATTACTAATCAAACGCGCTAACTCACGGTGATTTTTTAAGGTGACCGCTTCTGTAATCAACGGTAATCCAGTAGCCGAAATCGAAGTTGCTAAAGCCACGACAATCATGGTTAATTTGTCCGGATTGGCATTAAAAATACCGAAAAGCTCTCGTAATTGGGTATCTGAATAATCCGTAAACAAACGCATAAAGTTTGAGAAAGTAAACTGATCGACAAGTTTAAAGACCGTTACCCCTGAGCCAACTACGATAAAAGGAATCGCCTCTTTAAAAGTTTCAATCAATAACTCTTTTGGAGCAATTTCATGTTCATTGGCGCTGTGTTCTTCTAAATAATCAAATAATGGTTTTTGTTTGTACATGTAATAACCTAAAACCGCAAAACTTGCGAGCATCCCAATAAATGCCGCAAAAGTGGCTTGGGTCACCGCTGTAACGTAATTACCTTCAAAGACTTTCATGATAATAAAAGCAGTTAATAACATGTAAAAAACTCGTGCTACTTGTTCAACAATTTGTGATAAAGCAAAGGGCATCATTTCTTGATTTCCTTGGAAATAACCGCGAATGACACTCATGCTTGGGAAAACTAAAACGGCTAAACTTAATGAACGCATTGTTGGAACTAATTCAGGACCTCCGCCAGACAAAGCTGCTAATGCCGGAGATGCCAAATACATCACAATAGCAAAAACCACACCTAAGCCACCCATTAGTTGTAAGGCACGATAAAAAAGCTGTCGACTAATTTTATATTCGTTCAATGAATTATAATGCGAGGTCTGCTTGGCAATCGCACCTGGAATTCCGGCGGTAGAGATCATTAGGAATAAGGCATAAATCGTATACCCCATTGAAAACAAACTGTTCGCTTCGTTTCCGTGCTCGCCCATCCAAGCGTACCAGGGGATGATGTAAATCGCCCCTAACATGCGGGAGATAATATTACTAGCTGTCATCCAAGCTGAGCCTTTGACCATTTTTTCTTGGTTCGTCAGGATTGGTTGATCAACTGAATTTGGTTGATTGATCATTTTGTCCTCCAATATTCTTTGAGTATGCTTTCTTTATTTTAATTGTTCATCTTGGGATATGCAACGACTTTCTCGAAGAATTATCCTATTTTAACATTTCTCATGGATTTTCTCACGCTAACGAGATGGTTTTTTTAAAAGAAAAATAATGCTATAATGACATCAGTTTTGAAATTTCGTTGAAACGTTTGGAGGCAAAAAAAGTGACGATTTCATTATTCGCAATTCGCGATTGCTTAGAAAAAGAAGATTTATTAAAAGAATTTATTTCACCAGAAGGCTGGCACTTGACCCTTTCCGACACGTTAGGTCAACGAGAAGTAACGGCTCTTTCTTACGATTCGAGAGACGTAACAGCAGAAACACTCTTTTTTTGTAAAGGATTAAACTTTAAAGAAATCTATTTAGAAAATGCTGTAAAAGACGGCCTAGAAATCTATGTTTCTGAGGTGCCTTATGAGGTTCCAGCACAACTAGGAATTATCGTGACTGACATTAAAAAAGCAATGGCTGTGTTAAGCATGGCTTTTTATGATTATCCACAAAATAAATTAAAACTGATTGGCTTTACTGGAACCAAAGGTAAAACAACAGCGGCTTATTTCACCAAATATATTTTAGATGTTGCTACACAACAAAAAACAGCCTTGCTTTCTACCATGAATTCGACATTAGATGGCAAAACATTCTTTAAATCTGCCTTGACTACACCCGAATCTTTGGACTTGTATCGAATGATGGCAACCGCTGTTGCTAACGGGATGACTCATTTTATTATGGAAGTTTCTTCCCAAGCCTACAAAACTAATCGTGTCTACAAGTTATTTTTTGATGTCGGCATTTTTTTAAACATTACCCCCGACCATATCAGTCCAATTGAACATCCAACCTTTGACGATTACTTTTATTGCAAACGTCAATTGATTACACATTCTAAAGTCATTGTGTTGAATCACGAAGCTGATTATTTTCCATTACTTAAAGAAACTGCACAACAGCAAAAAGTCCCAGCCATTGTCTATGGCAGTCAGCCAGCTTCAGAAGTTGACTATTCATTCGCTGTTTCTTCAGATGATTCCTTACGTTTTATCGTTGAAAGTCCTGCAGATGCGTTAGGATTGGCTGGCTCTTATCACCTTCGTTTAGGTGGTGATTTTAACAAAGGTAATGCGTTAAGTGCGGCGATTGCTAGTGTCCTTGTGGGAGCTTCAAAAGAAGAGTGTCAACAAGGGATCGCAGCAACCACCGTCCCTGGCCGGATGGAATCTTTAACGAATACCAACGGTGCAACCGTCTATGTTGATTACGCTCATAACTATGACAGTTTGAAGAATCTTTTAACCTTTGTCCGTGAAGAACATCCTGACGGCCGCTTAATTGTTCTTGTTGGTAGTACGGGAGACAAAGCGATTTCTCGCCGCAAAGACTTTGGTAGGGTTCTTTCTGAATTGGCTGATGTTGCAGTCCTAACAACCGATGACCCAGCCAGTGAAGATCCAGCAAAAATTTGCCAAGAAATTCAAGCCCATATTACCAAAGAAATGCCTGTTTACACCATTTTAGATCGTGGCGAAGCAATTGCTCACGCATTATCTTTAAGCACAACGGCTGATGATGCGATTGTCTTAGCTGGTAAAGGCGCCGACCTTTATCAAAAAGTAAACGGCGTAGATGAACCTTACGCAGGAGACTTTGCCCTTGCGGAAGCTTTCATTAATAAAAAGAACTAAATCATTTAAACACACATGAAAAAAACAAGCTGCAACCACTTATCAGCAAAGGTTGCAGCTTGTTTTTTAAAGAACTTCTTTTATTTTCGTTACTTCTTCTTCTGATAAGCCATGACCGCCATCAACGAGCAAAAAGTCGACCGGGAAATGTTTCTTTAATTGATTAGCTAAAGAAAGAACTTGTCCCGGAATACTCAACTCATCCTGAGCCCCTGTTGTGACAATCACTTTTGTCGCAAACTCACCAGATACATATTGATAGCCTAAATTGCTTGGATGCAGTAAAATAACAGTGTTAGCAATAGTCGGGTTCTTTTCTAATAGGCCTAAAATAAAATTGGCACCGTTAGAGTACCCTATAAAAATAACTTCATCGTATAACTTTTGCGGTTGCCAAACTTCTTCTAGAAACGCCGTCACTCGCTCATCAAAGTTAGCACGAGGTAATGCTCCATTGACTAATGGCGCAAAAAAGCGTCGCTGTTCGCCTACACCTTCTGTCCCTAAGTAACTTAGAACACTCGCTTCTGGGTAAAGGGTTGCGATGGTGGTTAATAATTGATATTCATTGCCACCAGTACCATGGAAAGCGACAACTAATTGATTAGGTTTCGACCCTTTTTGAAAAAATTGTTTCATTTAATAAACCTCCAAGAAAGGAATTTTACTATGTATGCACAAATTCATCACATCTCTATTTTAAATCGATTGATAAAGCCTACATTTGACTTCTATCATAATACACTGGGATTAAAATTACTAATGAAAACGATCAACCAAGATGACCACACCATGTATCACTTGTTTTTCTCAGATAATGAGCAACGAACAGGTACCGAATTAACTTTTTTTGAATTGAATGATGGCCAAGATCAATCCTTTGGGACAAATACGATTGAACGAACTATTTTAAAAGTACCAACGCGCGCCTCTTTGGATTTTTGGGCAGAACGTCTTGAGCAAGCGGGTATCTGCCACTATGGTGTGGAAACATTTAACCAACACCCAATTTTGCGTTTTGAAGCGCCCGATAATACGCAAATGGCGCTTGTTCCGTTACGTGAATTTGAAAATGCGGAAGATTATTTTCCAGCTGAACATGCTGAAATTCCAGTAGAACATGCAATTTTAGGCATTGATGCAATTCAATTACGCGTCCAATATGCCGCAGCTACCAAACAACCTTTAGTGGATTATTTACATTGGCATGAAAAAGAAACAGTACCTTTTTTTGAAACTGCGCATGAAGTAACCGTTCTGGAAAATCATCATCCACAGTTTTATCAAGAGGTGCATATCATTGATGACCGTACCAATCCGCTTGCCATTGAAGGAATTGGTGGCGTTCATCACGTCGCCTTTGGGGTGGAAGATACGCAAGAATTAACGCAAGTTGATAGCCTGTTAGAGGAAAAGAATTTTACAAACTCAGGAATTAAAGACCGCGAATTTTTCAAATCATTGTATTTTAGAGAACCGAACCACTTGTTATTTGAAGTAGCCACACAAAAAGGCCTGCTAGATGCCGAAGCCTATGAAAATCAAAGTTCAAACTTTGATGAAATCCCCCTTTATTTGCCTCACTTTTTGGCAGATCAAAGAGAACGAATCGAAGCGATTTTAGCACAACAACGCCATGAGTAAACAAAAATAGCGGTTCTAACCGCTATTTTTGTTTTTTAATATCCTATTATTGCCCTTTTTTGAAAAAAAGGAGTACACTAATAGTAGATGAACTGCGCAAGGAGGTGAGTACATGTTATCTAAGGAAGAAGTTCTACACTTATTGAACGAAGCAAAAAAAGAAGTCGATCGTTTAGAAACAAACCGCCAAGAAGATTTAGGTAATTCAATCAACTATATTGAAAATGAATTACAGCTCCAACGTGTCTTATCTCAAGTGGAAGCTTATGAAAAAGTACTTGGTTAATTGATTACGCATTAAATGAGAGAGGAGCAACCAGATTCATTCACCGAATCTGGTTGCTCCTCTCTCATTTTTTACTAGACTAATTCGTAAGCAAGTTCTCGTGCAATAATTTTTGCGGTTGTTTCAGCGATTTCTCCAGTAAAGCCAATGCATTGTTCCATATGTTCAGGTGAACCCATCGTCATTTTACTTGTCAAAATACTGCAGCAAACCACTCGATGCTTTTGTCGAAAACTTTGATGCAATTCGTTGGCTAAAGCCATCGTTTTATTTACTTGTTCTCCTTTGGCTTCTGTCCGACCAAAAAAGTAGCCCAGACACATAACCCCGCCTGAAAGAGCACCACAAATACACTTCGCTCCTCCAACACCTACAGGAAACCCAGAAGCCATGGCCACAGCTTCAATGGGAATCTCCGCATCGAAGTGTTGCCGAATGGTCGCCACAATCGCTTCCGAGCAATAAAAATCACCGTTACGATAATAGGCTTCCGCTTCTTCCCTGATTGCTTGTAAACAAATTCTCTTTTTCAAAATGCCCTCCATTCTGTATCCGCTTTCATTTTATGAATAAAAGGATGCCAAGCATCCCTTTATTTTATAGATTTTCTGCAGAGGTAAATACTTCTGACACATCATCATCGTCTTCTAACTTGTCAACCAAGCGCTCTAATTGCGCTTTTTGTTCATCGTTCAAGGTTAGTAAGGTTTGCGGAACCATTGTTAATTCAGCTTGTGCTAATGAATAACCTGCTTGTTCTAAAGCATCGCGAACCGCTGTAAAATCTTCTGGTGCTGTGTAAATTTCAAATACTTCTGGTGATGTTTCTAAATCCTCGCCGCCTGCTTCCAAAACGACTTCTAGCATGTCGTCTTCCTCAATTGCATGATCTTCTCGCTTAATGACAATATAGCCTTTACGATCAAACATATAATTCACCGAACCCGTTTCACCTAAAGAGCCACCATTTCGAGTAAACGCGACGCGAACATTGGTGGCCGTTCGGTTGCGGTTATCTGTTAGTGCATGAACTAAAACTGCCACGCCACCTGGCCCGTATCCTTCATAAGTTACCTCGTCATAATGTTCCCCTTCACCAGCACTACTGGCTTTTTTTATGGCGCGAGCAATATTATCATTGGGCATATTGGCTGACTTAGCTTTATCGACTGCTAAACGTAAAGCAGGATTCATTGCGGGGTCAGGGCCACCTGCTTTTGCCGCCATATAGATTTCCCTTGAAACTTTTTGGAAAATTTTCCCACGTTTGGCATCTTGCGCATTTTTACGCCCTTGAATGTTGCTCCATTTGCTGTGTCCTGACATCCTTGATTCCTCCTGACTTTTCGTTACTATTCTCCTTTATTCTACTCTTCTTTTCAGTTAGGAACAAGCGCTACCAAAAAAAGACCCTCGCTTATCCATCTTTCTGACGAATAAACGAAGCTCTTCTAAATTAGCGTCTTCTTTTTTTATTTTTCTTCAAACCATGAACCACCAAACAAATAACGATGGCTGTCAAAGCACCCATGGCATCCAACATAACATCTTGAAAAAGAGGGGTCCTTCCGCCTGTGATCATTTGATGAAATTCATCTAAACCTGCATAGCCAGTAGCAGCTAGCCAGGAAACAACAGCTGTTAAAAACAGACCTTTGATTCTTGGCACTAATCCAATAAACCAACTACCACCTAATAGAAAATACGTACCAAAATGGGCTCCCTTACGAATAAAAAATTCAACAAATTTACTATAACCACTAGCTTGAATGCTCACTTCACTGCCAGCATATTGAAAAGAAATGTTTTTTAATTGTTCTTCAAAAGGATGACTGCCCAGAAGTTTATCTAAAAGACCAACTTGTGATTGCTGTTCATACGTCTGTGATGAACTGAAAAATAAAATGGCCATAATAACAAACGCAATGACTAAATATAAATTACTATCTTTCAAATAATTTTTCATATAATCCTCTTTTCTTGGTTTCAAGTTGCCCCGTGTCTGCCACGGAAAATTCTTTTTTATTATAGTCGGTTTCGAGGGAAAAAGAAACAACTTCTCTTAGGTCTTATGATATACTGAAAAGAAAAAAATGAAAGAAGGATTGGATATGACCTATTCTATTACATGGGATTTAGACAGTATTTTCCCCAATGGGAGCGAGTCCAAAGAACTTAGCCAACGAATGACTCAATTAACCGAACAGACAAAAGAGTACCATCAATTAATCACAGAATGGACACCAGAAAGTGCCCAAGGCAAAGAACAATTTGCTGAAATCTTAACGTTACAAGGGAAAATCTCAAATGGCTTTTCACAATGTAATAGTTTTTTAACTGCTTTAATTTCTGCTAATACTAATGATACCAAGGCCAAAATTTTATCAGGCGATTTATACAATCTGTTGCCAGCGATTCAATTAGCTGAAACCATTTTTACTAAAAAAATCACCGAGATTTCAGCAGAACATTGGCAAGCCCTGTTAGCCGAAGAACCGTTTAAAACAATGGCTTTTCGCTTAAATGAATTACGCCGTGATGGAAAAAAACTGCTTTCCGAACAAGAAGAAAATATCATCAATACGCTTTCTCTAGATGGTTTAAATGCTTGGAGTACACATTACGATACGATTGTTGCTTCCATTGTGATTCCTTTTGAAGAAAAAGATGGCTCTGTGACAGAACTATCTGCAGGCCAAGCCTTTAACCGCATGATGGGAGATCCTGATAAAGAGGTTCGTCAACGTTTGTTTACAGCCTGGGAGAAAGCTTGGAGTGGCAAAGCTTCAATTTTGGCAGACACCCTAAATCACTTGGATGGGTTCCGTTTATCTGATTACAAATTGCATGGCACTACAGATTATTTAGAAAATCCCTTAAACTATAATCGAATGAGTCAAGAAACATTAACGGTTATGTGGGAAACCATCCAAAAAAATAAACAACCATTCGTCGACTTTCTAACGCGCAAAGCGCAATTATTCGGCAAAGAAAAAATGGATTGGCAAGACCAAGATGCACCAATTATTTTAGGTGATTTAGAAGAAAAAACGTATTCCTTTGATCAAGCCGCTGCCTTTATTTTAGAAAATTTCCGTAAATTCAGTCCGAAAATGGCCGATTTTGCCCAGATGGCTTTTGAAAAAAGTTGGATTGAAGCTGAAGATCGTCCAGGCAAACGTCCTGGGGGTTATTGTACAGAATTACCTGAAACACAAGAGTCGCGGATTTTCATGACCTTTGGCAATTCAATCAACGAAGTAGCTACTTTAGCCCATGAATTAGGTCACGCTTTCCATAGTAGCGTGATGTGGGATTTACCTTCATTGAATCGAGAGTATGCCATGAACGTAGCAGAAACGGCTAGTACCTTTGCAGAATTGATTGTTGCTGACGCCACCTTAAAAGAGGCCAAATCAGATGTTGAAAAGATTAACCTTTTAGACACAAAAATGCAAAATGCCATTGCCATGTTTATGAACATTCATGCACGTTTTATCTTTGAAAATAATTTTTATCAAGCGCGCCAAAAAGGTTTAGTAGCGGAAGAAGATATTACTGAATTAATGTTAGCGGCGCAAAAAGAAAGCTACAAAGATAGTCTTGGCAGTTATCATCCTCATTTCTGGGCGAGCAAATTGCACTTCTTTATTGATGATGTGCCTTTCTATAATTTCCCATATACTTTTGGCTATCTATTCAGCATGGGTATCTATGCGTATGCCAATCAACAAGGCAGCTCTTTTGAAGACCAATACATTGCGTTATTAAGAGACACTGCTTCGATGACAAGCGAAGAATTAGCGAAAAAACATTTAAATGTTGACTTAACAAAACCTGATTTCTGGCAAGCCGGCATTGATCAAGTCCTAAAAGATGTGGAACAATTCATGACTTTAACTGAAAACTATGTAAACTAAGCAAAAAAGAAGCAGTAACCAACATCAGGTTACTGCTTCTCTTTTTTTCAAATAGTTTCGATACGCAAGGTAGCCCACAAGCATTAGTCCAAACGTAACAAATTCAACTACTGGCATGGCTAACCAAACACCGGTTAATCCTAGTAATTTCACCAAAATAAATAAAACTGGCACAATTAAAAAGAACCCACGCAAAGAGGAAATCATTAGCGCCATTTTCGGTTTACGAACTGCCGAAAAGTAATAAATCCCCATAAAATTCAATCCTGTAAACAAGAAGGAAATCGCATATAAGCGGATGGCTGTCCTAGCAATTTGCGCCAACTGGTCGTTCCCTTCGCTATTAAAGACCTCAATAATTTGTCCCGTAAACACTTGACTGATTAAAAAGAACAGGAAGCCGGCGAACAAGTACGTAATAAAGCTAAGTTTAACAAATTTACGCAACACCTTCGTTTCCCCTAAACCATAGTATCGGCTGAGTAATGGTTGCGCCCCTTGCCCAATCCCTGTAAAAATGGCAATCACAATAATATTGAGGTTGGCAACAATCGCATAAGCTGAAATCGCCACATGACCAACTAAGTTTAACAAAACAATATTAAATAAAAACATGACAAAGGCCGAAGAAAATTCATTTAAAAAGGAAGAAAAACCAATCGACATAATTTCTCGAACATCATGGAATTTCACTTTAAACTTTTCAAAACGTAAAACTCGTTGCGGCGACCACTTATGCAACGTAATCAGGATTAAGCTTGTTAAAGGTGACATCACCGTTGCAATGGCCGCACCTGCCATGCCCCACCCAAATTGATAAATAAAGACATAGTCCAAAATAATATTGACAATTCCCCCACTGACAAAAGCAATCGTTGCCAAACGAGGATTATGGTCATTTCTTAAAAAAGTAATCAGGCAATTGTTTAAAATAAATAATAATGAACAGCTAAGGTAAATCATATAATATTCCTTTGCCAAACCAAACAAGACACCGGTCCCCTGAAGTCCCCGAATAATTTGATCGGAAAAAGTCAAGCTCGCTAAAGTAAAGAGACTCCCTATAACGAAAACTAACCCAATCGTTAAACTAAAATACTGATTGGCTTTTTTGATTTCTTTTTGCGCAACCGTGGTCGAAAATAACGTAGCGCCGCCAACGCCAAACATCCAACCTAATCCATTAATAATATTAACGAGTGGTAAGACAATGTTAAGCCCCGCCAACGCCTCGGTGCCGATCCCATTTGCAATGAAAAATGTGTCCGCCAAAATAAAAATTGATTGCGCCGCCATACTTAAAATTCCTAACAGAACATTTTTATAAAACAACGCAGTAAAATGGTTTTGCTGTGTTTGCTCCATACCCAAATCTCCTTCTAACAAAAAAAGGACTCATTCTTTTTGCTTCA
This sequence comes from Enterococcus sp. AZ197, assembly GCF_050556405.1. Classification (NCBI taxonomy): domain Bacteria; kingdom Bacillati; phylum Bacillota; class Bacilli; order Lactobacillales; family Enterococcaceae; genus Enterococcus; species Enterococcus sp. AZ197. Next base: position 409,480 of record NZ_CP187873.1, on the reverse strand, counting down.
AGGCTTACGCAAAAATCAGAATCCTTCAATTATTCAACCCAGCGATTAAATAATCTGTCTATTTATTGATACTTCTAGGGTAGCATTCTCTCTTCGAAAAAACAACCATCCTTTTATTTTTCTCATTTTAAACTTTCTTAAGCAGTTGCAGTTGTTTTTGAACCACTTGCCAATCTTCTTTCACGACTTCTTTTAAACGATAATTATAAAAGACAGCCGCTGGATGGAAGAGTGGAATGATTTGATAGGTTTTCTGCGTCCAATGATAGTTTTGTGATTGCTCATCAAATGTTTGAATGGGCGACTGAATGACCGTTCCGTGCACTGCAGTGATTGTTGGCTTTGGTCCTAAAAGTCGTTGCAACCCAATATTCCCCAGTGTCAAAATTAGTTCAGGTTGGCAAACAGCGATTTCCCAATCAAGCAAAGGCGCAAAAATTTTGATTTCTTCTTTGGTTGGCGTTCGATTAGGAAATTTGGTTACTCTTTCTCCCGTTTTTGCAATCTGCTTCGTTTTTACAGAAAAAGGTCGACTCCTAACCGCACTGGTGATATACACCGTTTCACGACTTAAGCCAACTTGTTGTAATTGTTCCATCAACAATTGACCTGAACGCCCTATAAATGGTACGTTTTCTTTAATTTCTTCTTTTCCAGGGGCTTCCCCAATCAGCATCACTTTTGGCTGTTGCGGGCCTTGTCCTTCTACAAAACCTTCTAATGGTAAGTCTTTCGCTTTAGCTAAAACTGCTTTTTTCAGATGTTCAGGATAGTGCATTTACCATCACGCCTCTCTTCTGGTGTTCTTCCTTTGCTATATTGATTATAAATAAGGCCCAAAAGAAATTCAAAAAAGGAGCCTACTCATTTAGGAGCTGGTTTTTCTACACACAAAGCTTTGTCTTTAGCTAGATAAAAAGGCCGTAAGTAACCAACTAAATTAGACATTGGTAAAACCTCCGTTGGTAAGTCAATCTTCAATGTCTCTTTTAAATAGGCTCTGCGTGTCGCAATCCGTTGCCACATGTCTGGATAAGTTTGCTGAATCTCTTTTTGCAATGTTTCATCAGCCAAAGCCACACATTCTTCTGCACTCACCCCTGTATAACCAGGTACAGAAGGAATAATATCCACTTGAAAGAGCATGCCACTTTCCAAGCGAATGGCTGAATCTGGATAAATAGGCGACGACATCCATTCATCATCCGAAACTAAATGCCCAGGATTCAAATGCCAGTGATAGATTTCTTTTGGTAACTGTTCTTCAATCGCTTGGTACATTTCTCGCCCTAACAATCCGATTCGAATGGTTTCAAGCCAGTGAACGACAGCTTGAAAATAGGGTTTTGCTACGCGCTCTAAATAATCACGTTGCGCTTCTGGCAATTGCTGCTCGTTTTCAATAACAAAACCTGTTCGGCTAGACAAGCCGCCTTTGTAGCCTGTAGTTAATGATAAGGCATCACCTAACTGAATTTCTTTGGCCGTCGGATACATGTTTGCATATTCAAAACGTTGACCAGTTGCCGCAATGGTTACTACCGTCGGCGTTTGACCTTCATCATTTAACAAAGCCCCAATGTCCGTTTCACGCTGTCCTATTTCAATTGCATTTAAGGCCTTTAACATACTGCGAGAAGCCAAATTCGCCCCATATTCATAGTGCGCCAATTCGTTGGCATTATTTGTTGTGCGGGCCCCCTTTGCTCCAATCAATAAGTGGGTCCCATTTAGTAAACGAGCTTCTTTCGGTAGCGCTTTTTTCAGTGCTTCGACAATAAAATGTGGCACATCAAACATCGTAGCGGGTTCTTGCTGTTGTGTCGTAAACATTTTCCAACCAACGATACCTATTTTTTGAGCAGTTTCATCGAGAAGCGTTTCAAAAATCTGCGACAACTTTTGTTCCCCAGCCATTGGTTGATTAGGTAGCGAAAAAGCTGGATAATGAATTAAATCGGCTGAGATGCGGGCATGTTGGCACAGTTTTAAATTTTCATTGCCTAAAATAAGTGTCGTCGCACCATCCTTATTTAACACAAGGAGTCCTTCTTCAAACCTCGGAATAAAGCCAGTTAAGTATTCAAAATTACTGCCATGCTCTTTGTCTGCATAGAAGACCAATTGATCGAATTTTTCTGTTTCCATTCGTTGTAATACTTTCTGCTTACGCGCCATCATCGTTTCATTCGTCAAATACGTTGGAAAAACATTCTCAAAAACAGTAGGTTCAGCAATATGTGTATAATTAATTTTTCGCTTCATTATTATCCTCCATTATTCATCTGCGACAATCAACGTTACGCCTGCTTGCGCTAACTGTTCACAGAATTTTTCATCAGGTCGTGTATCTGTCACTAAACAATCAATTTCTGTTAATTCGCAAATTTTAAATAAACCCGTTTTGTTTAATTTCGTTTGGTCTGCTAAGGCAATGACTTGTTTGCCTTGTTGAATCATTCGCCGTTTGACTTGACCTTCTTCTTCTGTGTGAATAAATAATCCTTGTTCAGATAACGCAAACACACCTAATAATGTATAGTCGGGGACAAATTCCCCAACCTTAGCGACTGTTTCTGCCCCAAACAAAAAGAGTTGTTGTTTATGCAGTTGCCCAGGTAATACTGTAATTTTTGTTTGATCCATTTGCGCTAGAAGTAGCGCATGACTGAGAGAGTTCGTGATCGCGTGAATCGGACTATTTTCCATCGCTCGAATAGCTGCTTCCACCGTGGTTGATGAATCAAAAAAAATGGACGCTTGTTTGGGAATATTTGCCCAAACTTTTTGGGCAATGGCTTGTTTTTTCTCTGGATGCTTCATTATTCGTTGAGCATAATCATAAATAGTTGCTTCAGACTGCACTGAGATAGCGCCACCATGCGTTCTCTTTAAATGTCCTTCCTTTTCTAAACGAATTAAATCTCGTCGAATAGTATCTTTTGAAACGGAGACTTGCTCCGCTAAAGCTTCCATGGAAATACTTTTTTGTTCATTCACTATTTTTTGAATCTTGGCTAAACGTTCTTCAATCAACATGCTTCCTCACCTCTTCTAAGTAAAGATAGCATCTTTTGCATTATTTTGCAAATAAATGCAAAACAATGCAAAAAAACTAGTCCTTCATTTTCTAACGAAGGGCTAGTTTGAGAGTGGTTTTAATAGGTAAATTGAATAATCATGCCGCTAGGATCTTCTAACGCAAGTAAATGATCTTTGGCAATAAAATGTAACTTTGCTTCTTCCGCATTGGCTTGGACTATCTCTAAATCTGCCGCAGTTGGTAAACGGAAGGTGTAATTTTCTAAGCCAAATTGATTTTCTTGAATCGTTGGCAGCTGTTTGCCGCTCCATGTATTTGTCCCAATATGATGATGGTACTGACCCGCTGCAAAAAACTTCGCTTGTTGACCAAAGTTAGACTTTAAGCCAAACCCTAAGTTTTTATAGAACGTTTCAGTGGCATCTAAATCGGCCACTTTCAAATGAATGTGCCCAATTTTAGAACCTTCGGAAATTCCTAGCCAGTGACCGTCAGCTTCTGCAGCTAAACTATCACCGTCTAATTCTTCTGTCACACCGATAATTTCACCATTTGGACGAATATCCCAGACTTCTTCTGGTTTATCCCAATAAATTTCGATGCCATTATTTTCTGGATCACTTAAGTAAAGGGCTTCACTATAGCCATGATCTGCTGCGCCAATTTGCACATTTTCCTGCAAAAGCCACAGCAACATATTGCCTAAATCTTTGCGGGTTGGTAGCAGGAAAGCAATATGGTACAAGCCAGTGGTACCCTGATTTTCTTCCCCAGCTGTTAGTTCTTTTAAGACAAGAATTGCATCGTTGGTGCCTTGTGGCGCTAGCCAAGCACGTCCCTCTCCTTGTTTTAAAAGTTTTAAGCCAATTGTTTTCGTATAAAAGTTTACCATTTTATCTAAATCAGCCACTTTCAAAGTGACTTGTTGAATCCCAATATTACTTGGTAATGCTTGAACCATTTGCTTTCACTCCTCTCCTCTTCATTTTACTAAAGCAATGATTTAGTTGAATTCTTTAAAACGAGCACTATCTTCCATGTATTCTTTTTCGCCAGCTGGCGCTTCAATGGAACCAATGACCATTTGTGCACGTAAATTCCAGTTTGCAGGAATTGACCATTCTGCAGCAACCGCTTCGTCAATGACTGGGTTGTAGTGTTGTAAGTTTGCGCCGATATTTTCTTGCGCTAAGGCAGTCCAAACGTTCGCTTGTGTTAAACCAGTTGCTTGTTCAGACCAAACAGGGAAGTTATCCGCATATAATGGAAAGCTATCTTGTAAGTTTTTCACGATATCTGTATCTTCAAAGAATAAAATTGTGCCCGCACCAGCTGCAAAACCTTGTAATTTAGCTTGTGTGTTTGGAAATGCTTCTGCTGGAGTTAATGGTTTTAAGGCATCTTCAGTCATTGCCCATAATTTTTTGTGAGCATCGCCGAATAAGAACACAACACGTTGTGTTTGAGAGTTAAAAGCTGTTGGACTTTCTCTAACAACTTCTTTTACTAAAGCAGTTACTTCTTCTTTTGAAATTGGTAAGTTTTCTCCTAAAGCATAGATTGAACGACGGTTTTTCATCATTTCAGTAAATTTTGACATAATATGTTCATCCTTTCGAATTTCCTCAGTAAATTCATTTAATTTTGTTTACATGCTTACTATACTACCTTACTAAAAGTAAGTAAAGCTTTTTGTCTTACTTTTTGTAAGTTTTTTTATTTTTTAGTGAAAAACCTTATTCTACCAAAGAAAAAACAACCAGCTTTTTTCTAAGAAAAAGAAAAATCTGGTTGTCGATTAATAAATGTAGAAGTCAATTGAATCGTTTTCGGCCGTTTTTCTTGAAATAAGTGTGTGGCTTTTTCCCCTAATTCCATTAATGGATGACAGATTGTTGAAAAATTTAAAATTTCACTTAATAAAGTTTGCTCCTGTCCCACTAAAAAGAGTGGTCTTTCAATAACGGCTTGAATCCCTGCAGCAATTTCATCACCGTTGGTCACAACCGCTTGGAGCGTTGGATCTTGCCCACAGTGTCGTCCTACTTCACACCCATCTTCATAGGTTAAACAGTCCTTAAATAACCGATTTTCAGGAATCACTCCATAAATTTCCTGATATGCGTCAACTAAATAGCGTGCGCTTGTACTTTTTTCTGGTGCACGGTTAATCGTAATTGCCACTTCACTACATCCTTGTTGTTTCAACGCTTGGAAAACCCGCCGATAAACGGTTAAACGATCGATATAGATACTAGCATAACTAGGGTCTTCTATTTTTTCACAAAAAACAACTTGCTCTTTATACGGAGCAAACACACTTAAAGGATTTGCCTTTGACAAAACAATCATGCCATCAAACGCACCCGTGGCCATTTTTTCCAAGTAACTTTTTTCAACTTCTTTATCATAATCCGTTGGTAATAAACTGACCATCATCCCTTGTTGAAATGCTTGGTGGATAATTCCACTTAAAATAGCATCAAAATAAGGTTGATTCGTATAAGGAACCATGACACCTAATGTATTACTTTTCCCAAAGCTAAGATTTCTCGCTAATATATTGGGCTTATAGCCCAACTCATCGATAATTGCTTGGATTTTCAGTCGTTTTTCTTCAGAAACATACGGATGATGATTAATCACACGCGAAACAGTCGTAACTGAAGATCCTGAAAGGCGCGCAATTTCTCGAATTGTTGTCATACTTTCACCTCATTACTTTACAAAATTGAGTTAAATAAGGCACAATCCCTGTCCCGTAATCAACAAAACGATAAAAGGTCTCCTGCCAAGCAAAAGAAATTTCCTGAATATCCTCCTGCTGTGTCAAGTGCCACTCCGTTATCTGATGGTACGGAATTTCTTGATGCCAAATCTTATAGTATTTTTTGGGACTATTTAACTGCAGACTTTTGGCCGTCGTAGTCACCGAGACAAAATAGTAATCCATACCAAGTCTATCGCTTATCTCCACTATAACATTCATTTTCATGCCCTCCAATATTTTGATACACATAGCTTACCTTATGAAACGCGTACCAGAGCAAGAGGAAAAATAAAAAAAGTGAGACCATGTTATACTAGATGTATCATATAAAAGCAAAGGATGAGTGCAATGGAAACTGTTACAGTAGCAACAAAAAGCGACTTACTAACAAATTTGAACAAGCAAACAGATGAAATCATTATCTCGGGGGCACTTGCACAAGAAATTTACCACTTAAAAAAACAACAATTAACCGAAACGGAAGAAATGGGTTTCTTAGTGGGCAGCCAAGGTGCTGGCTCATTTTTAACCTATTTAATCGAGAAGTTATCCTATATAAATTCGGCGCTATCACCAGAAGAACAAAAAATTGAACATGCGATTTTGCGTTTGTATGTTATTAAAAAATTAACTCCAGAAACTACTTTATTACGTCTAAAACAGTTAGATTATTAAAATTTTATTTAATCAAGATAGACCAATTCCCTGCGTACAACGAGTCCCTTTCATTAATCACTTGATATAATTACCTTTATTCAAGTTACCACCATTGTCATTATCGATTAACCAATGGTATATTAGAAGTAACAGATAAGTCATTTTATTTGAAAAAGTGTTTGGGAAATGTTTGGGGAGGAATGTTTATGTGTCAACCGCAGGAAAAAAAGAAAGAAATTTCTGTTGCTAAGTTACGTTATCGTTTTGAATTACCAATGATTATCATTGGTTTTGTTTTATTGTTTTTAGCATTGGGGTTAGTTGCCTTATTGATATTGAGTGATTTGCCGATTCCTGACTGGTTATTAATTGTCTTAATTGCACCAATTGCGCCAGTCATTGCTTTTTTTACCATTCGTTATATGTACATGGATACTGCTTCTAACGGAGTGGAAATTACAGAAAATCAGTTACCAGAAATTTATTCCTTGTATATTGATTTGGCAAAAGAAATGGGCTTTGGCACTAAAAAATTAAGGATGCCACGTCTTTATTTAATCAACGGGAATGGTGTCTTAAACGCTTTTGCGGCAAAATGCTCTTTACACAGACGCTATGTTGTCATTCACAGTGATTTGTTGGACATCGCGTACAATACAGGCGATTTTTCGCTGATTCGCTTTATTTTGGCACACGAGCTAGGACACCATAAATGTGGACACACTAATTTATGGCGGCTAATGTTATCCATTATTTTGAAACCAGTTGCGTTAGATAAAAGTTTTACAAGAACGCAAGAATATACCGCTGATCGCGCAGGTTTATACTACGCAGAAGAAGGTGCTTTAAGCATGATTTATTTATTTTCAGGAAAATATATGGGCAGTCGTGTGGATTTAGAAGAATACTTTCACAGTATTGATTTACATGATGATACCATCTGGCTTAAATTGAGTAACTTCTTATCCGATCATCCTGTTGGCTTCCGTCGAATGCAAACATTGAAAAAAGCCAAAGATACTGGCAATTGGGACGTTCATGGAAAATTTTTCTAGCAAGAGCCAACCATCATTAAATAAACGTGCTGGGACAAAAGATTCTTTAACTTTTGTCCCAGCACGTTTATTAATCCACCAATAAATGAACAAATTCTTCTTTGGTGATATTTACAAAGTAGTCTTCAAAGTTAAACGCTGCTAATGCTTGCCAAATTGATGAATACTGATAGTCCACACCTAATAAAGCCGCAACGATTTCCGCTGTTTCTTTTTTGGCAAAGTAATCACCATAAATCGTTAACTCAATTATTTTACCTTTTTCAACAGTCAAACGTGCATCCACAATGCCGCCTTTAAACTTTTCTTCTTTTTTGATCGTAAATTTAGGCGCTTCACCAAAAATCCAAGCTTCATTGCCATACACTTCAGCGACCAATTTTCTAATTTCCTGTTGATCTGCTTTGGTTAGGACATATTCTTTCTCCGCAATTTCAGTTAGAGATTCGACATCAAAGAGCTCCATCAGTAAACGATTGCGAAATTCCTCAATGGTTAATTGTTGATATTTTTCGTCTAAGTACGGCCGTAAATTGGTTACGCGTCCCCGAACAGATTTTGTCCCTTTTGATTCAATTTTTTTCTTAGAAACAGTTAAGACACGTTGAACTTCTGCCAAACCAACATCATACATCAAGGTACCATGAGTATACATCTTCCCCTTTTTTGTATACATGGCATTGCCAGAAAATTTTTTCCCATCAATTAATAAATCATTGCGACCGCTAATCTCGGCCCCCGTTGCGCCCATTTTATGTAATGCTTCAATAATTGGTTTAGTGAACGCTTTAAAATCCCCAAAAGCTTGATGTCCTTCCTGAACAACAAAACTAAAGCTGACATTCCCGAGATCATCATAAACAGCACCACCGCCCGATAAACGGCGAGTAATAACGATTCCCTTCTCTCTAGCATAAGCTAAGTCAATTTCTTCATAAGCATTTTGATTTCGGCCTAAAATAACACAGGGTTCCTGAATATAAAACAACACTAAGGGCTCTTCAAAAGAGAGAGTGTTTAATAGATAATCTTCCGTTGCTAAATTTTCACGAATATCTCGTGACTGCATTATGACATAACGCATAAGGTCGCCCCACTTCTTTTTCTTCTAGTGTATCACTTTCTTTCAAAATTGGTTCACTAAACGTCTTCTCTGGCCATTCTCAAAAGCGGATGATCAACAAAAAAACGAACGTGGGACAACAATCACTTTGGATGTTTGTTCCACGCTCAAAATCTAATAAACAGCAATTACAGAACTGTTTAGCTTTTTAGTCTAACCAAGTTACTACTTCTGAAACATCTCGTCGGACTGTTTCAAAGCCGGGTGTTTGAGCTTTGCCAATCGGAATAATCAGTCCGTTCACTAAATGATCCTCAATATTAAATAACTTGCGAACAGCTTCTGTTTCAAAACCAGACATCGCCACAGTATCATAGCCTCGATCTTTTGCAGAAAGCATCAGCTGCATTGCAACTAAGCCTTGGTCTAACATTAGCCACTCTCTTTTTTGTTCTTCGCTAACATCATAGTACCAAGAAACATTTTCATTAATTCCTTGACGAATTTCTTCCGTCATCGTTCCTTGTGCGACAGCTTTAGCACTGATTTCATCTGCATTTGCCACTGTATAAGCAGTCAAATCACCTAATAAAATAATCACCGCCGCTGCCCCTTTAACTGCTGGTTGTTGCATCGAAACTTCGTAAAGGGCTTCTTTTTGTTCTTTTTCTGTGACAATTAAAAAACGCCATGAATTTAAATTGGTACTATTTGGCGCGAACATCGCTTCCTCAATTATGGCCATTAATTCCTCTTTAGGAATCTCAACATCTGGCATAAAATCCCGAACTGAGCGGCGGCTGCGAACAACATCTTGATACATCATATTTCTTCTTCCTTCCTCTTGCCTTACTTGACATAGTTATTATTACTCACTATGATGGAGAAAAAAAGTACGCACTTTTTATTCACCTAGGAAGAAAAAAGTAACCATTACGTGTCACAAGGAGAAACTATGACAACTGATAAACAAACCAGTATCAACTTAGCCCTTTCCACCATTAACGGCAAATGGAAATTATCATTAATGGATGAATTATTCCAAGGAACCAAGCGCAACGGTGAATTGATGCGTGCGCTCGACGGAATCACTCAGCGCGTCCTGACAGATCGCTTGAGAGAAATGGAAAAAGATGGCCTAGTCCATCGAGAATCCTTTAACGAACTACCCCCGCGTGTGGAATATACGCTCACTCCGGAAGGATATGCTCTTTACGATGCCCTCTCTTCACTTTGCCATTGGGGCGAAACATTTGCACAAAAAAAGGCGAGACTTAACAAATAAGTCTCGTCTTTTTTTATCTATTTTGGGTATTATGGGTAAACTTAAGATATTTTTGAAGTCCTTCTTGAATTGAATAAACGGGCGAAAAACCTAAGCCTTTCAAAGCAGAACTATCTGAAAGAGAATATTTTATATCGCCATCTCGTTCCTTTTGATAAGAAACTGGCAAAGAAAGTCCCACTAATTGGTTCATTTCTTCAATTAATTGATTAAGGGAAATGGCAACTTCGGTACCCACATTATAAACATGTCCCAACGCTTCACTTTTGGTTGCTACTAAATTTAATGCAGTTAGGACATCCTCAATGTAGATAAAGTCACGTGTTTGCTGACCATCTCCAAATATTTGAAATTGGCTCACTTGCCCTTGCTCTAATTGGATATAACGATCCATCAAAATGGACAGGACACCAGAATAGGGTGAAGCAGGATTTTGATTGGGACCATAGACGTTAAAGAAGCGAACTGCGCTCGTGGGTACCCCGTGTAAATGGTATTCATTGAGAACATAACGTTCAGCAGCAAACTTATCAATAGCATAGGGACTCAAAGGGCAAATCACCGAAGTTTCTCTTTTAGGCAACGTTGGCTCTGCACCGTAAACGGCTGCTGACGAAGCAAAAACAAAACGTTTGAGCTTTTTTTGATATTTTTTTATTGATTCCAGTATTTTCAATACACTTAAAAAATTGACCTCATGGGTCTCTAGAGGCTGTGCCACAGAACTTGCCACGCTTGCCACGGCCGCAAGATGAAAGATATACTCAAACGAATGCTTTGAAAGTACTTCGTCCAATAATTGCTGATCCGTCACACTTCCTTTAATAAAAACCAACTGCTCAGTTTGTTGCAAATTTGACACTCGCCCCATGGACAAATCATCAATCACAAAAACTTGATACTGTTGACTATAAAAATTAGCCAAATTAGAACCAATAAAGCCAGCTCCTCCAGTAATTAATAGTTTCTTCACCTCTTTGCTTCCTCTCTTTTTTTTTAATTTAATTCCACTTTTTTCGTGTTATTTTCTCTTTGGAATAAAAAAATGCAATATCGAATGAACACATAACTTACAATAGCCACAGCTAATAAGAGTTCAAAAGTAGACAAAATATTTAACAGACTCGTTAGGCCTACCTTTTCTGCAAATAAAGGTTTAACTTTGACTAATGCTGTCGCAGAAATTACTAATGGGAATGTAAAGGCAGCATAACTTGGATAGAATGTCACTTGCATAATTTTATATAGATTCACTACTACAATCCCATAAATACATTGAGATAAAATTAGCAAGAAAACAACTAATGGCATATACAAATGACCACCCATTGAAATATAGCCAGCTAAACATAACGAACCTGGCGCTGTCATAATCGTCAATAAAGGAATGGTCGATTCAGGCATTTCTTTCGACTTCGTAATTCTCTTGATTAAAATTGGTAACAAGAGTAAATAAAAGAACAACGCTACCCAAAAAACAATTTTTCCCAACTCATTGATAAACAATTGAGAAGTATTAGGAATAACGCCAATGCCGACAAACGTAATAAACCAGCTTGGATAAATATGTTCCAGTTCGATTTTTGTTGGAAAAATATGCACCGCTACAAAATAAATCATTAAAATAAAATGTAAAATCACTGCGCCAATCCACAACACGTTAATCCAAGCAGCATTGGTAAATATCCGATCTAAGAAAACACAGATAACCATTAAAGCCATTGTAAATGTTGGTGATACCGAAGCAATAATTGGATCATCTAAGGTGCTTAATGCATGTTTCATTGTAAAAATAATTTTTAAAATAACTAAAATCATTAAGAGACTGCCAAGTACACAATAAATGGTCCCAATTGTTGCATATCCCAAGGAATAAAGTAAATTCCCCAAAGAAACCATCCCTAAAATTAGTCCGCAAATGGGAATCGGGACTTTCCGCAAGAATTTTTTCGCACTTTCTACCATTATGTAGTCACACTCCGTCTTTATTTATTATTATTGATATTAATCAAAAGTATGTTATTATACTAAATGAAATATTTATATTTGTAAAATAAATATTTGCAATACCAACTATTAAGATAGTAAATAGAAAGAGGCGATTTTATGTTCGAATGGATCAAAACATTTATTGCTGTGTATGAAACCAAAAATTTTAGTGCGGCGGCCAAACAATTGTATATTTCTCAGCCAACTGTTTCTTTGCAAATCAAGAAATTAGAGCAACACTTTTCGATCAAGCTGTTCTATCGTAATGGAAAACAATCGGTTATTCCTACCAAAGAAGCTGATTTTTTATATCCAAAAATGCTCTCGATTATTGAAAGCTTAACTACTTCTTTTGCGCAAGCTGCAGAAAAAGAGAATTTTAAAGAAGACTGCATTATAGCCTCTTCAAATACAGTTGCTATTTATTTACTGCCAGATATTATGGAGAGTTTGGTTACCGCTTTTCCACTCATCAACTTTTCGATTCAACTGATGAATTCAAACGAAGTCGTGGATATGGTTCAAAATAATCATGCCCACATTGGACTAATTGAAAAACCCATTGAAACCAAAAATCTACACAAAGAAATTGTTTATGAAGATCAACTAGTTCTAGCAGGAGATGCCGCTTCAAAATTTTGGCTCTTAAGAGAAAAGAACTCTGGCTTACGTTTTTTCAATGAGCTTTATCTCAACGAACACAGCATCAACTTACCAATTATCGAATTAAACAACAACGAAGTCCTGTTACAATTGCTAAAAAATAACATTGGGCAATCAATTGTTTCTCGATTATCTATTTCCGATGAGATCCCTTGGCAACCAATTGATCAGTCCTTTGCTTCTCGAAAAATTTTCATTGTCCAGACCGATCACCATGCCAATACTTCCTTCTCTGAAGTTTATAACCGAATCGTTGAAAAAATTCGTGAACGACAAACCTAAAAAACAGGAAAACGACTTAGCTTTCGCTAAATCGTTTTCCTGTTTTTTATTTATCAGTTTCCTCTACCAATTCAAATTCAAAAGGTTCTAACTCAAATAGTTGGTGTAAAATTTGCTGGGTTTCTTGGAACACTTGTTGTGGCTCTTTACACAAAAGAGTGCTTTGAATGGTCTGTTTTTTTGATTGAAAAAGAATTCTCGTCTCCTCTTCCTTAAATACAACTTGATGAGTTTCCCTTTCAAACATCGTATATTCTTCGAACATTTCCATAACTAATTTTTGACGAAACCCTTCTTTGAGTGCTAATAAAGTTACTAAATCTGCAACGGTTAGCGTTTCTAACGCAATTGTTTCATCTTCTACATGAACAAGATAATTCGTACACTTCACATTCGGACAGGCATTGCAGCCGCCATTAATCAAGTCTGAGGTAGTTGTTATTTTCACCTGTTTCATCTTAATCCTTCTTTCCTACTTTTCGAGAAAAACACAAGGGGTCTCCTCAAAAATATTCAATAAAATATGATTGACTTCTTGAAAGACTTCTTCGTGATTTCGGCATTGTTTTTCCATTACTAAACGCAGATCATTCACAACAAAAGTCAACGTCGTCGCTTGTTGGGAAACATGTATACAACGGTTGCCTTTAACAAAACATTCTGTTTGTTCTTCAATGAATGGTTCTTTTTGATAGCCATATGCTAAAGCGATACATTCCAGAATTTCGTAGATTTCTATTTTTGGAAGTTCATAGCTACAGCTACCGATAACTAGTTGAAAACGGTTCGGCTGTTTTTCATTATTGCTTGCATAATACACTGTTGTCGTTGTCATTTTGCCTCCTTATCTTCTCTATTTTCCTACTCTTATCATAACAAAAAAAGCACGCTTCCCTTATTTAAATTGTTAATAAAGACTATTACAGATTGGTATAACCACACCTGAAAAGTTCGTGATATAATTCACTAAGAAAGAAATATTACAGAAAGAAGAGATGAACGATGAAAGTATTTAACAAAAAAGTCGCAATTATTGGTACTGGTTTTGTTGGCACAAGTATTGCCTATTCCATGATCAACCAAGGGATTGCGAATGAATTAATCTTAGTTGATATTGACAAAGCCAAATCTGAAGGCGAAGCAATTGACTTATTAGATGGTGTGTCTTGGGGTCAAGAAAATGTAAACGTCTGGGCTGGCGACTATCAAGACTGCCAAGATGCCGATATCGTCGTGATTACAGCTGGCGCTAATCAAAAACCTGGGCAAAGTCGTCTGGATTTGGTTTCAATCAATGCAGAAATTATGAAAACAATTGTTAACAATATCATGAAATCTGGTTTTGATGGAATTTTAGTGATTGCCTCAAATCCTGTCGATGTACTGACTTATGTGGCTTGGCAAGCTTCTGGTTTACCTGTTTCAAGAGTAATTGGAACTGGTACAACTTTGGACACAACTCGTTTCCGCAAAGAACTGTCTCAACGTTTAGCGATTGATCCACGCAATGTTCACGGCTATATTATTGGCGAACACGGGGATTCTGAAGTGGCTGTCTGGTCTCATACCATGATTGGTACCAAACCTATTTTAGAAATTGTGGATACGACAGAGCGCTTAACTAGTGACGATTTACCAATCATTTCTGATAAAGTGAAAAATACAGCTTATGAAATTATCGATCGCAAACAAGCGACCTATTATGGGATTGGTATGAGTACTGCACGCATTGTTAAAGCCATTTTAAATAATGAACAAGCTATTTTACCTGTCTCAGCTTACTTAGATGGGCAATATGGGCAACAAGATGTATTTACAGGGATTCCTGCAGTCGTTGGCAATCAAGGTGTGACTGACATTATTGAATTGAATCTGAATGCTGCTGAAAAAGAACTCTTCCAAAAATCAGTGACACAATTAAAACAAGTGATGTCATCGTTACAACCGAACGCTTAGTAATTTTTAACTAAAAATAACACTTCAACTAAATTATTCTCTACCAAAATAGATTCTAATTCCCCTTTATCGTTCTTTTTGGTACCATGAAAGAAGAACTTCAACTAAAGCAGAAATTAGGAGGACAAAAAATGGTAATCCAAGGAGATACGTTAGAAAATAGCGCACGTCGTTTATTGCAAGAACGTGGCGTAACAATGAATGATTTAGCTGAACTTGTGTTATTTTTACAAAAAGATTATATTGACAATTTAACATTAGATACTTGTTTAGAAAGTGTTGATGCCGTGTTAACAAAGCGTGAAGTACACAACGCGATTATTACAGGTGTCCAACTGGATATTCTGGCGGAAGAAAACAAGCTACTTTCACCGTTACAAGAAATTTTAACGGAAGATGAAGGGCTTTATGGCATTGATGAAATTATGGCGCTCTCCATTGTAAATGTTTATGGATCTATCGGTTTTACGAACTATGGGTATATCGACAAGGTAAAACCAGGCATTTTAAAAGAGTTAAATGCGCATGATGGCGAACATGTCCACACATTCTTGGATGATATCGTGGGCGCAATTGCGGCTGCGGCTGCCAGTCGGTTGGCTCACTCACAACCAGATTTAAGTGATATTACTAAATAAAAAAACTTGCCTCTTCATTTTTATGAGAAGAGGCAAGTTTTTTTATTTAGTTTTATTTGCTGGACTTCTCACAAGCTTTCTACTTAACAGTAATTATTTGTCATGTTATGTTACAGTCAAGAATAAACAGCTAAAGGAGGTTATCTAGAAATGAAAAAGTTTTTACGTGTATTTTTAATTTTTATTGGGGTATTCTTTCTTGCAAGTTGTGGTTCAAAAATAGAGACAAAAACCTTTGTAGGTTCGCCACAAGATGGGATTGATTCCACCTTAACCTATACGTACCAAGGAGATAAAGTCTTAACGCAAACGGCTAAAAACATTGTTTCTTATGACAAATTGGGGATTACAAAAGAAGAGGCAAAAACAGCGTTGGAACCCGTTTCTAAACAATATGAGGACATCAAAGGGCTTGGTTACAAACTGACCTATGAGGACAAACAAGCCATCGAAAAATTGACGATTAATTATGAAAAACTTGATTATGATAAAGCCAAAAAAGTGGATGGTATCCAGATTGATGGAGATTCTTCTAAGGGAATTAGCATGAAGAAAAGCCAAGAATTGGTGGAGTCACAAGGTTATACAGAACAAAAATAATAAAAGAAAGCGTGCGACAATGGGCATTGTTGCACGCTTTCTTTTGATTATTTAAATCGATGTTGCCATCTTCACTGCTTGAATTGGGTCAAAATGATGGACAGAGTAAACGACTGTACCGGCTTGCCAAACTACTGAGTTTCGATTATAGTCAGTGGTTCCTGCCACGTTCAGTGTGATTTGACCAACGGTATTCGGTGCTGGTAATGTTTCTTGTTCCAAAATATTAACAACATTTTTCGCTAAATCATCAGGCGATTCACCATTGATATTTGAGGCCCGTACGACTAAACTCCAATTGCCTTCTTGCCAAGATAAGTAACTAGAACCTGCCGCCCCTTGTTTATACCCAGTAATATTGTAACCTAAATCTACTGGTTGACCGCCATTGTCAATGATTTGGTTCACTGCATTTTTTGCTTCGGCATCAGAGCCATATGTTTTTTTCTCAAAAGAACTAATTGGCGTTAACTGATTGACACGTGCATCATTCACTGGAATCGCTTCTTTTTCTGCATAATATAAAACACGGAAATTGTTTTGATCCGCTTGTGATGTTGTCGCTGCAGTTAAAAAGTTATTCGTTTGACTCGTTAAAATTGCCTGCGGTAAGCCTTGACCAGGAAACATGTTTGCTAGCTGGTTAAGCACTTGGTTGGCTTGGTCATCTGGATTCGCATTTTTCGCTGATGATTGCTTCTCTGCTGAGCCATTATTTGCCGCTTCCTTCGTAGAAGAAGCTGTTGCTTTCGAATCAGCTGTCGTTGTTCCTGACGGTTTCGCATCACTAGATTTCGTTGCTGCTTTGCTACTTGATTCTTTTGTAGCAGATGCTTTTGTACTCTCGACTGTGGTACTTTCCGCAGCACTGGAACGACTATCCGTATTTTCTGTACTTTTTCCGCCGCCACATGCTGCTAAAGCAAGGGTTAAAAGAAAAGCACTAGAAATAAGCCCTATCTTTTTCATAAGAATTCCTCCTTGTTTTCCCTACCCTTATTGTACCTTAATCATTTGTATCCGTCACTTGTTTGTGTTTCGTTCTAGTTGGTTTAAATAACAGAAAGTGGACGGTAGGATTCGAACCTACACCTCAACATTGAGCAAGAATAAACTACTGTTAGTCTCTATGAGTTTAACACCACGTTCATCCACCTATTTGATTGATCCTTTGTATCATAACTTAGAATAATTAAATTGCCTTTAAGGAGCTTCAAAGATTATATGAAGAATTGTAAAAAATCTGTGACGAAAAAACGATTGAACCAATCAGTAGATACACTGAGGTTCAATCGTAACCAATTGTTTAATTATCTGAAAAAACTCACAATTCAACGTTAGTCCCTGGTGCTTTTTTGTTTTCCCCTTGTTGTTTTTTTAAGAATATCCCCAAAATGACGGTGATAATGGGACAAAGCAATGGGAAAAAGGCATATGGTAAGTATTCTAGTGCACCAACTTTTAACGTTCCCATAATGAAGGTACCACTAACTCCCCAAGGAATTAACGAGTTGACTGCCGCCCCAGCATCTGCCAAAGTACGAGTTAAATATTTTTTATCAATACCTAAACGAGTAAATGAGGATTTAAATGTTTCCCCTGGTAAAATAATTGACAAATATTGTTCGCCAACTAGTAAGTTAATTCCCACAGAACTTAAGGCAGTTAAAGCGATTAATTTGGCTGGATTATTCACATAGCCTTTAATTTTATCAATTAAAGTAGCCACGATGTTAAACTTAATCAACAAACCGCCCAAACCTAATGCCAAAATAATCAACGCAGCAGAACCTAACATGCTTTCAATCCCACCACGAGATAAAAGTGTATCAATACTTTGATCCCCTGTATCTGCCACATAACCACTCATTAAGATGGTAGAAACTTTCGCTAAACTTAGGTGATGATCATTTATAAAAGCTAAGATGACCGCCACTGTAGAGCCGACTAGTAACGTTGGAATAGCCGGTACCTTTTTCCAAGCGAATAAGAATAAAACCGCTACTGGCAACAATGTTATCGGTGAAATCCAGAATCCTTGATGTAACGTTTGGACCATTGCATCAACCGATTGTAAATCCGCCGAACCAGATTGATGCCCCAAGAAGATATAGCCGACAATCGAAATAATAAACGCCGGAATAACAGTGTACATCATGTTTAGTATATGTTCAAAAAGGTTCACGCCACCAATTCCAGCAGCTAAGTTTGTTGTATCAGATAACGGTGAAATGTTGTTCCCTAAAAAGGCACCTGAAACAACTGCGCCAGCTGTCATCGCATTGTCGAATCCAAGAATATGTCCAATACCTAGAAAGGCAATCCCCATAGTTGAAACAGTCGTAAAGGAGCTCCCTACCGTCACACCAACTAGTGCACAGACCACAAAAACGGTTGGTAAGAAGAACTTCACTGAGATAATTTTAAAACCATAGACCATAATTGTTGGAATCGTCCCAGATAAGATCCAAGTAGCAACTAAGACACCTATCAGCAAGAAAATAATAATCGGAATGATCCCTGGTTTAATCCCTTCCACAATGCCTTCGTGGATCTCATCCCAAGAAAATCCTTTCCATTTGCCATAAAGCAACAACAACATGAATACAAAAAGAATCGGTATGTGAGGGGTTAATTTTTGACCAATAATTAAGTACCCGAGAATCGCTAATAAGGCAATCAAAATGCCTAAACTTTCAGCGAACGAAACAGTGGGTTTCGTTGATTTCATATGAAAACCTCCTTTTATGGAAAGCGAAAACTGAAGCAATAATCGAACTTGCTTCAGTTTCCAAACGACAATTTACTATAGTCATCAGGTGAAGAGGCACTCAGCAAAATAATTGCTAGCCTTTTTATTCACCTAAATCTTCTTTTACTTCCGTTGCCCAACTTGCTTTTTTAAAGCGATTAATGATTAACGGAATCACAAACATAACAATAGTGATTAATGCAACTAAGACTGCATCAGTCACGGTTGTTGTACCTAATGTGGCGAAAATAACAATGATAACACTAAAAATTAACATTGCTGCCACTAAATAAGCTAAGCCATTACCTTTTTTACCAATTCGGTAAGGACGTAGTGTATCTGGTTGAGATTTACGTAATTTAATTAGGGAAATCGCAATCAATACATACACAATACTATAAATAATTGTTGTTGCATTTGTTAAAGTTAAGAATACAGCGTTGACATCATCCATTACCCCATAAAGTAAAGCGAATAATGAGATAACCACAGATTGTGTTAACACAACGTTACGAGAAACGCCATATTTATTTTCGCGATGGAAACCAAATTTTGGTGGCAATAAGCCATCACGAGCAACTTGAATAATTGTTTTTGATGGTCCAGTAACCCAAGCAGATAATTGTAATAACACGCCTAAGAAGACCATGAAACTAAAGATATTACCAATAATTGTTGGTAAACCTAAAACGTCACAATAAAGCAAAATTGGTTGTGTAATGTTAGACAATTCCATTTTGCCATTTGGAACAATATTAGCAACAAACATTGCATTAATAACGTTTAATAAAACTAAACCAATTAATGAAATGAAAACGCCTTTTGTATAATTTTTTGTTGCATCTTTCAAACGAGGAATATAAACAGAAGACATTTCAATCCCAACAAAGATAAACGCAATCCCTGCTAGATATTTAAATGTGTCCATATTTTCTAAGTTTGGTAAAACTTTTGACCAAGAGAAGGCACCTAAATAGCCGCCAGGTGTTAAGCCTACTTTAATCATTGAAAGAAGACCTAAAACAAACATAACTAATACTGGGATGTAAACACCTAGCCAAACACCAATATTTCCGCCAACTTTCGCCATGTCAAATTTCAAGTTCAAGATTGTAATAATCCAGTAAATCACTAAGATACAACCTAATACGAACCAATGATTTTCACCTAAGTGAACATTACCAAATGTATTACCTAGCAAAGGGCCTAATGTAGAAGCAACCATTACCATTCCTGGGAACATTTGCACCCATAGTAACCAAGCGACAACAAAACCCCATTTGCTACCTAAGGCAGTTTTAACCCAAAGTTGAGGGCCACCTTCTTGAGGAAGCATCGTAGATAATTCACCAGATATCAATGCGATTGGACCAGCAAAGAATAAGACCGCGAAAATTGTGTAAGAAATTAATGTCCAACCAACAGCAGCAAGTGTTGGGATACTACGTACAGTTGCACACAATGCCATTGTTAAACCGATAAAAGTACCTAATTCAATTTTTTTAACTTGTTGTTTATCCAATTTTGTACACTCCTTATAAGATTTTGGATAAGGAGCATGAATGACTGTTATACGCTGAGTAAAACAGTCATTCGACTGCCTCTTACCCAGACAAAGAATTGGTTAAGAGGTTAGCCGTCTGGTTGATTTATCTCTTGAATAAATCAACCAGACCAACGTTCCCTCGTTCGGTTACCATTTCTTTTTTCCGTTTAAGATTCAATTATTTTACGTCGTAAATTTGTTCTAATTTTTCTTGTAAAGCAGCTTGAATCTTAGGAGCGTAAACATCAAATTCTTCTTTATCGTTCATGTATGGAGTCATTACAGCAGCACGTAACACAGTTACTTTACCTGCACGGTTCCATTCTTCGTCACTAAATCCTAAGCTGTTTACAAATTTTAATGGGCTGTTGCCATAATCTGGAATAGCAAAGTCAGTATGTGAAGTAATGAATTCGTTGTTGTAAATATTTCCTTTAACGTATGATGCATAGTCATATACATCATGGTTTAATTTGTTCATTGCTACTAAATCATCGTTGCCTTTTTCTTTAAACACATAGTCAACCATGTTGAAGTCTGGATGAGTTAATGTGTGGACTTCGATTTCTTTGTCGCCAACTTTGAATGTTAAATCATTCAAGAAGTTATAGAAATGATGTGATCCTTCAATTGAAGCACCAATTAATTTACCATAACCTGCAACGTTTAAAGGTAAAACGTGATGTGCAGCCCATACAGAAGCAGCTGTTGCACCAGCTTTTGAACCTTCAAGGATATAAGCACCTAGTAACGCAGGAATATCGGCACCTTTTTCAAATACGTAAGTTGCGAAGTAAGAAATAACGTCGCGCATACGGATATCTTGGATAACGATACCACCAGCTGAATAAGGGATATAACCCATTTTATGAGGGTCAATTGTTACTGATTCTGCTAATTCGATTGCTTTATATGCATCATACACTTCTCTTGAAATGTGTTCTTTTTTCTCTTTGAAGACACCATATTCTTCGTGAACATCTTGTAAATCTTCGTAAGGAATGAAGTTGTTGTCTTCGTCTAAGAAGATGGCACGTCCATAACCACCATAAGCAGCATCAACGTGTACATAATAGTAAATACCGTCTTTCATTAATTCATCGCGTAAAGCAATAATTTTATCGATTGAGTCAACGGCACCTTCTTCAGTAGAACCAACTACACCGACAACACCTAGCACTGGAATTTGTTCTTCTGCTAAGCCACGAACGATTTTTTCTAATTCGTTGATATCCATACGGTAGTTATGGTCAACTGGTACTGGGATAACTTGATCTAAACCGATACCGATAATATCAGCAGCTTTTAACCAAGAATAGTGTTTAGTTTGTGGAACTAACCATTTACCGATTGCTTGTAAATGTTTACCTGAACGAGCTGAATGAGCTTTGATTTCATCAATTTCATCTTCAGCTGATTCTAATAAGTCCATAATTTCTTTTGTTGGCATGTTCAATAGTTCCCAATCTGATTTGCCAGCAACTAATTCTGGTTTTACTTCTTTCATAGCAAATGGTAATGATTTAATGTTACGGGCATACCATAAGCCTTCTAAGTTAGCTAAAGAACCATCAGCAACGATGTGTCCCCAACCATTTTTGTAGCTCATCAAGTGAGCAAATTCATGTCCTACTTCTTCTTCCATTTGAGAAGTTGCTGGAGAAGATTCATAGGCAACGTTGTTCCCGTTCCATAGCATTGCAAAGTTATAAGCTAATAGAGAAGGCATTAATGTTTCTGAGTTCATATGTCCCCAATATCTACCTGCTGTATGCCATGGAACTGAATGTGTACGCATGCGAGAAGAGATTTCATTCAATACATCTTTCATATGGTTGACAGTTTTTTCGTAGCTTTCAGATGTGCGTTCTTGAGAAGAGATAACTGGCATGTCTTGTGGCATGTAGTTTTGACGCCATCCTAAATGTTCATCTACTAAGTCGATCAACAAGTCTTTATATAATTGTCCGTTTTCGGCTTTGTCCCCAATGAATAGTGCATTAAGGTTCATTTCGCCTTTTGCTAATTTTTCGTTTTTCATACGAAAATTCCTCCTTACAAATTTTAATGAATTAGATTTTGCATTCACAACTTACACCCAAACGGCTAAAGTGTAAAGAAGAAAAATAACAATGGTTATCATAGCTCTTTAATTTTATAATTTTTTCACAAGGTGTCTTGTCAGAACCATTATATAAAAAAATAAGAGTGGGATTGTGTGTACAATCCCACTCTTATTAGGTGTATTAACGGTTTCACCACTACCTGTAAGGAGAAATAGAATTTTAACTTTGATCAAATAATCACACGTCTTCTCTTCGTGAAATTATTATCAATTTCTAATCCATTACTTTTGCTAAAAAGTAATTTTTCTTCCCTTTCCGTACAACAACGAATTTTCCATCGAAATGTTGTGTTGGATCGACTGCAAAATCTAAATCGGTAACTCGGTCACCGTTAATACTTATAGCTCCTCCGCTCACATCTTCGCGAGCTTGACGTTTTGATGGTTCGATTTCTGTGTCAACTAACCAATCTACGATGTTTTTAGCATCTTTGGTAATTTCAACAGTTGGCACATGTTCTAACCCTTGCTCGATTTCCTCAATCGTTAAGTCTTTAATATTGCCTGAGAAAAGAGCTTCTGAAATTTTTTGCGCTTCTTCTAATGCTGCATCATCGTGAACAAATCGTGTCACTTCTTCAGCTAAGCGTCTTTGTGCTTCACGTTTACCTGGTTCTTTTTCAACTTTTTCAGCTAACGCATCGATTTCTTCTTTATCTAAGAAAGTAAAGAATTTCAAGTATTTGATGACATCACGATCATCTTGGTTTAACCAGAATTGGTAGAATTCAAATGGTGAGGTTTTCTTAGGATCTAACCAGATAGCGCCACCCGCTGTTTTCCCAAATTTTGTACCATCTGCTTTTAGCATTAAAGGAATGGTTAACCCGAATACTTTGGCTTCTGGTCCTTCTTTTTTACGAATCAAATCTAATCCTGCAGTGATATTGCCCCATTGATCAGCGCCACCAATTTGCAATTGAATATTATGTTTTTTATGCAATGTGTAAAAGTCAATTGATTGAAGAATTTGGTATGTGAATTCTGTAAAGGAAATGCCACTTTCTAAACGACTAGCGACAATGTCTTTTGCCAACATCGTGTTGACATTAAAGTTTTTCCCGTAATCTCTTAAAAAATCTAATAAAGATAGTTCTGATAACCAATCGTAGTTGTTCACCATTGTTACCTCAGCATCTTTACCAAATAATTTTTTCATTTGGTTTGAAAGACTGTCCACATTATGTTGCACAGCTTCCATCGTTTGTAAGACACGTTCGGTTGTTCGTCCACTTGGGTCACCAATTGTTCCAGTTCCGCCACCAATTAAAATGTATGGGTGATGACCTGCTAATTGGAATCGTTTCATCATCATAAAAGGAATTAAATGTCCAATATGCATGCTATCTCCAGTTGGATCGACACCGCAATATAGCGAAATGCTCGTATTTTCTGTAAGTTCTCTTAGTCCTTCTTCGTTTGTTTGTTGATTGATTGCATCACGCCATGCTAGCTCGTCAATGATATTCATGTTATCACCCTCCATATTTATAATTATCTCTTTATAGGAAATCGTTCATTTAACGAAATAAACGATTAACACACTTGTTTTTACACGATATCCCGTGTTTATTTCTATGTATACACGGGTTCACGAAATTTTCTTTGGTCTGCCACGTATTCAAAAAAAGAATACAAAAAATCCCTAAGCCGTCAAAACGACTTAGGGACGAATTTCTCGTGGTACCACCCAAATTTATACATAGTTTAGTTTATTTAAAATACTATATACCTCTTAACAAATAACGCTGTTACCCGTGCCCTGTAGGCAGAAGCTCAAGAATGTAATTCGATAAATAACGTGTACTAGTTTCCAGCGCCACTAGCTTTCTGTAACAGTGGTTATTTCTCTACTGCTTTTCTGTCATTGCTTTGTATTTAACTTGTACATGTAGCATATTCCTTTTCGTTTTTTTTGTCAACACTCTTTGCTTAATTTTTTTTACTTTTATAAAAGATGTCCCTTTTTCACAAAAATAAAATAACGAATTCACAATAAGATTTATTTATTTTAACAGCAACTACAGATAAAAAAATAACGAAAAAATTTAAAAAATATTCTTTAAAATTTTTTTGACTTTTTTTGTGATTTTCTATACTTTTATAAAATTCCCGAAGAAAAATGACGAACTTCGGATCAGAAGTTCGTCATTTTGTGAAAAACAGTTTTAAAGAATTGGTGAAAATAATCGTGAAATTTGTTGTTTAAAAATCAACCATTTTGACATATCGCGAACAACTTCTGGAGTCATTGTTGTACATTTTTTTCGATCTTCTAAGAAAATTGCTTCTAATTGATCAATGATTTTTTTATCATATAACACAGCATTTGCTTCAAAGTTTAATTTGTAACTTCGGATATCTTGATTGGCTGAACCAACTGTGCAGACTTCATCATCCATAATCATTGTTTTCGCATGTAAGAAACCACCGTTATAAATTAAAATTTCAATATTTTCTTTCATCAATAAGCGGCCGTAATACTGTGTTGCTCGATAAATAAACGGATGGTCGGGCTTATCTGGAATCATAATTTTAACATCTACTCCTGAAGCCGCAGCAACCTTTAAAGCAGCCAAGACACTATCATCAGGAACTAAATACGGCGTTTGAATCCAGACTCTTTTCTTGGCAGAAGTAATCAATTTAATAAAGGCCAATTTAATTTGTTCACGGTCACTGTTAGGACCACTGGCAATCATCTGAATGGATGTATTTGCCTCTGGCACCAATGCTTCAAGTTTAAAGAAATAATCCAATTGATACGCCACACGATTTTTCTCGGGGGAAGAGACGTTCCAATCCATTAAAAAACGCATTTGCAGTAATGAGGCTGCTGGCCCTTGAATCCGTAAATGCGTATCCCGCCAATAGCCAAACTTTTTAGTCGTTCCGGCATATTGATCGGCAACATTAAAGCCGCCAATGTAGCCTACTTTTCCGTCAATAACAACAATTTTCCGGTGATCATGATAATTCAAACGAAACTTCAAAAGTGCTTTTTGAGAAGTAATAAATGTTTGGACAAAACCGCCGTTTTTTTTCAATTCATTCAAATGATGAACCTTGGTGCCCTTTGAGCCAAAGGCATCGTAAAGCAACCGCACTTCAACCCCTTCAGCCGCCTTTTCTTCTAATAAGTTCAAAATTTTGGTGCCGATATGATCCGTTACAAAGGCATAATATTCAATATGAATGGAGTGCTGAGCTTTTTTTATGTCCGCCATCAACGCATTGAATTTTTCCGTACCATCCGTAAAAATTTCAACATCATTTTTCTTAGTCAGAGGCATCCTATTTAACGAGGAAAAAAAGTCTGTAAACTGTTGTTGCTCCTCCGTCGGCATCTTTTGACTATAAAGTTCAAAACTTTCTTCTTGGAAATTCTGGAAATTCTCTAATTCCCGTAAATCACTTTGTTGCAAATAAAATTTCTTTTTGTCGGTTAAACCGCGCCCAAAGAATAAATATAAGAAAAAACCAAAAACGGGTAGAGCAATCAGTACGAGTAGCCATGCCCAAATTGCTGCTACATCTCGAGGTTTTAACAAAATGGTAATTCCCGCAATAATTGCATTAATAAAATAAATAACTGTTAAGACGCTAAGAATCAATTGTCTTCCTCCTTTATTTGTTATGTTTTAGTATACCATCAATTACGGATTTGGAATATCTTTTCTTTAGCTGCTTCTGTCTCAAAAAATAAAAAGAACCCTTCATTCTAGTACCAGTAACTAGAATGAGGGGTTCTTTTTGATGTTTGTTTGAAAGTCTTTTAACTTAATTTCGTGTAAATGGACCTTTAGGAGCAATCAATTCTAAATTTGTACCATCTGGATCGGTAAAGTAAGCGACACCTGTACCAAAACCGCTCTTCAAGCCATCTTCTTCTTGGAATGTAATCGGCTCTCCATCAGGTTCTACGCCAATCGCTCTTAAACGTGCAACAGCTGCATCAATATCTTCCACTTCGAAACACATATGCATTGCACTAATTTGTTCGTTGGAATAAGAAGCTTTTTCTGATTTTGGTTTAACATATTCTAATAAATCAATATTGATGTTTTCTAGATGCACATTGGCATACTTGATTAATGTATCATCTAACCCTTGTGTTTGGGCCATCCGTTTTCCACCAATTTCATCACGATTTGCGATTTTTGTTCCTGTTAATGCTTCATAAAACTTCACTGATTCATCCAAATTACTGACTGTAATCCCCACGTGGTTGACTACTGAAAAACCTTTAACTGCTTCACTCATTGTATCTCCTCCTAATTAATTTTTAGAAATCAAACGTGTCTGGATCTGGTCCCACACGTAACGATTCATTCAATTGGTTAATTTGTGCCATTTCATCTGCACTTAGTTCAAAATCAAAGACCGCTGCATTGCTAATCATCCGTTCTTTGTGGACAGATTTCACGGCTAATAAGATATCTTGTTGAATATCCCAACGTAAAATCACTTGGGCTGCTGATTTATTATGGTTCTCAGCAATCGCCAAAATGGTTTCGTTCGATAATAATTGACCTTGCATCAATGGTGACCAAGCTTGGACTTTGATATCATGTTTTTCACAGAAATCACGCACTTCTTTTTGATCCAATTTTGGATGTAGTTCCACTTGGTTAATTACCGGAACAACTTTTGCATAAGAAAGTAAATCTTCTAAATGATGAACTTGGAAGTTGCTGACACCAATTGCTTTCACTTTTCCTTCGGCGTATAAAGTTTCTAAAGCTTGCCATGATTCTTTGTAAGAATTATTTCCTGGCCAATGAATTAAATACAAATCTAAATAATCTAAACCTAAACGTTCCAAACTATCATTGAAAGCTTGAATTGTTTCATCATAGGAAATATGCGCGTTCCAAACTTTCGAGGTAACAAATAAGTCCTCACGGTTCAAACCAGTTGCCGCTAAGCCTGCTTTAATTCCCGCTCCTGTGCCAGATTCATTGCCATAGATTTGCGCTGTATCGATTAAACGATAACCATTGATAATCCCTTCTTCGACCACTTTTGCTGTCTCTTCATCTGGTATTTGGAATACCCCGAGACCCATTCCTGGAATTTTAGTGCCGTTGTTTAATGTTACTGTATCTGCTAGTGATGTAATCATTTGATTCGCTCCTTTAACGTTTTCTGATATCATCATATACCGTGCCGTACATGCTGTATAGTACGTACTTTTTCGTTTCATAGGAACCAAAAAGTGCGCTTTTTGGTAAATTCGCTTTTTTAGCCTGAAAAATTTTTCAACTTTTTTATTACCTGAACTGCCAGAAACAAAATATACTAGTTTTTTATTAGTTTTTCAGGTATCAGCAATAAAGTTACTAACTGATTTTGGTAGCTTCAATGAAGTTCCATTGATTAATTTTTCATATAGCTAAAATCTAGCCTTACTCCGAGGAACTTGCCATAGGCTTCTTTTAATGTCCAAAAAAAGAAGTTACTACATTAGTACAATTTAAAGTTGTAATTCTCTGAATATCTACTTCTAACAGATAATCTGAAATTACAATAATAAATTTGTTATAAGAATACAACACACTAAATTCTGTTTATTCCAACAAAATTTATTATTGAAGGCGTACATTTATAATACCCAGTTCAATTGCTTTAACAACTGAAGCAATTGCAGAATTTGTTTCTAACTTTTCATTGATGGAATAAACATAGTTACGAAGAGTTCGGTCAGTAATATTCATTTTGGAAGCTATTGCTGATTGTTTTACTCCTTGCGATAAAATTCTTAATACTTCTTTTTCTCGAGGAGTAATTAGGTTGTGCTTTAAATCATGTCTACTTGTTTGAGGAAATATTTTTTTGTCTTCATAGCTTATTTTTTTCAAATTCTCAATCAAAGAGTCAACCGCTATATGTTTGTCTAAAAAGCCATTAGCTCCGATACCAATTGCTTTATCTCTATACTCTGCTAAATCAAATCCAGATAAAAAAACTAATTTTGTTTTTGTTTTTCTCAACACTTCTTCTCCCAATTCCAAGCCATTGAACATACCCATGTGAATATCCATCAAAATTATCGATGGTCGATATGTTTCAATCATTTCAAAAACCGTGATTGGATCTGAAATATATCTAAACTCTTTAACATCTGCATAGTTTTTTAAAGTCATCTCGAGACTTTTCCCAATCAATTTATGGTCATCAACTAGTAATATTTTCATATTGCTCTCCCTTCATACAAGGAATAGTGACCCAAACTTTCGTACCGCTGTTTGGACCTGGTAAAGACAACATCTTAAATGAACCATTCAGCCAATTAATGTCATTTTTTATCGAAAGTAGGCCGATGTGATCATTCGTCTGAATTAACGATTTTTCAAACTCTAAAATATTGCCAACCCCTACTCCATCGTCTTCTACTATCAACTGAATCTCAGCGTTGTCTATTTCAACTGTTACTTTTCCTATTTCAGCATCTGCGTGTTTTCCAATATTTTCATTTAACTCTTTCACGATCCGATATAGTGGAGCAATAACATGCTGTGGTATTATTTCCTCAATACTATAATCCAATATAAACTCTGTCTTCGGATATTTTTTGTTAAAATCATCAATTAATATTTGTAAGTTTTCTTTAAAAGTAAGATGGTAAAGCGTTGATGGATACGTGTTAAAGATTTCAGAACGTATGGAACTAACTAATTTTGAAAACTCCTCATTAATTAAATCCATAACCATGACATCTCCTGACAAATTTGATATTAAAGTATGGAGTCCAATAACAGACTGGAGTATGTTATCGTGAAGATAATTAGCGTAATTTTTCTTCTCAATCTCCATACTATTAAATAGCTTGATTCTTAACAATTGACAGACCTCTATTGGATCTTTCACATAACTTTTGCTATTTAAGTGAAGTAATCTTACGGTAATTATCAAGGTTCCATGTTGTTCTACAGTTTTATGTATAGATTTCAAATCAATATCATTGTCATTGTTTTCAAAGAAAATCCAAACTGTATATCCAGAGATTATTATGGGTATACAGGTATATTCTTTTTTTCGAAACTTAATTTTTTGTTTTTGTTTTTTTAGTAAATGAATCTCTTTTTTTAGTGAATTAAAAACTGCTTCGCCTTTTTGACATAGCAAATAACACCCTTCTTTTGATTCAACAAATACAGCTAGTCTTTGGCTCGCAGTTAATTCTTCTAATTTGTCGAGCAATAATTCAGATACATTATTGAGAAATTGCGAGTATGTAACTTGATCTAGTACTTCTAACTTTTCGTTGTTTAAATTCCTAAAATTATTTTTTAATTGTTTTACTTTATTTGAACGTATTGCATTTATTGATAGATGAGTCAAATAACATACTAGGGTAAAAAGAATAGTCAAAATGAAACTTTTCCAGAGAACAATACCAATTACTTCTAGAATTAAGAAGAAAAATGAACTATACAATAAGATACAAAACACTAACAGAAATTTTTCAGATAATATAATCTCTCTTTCCTTAACGAGAATATAAACTACACCAGTTGGTAAAATAGTAACTAGTATGGTAATTTTATCCCAGTTATAAAAAGATAACTCTGGGGAAAGCAGGCATATAAAATAAAATAAGATAAGTAGTACAAAAGAGAGTAGTAATGAAGTAATCAAAACTTTATATTTTAGTGCACTAAAAAAAAATTTCTTTTCTTTAATAATTGTTAAATAATTGACAGTAATTGACGAAATCATTAACAAGATCAAAGTAGGTCCTACATAAAAATCAAGTAACAGAGCCAAATAGCTGTATAGTGAAACACAACATAGAAGAATACGATTTTTATTAAGTTTTTTCTTATCATCTATATGTATAAAGGAATACAAAAACAGATAAAGGGTTAATGGATGGCAACATAAAAGAAATAGTCCTACTAGCTTTAGAACCCATATATCCGAGTAAACCAATAACACTGTCCAACCCAAATAGAAAGTTAATGAAAAAAAAGATAATGAATATAGTTTTTGGGGGAGCTTTATATAGACAAAACTTCCTAAAAAAATGATATATATACTGCATAGTAAACTTAGGAAGCTCATTTCTTTTTCCATAAAGGCTGAGTAAATAACAATATATGATATGGTAACCAACCATTTCAAACCAATTCCAACTTTCTTTCGCTTATCCACCAAGTACTTTCTCCTCGTAATATATATTTTGAGAGAATGCTTATCCCTTCATTCTATCTTATGAACTATCCCCCAATTTTTTTAATAAAAATAACGGTTTTTACTTAGATACTGTGTAACATTCCTGAATAACAAGTCTTAGAAAAAACTTACGAGAAGATGTTAGCTCTCCTTGCAGCTAGTCTGTAATATAAAATTTGCCTAGATCATTGGTATAGCCTCCAACAAATTAGCTGAGTCCACCTCTAGTAGAGATTAGGCGGCTAGCCTAATGAGAGAAACTCAATGAATTCGAGCAAAGCTGTCGTTAAGCAACGCAATTTCGAGGTATCTTACAGTACCTATGCAAATTCCGAGTAAATAATGATAAGATCCTTTCACAGCAAACTTTTTGTCGGTTTAGATGTTAGTTCCGAGAAATTAGATGTTCGCTTTATGACAGACAATCCAACATTATCTGTGCCAAAAGAAGTATCATTTGAAAATAATTAAATTGGCGAAATCCCGAAGAAATTGCGAAAGATATTTTGACCCATTCATAGTTCTTATCGTTTAGGATAGGTTTATCAGGACTCGTAGACCTTGGCTTAAGTGTTTTTTAGCAAAAAAATACAAAGTCTAGATAAACTAATTAGGTATTTGTACAAAACCATTGATGATTTAGTCGTTATATTCCCTGAATATCAATATTTAACCAGCATTCCATGAAGCAATCCTTTTTATATCGCTGATTTACTCCCTGAAATTGATTCTTTAACCGTTTTTCCGATAAAACCAAGTTAGCGAAACATGCTGGTTTTCATTAATGACTAAATCAATTAAGTAACTCTTAATACGGAAACACACCTATAGTCAAACAAGGCAAGCGTTATCTCCACTATTATTTAGTTAAGTCTAACTAAATCCATGGAGAGATATGAGCCTAAACGCAATATGTATTATAAGAAAAAATACTAGAAAATAATCGGATATAACATATTTTTTAAGTACTTAATATACTGACAAATCTTCCCACATTAAAAAACGCTTACATTAAATTATAATAACGCTTTCTATTCAACTAAGATAATTATTCTTACTTGAAGTATAAATCAGACAGAACTTATAAAAAAATCATCACTCTAATATCTAAGTGATAAAAAGTAATGAAGATTAAAAAATGACCGGGATTTCACTAACATTCTGCGAACTAAATCATAAAACAGGAATACATAGTACATTAAGTTCTACTATATTCTATTTCTAATTCATCTGAGCAATTCAATCTAAGTCTTATTTATACTATACATATTAACACACACTGCCGCTCATTACTAATTAATTTAATACTAATTAGTTGACAAATAATCTTTTTTAGTTTCATGTCTAAAGAATAGATAAAACTTTGACAAGACTATTCGTCTATTATTTTTCTATAACTTCATTTTTTTTATTTAAAAAGACAATATTAAAAGGGCCAAGAAGAACACTCCTAAGCCCTCGCAAAAATTCAAATCTCTAGCAACAAGTTACTGAACCTTTATTTGGTGTAATAACTTCTTCAATACTGTCCAAATCTTCGAAATCAAAATCATGTAAAAACATTTTTTATTCCTACTTCCTTCTTTTTTTGATATCCCATAAAAAATTAAAATATCCTAAGTTATGATTTGTCCTTCTTCTAATTTAAAAACTTGATCACAGAATCGCTCTACAGATTCATCATGTGTTACAATAATAAAAACCTTGTTTTCCATAAATGGAAGCGTTCGAATCAATTTCAAGAATGCATCTGTATTTTTTTATCTAAATTACCTGTAGGTTCATCAGCCAAAATAATTTTAGGTTCCATTAGTAAACAACGGGCAATTGCCGTACGTTGTTGCTCACCACCAGAAATTTCATTTATATATTTTTCTTCAATCTTCTTAATTCCTAACCAATTGACTAGCTGTTCATAATTATCTGAATGATTTTCAATCTTTTCACCTTTTAAACGAAGCGAGAAAAGAATGTTTTCTTTTACATTTAGAAAGGGAATCAAATTAAAATCTTGGAAAATGAATCCAATATCATTAGTACGTAATTCAGCTAATTGATTACTATTAAATTCTGTGATGTTCTTATCCCCTATTTTCACTTCCCCTTTAGTGGGATGAATTAACCCACCAATAATGTTCAGCAAAGTAGATTTACCTGAGCCAGACGGTCCCACTAAAGCATAAATATTACCTTTCTCCAAAGTAATTGTTATACCATTTAGAACTTGCTGAGAGTGTCCATTTATTCCGTATTCCTTTTCGACAGACTTTAGTTCAATCATATTTTCACCTTCCTATTCAGATTCTTACTTCCTATTTTTTTCTTTTAAAATAACTCTAGAAATTAAAATAATCCCCAAGACAAGTATCAAATAGATAACAACTAATATTGAACATACTTGCAAGTAAGGAATATTAATGACAGGTTTGAATACAATAACTTCTTCCATCATCTTAATCCCACCTTCAGCAAATGTAAGCCCGAAAAGCCAACCTAAAACAACACCTAAAATATAGATAATAGACATTTCTATTAACATACTGATTAGCAAAGCTTTTCTTTTCATCCCCATAATTAACAATCCTTTGTATATTCTTTGTCTAGAACTAATTGAAAGAATAAACATATTTAATATGATTGCTCCACTGAAAAAGATCAGCGCATAAATAAATGCTTCAATCATTTCAGTTTGTTTAATTGCTTGATTTTTGTATTTATCTTTTAGATCACCAATATTCATTAAGTTATAATTTTCAATAGATAAATACTTTGTGAATTCTTTTATTTCTTCATCACTCAGCCGATTCAAATAGATTGTGTTGTAAATTCCTTTAACATCCTTTCCAAATAAATACTCTGTTAAAGCAGATTTGGATGTAAACACTTGTTGTAGATCCAACGGCTGATAAAAATCTTTCGGACTAATTTTTATAGATTTGTCTTTATCAAAGGAATAATCTATGACTTGATTACGTTTGATCTTTGATTTTTCAGCTAACTGTGACGGAAATAATACATTCAAACTATCATTATTTAAATCAAAATCTTTAATATTAAACTCTTTTTCCATTTCTAACACTTGAATATTTTTGAAGTTAGAAGAAACGCCTGTCAAAATCAAAGTGTTTTCATTATTTTCTTTTTCAATCTCCATACTTAAAGCAATCTCAAAAGTTGCATGTGGATATAAGTTCTGCAAATAAGCCTTAACTTTTTCTTCTTTGACCTCAGATAATTCATTCATCACAAGTATATGTTCAAATCTATAGGTCTCATCTACCTTTTGTACAACAGCTTCCTTGACAGAATGAAAAAAGGTTAACATTCCTACTAGAAGCATAACTGAAAAGGCCAATGTAGATATTAATGAGCTGATTCTTTTAATATTCCAGCAATTTTCTTCCACAGCAACGAACAAAGAAAGTCGGTTAAAACGGAGCGACAAAAAACGAAGAGACGCCAAGGTCCCTGCTATTAACGGATCAAAAATCAAGATTAAACCTGTAAATAGTAAAATTATTTTCATAGTTGTGTATCCACTAACAATTGAAACAATCAAAAGGATAATACCTAAAGCTAACTTAATTCTAAATAAAAATTTTTCTTTAATAGTAGGTTGAGACTTAAACGTGCTGCCTTCTTTCTGTTTACTTTCTACTTCGATATTCATACTTTTTAGATTTTTTGAACCGCACCATATAAAAAATAAAATTGCAGAAACAATAACTAGTAGATAAATATAAATTGGAATATGTTCGACCTTCATGTCTTGATAATTAGACAAAAATACTCTTGAAAACACTATGCCTGTGAAAAGTCCAATAACGGCTGTAACAGAACTTAGCAGAAAGCTTTCAATACTTAAAATCTGCTGAATTTTTTTGTATTTCATACCTAACTTATATAGCAGTTGGAATTCTTTCTTTCTCCCTTGAATAACAATCGAGTATGTATTATAAATAATAAATAAAGAAAAACCTACAAGAACTCCCGTCCCTAATTGTAAAAATAATTTCATATTTTTAAAGTCTTTTTTTAATAAATAGTCTGCTAACTCATTTTCAATTCTGTAGTTTATTGTATAAATAACTCCTAAAGAAAATGTCAATAGCAGCATTGTTACAAAAAATATCAATATGATGAAAAGAAACTTACTACTATTTTTTTTAAAATTTTCTCGAATATATATCCACATATTTCTCACATCCTTCATAATGTCTTCAAAAAGATTTTAATGCTTTCTTAAAAGAAAGAAGTACTTGTATTAGACTTATAAATGCCATTACATAGACGAAAATGCTTAGTACTGTTGAACTAAATCCAAATACGTTTAGATAATTCAATGTTATACGTATAATAGAAAAAATCCCTGCAATACCAATAACATATGAAAGAATAAAATAAAGAAACAATCCAATCATTTTTTTGTTTTGAAATTTTTATAAAATTGAGGTCTTTTTTTTTATTACTCCTGCAAGAAGCAACAATAACTGCCATCTTGTCCCTTCACTACCATATATGATTGTAAAAATATGGTATCCATCACTCGTTGATAGCGGTAATAAACTACTAAAAAGATACCCTATATTAAGAAGAGCTATATAACCAAACCACCAATTATTTGTAATGATAAATAAGCATAATGAGAAAAACATCAGTATACAGTAGTCACATTTAAAGTTGAAAAATTTATCTGGCTTATGTAAGAATCCATTAGTTGAACTGGAAATTTAATAATAATTGGAAATCCAATTAACATTACAGCTATCAACAATAAATTTAAATAATATATGCCTTTAGTCACTCTCTCAATTCTTTTTTGAATAGCAAATAAAGAGTTTCCGACTATTCAACTCAAACACGATATTACTTTGACTATTTGTATTTGGGTATGTACACAAATTATGCTTACTTAATATGGTTCTCATTTTTTCGTAGCTAATCGTACTATTTTCATGTAAAAATTCTTTTACTTCTTCATTTTTTTCTTTCTTAAGCAAAGCAATATGTACAACCGAAATTACATATTCTAGCAGACATAAATGTCAACACAACAGTCCCTCTACCTGGAACTTTATCTACAGCTACATCCGAACTATTTTCCTTTTTAAATTGCTCTTGATCACTGTTTATTAAATACACCTGATTCTGCATGCTTTTCCTCCTTATATATTAGTACTCGCTTCATAAAATCATTTTAAATTTACAAATAATGAAATACCATGTATATAGTTTAAAGGAACAGGAATGTAAATTAAATAAGTAAAAGCGGAAAATTGTTATGACTCCATAGACAAATTTTTAGTAATGTTTACACTTTAAATGTTATAAAATAAAATAACAGGTAATATGAAATGCCTACAACTTTTTTAAATTATTTTGTCTAGAGATACACCTGTTCATAAAATAGCAAGGAGAAAACAAAGCGTTGCTTAACTCACACATTCTTTCACTAAAGTTGGAGTCCAACCCAGTTTCCAAAAAGCTTATTATTCCCTATCGCTTTTCTTAGCGAGCGCGAACAACATATTTGTAATAGTTATCGTAATCTCAACAGAAAAACGACCTATCAAATAGGTAGATATGCAGCAAAAACTGTTGTTTCTCTCAGCCTATTATTTAATATCAACCATTCAGCATGCAGGAAGTCTCGCTGCTTCATACAAAAAATACAACAATCGTACCTGAACCACCTGCATAGCCGGTGGTTTTCAATACATACAAAAAAATCCAGAGGATTTTCTCCTCTGGTCTCGACAGGATTCTACAATTTCTCTTTACCAACATTATTTGACAAAGCGCAAAAAAAGAGAACGCGTACTCCGTCTTCGAAACGTCCTAAGACGCCGACAGAATACCGTTCTCGTGGGTTTGGCACCCAATGGGGGCATAGGGATTCGAACCCTAGACCCTCTGATTAAGAGTCAGATGCTCTAACCAACTGAGCTATGCCCCCGTTGTATAAAATAGCTTTTCAGCTACCTCAATATTGTAGCACTCCGCTATTATTTATACAAGAGGGAATTTTTTTCAGTTGTTATTCTTGTGAAGATTGTTCTTTTTTTACAGGACAAGCTGTTTGACAATCTTCACAACTTTCCCCTTTTTTGATTCGTCGATAGGTGATGATTCCTGCTGTTCCAAAAATTAAAATGGATAAAATAATTGTTGCCATCCGTTATTACCCTCTTTCTAAAGAAGTGATTGCTTGGACACTTTCTTTGCCTGGCTTTGGTTTTCTTATAAGGAAATAAAATCCAGCTAAAACAACACCCATCGCTAAAAAAGTCCCCAGAGTTAGTGTGCCTTTTTCGACTAACACATGGCCCAATTGATAAATCACAAAACTAACCATATAAGCCAAACCGCATTGATAACCAATGGCTCCTAATGTCCATTTGAGGTCTCCCATTTCACGACGAATTGCGCCAATTGCAGCAAAACAAGGTGCACATAATAAGTTAAAAGTTAAGAACGAATAGGCCGCGACTGGCGTAAAGGTGTGTTGCAGTGCGCCCCAGACTTCTACCCCGTTTTCAGAAACATCTTTCACATTGCCAAATAAAATGCCTAAGGTACCAATAATATTTTCTTTCGCTATCAATCCTGTAATTGTGGCAACTGCCCCTTGCCAATTACCCCAGCCTAATGGGATAAATAGCACCGCCAACCCTTTACCTAGAAATGCTAGAATACTTTGACTTTCTGGAACGGGTTGAAACGTCACAGAATAATGTGACATGAACCAAATGAGAATACTGGAAACAAAAATAATCGTACCTGCTTTTTTTACAAATGAGCGACATCGTTCATAGGCATGCCGAACCACACTTCTAAGCTGTGGCAAATGATAGGCGGGAAGTTCCATAATGAATGGTGCTGGATCTCCCGAAAAATGCTTGGTCTTTTTTAAAGCAATTCCTGATAACACAATGGAAGCAACCCCTAAGAAATAAGCAGAGGGCGAGACCCAACTTTGGTTAGGAAAAAATGCACCTGCAATCAGAGCGATAATTGGCAACTTCGCCGAACATGGCATAAAAGTCGTGACCATAATAGTCATTCGCCGATCGCGTTCGTTTTCAATCGTTCGACTAGCCATCACGCCTGGGACCCCACAACCTGTCGCAATTAACATTGGAATAAACGACTTACCAGATAGGCCGAATTTCCGAAACAAGCGATCCATGACAAAGGCAATCCGGGCCATATAGCCACAATCTTCTAAAAAACCTAAACATAAAAACAGGACGGCCAGTTGTGGTAAAAATCCTAACACCGCCCCAACACCTGCAATGATCCCATCTAAAATTAAACTTTGCATCCATGGCGCTACTTGCCATTGCGCCAACCAATTTCCCACAAATTGAGGAACCCATTCCCCAAAAAAGACATCATTTAACCAGTCTGTCCCCATTGTACCAACCGTTTGAATAGATAAGTAATAGACTAACCACATCACAAACGCAAAGATTGGCAACGCCAACCACCGATTGGTTACCACTCGGTCAATCTTATCACTGTGAGTAAATGTCATTTCTGTTTTTTTCGTCGCACACAAAGCAATTAATCGAGCAATAAAGGCATAGCGTTCATTAATGATAATCGCTTCACTTTCATCTTGAAAGATTTTTTCAGTAATTTGAATGACTTCTTCAATTTCTTTTTCTTGAAAAGAACTCAATAATAATTGCTCTTTGGTTCGAACATCTCGTTCAAAAAGTTTTAAACTATACCAACGCTGTTGCGTTTCAGGAACAGTATTCCCTAAAATATCAACAATTTCAGCAAGTGCTGCTTCTAAGCGATTATCATAAGAAGGATAAATAACCTCTGTCTCTATGGCATTCGCTCGCTGCTTACTTTGTTTTAAAGCATGATCCAACCCACGATTCTTCAAAGCACTAATCTCAACAACAGGCACGCCTAAGCCATAACTTAACTTTTCACTATTCAATGTTTGGCCGTTTTTTTCCAACAAATCCATCATATTTAACGCACAAACAACCGGTAATCCAGTTTCAATTAATTGTGTTGTTAAATAAAGATTCCGTTCCAAATTGGTCACATCGAGAATATTCAAAATCACTGAAGGTTGGTCCTCCAAAAGATAATCTCGTGCCACAATTTCTTCAGGCGTATAAGGAGAAAGAGAGTAAATCCCTGGCAAATCTTGAATAATGAGTGTCTTATCTTTCTTTGCCACCCCCTCTTTGCGTTCCACAGTCACCCCTGGCCAGTTTCCAACATATTGGTTGGCTCCTGTTAACATATTGAACGTTGTCGTTTTACCGCTATTAGGGTTGCCGGCTAGTGCAATTTGCTGAGTCATTCGCTTTCCTCCTTTTCAACCAAGATTAGTTCCGCTTCACTTTTTCGTAACGTTAATTCGTAGCCACGTACATTGATTTCAATTGGATCAGCTAAAGGAGCTACTTTGCGAATAAAAATTACTGTTCCTTTTGTTAAGCCCATGTCCATCAAGCGACGTTTCACCGCTCCTTGTCCGTGGATCCCTACTATTGTAGCGCGTTCTCCAACTTTCAAGGTATCTAAGGAGACCCAAACTTTCTCATTCGCCGAGCGCTCCTCCACATGAATCGCTTGTAAAATCGTATCTGTCAGCGCAATTCGACTATTATGTAATAAAACAATACCATTTTGATTCTGATAATTGACAAGGACAACTGCTTGGCCTGCAACGACGCCTAAATTGTTCAGATGTTTCTTTGTCTGAACATCTGCTTGGACGCTTTCGACTGTATAGACTTTCCCAACTTCTGCCTGCGCTAACGTAATCATTTACTTTCCTCCATGTGAAAAAGTTTCAAACGAAAATGAGAATCGTTCTCAATTAAAAGAATACGCTTGCTTACACGGAAAGTCAATGAATTTCTGGATGTATCTCCTGTTTTCTTCTATTTTCCTTCTATATAGAGACACTTTTTCAGGTTACCATTTTTGAAAAAAAGTCAGTTCTTGTTTTTTATGTTACTAGCTATTATAAAATTCCACTCATTCAATAACAAATCCGCTTATTTTTTCTTCTTGTGCCTAACTCAAATGTCAACACAATATTTAGTGTTTTTTCACTAAATGTTCTCTTTCAAAATTTTAATTTTTTTGTTTGTCAAACACTGACCAATGTGTTTTTTCTCCCAAAAACGAGGATTCACGTGTTTTCATTTTTCTTTCAAAAACACAAAAACTAGTATTATGAGAAAAACGCACCACAATATATAGTGTTAAAGTGTTGACTTTTTTCTACATAGATTTATACTAGTCTATGTAGAAAAAAAGAGGAGGAACTTTCAATGAACGTAAAAATCTTTTCAAAAAATAACTGTATCCAATGTAAAATGGCGAAACGTTTCCTAAGTGAAAATAACATCGCTTTTGAAGAAATCAATATCGACGCACAACCAGATGCTATCGACTGGTTAAAAGAACAAGGGTTCCAAAGCGTACCGGTAATCACATCTGAAGCAACAACCGTTGTTGGCTTCCGTCCAGACCAATTAAAACAATTGGCTAGCTAAGATGAAACTTGTTTATTTTTCAGTCACCGGTCAAACAAGGCGCTTTATTAAAAAATTGGATTTGCCTGCTTATGAACTTGAGCCAGCGAATCCTTTTTTTGAAATAAATGAGCCTTTTATTCTTGTCATTCCTACCTATGATGCAGAAATTACAGAGGTAGTGAATGACTTTCTTGATTATAAAAGTAATCAAGAACTGTTAGTTGGTGTAGCTGGTGGGGGCAACCGTAATTTTGCTGAATTATTTGTCTATACCGCCAAAGATATTGCCCGCGATTACCACGTTCCGCTTCTGTACTCCTTTGAGTTTAGCGGAACAGACGAAGACGTGGAGACCTTTAAGAAAGTAGTGGAAGAAATTGAGTCTAAAAGAAATTAAAGATGTCAGCTATTTCAAACTGAATAACGAGATTAACCGTCCTGTTGATGGTCAAATCCCTTTAAATAAAGATAAAGAAGCACTCGCAGCCTTCTTTAAAGAAAATGTAGAACCGAATACACGTAAATTCAGCTCTGCTGAAGAAAAAATCAACTTTTTAATGAAAGAAGATTTTATTGAAACTGAATTCATCGAAAAATATTCAATGGACTTTATTGAAAAATTATATGCTTTCTTAGATGAACAACATTTCCAATTCAAGTCTTTCATGGCGGCTTATAAATTTTATTCTCAATACGCTTTAAAGAACAACGCCGGAACAGAGTATTTAGAAACATATGAAGATCGTGTTGCCTTTAATGCCTTGTATTTTGCGGATGGCGATGAAGAGTTGGCTTTAACATTGGCGGATGAAATGATCCATCAACGGTATCAACCAGCCACACCTTCTTTCTTAAACGCTGGGCGTAAACGTCGAGGTGAATTGGTTTCTTGTTTCTTAGTTCAAGTAACAGATGATATGAACAGCATTGGGCGTTCAATTAATTCTGCCCTTCAATTATCACGAATCGGCGGCGGCGTAGGAATTACTCTTTCCAACTTACGTGAAGCGGGCGCACCAATCAAAGGTTATGATGGCGCAGCAAGTGGTGTTGTCCCTGTTATGAAATTATTTGAAGATAGCTTTAGCTACTCTAACCAACTAGGTCAACGTCAAGGTGCTGGTGTGGTTTATCTAAATGTCTTCCATCCAGATATTGAAATGTTCTTATCTGCTAAAAAAGAAAACGCTGATGAAAAAATCCGTGTAAAAACGTTGTCTCTTGGTGTTATTGTTCCAGATAAATTTTACGAATTAACACGTAACAACGAAGATATGTATTTATTTAGTCCTTATAGTGTGGAACGTGAATATGGTGTGCCTTATTCCTATGTAGATATTACCAAGGAATATGATAACCTAGTGGCCAATCCAAACATACGTAAACGTAAAATTAAAGCCCGTGACTTAGAAAATGAAATTTCTAAATTACAACAAGAATCTGGCTATCCTTATATCATCAATATTGATACAGCTAACAAAAACAATCCGATTGATGGCAAGATTATCATGAGTAACTTATGTTCTGAAATTCTTCAAGTTCAAACGCCTTCTGTTATTAATGGGAAACAAGAATATGAAGTTTTAGGAACAGATATTAGTTGTAACTTAGGTTCAACTAACATTGTTAATTTAATGGAAAGTCCTGACTTTGGAAAATCTGTCCGCGCTATGACGCGTGCGTTAACTTTTGTAACAGATGCTTCTGAAATTGATGTCGTGCCAACTATCCAAAATGGAAATCGTTTAAGCCATACAATCGGACTAGGCGCAATGGGCTTACACACCTTCTTCGCTAAAAATCATATGGAATACGGCTCTGAAGA
Organism: Enterococcus sp. AZ197; assembly: GCF_050556405.1. NCBI lineage: Bacteria > Bacillati > Bacillota > Bacilli > Lactobacillales > Enterococcaceae > Enterococcus > Enterococcus sp. AZ197. The sequence continues at coordinate 367,532 of NZ_CP187873.1, read as the reverse complement.
ATCATTAGACTTTACAGACATTTATTTCATGTTATTAAATTACTGGACTTTAATGGAAAGTAATCAAATTGCGAAAGAACGTAACCAAGTCTTCCACAATTTTGAAAAATCAGATTATGCTTCTGGTGCTTACTTCGATAAATATATTGAAGGCAACTTTACACCAAAATTTGATAAAGTGAAAGAAATTTTTAAAGACATTCAGATTCCAACGGCTGAAGATTGGGCTGCGTTACGCGATGCTGTGAAAAAAGATGGTCTTTATCATCAAAATCGTTTAGCCGTAGCGCCAAATGGTTCAATTTCATATATTAATGATACTAGTGCCAGCATTCATCCAATTACTCGCATGATTGAAGAACGTCAAGAGAAGAAAATTGGTAAGATTTACTATCCAGCGCCTTATTTAGCTAATGATACAATCCCTTACTATACTTCTGCTTACGACATGGATATGCGCAAAGTGATTGATGTCTACGCAACAGCGCAACAACACGTTGATCAAGGAATGAGTTTAACCTTGTTTATGCGTTCAGAAATCCCTGAAGGCTTGTATGAATGGAAAGAAACACCAAAACAAACAACCCGTGACTTAAACATTTTACGTCATTATGCGTTCAACAAAGGGATTAAATCAATTTACTATATTCGTACATTTACAGATGATGCTGAAGAAATTGGCAGCAATCAATGTGAGTCTTGCGTGATTTAATGAAAAGCACTTAAATAAGGCGTTCTGCTTGAGCGTCTTATTTTTTAGGAATGTTCTCTTTTTAAACAGGACATTTTCAGATATACTGGACAAAGAAGAACGGCTGCACGCTCCTATTTGGACTCTGTAGAACGTTTTAAGCGAAGAAACGAGACAACTAGTCAAACAGACTGCTGTCCCAGCATACAGGAGGAATAACCATGGCAACGTATTATGAAGCAATTAACTGGAACGCCATTGAAGACGTCATTGATAAATCCACTTGGGAAAAATTAACCGAACAATTTTGGTTAGATACACGGATTCCGTTATCCAATGACTTAGATGATTGGCGGACTCTTTCCGATTTAGAAAAAACTACTGTCGGCTACGTTTTCGGCGGTTTAACTTTATTAGATACTGTTCAATCAGAAAGCGGCATGGATCAACTGAGAAATGATGTGCGGACGCCCCATGAAGAAGCCGTCTTAAATAACATCCAATTCATGGAATCTGTCCATGCCAAAAGTTATTCTTCTATCTTCAGTACATTAAATACAAAAAAAGAGATTGATGATATTTTTGAGTGGACAAATACCAACAAACATCTGCAATATAAAGCAGAACGGATTAACGAAATTTATAAAAACGGTACTCCGTTAGAGAAAAAAATTGCTAGTGTATTTTTAGAAACGTTTTTATTCTATTCTGGGTTTTACACTCCTCTTTACTATTTAGGAAACAATAAACTAGCGAACGTCGCTGAAATTATTAAATTGATTATCCGTGATGAATCAGTGCACGGCACGTATATTGGCTATAAATTCCAATTAGGATTTAATGAATTACCAGAAGATGAGCAAGATAAACTAAAAGACTGGATGTATAATTTACTTTACGAATTGTACGAAAACGAAGAACGTTATACAGAAGAATTATATGATGACTTAGGTTGGACCGAAGAAGTAAAAACCTTTTTACGTTACAACGCCAACAAAGCTTTAATGAACTTAGGTATGGATCCCTTATTTGCGGATACAGCCAATGATGTGAACCCGATTGTAATGAATGGTATTTCGACAGGAACTAGCAACCATGACTTCTTCTCCCAAGTAGGAAATGGCTATTTACTAGGAACAGTTGAAGCCATGAAAGATGATGACTATCTTTACGGTTTAGATAAATAGCAAAAAGCTAGAAACGATCAACGTTTCTAGCTTTTTATTTTACCAACTTCCTGAGGCACCACCACCGCCGAATGAGCCGCCACCGAATGAACCACCACTGCCGCTACCAGAACTACTATGATTAGACGGATTGTATTGTGAGTTTAAATAAGCATACGTCAAAACACTACCATCATAACTATATAAAGTATCTCCTACTAATAAACGCCCAAAAGATTGTTTTTTTGCATTTGGATATATACTTAGTAAAGAACCACGCTTAGTGGCACGTCTTATTTTCCCTTTTGTGGCAAATAACGTTGCTCCATTAAGATATAAACAATAAAAAGAAGTCTTTTTCATCTTATTTAATACTTTCTTTGTCTGTTCTGAGTTATTTAGGACAGCCTTTGTTGGTAAACAATTCAAATAATCTTGATACATTTTTTTAACAAGTTTTCTTGTTCTTAAAATTTGTAAAATATAAACAGCACAAATGAGCATCCCAGCAATACTTGCCATTAAAAGAACATTTCTTTTCGTTGTATTAGTGTTTAACTCTGTTTGTATATTTGTTAATTCATTATCCACTTGTGCGGTTTTTGAATTGATTGCAGCCGATACTTGATCAATAATTTTATTGAGACCTGTATTATAATCCTCGTCTCTAAAAGCCTCTTTTACTTCTTCATTATTAATAATATCATCCGCATAGCTATCCGTTAAAATACTCTCTAAGCCATATCCAACTTCCAAGCGAGACTCGCGATCCTCAATTGCCATTAGAAAAACCACACCATTATTTTTTTCACGATCCCCTACACCTAATTGATTAGCAATCTTATTGCTGTAAGATTCAACAGATTCCCCACTAGGTAACGCAGGAACGGTAATAAGCATAAATTGTGCGCCATTCGCATTTTCCAACAATTGTTGATTCAATTGAAACATTTTCTGTTTAAGTTGATTTGAGACAATACCTGCATTATCTGAAACATAGATATTAGCATCATTAATGTTCAACTGCCCATTCGTTCCAGTAATTGTCACTAATTCATTTTCACCAGTTATTTCTTGTTTAGAAAAGTTATTTATTGTTGTCTGGGTTGACGCTTCAGTCATTTTCCCTGCTAAAATATCGTCTCTCTTTTTTTGTAAGGCATGTTGCTTCTCTCTCAGTGCAGTTTGTTTTGCTTCATAAGAGATTCCCTTTCCTTCATACCAAGCAGCCATTCCTAATATTAAAATCATACTTAAACTAATTACCACAACAATCGTTGTATTCCGCTGATGCTTTTTATAAAACAAACGAACTTTTTCTTGAATTTTTTCGACTTTTTTATCCAACCTTCCTCACTTCTTTCTTTTTAACCCAAATTTTCTACAAATTTTTTATTTAAATTCCACTTGTGGTACTTCTTTTCCCTGCTCTGTCGCAACATAGTTAGTTTTCTTCTCAAATCCTAAAAGTTTTGCAATTATTTTATCAGGGAATTTTGAAATCTGTTGGTTATATGTTTCAACAGCTTGTATATAGTTACGGCGTTCAACAGAAATTCGATTTTCAGATCCTTCTAATTGAGTCATTAAGGTTTTGACATTTTCAGAAGAAGCTAACTTTGGGTAATCTTCATTCAATACTGTAACAAAATTACCTAATCCTTTTTCAATTTGCTCATTTGCTTGCCCTTTTTCAGAAGAAGATTTTGCTCCTGCGTATGCTTTACGTGCTTCCGTTATTTCTTTTAAAACTTCTTTTTCTTGAGTCATACTGCCTTGAACACTACTGACAAGATTAGGAATTAAATCAGCACGTCTTTGCATTACATTCTCTACTTGTGACCATTCTGCTTCGACTTTATTATCTAAAGTAATCAATTGATTATAAGCTTTCATCACAAATGCACCAATAATCACAACGACAACAACAATAATACTAAGAAATTTATTTTTTTTATTCATCTTACTTATCACCTTTCTTTCTAACTCGTAATACAATCATAACTCTTTTGTAATCTTTTTGAAATATTAAACTTAAAAAATCAGTCCTAGGTCCTAGAAGAAAAGAGCGTGGGACAAAAATCACTTTGGATTTTTGTTCCACGCTCAAAACTGATAAACGGCGGGAACAGAACCAACTCCTTCGGAAATAAGCCGAAATTCTCCAAAAATTAAAGAGCAATTTTCGGAAATTCCTTCTTATTTCTCGGAGCTAAACGGTTCTGTCCCGACCTCTTGTCATTAATTATAAATAGATGTTTCTACACATTAATCAATCGTAATTTTGTTACATTATTTGAAACAGATAGATCTTCGATAACATCGGCATACGTTAGGCCTTTAGGCAAATCAATAGTATAGATATTCGTATAGATTTTTGTATCATCTACCCAAGAAACATTGAAATTCACATCATAAATTTCAATATGTTTTTCTTCAAAATACTGATTAATAAATTCTTTGGTTTCTTGTTTATGTTGATAGCGAATTTCTAATTTTTTGATTGTTGGTACGTGAATAATTCGTTTGACAATGGTTAAGGCAAATAATACACCGATAAAACTTGTTAAGGCAATCGTATAGTAGCCCATGCCCACCGCGATCCCTAAACCAGCAACGGTCCATAGTGACGCTGCTGTCGTCAATCCGGTGACACTTTGTTTCGTTACAATGATGGTTCCAGCACCTAAAAAGCCGATTCCACTTACAACTTGTGCAATCAACCTTGCTTGGTCTGAACGAATGACCCCCGTCAAAGCCGGATTAGCTAACGCATCTTTCAATGCATTGATTGCAATTTGCGACTGAATTAACGCAATAATAGCCGCGCCCATACAAACTAAAATGTGAGTGCGCATCCCTGCTGGGCGATTCTTATATTGTCTTTCAAAACCAATTGCGCCACCCATCACCATCGCTAGGACTAACCGTAAAATAATTTCTGGAATTGTTAGCTGTAACATCCTTTTCACCTCTTCTTCTATTACTTCCAGTATAACAAAAAAAGAACTTGAAACATAAGGAAATCCTTATGTTTCAAGTTCTTTTTCATCAACGATTATAATTTACTTGCAGCTGCATCATCAATGATTACAACAACATCTTGATGGTTTTGTAATGCACTTGCTGGCATGTCTGTTGTTACTGGTCCGTCAATCATTCCTTTAATGGCCTCTGCTTTTGCTTCGCCATAAGCCATTAAAATCATTTTTTTACCTTTCATGATTGAGCCAATCCCCATAGAAACAGCACGTGTTGGGACATCTTCTACTTTGTCAAAATAACGTTTGTTTGCGTTGATTGTTGATTCAGTCAACTCAACGACATGTGTTAAGCTATCTAGAGGTGTGCCTGGTTCGTTGAAACCAATGTGTCCATTTTGACCAATACCTAAGATTTGGATATCTACTGGATGTGCATCGATAATTTTTTCATATTCTGCGGAAGCAGCATCTAAATCTTCTGCTTTACCATTTGGTACAAATGTTTCTTTAAATGGTTTTTTGTCAAATAAGTGTTTGTTCATGAAATAACGGTAACTTTGCTCATCTTCGCCACCTAAACCAACATATTCATCTAAGTTTACAGAAGTCATTTCTGTAAAGTCGACATCACTTGCTGTCATTTCTTTATATAATGTTTCTGGTGTACTACCTGTTGCTAAGCCTAAAACTTTCGCACCATTGTTCATACCTTCTTTAATTAATTCAAACGCTTTTTTGCCGCCTTCTTCTGCATTTGCTACACGGATAATTTGCATTTTGACACGCTCCTTACGGTTTATTTTGGTATAGTCCAATTATAACACCTTCTGAAAAAAATTTCTAGAATAAAAGAAAAAAACTTCTATTTCTCATCAGAAATAGAAGTTTTCGAGCTTGTTTAACAGATTAATATTGTGGTGCGTTGGGATCCACATACGTATTTGGATCAGCATAAGCGTTTGGATCTGTGTACGCATTTGGGTCAACGTACGTATTCGGATCGTAGGCTCCTTCTGCTGCTTGTTGCGTATTGCCGTTGTATTCTGTTTGTCCGGCTGTGGTGTCCGCTGTGCTACTCGAACTAGTAGAGCTATTAGCACTTGAATCACCAGATTCACCAATCAGTGCAGTATCTGTAACAGCATAGCTAAACTGATTATAAAAGGCTAAATCTTTTTCACGTTCAGAAGCATGTTCTTTTAAACCAAGTTGTTTTCTAAGCGTTGTTTGTGTTTTGTATAAGCTATTTGGATCTAGGACTTGATAATAAATATCATCAATGGTTGCACTGTATCCTTGTAATTGTTCTGAGTCAATTGTTTTAAAGGCAGACAAATATTTTGATTGGATGTCCATCATGTCATCCCAGGTTAAGTCTGTTTTTACATTGGCTTCAACAGCATCAAGAATTTTTCGATATTTTGAAACACCATCAAAACTCATGACTTTGCGCACAATTTTCTCAACAACTTCTCGTTGGCGGCGTTGACGACCCACATCTCCTTCAGGATCTTCGTGACGCATCCGCGCATAAGCCAAACCTGTCGTGCCATCTAACTTGATTTTACCTGCTGGAACAGTAATACCGTCCAACGTAAATTCACCAATCGTATTATCTACTTCAATACCGCCTACCGCATCAATCAGGTCTTTTAACCCTTTCATATTGATGGATACATAGTGATGGATGGGAATATCCAGTAATTCTTGGACTGTATTAATCGCCATTTCGGCGCCACCAAATGCATAGGCATGGTTCAATTTGTCTTGTGTGTCATTTCCAACAATATCTGTTAAAATATCTCTATCCAAACTGATCATTGTGGACTTGTTTTCTTTCGGGTTGATGGTTACAACCATTGTAGTATCTGAACGACCTTGTTCTGTTCGACCTAAATCGCCTGTGTCAATCCCCATTAAAAGAACAGAGAATGGTTCTTGCGCATCAATATTGGCCGTGGCTCCTTTATTGGACTTACGGTTAACTGATTGATAGATCCCATTAATTGTTGAATTGGCATCTGAATACATCTTAATCCCGTAAGCACATACCCCAGCTACTACCACTAGCAAGACGCTCAAGAAGCCCAGTACTACTTTTTTCCATAGTTTCATAAGACACTTCCTCGTTTATCTAAGAATAATTCTTAATTCATGCCCTTTATTTTCTCATAGTTTGCTTATTCAAGCAATATTTTTTATTTTTTGGAACAAGAACTTAACACAATTGTAAAATAAAAGAGTGCTTTATCAAGGAACAATTGTTATTTTTGAGAAAGTGTTTGCAGAAATTCTTGATAATGTTTCTGTTCATTCGTTTCAGTAATAGTTATTTTCTCAAATGCACCATTTAGTAAATCAGTCAGTGATCCTTCAATCAAATGCGTAATCGTGGCATTCCCAATTAATTCCATCCAATAACTGCCATCAGACGTTTCGTGGACGACTGTTTTCACCATACCTCCAGCATTTTTGACGGTTATTTCTTCATAAAAAACACCATCTTTCAATAACGTATAAAGTAAACTACTTGCGCACATAGCTGTCCCACAAGCACTTGTAAAACCTACACCACGTTCATACGTTCGAACAAATAGTTGATTTTTGCCAAGAATTTCAACAAAACTCACATTTATCCCTTCTGGAAAATATGGATTTTCATTATTTACATAGGTAGCGATTCGTTCAAATTCTGGACCATTTAAGGTTTCATGATCCACAAATGCTACAAGGTGCGGATTAGGCACTGCTACCGCTGTAAAGCGAATGGTGTTAGATAAGGCTGGTACGATTTCATCAATTAATGTTTGGACCCCTAAATGCATTGGGATAGTGACTGCTTCAAAACTTACTGGTGAAATTTCCACTTGGTAAGTCGCTACTTCTTCAGCTAAATTGGGGGCTTGACGTACTTTCAAATCTGCAAACATTGTTTCAACTGTAAATGATTTTTCTTGGTTTTTTTCAGCTAAATAACGGGCAACCGTACGCAAGCCGTTCCCGCACATGCTTGCTTCACTACCATCGCTGTTAATCACTCGCATTCTAGCATTGGACGTGCCGTGAGTCCCTTCTCCTACCAAAAGTAACCCATCTGCTCCCGCCAATAATCCTGTTTCCCGCGAACATAACTGGATGCGCAATTGCTCAATTTCCTCAGCGGTTAAAGAACGCTCAAACTGTGTTTCATCCAATAAAAAGAAATCATTTTCTGACCCGTGTACTTTTTGCATCATAACATTCATTTTTTTAGCTCCTTCTTTATGTATCCGTTATCTTTCCCTACTTACTTTAGTATGCCATAAACGAACAACTATTTCGACCCTGGATTTGTAAAAGGAAAGAGTCAAATGACAGCCGTCATTTGACTCTTTCCTTCACAATTGGCAAACTTATTTTGCTGCTGCAAAAAGTTCGTTTACTTTATCCCAGTTAACAACGTTCCAGAATGCTTCAATGTAATCTGGACGAACGTTTTTATATTTTAAGTAATACGCATGTTCCCAAACGTCAAGACCTAAAACAGGTGTTTGACCATCCATTAATGGTGAATCTTGGTTTGGTGTTGAAGTGATTTCTAATTTACCGTTATTCACAACTAACCAAGCCCAACCTGAACCAAAGCGGCCAGTTGCAGCTGTTTTGAAAGCAGCTTTCATTTCATCAAAGCTACCAAATGTTTCATCGATTGCTTCTTTAATAGCGCCAGTTGGTTGTCCACCAGCATTTGGTGCCATAATTTCCCAGAAGAATGTATGGTTTGCGTGACCGCCACCATTGTTACGAACGGCTGTACGGATATCTTCAGGAATAGCATTCATATCTGAAATTAAGTCTTCTACAGATTTTTCGCCTAATTCTGGATGTTTTTCAATCGCTGCGTTTAAGTTAGTCACATAAGTGTTGTGGTGTTTATCATGGTGTAAGTGCATTGTTTCCACGTCAATGTAAGGTTCTAATGCATCATAAGCATATGGTAATTCTGGTAATGTGTAAGTCATTTTTTAAATCCCCCTATTTTTTAGTATGTAACATACGTCTTTCATACAACTATTATGATAACAGAGTGAACCGCTTTCTACAAAATAGTTTGCTTGCCAAAAGAAAAGTTTTACAAAAGAGGGAGATTACCTTGTGTTTCCCTCATAAATTCGCTAGAATGACCTGTAGAAGAATGATGTGAGGAGTAAATAAATGAATACATTGCAATTATTTAAGCAGGCCTTTTTTTCAGTTTCAGAATTACGGCATGCGAAAAAAATGGCGTTTTGGAAAGTAATTCTCTATGCTGTTTTTTTAAGCGCTATTTTAGCACTACCTATTACCAAACAAGTCTTTTCTGTGCTACAAGAGGTGCAACAAGATGGCCAAAAAATTGCAGAAAAGTTGCCTGACTTTTCTATTGAAAATGGCACGTTGCAAACAAAGGCCAAAGAATCTGGCTTTATTTATCAAACCGACTCGATTATTTTTACGTTTGATCCAGATGGAAAGCGTACAGCCGCTGATGTCCAAAAGGATTTAATTGGCAATGCGTTTGGTTTGGCTTTTTTACAAGATGAATTTGTAGTCGCCTTACCAAATTCAGGCGCAACTGAATCAATTCTAGGCACCGACCAATTTATCTTCCCCTATAGTAAAGGAACCTTAGATGGCGTTAACGCTCAGAGTATCAAGACTGCGCTAAGTGAAGCAGCAATCCCTTGGTGGACAAAACTCATTGTCTTTTTAGTGGCTATCTACCCTGTTCTAATCGGTTTAGTTTTAGACTTACTGATTGCCGCTATCGGTGCATCTCTCTATTCAAAATTACGTTTTTATTCTTTACGTTTGATTGATTGTTTAAAAATTATTACGTATTGTGCTACCGTGCCAGTCATCTTAAGTGCTATTTTAAACTTCGTAAATCCGATGTTTAACGATGGCATCCTAGTTATTTTACTGAGTCTATTCTTTTTCTTTGTCACAACCAAAAACGAACCACGGAATATCCCTGGTTCTTAAAAAAAGAGCCTGGGACAAAAATCACTTTGGATTTTTGTCCCAGGCTCAAAACCTGATAAACGGCGGGAACAGAACCAACTCCTTCGGAAATAAGCCGAAATTCTCCAAAAATTAAAAAGCAATTTTCGGAAATTCCTTCTTATTTCTCGGAGCTAAACGGTTCCGTCCCGACCTCTTTCTATTCTTCAAATTCTTCTTCATCTGTTAATTCAGGTAAGTCAATCGTGGTCACCGCAGATTGGCCAATTTGCGTTAAATATGCAGCTAATTCATCCACATTTTCCACAGGTGAGACGGCTGCTTCAATTGCCATTGCTAAATTAAGTCCAGCGACTACTCGCAATTGCGGATAAGTGCCCATGGCCATCATAGCCACATTACAAGGTGTTCCTCCTTTTAAATCAGCTAATACAAGCGTCGGGACATTGCCAGCTTCTTTTAAGATTGCTGCCAGTTTTGCTTGCGTGCCGCTCAAGCCATCTTCTGCGGTCATTGACACAATCGCAGCATCTGCTAATTCCCCGACAATCATTTGAGTAGAAGCTAAGGTTTCTTCTGCCATCCGTCCATGGCTCATTAAAATTAATTTTGGTTTCATCATATCCTCCTAAAAATACTGCTGATAAATTTTTGTTCGTGCTTTCAGAAAGCCACGTTCTTCACGAGTGGGATGAATCCGATTCGTCAGCAAAATTAGGGCTTCTTTGGTCTCTTTTTTCATACCAATCGCCGTTCCAGTAAAGCCAGTATGATACAAATAGCCTGCCCCTGCTTGCGTCTTTTTCACTTCCCAACCAAATGTACGTCCCCCTTGGTTCATAGACCAGAGAGCATCGAACATTTTTTCAGAAAATAATGGTTTGCCAGACGGGTAGCGATTGTTCATAAAACACTGAACAAAAGTGAGTAAATCTGGTAAAGTTGCAAATAACCCTGCACTGCCAATTGGCGCTTTCAGTTGATAGGCTTTCGAATCGTGGACCACCCCCTGAATAACGCTGCGTTGTTTTGTAATCTCTGTGGGCACTGCCTGGGCAAAATCGCTGACCGTAAAACTTGTATGCTGTAGGTTCATTGGTTGAAATACGTATGTTTGAAAGCTCTCTTCTAATGAGCAGCGATCCAATACTTGAATAATTTCTCCCAATAAGTAATACCCTAAATCAGAATAAGTGGTTTTCCCTCGTTCAGATAACGAATGCGTTAAAATGATTTCTTGCAAGCTTTTTTTTGTGACATTTTTCTTATCGACAACATCAGCTGGCAGTCCGCTCTGATGCAGTAGAAGCTCCCCAATCGAACAAGATAGTCCTTGATAATCAGGTAGGATTTCCCCCACAGTGGTTGAAAAAGTAAGCTGATTTGTATCGATTAATTGTAACATTCGATTTGTTGTCCCAATAACTTTCGTTAAGGACGCTAAATCATACAGGCTAGCTGATGAAACCTTTTGTCTTGCAAATGGACCAGTATTACCTAAAAAGCCCGTATACTGTTCTGATAAGCTACCTTCTGTAATCGTTCCCCAAGCGACACCCGGAACTACTTGCTGATTAATCAGTCTCTGAATTGTTTCTTGAATTGCGATTTGATTCATTGTTCACCACTTCTATGCTAAAACTTCTGAAATCCGTCCGTCATGTTCTGCTAATAGTTGTTTGGCTTTTTGAAAATCAACGTGGGCTTTCGCCATTACAATGGCTGGTGCCACTTCTAGCTGTGCTGCCTCCAAGTATTCTTTGGCTTGCGATTCCTCGATTTCTGCTGCTTCTTTAATGATATTCGTGGCACGTTGAATTAATTTTTCGTTCGTTGGTTGTACGTTGACCATCAAATTTTGATAGATATTCCCTACTTTAACCATAGTCCCTGTTGAAAACATATTTAACACCATTTTCTGTGCTGAACCCGCTTTCATTCTAGTTGACCCTGTAATGACTTCCGGTCCTACAATTGGCGCAATCCCAATTTCCGCCAATTGATTCATCGGACTTTGATTATTACAGGTAACTGAAATGGTTAGAGCGCCCACTTTTTTTCCGTATTCAATTGCGGAAACGGCATATGGTGTCCGACCACTAGCAGCAATCGCAATTACGACATCTCGGGCGGTCAATTGATGTTGCGTTAAATCTTCGATAGCTAATTCTTTCGAGTCTTCAGCGCCTTCAATTGCTTGATACATTGCTTTTTCACCACCAGCTAAAATACCAAATGCGCGTTCTGGCGACACACTATATGTGGGTGTTAATTCAATCGCATCCAAAGCACCTAAACGTCCAGACGTTCCTGCACCACAATAGATTAAACGGCCCCCTTTTTTAAATCGTTCTGCCGCTGCATCAATTGCTGCAGCGATCTGCGGAAGCACCTTTTCAATTGCTTGTGCTACCTTTTGGTCTTCTTGATTTATTAAAGTTACCATTTCTAATGTTGACACTTGGTCAATCTTTTTAGTCGCTTCATTTCTGGCTTCTGTCGTTAATCCTTCTAAGTTCATTTGCTTGCACACCCCTACTTCTCTTTTAGACGGCTGACAAGTTGACTCGTTTCAATCATATTGCGTTCAATTTCTGTGTCTAAATCATCTTGAATTGAACCTAAATACAGAACATCGCCAATTGCCATTGACGAAGCAATCGATGAAATAGCCCCAACTCGAATGAGGTGCTCATTATTGGGGACTAAAAGAACTTCATCGCTCAATGATCGCACGTTTTCTCCATCGTTACTGGTAATAAAAATAACCGTTGCACCTCTATTTTTGGCAATTTCACAGGCGATTAAGGCTTCTTTTGTCAAACCACTATAGGAGACCGTGATCAAAATGTCTTGTGCCGTTGCATAATTTAAAAACTCCAACATCATGTGACTATCATAATTAAAAATCGCTTGGCGACCAGCGCGGTTAAACTTGTGATAAAGATTATAAGTCGTTAAAGAAGAGGCACCAATTCCAACCAAATGAATTTTTTCCGCTTTTTTAACATGCGCGATTGCTCGTTCCAAGGCTTGTTTATCCACTGTATAAAATAAATCCTCAATCGTAGCATTTAATAAAGATTCCACTTTCATACAAATAGTATCCACCGAATCATCCGCCGCTACAATTGGATCAATATCTTTTTTACCGTTACTGGCAGCTTGTACCGCTGCAATGGATAGTTTTAACTCTTCCCAGCTGTCAAACCCTAATTGTTTAGAAAAACGGGTAACTGATGCTGGAGAAGTTTCGCTATTGCTAGCAATTTCGTTTGCTGTTAATGAGAGAAGACGGGTCGGATCCTTCAGTATATAGTCTGCGATTCTCTTATTTACTTTGGAAAAGTCCTTATATTTTTGTCTGATTGAACGGATTGGCTCCATCTTCTCATCTCCATTTCTATTTTATGAAAGTTAAAATTGCTTCGTTTGGTTCAGAAGGGATCATCTGTGCGGTAATAGTCACCCCATTATCTGTTAAACGACGAACGGTTTGAATATCTTCATCGGTTAATGCAACAGATTTTTTAATTGCTCGACTGCCTTCTTTTTGAGAAATATTGCCGACATTGAAGCTCTGTAATGGGACACCGCCATCAATTAAAGCCGCCATGTCTGCAATGTCTTTCGTAATTAAAAAGACTTTTTCTTCATCATAATTGCCTGCTAAAATTTTTTCAATCGCTTTACGTTTCGATAAAATGGATAATTTAACTCCTGCAGGCTTAGCCATTTTTAAGGCACCAATTTGTAATTGATCTTTGACAGCGGCATCATTTACTACCATGATTCTTTGTGCGCCAACCGTATTCGTCCAAACGGTTGCAACTTGTCCGTGAATTAAACGCTCATCTACTCTTGCATGTACAATTGTCATAATAAATCTCTCCTATTATATACTATTTTTTTAAAATAAACCGCCAACCCAAGCCAACATTGGTTGTAAATTGCCTAAAACCATGCCAATTAAAATTAAAACAAAGATTAGCCGTGTTGAATTCATTTTCTTTTTCCCTAGTAACCAATAGGATAAAAGAACAATCCCTAAAGGAATTAATGCGGGTAAAATTTTATCCAACATTTCTTGAACAGATAATGTTACATCTCCCATTTTATAAGTTAAATCTAATTTGTAAGTAATTACCGAAGGAATCAAACCGCCGACCACCGTTAACCCTAAAATAGCTGCACCTTGCGTAAACAATTTCATTTTATCCGCAAATTCTGTCGCAATTTTTTTCCCTTGATGGTAACCAATCCAAGTGAATTTATAGCGAACCCATAGGACCACTGCTCCGGCAATTAACGGGATCAGTAACCCAACAACCTGTCCCCCTTGCGCCATGTAAGCTGCAATCGAAAAAACAATCGCACGATAAATCGCGATAAAAATGGTATCACCAACACCAGCAAACGGACCCATTAGACCTGTTTTCAAGCCAGTAATGGCCGTTTCATCTTCAATGCCGACTTCTTCTTCCAAAGCCATATCAGCTCCGACAATTAAATGCGACATGGCTGGCGTTGTATTCATAAAGCCAAGATGTGTCTTCAAGGCTTTCTTCATAGCTACTGGATCTTCACTATATAGTCGCTTTAATGCAGGCATCATCACCCAAGCGTAACCAAGTCCTTGCATTTTTTCATAGTTCCAGCCCCACTGATAGCCAAAAAGATTACGGACGTAAACTTTATTAATATCCTTTTTTGTTAATTTGTTAGTCATCAATCTCAACCTCCTCATCATCTTCGTAAATAACCGTGCCACTTGTTGTAGCTGCGCCGCCTTTGTTATGATTCATCACATAAATCGCTGCTAAAGCCAAGCCAACCAGTGCGACACCTAAAACTGAGAAGAATTGGGCCCCATAAGCAAGTAACACGAACCCAATAATAAAATAGGGCCAGTATGTTTTAATTGGTAAGTAACGCATTAAAATAGCAATCCCCATCGCTGGTAAAATAGCGCCTGCTGCTTTTAGCCCATTCATCACCCAAATAGGAATCCAATTATTGATAGCGTTTACAACTTGTTCACCAAAAGCTAGGCCAATAAAAACTGGGATGACACGAGAAATCGTCCAAGGAAAAATTCCTAAAACATTGCAGCGCTCGACCCCTTTATAATTGCCTTCTTCCGCATAGCGATCTGCTTTGTGTTGGAAAAACGTATTAGCCATTCTGCCTAAAATATCTAGTTGTGTTAATAATAACCCAATTGGAACCGCAACTCCGATACCATACTCTGCCCCTTTCCCTGAAATGATTGCATAAGCCGTTCCCATAATGGCCCCTGAAAGAAAGTCTGGGACTGTTGCTCCTCCATAAGTCGCTACGCCTAATGTCATCAATTGAAGCGTTGCCCCAATCATCAAACCTGTTTGAACATCTCCTAAGACTAGGCCAGTAAACGTTGCAGCAAACAATGGTGTATATGGACCAATCTGAATAGAAATTTGGTCAAGTACACCAACAACTGTGTAAAGACATAAAATCAAAATAATACCAATCGATACTGTCATGCTTTCTCATCCTCCTTGAATGCGTTTTCTTTTTTGTATTTGTAGAATACCATTAAAGAAATATCATTTCAAGTTCTTTTTAAAAATATTTTTAAATGAAATTACATTTCTTATATAATTTTTGTGCTATACTAAAAGAAAACGGTTTAGGAGTGATTATGTGCGGGTTTTGCTGATTTATTTCATAACTATTTTTCTATCCAATACAGTTGGGGCGCTCTCTGGGATGGGTGGAGGCGTCATTATTAAGCCTGTTTTGGATTTTCTTGGGTTCCATTCGTTAAATAGTATTGCGTTCTATTCAAGTGTCGCTGTTTTTGTCATGTCCATTTCTTCGACTTATAAACAGTATCAAAATGGTGTCCAAATTGAATGGAAAAAAGCCGCGAGTATTTCGTTTGGTTCCTTAGTCGGCGGCATGTTAGGTGATTTACTTCTTAATCAGGCGATTGCACTAGCGCCAAATGAAGAAAAAGTACAACTAATCCAATATATCATCATGTTGCTGACCTTGGTTTTGGTTCTTCTCTACAATCAATTTTCCAACTGGCACTTACACCTCAACGGATTGAGCATTTTTCTGATTGTCGGATTAGGCTTAGGGATTCTATCAACCTTTTTAGGCATCGGTGGCGGTCCCATTAATGTAGCTTGCCTTATTCTCTTTTTTGGAATGGATATCAAATCAGCAACTGTCTATTCCATCATTACTATTTTTTTCTCCCAACTCGCCAAACTTGGCAATATCGGCTTGACCACAGGGTTTGCGGTTTTTGATTTGACAATGCTTTGGGCTATTATTCCTGCCGCTTTATTCGGTGGTTATGTCGGCGGTCTTTTCAGTAAAAAATTATCTCAACAACGGGTCGCCCAAATTTATAGTTTAGTTGTTTTTTTAGTTATTTTGTTAAATATGTATAATTTGTGGACTGTTATCTAAAAAAGAAGCGCTTTGTCGTATAGACAAAACGCTTCTTTTTTAATTAAATCACTGTTAATTTAACATCTATATTATTTCTTGTTGCTTTAGAATATGGGCAAATTTCGTGGGCTTTTTTAACAAGTTCTTCTGCTTTAGCTTGATCTACCCCATCAATATGAACTTCTAATTCAGCACCAACGCTAAATCCATCTTCTCCTTGGAATAAGGAAACACGTGCAGTTACTGTACTTTTACCTTCGACTTTTTCTTGATCCATCACTAATTCTAATGCACCGTTAAAGCAAGCACTGTAAGCCGCTGCGAATAATTGTTCTGGATTTGTTGTATTTTCTTTCTTGACACCTGGCGAAGCAACCGCATAAGAAAATGATTTATCCGGTGAGTGAACTTCTCCTGCACGTCCACCCGTATTAATGATAGTTGTTTCATAGATTTTTTTCATGTAAATTCCTCTCCTTTGTAAAGTTTTACACTTCTGAGAACTTGTTACTTACATAATTATTGTAGGAAACTTTGTCAGATACAGCAAACGTTGTGCTTGTGAATAATAAAAAATAACATTTAACGTTGTATTTTTGACGTAGAAAAAGAACCCATTCTATGATAGGATAAAGTGAACTTGTACATTTGTACACAAACTATTTTACAAAGGAGACTTTCCCTTGACACACTTACTTGATTATCAACCATTAAACCTCTACACAAACTATCAAGAAGCCGCAGAAAAAACACCAACTGTTCCAATTATTTTTGATGAATCTTTGCCTGCTTTTCCTGCACTTGGCTTAGAAACAACTTATGGTGAAAGCCATCAAGAAATTTTGAAACGGGCATATCAATTAGCCGCTTTAGGTGTAAAAAAAGGCGACAAAATTATTATTTATAAAAGTCCTAAATTCGACACGTATTTACTAGCTGTTGCAGCCTCATATCTAGCCGCCGTTCCTGTAATGGTTTCATACCATTTACCTTTTGAAACAATTGAAGTATTCGTTGATCGTTTAGAAGATCCTTATATTTTATTTGATGATGTGACTGCTGAAAAAGTTCAAGCTGTTCGTAACAGCTCTGCCAATAAAAAACTTTCGGTTGCTTCTCTTTTAGAAGCTGATGCCACGGAAGTTCCTCAAGACGAACTGACTAAAGACGAAATTGCCTACATGACTCACACCTCTGGAACAACAGGTATTCCTAAACTTATCTGTCATTCCAATCACTCTATGGGTTGGCGTACAAAATGGCAAAAAACCATTTTCACAAAAATTGCTGAAAAGAAATTAGTTGGCTTTCATATTTCGCCAGTTCATTCTCGTTTTAACATTGGCGTGTCTTCTTTAATGGCCATGGGCTTCCCTATGATGCCTTTAGCAAATGCTTCGAGCGAAAAAGTCGCTGAAATGTTCAGCACCTATCAACCAATCGCTGTAGAAACACACCCCAATAACTTCGTTCAATGGGTTCGTTTGGCCAAAGAAAAACCTGAAGCCTTCGCTAGTGTCCATTATTATCATTCTACTTTTGATGCAATTAACAACGCTACAATGGTGGCTTTCTTAAAAGCATCTGCTGCCAATGAACCAATTTTCCTACAAGTTTATGGTCAAAGTGAATGCGGGCCAATGATCTTACGAGCGCATACTTTAGACTCCCTAAAAGATTCAGATGCTCGTGACATGGGTGTTGGTTTAGAGGATTTAACACAAGCTCGAATTACCGATGAAAAAGGACAAGTTTTACCTGCGATGACGGATGGCCATATCCAATTCTTATCAAAAGGACGGGCCTTAACGTATTACAAAGAAGATGCCCGCTTTGCAGAAAATGTCTACGGCGAATGGTGGGACAGCGGCGATTACGGAATGTTAGATGAACGCGGCCACTTATTCTTGAAAGATCGCCAAGTAGATCTAATTGAAAACATCGACAGTAATTTAGCTATTGAAGATCATTTATTGGATGCATTAGATTTCTTAGAAGAAGTGATTATTGTCCGTGGCAAAGAAAATGAACCTCAGCCAATTTTAGCGGTTGTCCCTGGGGAAGAAATGGATTGGGACGCTTGGTGGACACAAGTAGCCGATTTACCACATTTAAACGAACCTATCATTATGGCTTTTGACGAAATCCCTCACACAGCTACTATGAAAGTGCAACGTTTACAACTAGAAAAATGGTTGAAAGAACAATAAAATAAAATTCTTTGTTAAACAGTGTTGGTCAAAAGAACGTTTAGACCAGCGTTGGAGCAAGTGGAACAGAAAGCTAAAAAGTTAACTCGTTGTAGGTTATCTTAAGTTTTAAAAAGAGGAGCAGCCATCGTTTTGACGGCTGCTCCTCTTTCTTTTGCCTACCGTTAATTAAATCCTTTTTGTGAAGAGCTTGACATGGGATGGTTCCCACAAATTATACTTAGCTTATTCAAAGAATGGAGTGAGCAAGTATGAAAATTTTAATTAAACAAGATTTCAACACGATGAGCGAATGGGCAAAAATGTTACTTCTAAGCACGATGAGCCAAGATAAACGAGTGAATTTATCAATTACCGCTGGTAAAACGCCAGCACTTGTTTACCAAAAATTAGCCTCGATTGTGAAAAACTCATCTGACTTTGATAATGTTCATTATTATAACTTTGATGAAATCCCTGTTCCTCATCAAAAGGAAGGCATTACTCTGACAGATTTGCGGACGCTGTATTTGACACCTGCGGAAATATCTGAGCAAAACATCCATCCATTAACTGTTGAAAACTTTCAACAACAAGAACAACGGATTGCTGACGCAGGCGGCTTAGATTTGATGTTAATTGGCTTAGGAGCAGATGGTCATTTTTGTGGGAACATGCCCACTACCACTCATTTTAAAAATGAAACCTACCAAGTGACCGTCACTGGTTCAGAGCCTTGGTTTGTTCCTGAAATGATGCAGCCAGGCATGACCTTTGTTACGATGGGGCCAGCCAGCATCATGAAAGTTAAGCATCTTGTCCTAATTGTAAATGGTGAACAAAAAGCTCAGATGGTCAAACAAGTGCTCCAAGGACCTGTCACAGAAACGTATCCTGCCTCTATTCTTCAACTCCATCCAAATTTAACGGTTCTCTTGGATGAAGCCGCAGCGAGTCAATTAGAAAAATAAAAAATTGCGCCTAGATTATGCTTCTCTGCATAGTCATAGGCGCAATTTTGTTATCATTACATGATTTTTTGATACTGACTGTATTTTAGCAAATTCGTCTGGGAAAGTGTAACACCAATACCAAGTCCCTGAGGCACGGTCATTGTCCCTTGCTCTAAAATAAAAGGTTCCGTGATGATATCTTCATAAAAATAGCGTTCCGTTGCTGAAATATCACCTGGAAAGGAAAAGGTAGGCTGTGACGCAAATTGCAAATTCAATGCGCGACCAACACCAGACTCAAACATGCCACCTAACCAAACCAATAAATCATTTTCTTGGCAAAATGTGGCAATCTTCAACGCCTCGTGAATCCCACCTACACGAGGAATCTTCAAATTGATACTACGGCAACTGCCCAATGCTAACGCCACTTGGCAGTCTTTGAGACTACGAATATTTTCATCCAAACAAATTCTTGTCTTCAGTTCTCTTTGTAATTGTGCGTGGTCTAAAAAATCATCTGCAGCAAAAGGCTGTTCAATCATCGCTAATTGATAGTGATCTAAACGTTGCAATTGAGGCAAATCTGCCAATGTATACGCTGAATTTGCATCGACCATTAAAGGCAAGTTAGGAAAATGCTGACGAATCAAAGCAACAGGTTCCACATCATAACCGGGACGAATTTTCAGCTTCACTCGTTGATACCCTTTTTCTACAGCTAACTGAACTTGTTTAAGTAATTGAGGTAAGTCTTCTTGAATCCCTAAACTAATCCCTACAGGAATTTTCCTCCGCGTTGGTCCAAAAAATTCAGTTAAACTCTTCTGTTGCCGTTTGGCATATAAATCCCAGATGGCAGTTTCTAACGCAGCTTTTCCCATCCAATGCCCTTTAACTTCTTCAAAAATTGTTGAAACCTCTTGCGGCTGTTCAAGCGCTCCTGTTAAAAGTAACGGAATTAAATGCTGTTGGATGATGAAGCGTTCGGTTACCAACGTTTCTTGCACATAATCAGGTTGCTCAAAAGCCACTAATTCGCCAAACCCTTGATTTCCTTGCTCATCCGTTATTACAAATAGATCAAACGCTTTTTCTTCCAGGCGACCATAGCTCGTGACAAACGGCGTTTTTAAAGGCAAACGAACCTGATAGGTTTCAATTGATTGAATGTTCATTCAGATAGCTCCTTCCAATAACGCTGTCACCTTTTCATAGAAAATCGTTGGTTGTTCTAAATGGATACAATGTCCTGCTTCAGGAAAAATTGTCAGCCTCAACAACGGTTGACGTGCCTGCATTTTTTTCGCAATCCCAATAAATTTTTGATCTTCGCCGCCTACCAATAAATCGGTAGGAATCGGCTGCAATTCTACTAGACGTTCCCAGTAACTCTCTTGCGCTCCTGTCCCCATATACCACAAACTACTAGCCAATCCAAATGCCGATTGGCTCAAACGTTCCTGACGAATGGCCATTTGCTGTGCCACAGACAAGGCTTTTTGCGTTTGAAATAACGGTAATTCTTGCCAAAAATCAATAAAATCCACCAGCGGTTCCTCTAAAAGACGTTCCGCCAAACGATGATCTTGACAGATACGAGCCTGACGTTCTGCGGCAGTGGCCAAACCTGGTGATCCACTTTCCAATAAAAGATGCTGTACCTTTTGTGGATAATGTAATGCAAAACCTAAAGCTGTTCGAGCGCCCATTGAATAGCCTAATAAACAAAAGCAAGGCAAATTTAGCGATTCGGTTAGTTCAGCAAGATCATGGCAAACCTGTTTCATGGTATAACGCTCTGGCGCTACCAAACTAGCAGTCGCGCCATGCCCAGGTAAGTCAATTCCTAAAACGTTATAAGGTGTTTGACTGGGAAAAACGGCTGCAAACGTGGCTAACGTTCCTGTGAAACCGTGTAAACAGACTACTGTCGTTCGCTTTGCATCAAAAGGTGTTAACCATTGATAATGGTACTGCATCCCCCGAATTAACCGTTCCATGAAATCCCCTGTCTTTCTACTCGTCTACCAATTTCAGCTAAAATTGATTCGTACAAATGAACATTCTCTTGGCGATTTCCTTTGACTTCTATCACTTGAAATTGTGGTTCTTCAGCCGCTGCTTGTAAAATTTGCTTGAGCTCCGCGATTGTTTTGACTTCTTGGTACGAAGCACCGTAAAGTTCAGCAACTAACGAAAAATCTAAATCAAGCGGTGTTCCAAATAAAGGCTCGAAATCGTCCTCACGTAAAGTTCGTTGAGATAGAAAAGAGAAAATCCCGCCACCATTGTTATTTAATAAAACAATTGTTAACGGCAACTGATAACGTTTAGCCAAAAATAAACCATTCATATCATGATATAGCGCTAAATCACCAATCAGTAGAACGTTTTGCTGTGTCGGTGCTATGGCACTCATTCCTAAAGCAGTTGAAACAATCCCATCAATCCCGTTGATGCCGCGATTTCCAAACATCCGATAAGGGCGACTATCCATAAATCGATCTAAGTAGCGGATAGCCATACTATTAGATACAAATAACTGACCATTTTCTTTCATTGTTTGGTGAACAGCTAAGCTGGCTGTTGTTTCATTTAATTCTGTCGCGTTCAGCGTTTCTAGAAGAACTTCAGAGACCGTTTTTTCCAGCAGGAGCCATTGTGCTAACCAAGTCGCTTCTGTTGGTTTGACAACCGTTAGTAGTTGTTCTACAAACGTGGTTTCCTTTGCCTGAATAACTGTTTGTGATTTTTTCAATTGCTCTTGCCATTGCCCATTTTCGTCCACAAAATAAAAAGCAGTCTCTGTCGTTGCTAAGCGTTTCAACCATAACATGATGTTTTTAGAAATTGGCAGCGAACCAAAACGCACTACCACTTCTGGTTCTTGTGGCAAGGTCGCCACATTTAGAAACAGATCACTGTGTGCAATAACAACTTCACTATTTTGCCCATGTGTCACAATGTTTGCTAAAGGATCCGCTAGTAACGGCCATTGCAAAGCTTCGGCTAATTGAATAAATAACGTCGCTTCTTCCTCTGTATGACTGCCACCGACAACCAAGACGCCGTTTTTCTGGTACCATTGATCCGCTAACTGTTGCACTTGTTCTGTAGAAAGGATTGATTGACCAGCGAATAAAGCCGTTTGTTGAGAACTCTTTGTTTTTCTCTCTAAGTCAGGTAATAATGGTTCCCGCAAAGGAAAATTCAAATGAACAGGTGCTGCAGGCGTTTGTTGCGCGAATGCTGCTCCTTTAGCGCCTTGCCAATAGGCGTAATTCAACATCTCTTCTGTTGCTTCTGGCAAAGCCATTTCAACAAATAATTTCACGTGATTTTGATACATTTGTAATTGGTCCATGGCTTGAGGAGCACCAACTTGACGTAACTCATGCGGCCGATCTGTTGTTAAAACGACTAAAGGCACATGGCTAATATTGGCTTCACAAATTGCTGGATAATAGTTTGCAGCTGCTGTTCCAGAGGTACAAAGTAAGACCACTGGTTTTTGACTCGCTTTACTTAATCCTAAAGCAAAAAAAGCAGCGGAACGTTCATCGACATCGACAAAAGTTTGGATTGCGGTTTCCCGATGAAGTAATAAAGCCAGTGGTGTGGAACGGGACCCTGGACTAATGACTGCTTGTTCAACCCCACTATTTTTTAAGCCTTCAATAAAGGCCATTAAATAATCGGTCATTGTTTCTTGATGATTCATTAAACCTGCCCTCCAATTCCTCGTAACATCGGTTGAAATTTTATTTTCGTTTCTTCTCTTTCTAGCTCTGCTTGGGAATCCGCAACAATACCACAACCTGCATAAAGAACGCCTTGCTGACCAGCAAAGACACCTGAACGCAAGGCCACAGCGAACTCGCCACTATCATCATTCCCTGAAATCCAACCGATTGGCGCACCATATAACCCACGACTCCCTGGCTCATATTGTCGAATCCATTCGACTGCCAACTCTTTGGGCTCACCACCTAAAGCTGGCGTTGGGTGTAACTGCATCACACTTTCCAAGAACGAAATTCCCGGTTTACGTTGACCCGAGATTGGCACATAAAGATGTTGTACATCTCGATTTTCCAAAATAATGGGTGCTTGAATACTGTTTTCAGAAGTCGCCATCTTCGCCAACTCTTTCGCTAAACGTTCCACCACAATTTGGTGTTCTCCGGTATTTTTGCGGTCTTGTAAAAGTTGTGCTCCTAAAGCTTTCGTTTCTTCTGGTGTTTGACCCGTTTTAATGGTTCCTGCAATACAAGCGGTCGCAAACGTTTCTTTAGTACCCAACAGAAGTCGTTCTGGTGTTGCACCAATGAAACTTGTGTCTTTGGCTTCTAAAGCAAACAAATACGTATTTTGTTGTTGTGCCATTAAATTAATGAGCACTTGGTTACTTCGAATTTTTTCAGGACTGCTCACAGCAAGTTGTCGAGCCAAAACCACTTTTTTTAAAGGGCCATCTTCTCTTAAGACTGCTACTGTTTCGTTGACAGCTTGTAGCCATTCAGTCACGGCAACTTCTTCCTTGTCAATCTTTGTTTCCGCTACAGCTGGCAACTCCTCACAGGTAGCTAACAAGCGATCAAACTGAGCCACCAAAGTCGACCAACGTTCCTCGACTTCTTGTTCACTAGAACCTGAAAAGTTCAGCGTTCCATAAATACGTGAACCTGAAAAAGTAAATAGAATACTTGGTAGATAAAACCAACCTTCCCCTAACTCTCCCCAGGCCTCAGTAGGCGTTTGTTCTGTATCAAAAGGCAAACCGCCAAACAGAAGGGCCCCCGTACCAGAAATAGACATATTTTGAAAACGAGTTGCCGCCTCTTTTTTTAAAAAGTTGTTCAATTGATGCGTTTCTGTTTCTGCGCCTTTTAAGATAGTTTCATATCCGAAGCCAACCAAAGCAAAATCTTTTTTCGGCGTTTGCCAAAAAAAACGTTCTCCTTGGTATGCCTTTTCACCAGCGGCAAAAATTGTCAAGGCTGTTTGTTCTGTTTCTAATGGAAAAACCCAACTGAACTGACGGGCATTCTTCTGATAGGCTTGTCGTAATTCATCAGGCAATTTCATCTGATTAAAAACGCCTCTCTTTCTTCTGTCATGAAACGATGTTTGGCAATCTTTCCACTTGCTGTTTGCGGGAAAGAATGACAAAAATAAATGCGTTTCGGTCGTTTATATTTTGCCAGTTTTCGTGAACACTGGTCTTGAATTTGCGCTAAGGTGATTTCTTGGTCACTAATCACATATGCAACTGGGACGGCTCCCCATTGCGCATCTGGTTCTCCTACAACTGCCGCTGCTTTAATTCCTGTTATCGCCTGTAACACCTGTTCAACCTCAGTGGGGTAAATATTTTCACCACCAGAGATAATGAGTTCACTTAAACGACTAACCAAATACAGGTACCCTTGTGCATCTAAATAGCCCATGTCGCCTGTTTTAAACCAACCATCCGCTGTCCATTTTTCAGGTTGACGCTGGTTAAGATAACCTGAAACAACGTTTGGTCCCTTAAGTAAAATTTCCCCGACTTGCTTTTCTGGCTGTTCTTGTCCTAGTTCATCAACAATTTTGATCTGCATATCTTTTAACGGTTGCCCAGCAGAGCCGATTTTCAGCGCCGCATCTTCAAATTTCAAGGCAACAACTTGCGAACACGTTTCCGTCATCCCGTAAGATTGAATGACTGGAATCCCTTTTTCCTCACACTGCGCTAATTTATCCGGTGCAATCGGTCCGCCGCCCAATAACATTCCTTTAAAGCTGACGCTGTAGCCAGCTTCAGGATAGACAGACAATAATTGTTGTAACATTGTCGCAACCACTGAAATGACGGTTCCACGGCCTTCTTGTAAATCTTGTGTCACTTGCTGTTCATCAAATTTATCGTAAAGGCGAATACTACAACCTAAGACGAGTTGTCGAACAACAATCGACAATCCGCTAATGTGAAATAATGGGACTGCACACAACCAACAATCTTCAGCAGTAATCCCCATATTTTCTTGAGTGCCTCTAGCACTGGCCAAATGATTTTTAAACCGTTGCAAGACCCCTTTAGGCTGTCCTGTAGTTCCAGATGTATACATAATAGAAGCCACCGACTCTAAGTCACTTGGCTGTTGAAACTCCTGATGTGAAAGACTATGCTGTTTTTTAACCATTGGCTGAACGTCGACAAAAGAAATCTCCTCTAACAAAGCCTGCGTTTCAGGCGCACCAATAATCGTTTTAACTTGCGCATCTTTTAACTGAAAAGTCAGTTCAGCAAGTGTCAAATGCGTATTTAAAAATAATAACTCTTTCCCCAAT
Source organism: Enterococcus sp. AZ197 (assembly GCF_050556405.1). NCBI lineage: Bacteria > Bacillati > Bacillota > Bacilli > Lactobacillales > Enterococcaceae > Enterococcus > Enterococcus sp. AZ197. The sequence continues at coordinate 341,783 of NZ_CP187873.1, read as the reverse complement.
TCCCATAAGGCTAGAATTGAAAAATACAACTCTTTGCTGTTCTTACTGAATAAAGCCACACGTTTTTCTTCTGGTGCAAGCACCTGTTGATATGTGGCTACCCAATGGCTGACTTCTTGTTGCACTTCTAAAAACGTCCAAGATTCATCCTGAAAATAAAAAGCAGGATGATCGGGACGTTTTTGTACTTGTTTATTTAACCAAGTCATTGGTTTATGGGAATTTAGGGAATTGATCGAAATCTGGTGTCCGTTTTTCTTTAAATGCATCTCGGCCTTCTTGTGCTTCAGCCATTGTATAGTAAAGAAGTGTCGCATCACCAGCTAATTGTTGCACACCAGCCAAGCCATCTGTATCGGCATTTAAAGAGGCTTTAATCATCCGTAAAGCAATCGGGCTTTTGGTTAACATTTCTTCTGCCCACTCCATTGTCACATCTTCTACTTGATCCAATGGAACAACTGTATTAATCCAGCCCATATCTAAAGCTTCTTGAGCAGAATACTGTTTACACATAAACCAAACTTCTTTCGCTTTTTTATGGCCGATAACGCGCGCCAAGTAACCTGAGCCGTATCCACCATCAAAGCTACCGACATTTGGTCCTGTTTGCCCAAACTTAGCATTTTCAGCCGCAATTGTTAAATCACAAACTAATTGTAAAACATTGCCGCCGCCAATGGACCAGCCTTTCACCATTGCGATTACTGGTTTGGGAATGACACGGATTAACCGTTGTAAATCTAACACATTTAAACGTGGAATGTTGTCTTCGCCAACGTACCCACCATTACCTCGAACTTTTTGATCGCCACCAGAACAGAATGCTTGGTCACCTGCGCCTGTTAAAATAATAACCCCGACATCTTCTTTATCACGACTAATGTTGAATGCATCAATCATTTCCATGACTGTTTTTGGTGTGAATGCGTTGTGAACATGCGGGCGGTTGATAGTAATTTTTGCTACTTTGCCTTCTTGCTCAAATAAAATTTCATCATATTCTTTAATTGTTGTCCAGTTTCTCATTAGGAAACCTCCTTCATTAATCTCATCTTTTCTATTATACACAAGAATCGGCACTTTAGAGAAAAAGTCGCTTGAATTTTAAGAAAAAACATGGCTATTTCAAATTTTCTTCATTCCTGTATAATAAATAAAAAACCTTTTATTCTCTCTTTTATTAGAAAGGACTGATTACTATTCATCTTTTAGAGTATTTAGGCATCACGATTCAACAGGTTTCTGCTGAGAAATGTCAGCTTACTTTAGCGGTAAAAGACGTGCATAAACAACCCTATGGCCTTGTCCACGGGGGCTTAAACGGCATCTTAATTGAAACTGCCTGTAGTTTAGGTGCGAACGAAAACGTTCCTGAAAACACTTTTGCTGTCGGCATAGACTTACAAGTAAATCATCTTCGTAGTGTCCATGATGGTAGCCTTACCGTGATTGCGACACCCGATCACTCGGGAAAGACCCTTCAAGTTTGGGAAGCAAAAATTTATAACGCAGACCACCAATTGACGAGCGTGGGGCGTTGTACCTTAACAAATCGACAAAAAAAACAGTAATCTTTACAGGTTACTGTTTTTTTGTTTATAGTTTTTAATAAGTAATTAGATTACTTCGTTTATTTAATTTTAGTACCAACCATTTGCTAACCAGAATGATTTAGCTGCATCCCATGAACCATAGCGACCTGCTACGTACTGATCTGCCACGCGTTCTTGGTTGGCAGGTGAATAGTCACCATTTAAATAAGAGGCAGATAATTGGTAACGACCGATATACTGACCGTTTGTTGCATCGTAAGAACCACTAGATTCACGTTGTGCGATCCACTCTTTTGCATCACTGCTTGCGGCAGGTGCTGCTGGTTGCGCTACTTCTTGAGCAACAGGTTGTTGTACTTCTTGTTGTACTGGTTGTGCAACAGGTTGTTCAACTACTTGTTGAACTGGTGCAACTTCTACAGCTGGTGCTGGAGTATTAGCAACTTCTTTTTCTGAACGAATAACTAATTGTTCTCCTTCAAAAATTAAATCAAGGTTTGGCAATTTGTTATCAGAAGCAATTTTTTGAATTAAGCTATTGTCTCCTGCAAATTGATGAGAAATTGTTGATAAAGTATCTCCTGCTTTAACTGTATATAAGCTTTCTGCGTTTGCGTCTGTTCCTAAGAATAATCCTAAACCTGCGGCCAAAGTTGTTCCAAGTAAAATCGTTTTGATTGATTTCATGTATGTTTCTCCTTTGTAATTAAAAATATTTGATTGTTGCTCTTAGCTCTCGGCAACAACCACGTCTGCTTCGCTTTATCGAAACGACTTCACATACTTTATCATCGAATGGCCAGCCGTAGGTGAATATCTCGTGACAATTTATTACTAGAATGTCGATTTTGTTACATTTTGTAATAAAAAGCTGCTGGAAGCTTGATATTATCCTGTTTATATTTTGCGAAAAAAAGTTAAAAAAACAGGATTTTATTTTTGAGAAACCGTTTTCTAACCCTTGATTAGCCATTAAATGTCGGTTTTTTTACATTCGTTTCAGTCAAAAAGTAACAAAATGTTAAAGATACTAGACATGAGAATGTTTTTTTCAAAAACTCACGCCTAAAAAGAACAGGTGTTTTCTTTGAATTTTTTTATCATTCACTATTTTTATTTTTCCTTCTATTATATAGTTAAATTTTTTATCGTATTCATTTTTCGATTCTGAAAAAACACTAAGCACTTCCTATTGAAACAAAAAGAGTTAAACAAAAAAATCTTATATTTTGCTTGTTATTTATTCATTTTAATCTTATTCAAAAAAGGAACAGCTAAAGCAACTATGAAAACAAAGTATTGAAAATAAAGCAGAATAAATATTCATTTTTATTGTAATTCACGAATAAAAAACAAACAATCAATCGAACGCTTGTTATTTAAAAACGTAATCAGTTTTTTCTCTTTCTATTTTCCAATCTATGAGTAATAAAATATATGAATCTACATTTAAGTCATTTTATTATCAAATATTCTGAATATTATAAGAATTGGAGTTTTATCTATGAGTGACAAAGAACAACTTGAGAAATTAGACAAATCCTTTCTGGGACAACCGAAAGGACTAGCAACACTGTTCTTCACAGAAATGTGGGAACGTTTCAGTTACTACGGCATGCGTGCTATTCTAATGTATTACATTTACGATACCGTAGCCAATGGCGGTTTAGGTCTCCCCAAAGCAACTGCCTTAGCCATCATGTCCATTTATGGATCAATGGTTTTCATGTCCAGTATCATTGGCGGTTGGGTCTCTGACCGTGTCTTAGGTTCAAGGAAAACTGTTTTTATTGGTGGTTTGTTAATCATTGCTGGACATATTGTTCTCGCTACCCCATTTGGTGTTCCCGCCTTATTCGTTTCTATTATGTTGATTGTATTTGGGACTGGGATGTTAAAACCAAATGTTTCAGGGATGGTTGGCCATCTTTATTCAAAAACTGACTTACGTAGAGATGCAGGCTTCTCCATTTTTTACATGGGGATTAATATCGGAGCCTTAATCGCTCCCCTTGTTGTCGGAACTTTAGGACAAGAATATAATTATCATTTAGGCTTTTCCGTTGCCGCAGTAGGGATGTTCTTCGGGCTACTACAATATTATTTCCAAGGACGTAAATCTCTTGCTGGGATTGGTCAAGCCCCAACTAATCCAATGTCTAAAGAAGAGCAAAAGAAATTTGCTAAAGCATTTATGTTGGCAATTGTCGTTGCTTTACTTATTTTTGGTGGCGCCTATGTCACAGGACATTTAACAATTGATTTCTTTATTAATACCATCAGCGTGTTAGGAATCCTGTTACCTGTTTATTATTTCAGCAAAATGTTAACGTCTAAAGATGTCACTGCTGAAGAAAAACCAAAAGTTCTGGCTTACTTGCCATTATTCTTAGCAGCAATTGTTTTCTGGTCATTGGAAGAACAAGGTTCGTCTATTCTTGCTCTATTTGCAAATGAACGGACGCAAACGAGTTTGTTTGGCTTCCCGATTGCCGCTAGCTGGTTCCAATCATTAAATCCTGTATTCGTAGTTATTTTGACCCCTATTTTTGTTACATTATGGACAAAACTAGGTAAACGTCAACCATCAACAGTTGTGAAGTTTTCACTAGGGCTAGTCTTTGCTGGTCTTTCCTTCGTCTTATTAATGTTGCCAGGTCTACTTTATGGTACCGAAGGACGGGTGAGTCCACTTTGGTTATTCTTTAGTTTCTTCATTATGATTGTCGGAGAAATGTGTTTATCTCCCGTTGGCTTATCGATTACTACAAAATTAGCACCGAAAGCTTTCGAAGCTCAAACCGTTGCTATTTGGTTATTAGCAGATGCCGCTTCACAAGCCATTAACGCTCAAATTGCTCGTTTCTATACACCTGGAACAGAGTCAGCATATTTTGGGATTGTCGGACTTGTAGCTGTCGTTGCTGGGATTCTCTTATTCATTGTGAAAAAACCAATCCAAAACTTAATGGGTGACGTCCGTTAAACCGTCAAAAAAGTTGCCTTTCTCTTTTTTGAAAGGCAACTTTTTTATACAGCGTTTTGATAACGTTTTCATCAAGTGGTATACTAAGTAGAAGGAGGACGAGGACATGCGTTACTTAATTGGCGGTATTTTTTTATTGATTAGTATCTGGCAATTCATTGTTACTGGACGAACATTTTCCTACTTAAAGAAAGAGGGCGGCAAAAGAACCTCACCATTTATTCTGTTAGGACTATGGAGTAGCTTAGTGTTTGCTATTATTTCATTTGCTGTGGCGATTGCTTCTTTCTTTTATGTGAGTTTTTAAGGCAAGTATATTTTATATTTTGTCTTATTAAGCAACGAAAAACATCTCAAAAAATCGAGATGTTTTTTGTTGCACATTTTTATCTAAATGGAATGATATTGCGAAACTTTTTGATAGGCACTTGCTATTTTTTCAAATGGTGTTTCCTCAAAAATAGTGAACAGTCCGGGCTTATGTTTATTCAAAAATTGAATGGTTTCTGTAAGAGGTACCTGCCCTTCGCCAATGGCTACCGGAAATATCTGCTGATTTCTTATAATGAAATCTTTCAAATGAAAAGCAACGATTTTTTCACCAAAACACTCAAACGCTTCTTCTACTATTTCCAAATACGTTTTATCTATATCTACTCGAATTAAGTTGGTAGGATCCAAAATAATACCTAAATTAGTTGAAGCAACCTCGTCAATCAATCGTTGCATTTTTTCAATTGTATGAATTGGATGATTGATTCCTGGTTCAATCCCAACAATTATCCCATACTTTTCAGCTTCTCGACATAATCTTCTAACAGAAAATAAAACTTCTTCGTAGGCTTCTTCTGTATAATTATCTTCAGTGTAATAAATCGTTTCATATATACTGCCTGTTTCAGTTGCAACGATTTTTGCCCCAAACATTGAAGCGTAACGAATGTATGTTTCAAATTGATGCAGTCGTTTTTCTCGCTCTTCTAAATCTGGATGAATCAGATTAATATAACAACTTAGGACGCTAATCGTAATCTTTTCATCTTCGAAAATATTCTTCAATTGGCTTCCTAGTCCTGGAGATAGAACAGCAGCACTTGCATATTCTGGATAAGAAATACCTAAGGCAAATTGAATTGAAGTTATGTTCGTTTCAGCAATTTTTTTAGCCAATTCCACAGGAGATATTTTGGTGCCAACATCATGGGCACGTACTGCAAGTGTCAACATTTTACTCAAGCCTCACTTTCTTGATAGATTCTTCGTAATGATCAAAATGAATGATCTGATTATTCTTATGTTGCACCAAAAATTCTTTTGGTGTCATATTAAACTCTTTTTTAAAGGATTTCAAAAAGTGTGGATATGATTTAAATCCACATTTCAGGTAAACATCACTAGCACTGCGATATTCTTTTAATAACTGTTTAGCGTAAAGTAGTTTCTTTTTCAGCACAAATTGATGGAAAGTAAATCCTGTATGTTTCTTAAATTCCCGCGTTACATAATACTTAGTCACAAAAAAATTTTTTTCCATCTGTTCTAAGGTTAATGGTTGATCCAAATTTTGAGAAATGTAGGTAATCATTGCTTCAATTCGTTCATTTTCAATCATTTGTTTTGGTTGGCTCTCATTCTCTTCTTTCAGAACTAATTGATTTAAGTAAATTAAAAAGTCTAACAGTTGTTGTTCATAACGAACATCCGCACCATATTCTTCTGGCAAAGGAGAATGATCTAACGGGGTCAAGTAGTTTGCTAATTTTGCTACATCCACTTTGATAACTTTACTACGACGCTGACCAAAATGTTGAAAACAAGCAGACAAGTTTGTCCGTTTACTAGATCGTTGTTGTAAAAAATCGGGTGTTAAAAAAATATACATCCGTTCGAAATCATCAGTACTCTGCTTAATAATTCGATGTAAATCATGATAATGAATGAGTAAAACGGTCCCTGCTTCAACATCAAATTGATGTCCATCTAAAAAGAACGTTGCTACCCCTTTTAACGTACAATGGACTTCATAAAAATCGTGGTAATGATAGATGGTTTTTTCTGGACTAACCATATCTTTTACATGAAAGATCTCATATTGATCTGAAATCATACTATTTACTTGTGATTTCCGGATTTCTTTTACACTCTTCAACAAGATTCACCTCTTTTTTTAGAAGTTAACTATTTTTTGAATAAACAGTTACAGCTAATGTTGGTACAATTTATTACTTTCTGGAACAGCCGTTACCACAAAGGCTTTCTTTGTAAGTTCCAGAACAATCCCTTGAAATCAACTCCACTCAAGTAAGTTGTTTTGTGTACAATCATACGATTCACTATAACAAACTGTTCTATTTTAAATTATAGTTCAAAAACTTTTTTTAATTCAGCCGTCATCGGCGAGCAATCAGGATTTGTTTCCATAATATCTTCCATATAGTTCCACCATTTTTGATTGATTGGTGTCAGTGCTATTTGCTCCCAGCGAGCTTCATCTTCTATTTCTAAATAACCAAAAAGTGTACTGGTTTCAGGATTTAAAAAAATTTGATACTTAATTGCCCCATGTTCTTTCAGCATTTGACGCATTTCTGACCATAACTTCTCATGACGTCGTTGATATTCGGCATGTTGATCAGGATATACTTGCATACAAAAGGCTTTTTTTATCATAGCTTTCTCCGTTTTGATACTTTCTCTTCCAAATAGCCAACTTTCGGTGTCACACCAAACGCTTCTGCTAAGCGCCATAAATCTGCATCTGAAATTGTTTGGCGAACGCCTCCTTGCGCACAAACATAAGTGTACACTTCAGCGGCTTTTTCGGCAGTTTCAATTAAACCAAATACTTCATCCATATCACGGCCAGTACCATAAATACCATGTTGCGGCCATAAAACCAAACGAGATTCTTTCATTTTTTCAGCCGTTGCTACACCAATTTCATTCGTTCCAGGAACCAACCACGGAATAATACCAACACCGTCTGGAAATACTACTAAACATTCGGTACACATTTGCCATAATGTTCTAGTAAAGACTTTTTCATCTAATTCGTGAGTAAAACTCATTGCTAATAAATGACTCGCATGATTATGCATGACAATGCGATTTTCTGGATCAACAGCTAAACGAGCAATATGGCTCATAAAATGGCTAGGTAATTCACTCGTTGGTACAGCTTCATCTTCTAAGCCCCACAATAGTTCTAATTCCTGGCCATTTTCACTAACTCGTAAGATCCCTAAGTTTTCGCTTGGTGCATCACAGACATTTTTAAAATATTTTCCTGAGCCTGTCACGATAAAATATTTTCCTGCTAATTTCGTTGCATCAAATTTCATTGGAATCTTTCGGAGCACTTGTGTTGGATTTAGAAAAGGTAAAATCTCCTCCTCTTTTAATAAATACGAAATATTTCCGCCATTTCGTTCATCCCAACCTAAACGATATAAATTTTTGGTCGTTTTGACCATTTCTTCCACAAATGGTGCTTGTAACACGTTCATTTTTTTCATTTTAGAAGTTCCTCTCGTTTGTTAATTTTATGAAAAACGACAACTATCTTTACCTGTTGGCAATTGACGAGTTGGTAAAATCACTTTTTCGTATTCTTGAACATCCGTTAACCAATCTAAGCCGATAGGTACGTGATTTTCTTGACAGTAGTAGTTCCAGATATCGGCAAATGGAAAGTCTTTTAACTCTTCCGTTAAGGCTAAACGTGTGGTAAAATCTCCTATCAATTCAGCTTCTTTTAAGACGCTTGTTGGCTCAAGCATCGCTTTCATTAACGCTTTTTGTGTATTGCGGGTGCCAATCACCCAAGCGGCAACACGATTGATTGTGGCATCAAAGAAATCTAAGCCCACGTGTGTTTTTCCTAATAAATCATTGCGAACTAACTCCTTGGCAATTTCTTGCAATTCATCATCCATAATGACAACGTGGTCACTATCCCAGCGAACTGGACGACTGACATGTAATAGCATTCCTTCGCCAAATAAGGATAATGAAGATAACTTATTAGAAATCACTTCTGTTGGATGAAAATGACCAGCATCTAAACAAATTAATTTATTCCGCGTTAAACCGTAGCCCATATAAAATTCATGAGACCCAACTGTATAGGCTTCTGACCCAATCCCAAAGAGCTTGCTTTCCACCGCATCGACTGTATAAGCTGGATCAATTTCCTCTGAAAAAATTTCATCTAGCGAAGCCATTAGCCGCTTTCTCGGCGTTAAACGATCAACTGGGTTATCTTTAAAGCCATCTGGCACCCAAAAGTTATTGACAGCTACTTGTCCTAATTCTCTTCCAAAATATTCAGCAATTCTTCGTGAACGTTTCCCATGCTCAATCCAAAAGTCTCGAACTTGCGGATTCGGATGAGCTAAAGTAAAGCCATCGCGGTACATTGGATTCGAGAAAAAGGTTGGATTAAAGTCCAATCCTAAGCCATTTTCTTTTGCCCAAGTCACCCATGGTTCAAAATGCTTTGGTTCCAGTTCGTTTAAATCCACCCTTTCCTCTGTGTCTAAATAAATAGCATGCAAATTCAATTTGTGTTTTCCTGGAATTAAAGAAAACGCTTTTTCTAAATCTTGACGTAGTTGCTGGGGACTTCGAGCAACGCCTGGATAATTCCCTGTAACTGAAATACCACCAGAAAGTTCATCCTCACTTAAGAAGCCTCTCACATCATCTCCTTGCCACACATGCATTGAAATTTTGACATCAGCCATTTTTTCCAATACAGCTTCGGTATCTACGTCAATACTGGCATATTTTTCTTTCGCTTCTTCATATTTTTGTGTAATGGTTGTCATAATGAGCTCCTTTTCATAAATGCTTGATAGCGATTTTTTATTGTTGAATCAATTGGATTTGCTTGATAGATTTCCGTGGGAAAAGATGTTTGGATACAAGTACGAGCTGCTGGAATATCTTTAAGTTCACCTGTTGCAATCATCTGCATCAAAAGATTACCTAAAGCAGTTGCTTCCCCAGGTCCCGCATTCACTGTAACATTAGCAACATCAGCAGTTAGCTGGTTCAATAAACAATTATTGGAACCACCACCGACAACATGTAAAGTTGTAATTTTCCGTTCGATTCCTGTTAATTGAGCTAATTTTTCTAGTTCTACGCTGTAACACAATGCTAAATTATCATAAATACAACGAGCGAGTTCACCAGGGCTTTCAGGAACTGTTTGTTGTGTTTCACGGCAATAGGCTTGTAATTCAGTAATCATATTTCCCGGATTTAAAAAACGAGGATCATTTACATCAATAAATTGTTGAAATGCTGGTTCTTTTTCAGCTAAGGCGGCCAATTCAGCATAGCTATATTGGTAGTTTTGGTGCCGTGCCACTTCTTGAATTAGCCACATACCCATAATATTTTTTAAGAAACGAATTGTGTTCTGGGCGCCCCATTCATTCGTGTAATTTTCTTGGAAAGCTTCAGCAGAAATTGTTGTAACAGTCGTTTCAATGCCTAATAAAGACCAAGTACCACTGCTAATGTACGCCCAGTCATCGCCAATGCCTGGCGTACCTAAAATTGCTGAAGCTGTATCATGACTAGCTATCGTAATCAACGTTGCATTTGGTAAATCATAGTCTGGAAAAGCCGCTGTTTGCAGGTCGCCTAAAATCGTGCCCGGCTCTACTAATGTTGGAAATAGTGTTTCATCAATTCCTAGGAAATCCAGTAATTCACTTTCCCATTGTTTCGTTCCAGCATTCAACAGTTGCGTGGTGGAGGCGTTGGTTGCTTCGATGACTGCTTTTCCAGTAAAGACATAACCTAAGTAATCAGGGATTAACAACAATTGACTGGCTGCAGCCAAACGTTCCTTTTCCTCTACAAATAACTGAAAAATGGTATTAAAAGGTTGAACTTGAATCCCCGTTTGTTGGTACAATTTTTCTAATGAATAGCCTTTTGAAAAATTTGTTACAGCTGCTTCTGTCCGTCCATCTCGATAAGCAATCGGTTCGTCCAAAAGTTGTCCAGATTGATCCAGCAGACAATAGTCAACACCCCAAGTATCAATTCCAATAAAGCATTCCTTGATACCTAATTGTTTAACTTTTTGCAGACCAAGCAGTAACTCATGAACTAAACTAGCCATATCCCAACGCTGATACCCATCTTTTTGATGAAAACCATTTTTAAAACGATGAATTTCTTCTATTGTTATCTGACCATTCGCTAAGCGTTGACTTTTCATTATGCGACCGCTAGAAGCGCCAATATCAACCGCTAAATAGGTTCGTTTCTCAACTTGTTCTTTTTTCACTTTGTTGATAGTTGTCAATCCTTTCACTATTTTTATTTTTTGTACGTTAGACTAACTTTATGTATTCATCATAAACAAAAAATAGCGCTTTCACCTCTCACAATTTTGAGATATAATTGTACTATCTTGGTAATTAGGAGGTTCTTATGGATTATTGGGAAAAAGCCGACTACTCTTGGTCAGACGATTCTAAGCGACATATTTTGACACCTAGCAGCAAAAGTCGCACACTTTTTTATTACATACAGGAAATTGGACAGTTTAAAGCCTCGCGCCCTTATTATACGGAGCGGGCACATTTACCATCATACTTAATTAAATTCACGCTAAATGGTACTGGGGAATTACGCTATCGTTATCATACATACAGCTTACAGAGAGGTGATTTATTCTTTATTGACTGTCGGGATTATCAATACTATCAAGCAACCAGCGAAGATCCTTGGGAAATGGACTGGATTCATTTTGAAGGAGGAAATTCTGGTGCTTTTTTCCAAGAATTTATGAAAAATGGTTCACCAGTTTTCTCCACTAATCAGCTTCCAGAAGATAATCCTATTCATTTAATCATTCAGCAGCTATTACAATTACAAGATTTACAACATGCGCAAACTGATTACCAGTCTTCCGTTTTAATTCATCAATTACTGAACGAATTATTGTTGCAAAAGTATCGTCAAGACTTTACCTACGAAACGATTCCATCATTGGTTTTGGAAATGAAAGCTTACATTGATCAACATTTCAAAGAAACAATTTCTTTAGAAGACTTGGCTCAACTCTTTCATTTAAATAAATATCAATTGAACAAAGAGTTCTCCAAATACATTGGATTACCGCCAATTAAATATCAAATTAGTAAAAAAATTTCTTATTCAAAAGATTTACTACGCTATTCTAATCAAACAGTGAAAGAAATTGCTGTAGATGTTGGTTTAGAAAACTATGCCTACTTTAGTCGATTATTTAAAAAGCGAACTGGATTAACTCCTAGTCAATACCGTAAAAGTGGCTTCTAAAAAATCTCTCTATGACACATAACGTCATAGAGAGATTTTTTATTTCTATGCCTCCTAAACTCAATATTTTATAGTAAATTACCAAATCTAGTTGATTGAACAACTTATATTTCGCTCAATTGGGGTTGTTAGACAATTTGTATTGAATTAAGAAATTAGATTTGGTAACCACATGACAAGTTCAGGTACATATGTGATTAAAAGTAAAATTGCTAAGATTACCAGATAAAATGGAACTAGTGGTTTCAGCATTTGCTCAGCTTTAACACCCCCAACACTAGCACCAACATATAATCCTGTTCCAACAGGTGGTGTAATTGAACCAACACACAAGTTCATAATCGCAAATAAACCAAAATGAACTGGATCCACTCCAACATTCATAACAATTGGTAAAAAGATTGGCGTAAAAATCAAAATAGCTGGACCAACATCCATAAACATTCCCACAAACAATAGGACAACGTTTACTAATAGTAGAATTAAGTATTTATTGTCTGTGATTCCTAAAATAGCTGTACTGATTGCTTCTGGTATCCCTGTAAAAGCCATCGCAAAAGACATCATTGAAGAAGTTGCCAACAAGAACATAATGGTTCCACTCATCAAGACAGCCTCTTTTAACATTTTAGGTAAATCGTTTATTTTCACTGTTTTGTAGTAAAACATTGAAATCAATAATGAGTATGCGACAGCAATTGCTGATGCTTCAATCGCTGTAAATAACCCCGTCAAAATACCGCCAATAATAATGACAATTAACAATACACTGGGAACCGCTTCTCGCAGAACCTTGCTGACTTCTCCTTTTTTTGCTTTTGCCACAGTAGGATAATTATGACGTTTTGCAATAACATAGGCTACCACCATAATTCCTAACGCCCACAAAGAACCTACCAAATAACCTCCTAAAAATAAAGAAGAAATAGAGGCCCCACCAGCCACCAATGAATACATAATAAACGCTGTACTTGGTGGAATAACCATTCCTGTAGGAGCAGAGGCAATATTTACAGCCGTTGCAAATTTCCGATCATAGCCCTCATTTACTTGTTGCGGAATTAGCACGCCACCAATAGCAGTAGATGCTGCAATTGCAGAGCTAGAAATCGAACCAAATAATGCGTTCCCTAACACATTAGTATGTGCTAGCGCGCCGGGAACACGACCAACAAATAACATAGAAAAATTTACCAACTTTTGGGCAATTCCCCCATTATTCATAATCACACCAGAAAAAATAAAAAACGGAATTGCTACGAGAGAGAAACTATTTAAACTAGAGACCATTTTTTGAGCTGAGGTAAATGCAGCTGCTTCAAAAGGAATTACTAATAACAATGTTGCAATTGAAGATGCCGCAATGCTCATACCAATTGGCATACCAACTACCAATAAGACTGCAAAAACTACAAATAAGATAATGCCTGCTTCTAAAGCCATATTTTTACTCCTATTCTTTTTCTTCTATAAACGCATTAAGAATCTTTTGATTGCGTGAATAACTCTAGCAAATTCATCAAACTATAAATAAACATCAAAACACCTGCCACTGGAACGGCTAAATAGACATAACCCATAGGAATTGCCAAAGATGGTGAAATTTGTCCTAACGTAATTACTACACCATTCCAACCGCCAAATATCATAATCACTCCTGCAAAAAGTAGGAACAACAATTGAACAATAAATTCTAAAAAGCGTTTTTGTTTCCCTTGTAATTTTTCACTTAACAAAGTTACTGCTAAATGTCCCTTTTTTCCAACCACATAAGCAGAAGCTAACATCGCCAGCCAGACCAATGCAAAGCGAACAAATTCTTCTGTTAAGGTACTAGGATTTTTTAACACTGTCCGGGCAAACACTTGGTACAAAACGACCAAAACCATTGCAGCAAGAATGATTGATCCAAGTATTTCTAAAAGTCGATTTAAAAATTTTCTAAAACCTTTCATAATTACCTCCTTAATTAGTCCGCCAACTGGCGAATAGCCTGATACAGTTCGCCATGTTCTGAGCTATTTTTGAATGATTCATGCAACGGTTGAACAAGTTTTTGGAATGGTTCACTGTCTACTTGATTGAACACAACGCCATATTCTGCTTGTGCTTTTTTCTTTTCTTCTTCAACCGCTTCTTTAAAGACCGTTTTTTCAAAAGCGGTCGATTCTTTTGCTGCTTCTTCAATCGCTTGTTCTTGTTTCGCTGTCAAACGTTCTTTTGTTCCCTCGTTCATAATCACAATATCTGGCACTCGAGTATGCTCATCATAAGAATAATACTTAGCCACACCACCATGACCAGCTGTATATAAAACGAACTCATTATTCTCTGCACCGTTGATTAGATTAGATTGTAGAGAAGTATATACTTCCGAACTACCCATAGGTACTGGCGAACCCCCTAAAAGTTCTACCATTTTGATGGCGGTTTCACTTTGCATGACCCGAATTTTTTTACCTTTCAAATCATCTGGAGATGTAACAGGCCCTTTGCTCATATAAAAACTTCGTTGACCAGAGTCATAATAAGTTAAACCAACAAATCCTAATTTTTTTGTAGAATCATACACTGGTTGCATTAGCGCTTGATTATCCATTACTTTAAAAAAATGTTTTTCATTATCAAAAATATACGGAATGGCAAATACAGAATAATCTTTAGAAAAACTTTCTAATGCTGATCCACTGACCTTTGCAAAATCAATTGCACCTGTTTGTGTTAATTCAATTAGTTCTGTTTCTCCCCCTAACTGACCATCTGGAAAGTATTCAATTTGAACTTTACCATCTGTTTTTTCCTCTACCAATTCCCCGAATTTCTTCATAGAATCGATAACTGGTTGGCTATTACTAGCATACGCATAGCGCAAGACTACCGTATCATTTGCCGAAGCTTCTGTTTTGCCGCAACCACTTAGCAACTGTAATCCTGCCAATACCATAACTGCTGTAAATAAAACCTTTCTTTTTTTCATGAACTTTTCTCCTTACTTTTCTAGCAATAAGAAACAAGCAATTCAGTCAAACATAGGATTGTTAATGATTGACCATAAGGCATCGCTGTCATTCCAATTGTGCGATAAAAATCTAAATTATCACCCATTCCTGTACCAACTGACACATGTTGTACTTCTCCCGTTTCATCAATCTCATTTAGTAAGCCAGCAATTGCTTTGTTTGCCACTTCTTCATATTCAGAAGAAATATATTTTTTATGAACCGCTTTTAAAATCCCATAAGCGAATCCCGCTGTCGCAGAAGATTCTAAATACGAATTTGAATCATTAATTAATGTATGCCATAAACCAGATTCATCTTGGTATTTCGCTAAAGCTGCCACTTGCGCATTGAGGGTACTTAATAAAAATTCCCGTAAACTATCTCCTTTTGGCAACTCTAAGATTTCAATAATTTCTGGAATAGCAATCGTAATCCAGCAGTTCCCTCTTGCCCACAGTGCTTCCGCATAGTTATGATTTCCCTCAAAAGTCCAACCGTGATACCATAGACCACTTTTTTTATCTTGTAAATATTTAATATGGATTAAAAATTGATGCTTTGCTTCTTCCAAATAATCGAGTCGATTCAACAACTTACCAATTTTTGCCAAAGGTAAGACAGTCATCATTAACGTATCATCCCATAATTGATTTTTATTTTCTGGTCCATATGTCGCATGTTGCAAGCCCCCTTCATTCGTTCGGGGCATTTCTTCCATCACCCATTCCGCCCATTGCTCTAAGTAAGGTATATATTTAGAGTCTTTAGTGTCTTCATATAGATAAGCCATTGTTAAAAGCGGAGCCATCGTATTCACATTCTTAGGCGGCGCGCCTTCTTGCATCCGACCTTCAAACCAGTCGTTAACTACTTGTAAAGCTTTTTCACTTTTAGTATTTCGATAATTCTTATATATACCATACAACCCAACGCCTTGCGGCCAGTTCCAAATCGTCCAACTTTTGTCATCAACTTTTAAACCATCAAAATCTAACAGAAATTCACCTGTGTTATCTTTAATCGTTGTTAAATTTCTAATTAATAAGTCAATCGTTGTTTCTACTGTATCTTTTGGTATGAATTGTTCCTGTTTAATAATCATCGGCAATCAAAACTCCTTTTCCATCCCACCAGCGCAAATGAAACGCTTTCATTTTTTTGTAATTTTAGTTTAGCAAGGAATGTTAGCAAATTATATAGTTAATCTTGACGAATTACTGTCAAAAATTGACTTTTTTTAAAAATTAGATACGGTTTTTACCAATTCAATCAATGAGTAAATAACAAAAAACGGACATCCTTTTTAGGTATGTCCGCTTTTTGTTACTTATTTATGGTTGTTTTCCAATATAAGCTAAAATTCCACCATCGACATATAAGATATGTCCGTTAACAAAGTCAGAAGCGTTAGATGCTAAGAAAACTGCTGGGCCAGCTAAGTCTGCTGGTGTGCCCCAACGATTAGCAGGTGTTCGTCCCAAGATGAATTCGTTAAATGGATGCCCTGGTTCTCTTAATGGCGCCGTCTGTGGCGTTTCAATGTAGCCAGGTCCAATCCCATTACATTGAATATTATATTGTCCATATTCAGAAGCAATATTTTTCGTTAACATTTTTAGTCCGCCTTTTGCTGCCGCGTACGCACTAACTGTTTCACGACCTAGTTCACTCATCATTGAACAGATATTGATAATTTTGCCATGGCCCTTTTCAATCATATCTGGAATAACCGCTTTTGCCATAATAAATGGCGCATTCAAGTCAACATCAATCACTTGACGGAACTCTTCTGCTGACATCTCCACCATTGGAATTCGTTTAATAATTCCCGCATTATTGACTAAAATATCAATAGAGCCGACTTCTTCTTTAATCTGAGCAACCATCGCTTGAACTTGCTCTTCATCAGTGACATCACACACATAACCACGTGCTTCAATCCCTGCGGCCCGATAATTTTCCAAGCCTTGTTCAACTGATTCAGGAGATAAGTTATTAAAAACAATTGTTGCTCCTGCTTCAGCTAGGGATTTCGCAATCTCAAAGCCAATCCCATAAACAGCACCTGTAATTAACGCTACTTTTCCATCTAATTGAAAATCATTCATTTTAAATTCCATGTTTTCTCCTCTTTCTTTGGTTTATTTTAATTGATCCATTGCAACCATATCCATGTCTGTGTACGTAATATTTTCTCCGCACATGGCCCAAATAAAGGAATAATTACTTGTACCAACCCCAGAATGAATTGACCAGCTTGGTGAAATAGCTGCTTGTTCATTACTCATTACTAAATGTTTCGTTTCGTCTGGTTTACCCATCATGTGGAAAATCCGCGTATCTTCTTCCATATCAAAATAAACATACGCTTCCATACGACGTTCATGTGTATGACAAGGCATTGTATTCCAAGCGCTACCTGGTTCTAAAATGGTGTAGCCCATTTGTAACTGGCAACTTTCACAAACGTTTGGATGAATGTATTGGTAAATTTTACGTTGGTTCAATGTTAATGGATCACCCGTTTCCATTGGGGTAATTTCATCAATACTAATTTTTACGTTGGGATATTTATGATGTGCTGGGACACAACTAATGTAAAATTTCGCTGGATTATCAGGGTTTTCTGAAGAAAAACGAACATGTTTTGTTTCTTTCCCAATATAATAGCCATCTTGTTTTTTCATTGTTTCTTTGGCGCCATCAATTTCAATAAAGCCTGGTCCCCCAATATTAATAACCCCTAGTTCACGGCGTTCTAAGAAATAGTCAACCCCTAATTCTTTGTCCAAAATAATTTCTAATTCTTCTGTGGTCGGTGTCACACCACCAAAAATCATCCGATCATTATGTGTGTAGGTTAAGCTGATTGCACCTGGAATAAAAACTTTCTCTACTAAAAATTCATCTCTCAATTGTTCTGTTGAATAGTGACGGATATCCGCCGGACTATGTGTATAACGTGTTTCCATATTTTGCATAACTAAAATCTCCTATCTATTTATTTTTCCTGAGCCCGTTGCCAAAAAAGCAAGGACTTCTTTTTGACTAAATTGATTACAATCACCATGGACAGTATGTTTTAACGCACTAGCCGCTGTCGCAAAATCAATGCAGGTTTGTGGATCATAGGCAGCTAATATGCCATGTAAAACCCCACCAGCAAACGCATCACCGGCACCGACACGGTCAACAATCGGTTGTAATCGATGACATTTGGACGTATAATACGCACCTTTGTACCATAGCGTTCCGATTAATTCATTATCTGTCGCTGAATGAACTTGACGTTTGGTTGAATAAAATACTTGAATGTTGGGATAACGTTCTTGCATTTTTCGGTAGTACCACGTTAATGCGTCTTCAAGTTCTTCCTCTGGTTCTGGAATCTCCAGTAAATAACGAGCATCTAATACCCCAGCTGAACAAATATCAACAAATGGAAGAATGGCCTTCAATGCCACGCTCGCTTCTTTCTGGGACCAAAGTTTCCCTCGATAATTAATGTCAAAACTTACTTGGCACCCTGCTTGCTTCGCTGCTTTAACTAACGCAACCGTCATACTTTGCCAATTTTTTGATAACGCCGCTGTAATCCCTGAAATATGAAAGATCTCTACTCCTGAAAACAGCTCATGTAAGTCCCATTCCATTTCTTCGATTTGAGCAAAGCTTGAATAGGCGCGATCATAGACAACACTGGCTGCTCGTTCTCCTGTACCAGTTTCCAAGTAATACGTTCCTAGACGTGTTCCGCCAGTTCGTACAAATTCCGTTGAAACCCCATAACGACTTAAATGCTTTTTGGCGGCTTCTCCTAATGAATTATCGGGCACTTTACTAGCAAAAGTCACTTGGTGGCCATAGTTCGCTAACGAAATCGCTACATTCGCTTCACCACCGCCGTAATGTACAGCGAAATTTTCTGTTTGTGCTACGCGTATTCCGACAGGCGTTGACAAACGCAACATGATTTCTCCCAATGTTACGACTTTCCCCATGTGCCTACCCCCCTTTGATTGCTTGGAATTTTTCCATATAGGCTTGGGCAACCTCACGAACTTTTTCAAAATCCCCAGTTGCTGCTGGCGCTAACAGATTGCCACCAACACCGACGGCCGTCACACCTGCGTCAAACCACTCGGCCATATTTTCCAAACTGACACCACCCGTTGGCATAATATTTAACTGAGGCAATGGCGCTTTAAATGCTGAAATAACACTCGGTCCATAAACACTTCCTGGAAATAGTTTAATAATATCTGCTCCGCTTTTCAGTGCTTCTTTCATTTCTGTGATGGTCATACAGCCTGGCAAGTAAGGAACTTGATATAAATTGCAAATTTTAGCGGTTTCTTCATCGAAGCTTGGACTCACAATATATTCAGCCCCTGCTACAATAGCTAAACGAGCAGTCGTAGCATCCAAAACTGTCCCCGCACCAATGACTACGTCAGGATTCTCTTGGTATAACGCAACTAATTCCTGAATCACTTCTGTTGCTTGAGGAACAGTAAAGGTTAACTCAATCCCCCGCATACCGCCTGCTACAATGGCTTGACTAGCTTTTAGCGCTTCCTCTTTTGTCTTTCCGCGAACCACAGCAATCACGCCAGCATTTTCTAATTTTTGTAAAATTGATACTCGCTTCAACAGACTCCCTCATTTCTTATTTAGAAATATATATTTATTATAAAGAAATTCACAACTTCATTATACAGATAAAAAAAGAAAATGCAAACGTTTTTACAAAAATAAAAAAAGAAAGACAAACAAAAATCCCAATCGACTTTTGTTTGTCTTTCTTTTTCTACTATAATTTCGCTTCAATCGCTGCTTTTGTTGCCAAAAGGGCTTGATTAATCGTCGTTTTATTTTCCTCTGTCAAACGATATTTCGGCATGCTTACACTAAAAGCACCCGCAATTTCGCCATCTTTCATTAAAGATACTCCGCTACAGAAAATATCTTGTTCAATTTCTTCATCATCGTAAGCAACCCCCGTTTGTTGCACTTGTTTTAATTCTTTTTTCAAACGCAAGGGATTGGTAATCGTATTTTCGGTATAGGGAATTAATGTCTGCGTGTCTAAATATTGTTGCACTTGTTCTTCCGAAAATTCTGCTAAAACGGCTTTACCCATGGCCGAATTATACAAAGGTCGAGTAATTCCCACTTTCGAGGACATGCGAATCGTTTGATTTTTCGGTTCTAATTTATTGATATACAGAATTTCATTATTATTTAAAATCCCTAAATGAATGGTTTCATCGACCGTATTTTGAAGGTTTTCTAAATAAGGTACCGCAATTTCAGCTAAATCGATTTGCTCCACACTTTGATTCGCATAGCGAATCAATTTTGTTCCTAAGCGGTACGTCTTGTTCGTGTCTTTTTGAACATAGCCAATTAATGTTAAGGTTTCTAAAATTTTGATTGCCGTTGATGCCGTCATTTCGGTATTCTTTGCAATTTCCTGTAAGGTTTGATCGGGTTGTAAACTTAGACAGTCCATGATTTTAGCCGCTTTTAACAAGACTGTTCCGTAAGGTTTTGTTTCTTTCATCGAAACCCTCCTTTTCCATATAAGAAATTATATAGAAAAATAAAGAAATTGCAAGAAAAAAAGAACTCGAAGATTCATTCAGTAACGTTTTACTTTCACTTCAGGTCTTTCTCCCAGTCCTATTTCATTCTTATTTTCTTTTCTTTAACTCATCAGAAACATCTGCATCCTTAGGAATTAAAAGATACTCACTGACTTCTGTGGTTTCATTAAATACGACATATAATTTTTGTTCTTCATCGAAATCGCCCAAATCAATCACTACGTAATTGGGACAAACTTCTGAGATACCATGAAACATTTGACTAAAGATTTTTTTCGTCATCCCCACATTACGATGCTGCTCTTCTGCTTTTTCCACCGCACTTTGTAACGTATATCCTTCATCTAAAAAACGCTTGATCCAATGCACTTTGACGACTGTATGTAACCGATATTTCCGTGGACCGTTTGCGTCTTTCGCAATGGAAGAAATATACCCTTTTTCTTCCCAATAACGAAGTTGACGTGGCGAAACTTCAGCAATTTCACTTAGTTCACTAATTCCTATCAACAAATTTTCTTCATTTAACAAACGCTGAATCATTTTTGACCACATTAGTTTAACTTCCTTTCCCTTATCCTTTCCTTAATTGTAGTTTTTTTTACACCTTTGTCAAGTAAGTTGACAAAGATTCTAATTAGTTGTAAAGTAGTTAATGCAATTTAATTTGAAACTTACAGAAAAAGGAGCGATATATGTGACTTCACAACAACCTGTGGATATTCACGGAAAACCTTATAACCGGTCGTTACTAGTCGGTGTTTTACTAATCGGAACATTTTGTACGATTTTAAACCAAACGCTTTTAACGACGGCCTTACCTACATTAATGAAAGAATTTGATATCTCAGCTTCAAGTGTACAGTGGCTAACCACTGGATTCCTACTTGTGAACGGCATTATGATTCCCATCAGTGCTTGGTTGATTAACAAATTCAGTTCAAAAAAATTATACATAACAGCGATGTCAACGTTCTTAATCGGAACCATCATCTGTTTTGTAGCGCAAGACTTCGGCATGTTATTGACTGGACGTCTTGTTCAAGCCGCAGGGGTCGGTGTATCTATGCCTCTTTTACAAACAATTATGCTTTCAATTTTCCCGCCTGAAAAACGTGGCGCTGCCATGGGCACAACGGGAATTGTTATCGGATTAGCACCCGCTTTAGGTCCAACATTATCTGGTTGGATTATTGATTCTTATACATGGCGTGACCTTTTTGGGATGGTCATTCCAATTGTCGTTTTAGTCCTAATTTTAGCTTCATTTTTAATGAAAAATGTCATTCAATTATCTAATCCAAGTATCGATGTCTTATCGGTCATTCTTTCTACTCTCGGCTTTGGTAGCTTACTTTACGGTTTCTCAAGCGTTGGTGATAAAGGTTGGGGTAGCCCGCAAGTCTATGGATTCTTAATTGTTGGTGCGATTGTTTTATGTCTTTTTACATATCGACAATTGCATTTAGAACAACCTTTCTTAGAACTACGCGTTTTTAAATCAAAAGTCTTTACTGTTGCGGCCATTTTATCTGGCGTAACCAACATGGCAATGATTGGCGCCGAAATGGTTTTACCTTTGTATATCCAAAATATTCGTGGCGAATCTGCCTTCCATTCAGGGTTAATGCTTTTACCAGGAGCGTTAGTCATGGGACTTATGATGCCAGTAACTGGTCGCATTTTTGATAAAATTGGTGCCCGTCGTCTTGCGATTACTGGGATGTTTATTTTAACAGCTGCAACGTTACCGTTTGCTTTCTTAACAAAAGCAACACCTATTATTTATATCATTGTCCTATATGCGATTCGGATGTTTGGTATTTCGATGGTCATGATGCCTGTGACAACTTCTGGCATGAATGCTTTACCAATGAATTTATTAAGTCACGGAACTGCTGTAAACAACACCTTCCGACAAGTAGCCAGCTCAATTGGAACAGCTGTTTTGATTAGTGTTTTAACAAATGTTACCAAAGACGGCTTACCTGCATCGGACTTATTAAAAACAGCCCCACTCACTTATCGCGACCAAGCAACAAACGCAACACTAAACGGTTATCACGCAGCCTTCTTCGTGGCAACAATCTTTGGCGTTCTCGGCTTGGCGATTACTTTCTTCTTAAATAAAAAAGAAGCGATGCCTGTTAAGGAAGTAGGTGCAATGAAATAATGATTATTTTCCTTTTAATCCTTTGCGTGTTAGGCTTTGCCTACACAAATGTATTTGGCCGAAAAGTTTGGCATAAATGCTGTATGGTTATTTTTGGTTTAGGGTTCTTAGCTTCGTTAAGTCTTATCGTTTTAAACGATAAAGATCATTTTGGTATGACCGAAGTTACTCAGGACAAAACGTTTGAACTAAAAAGCAGTAGTTCAAGCAAAGATGGCCCCAACATGTTATTGTACCAGCCGTTGGGCGATGGTTCCGAAAAAGTTTATTTATATAACACACCAGATAAAAAGAAACTACAAAAAACAGGAACGGAAAACGTCACAAACACAGTTCAAAAAGATGCTCAAAAATCCACATTAGTCCAAAAAACGACGAAATGGTCCTATCAAGAGTCCTGGGCCAAAACACTATTTGGCCTTGCTGACAACGATAACCAATTTGCAAAACAAGAAAACACCTTCAACATTGCTAGTGACTGGCTAGTTTTAAGTGCTGATCAAGCCAAAAAATTAGGTGAATATATGGAACAACATGCCGCTGATATCAAAAAAGAAGGGACTGAAACAGTTGGCAAAAAAATGATGGCTGCTATGATGGCGAATCCATCAATGTCCCAAGAAGAACAAGCGAAACTCACCGAACAATATACCAAAGAGTTTCAACAAGAATTGATTCAGAAAATTCTTAGTGACATGAAATAAAAAAAGGACTGCCTGAGAAACTTATCAGGCGGTCCTTCTTTTTTAATGATTAACCCAAATATAAATACCTTGTTCTTCTTTTTCAAGAACTTTTGTTTCCGAAAGCAAATTTCCTGTCACCAAATCATATCTGAGAAGCGTCTGACCAGCTAAAACCAACAACTGATTATCTTTCGTTGTATTTACACTATAAATCATAGATTCTTCTAATTCTTCCGTCTTTAACTGTCCATTAATATTTAAAAAATAACTTTCTTCCGTAGCAAGATTAACAATTGACAGCCCCACTTTCCCTAATGCATTTGGCTCGTGATCAATAATCAAATATTCGGACGTTCTACTTTTGTAAATTAGGTTAGGAAAATTCTCTGTCAATTGAATAAAACGTTGATTTTTAGCATCTAAACCCATTTGCATAATTCGATTATCTGGCACATTTTCATAACTTACTCGGTTTCTATGAGCCGTTATCGGCAAGTAAATTTGATTATTTACAATCACAGAAGAAGTAAAACCATAAACATACTCTGGGTTTGTATCTAAAAATATTTCGTCTGTTAATGTCAAATTTTCTCCTTCTTTAAAAATGAACAACATATTCTCATAAAGTTGTTTTTCTTTGTCTTCCTGACTAGCGACGACATATAGCTTATTTTGTGTTCCTGAAAATTGCGTAACTGGTGTTGTAGATTCATTAAACATGTATGAACTAACTGGATTCCCTTCAGTATCAAAAGAATATAAACGCTCTGCTTGAACAGTATAAAAATAGTTGGAGCTATAACCAGTACCAGTATAAAGATATTTTTCTGTCTTTCTTTTCAAAAGTTCTCCTTTAAAAAAATCAACACTCACTATAAATTCATCCTTAGTGCTGCTCAAAAGATCACCTGTTGAAAATAGTAAATAATGGGATTGTAATCTTCCTTTTGAAAACCCTGTTGGGACAATCTCTGGTAGATCCACACGACTTCGCTTATGTTTTTTGATGTCATTTTCAGAAAACATGAATGAATAAATCGCTTGGGTTGATAATACATAAAAATCTGTTTCTTCTTGCACAACAAAAGATTGCTTTTTTTCTTCTATCAATTTGTCTTTTACAACAAATAACATTATTCCAATACTAATCAAACTAAGAAATCCTGCTACTATTTTTTTCATATTTTCGTTGTATTTCTATATGTAATTGGCGCCTGAACTTTTTTAAACAATTGTCTTATACTCACTATATTATTCCCTAGACAGCTTTGATACCTTTCTTCTACAGTCCATTCTACATAACCAACCAACAACAGTCTAACCGTTTTTTTCATTTTCTCTCCTCCTATTAAAACAATATGCTTCCATTGTGACCATGCACAACAAAAGCATATCATTCAATCTTTTAACAAACAATCTAATTTCAGATTATTTGAACTGTTTAGAAAAAACCCAAAATATATCTTTTTAATTATAAATCGCTTTAATCGGATCCATCCTCGAGGCACCAATTGCTGGAATAATCCCGAAAAAGATACCTGTGAAGACCGAAACTAATGTTGAAATAGCAAAGATGGACGGCGTAATAATTGGCGTAATCGAAATATACCCACCGACCACAGTTGCCAATAAATAGCCGCAGCCGACACCAATCAAACCACCAATCAATGTGATAAACGCTGCTTCCATTAAAAATTGGAATAAAATGACTCGTGGTTTAGCACCAATGGCCCGGCGAATCCCGATTTCTCGTTTCCGTTCCGTAACAGACACATACATGATGTTCATGACGCCAATTCCCCCGACTAATAGGGAGATTGCAGTAATTGCCATCAGAAACATCGTCATACCCGTGACCATTTCTTCCATTTGTTGTTGGAGTTGTTGGTCTTGGTCATTTTCTTTAAACGTTCCTTTCACTTCAGGATGATTTTCACTTAAAATAGTGATTGCCTGTCCTAAAATTGCTTCACGGTCTGCTCCCTCACGAACCTTAATATTGATGCCACTAATTGCTTTTGTTTTCGCTAATTTATTGTATGATTCTCGAGAAACAAAACTGCTCATAGCAGTTGCCCAATCATCGTTCATACCCAAACTATCTAAATCTTTTGGTGCTAAAATACCAATCACCTTGTACATATAACCACCAATTGAAACAGCTTTTCCAATGAGTTGGCTAGGATCATCAAGCCGAATTTGCGCTTCAAAGATATCATGATTTAAGACAATCGCATCTGTATTTGCATCGCTCGGTTGAAAATCACGACCATATAAAATATCATTCTGCCCTTTAGTCGACGTAATGGATAAATTCGCTTGCGCCCCAAAATAATCCATTGGTACAAACAAATTGTCTCCGCCCCCCATCATTGATTCACCATATTGAGGATAAATACTTTCAATTCCTTGAATGTCTTGTAATTTTTTCAAGTCCACTCGGCTAAACGTATAATCTGGCTCTTCATAGGACATAAAATTGTCACTGCTACCATCCGACATTGTATAATGAATCTTCAAAACATCCGCGTTCACTGCACTGGATGCCTTCACAACTTGACGCTTCATCCCTTCACCTAGCGCAGAAATCGTTACGACTGATGTAATCCCAATAATAATCCCGACCATCGTTAAAAATACCCGCAACTTATGTGCCTTTAAGCTTAAAAAAGTACTAACAAATAAATTAGCAATCATCTAATCACCTCTTCTTCCAAAAAGCGACCATCTTTCATATGAATCACTCGTGAGGCATATTTTTTCATATCTTCATCATGTGTCACCATGACAATTGTTTTGCCTTGTTCATTCAATTCTTTCAATAATTCCATAATTTCTGTACCCGTTTCACTATCCAATGCCCCAGTCGGTTCATCAGCCATAATCAATAATGGATCATTCACCAAGGAACGAGCAATGGCTACTCTTTGTTGCTGTCCTCCAGAAAGTTCAGTAACTTTTGATTTGGCTTTTGTTTCCAAACCGACAATTTTTAGGTATTTTTCAGCAATCGCTTTTTTCTCAGCGCGGCTTTTTTTCCCTTCATAAACACAGGGCAATTGAACATTTTGACTAACATTTAAAGAATTAATCAAGAAAAATTGTTGAAAAATAAATCCTAGATATTCATTGCGAAAGGCTGATTTTTTATTTTCAGACAATTTTGAAACATCTGTTCCTGAGAAATGATAGCTTCCGTATGTTAAGCGATCCAAGAACCCAATAATGTTCATCAGCGTTGTCTTACCGCTGCCGGACTTCCCCATGATTAAAATGAACTCTCCTTGATGGATGGTCAAGTTCAATTCTTTTAAAACATGTAGTTTTTCCTTACCTACTGGATAGAACTTGTTAATGTCCCGCAATTCAATGAGGGGTTGATTTGTATTGTTTGCTTCCACCATCAAGCCCTCCTATTTCGACGCATCTGTCATTGATTCGTTGGTTGCTGATTCATCAGAAGCAATCGCTGCATCTGATTCCACAATATCACCGACTTTTACTGGTTTTTTTGAAGAAATAACCACTCGGTCGGCTGATTCTAAGCCAGATTCAATCGCCATTTTGTCGCCATTTTCTTGCCCGACTTGGACATCACGACGAATGATGGTTCCAAAATCATTCACTAAAACGTAGGCCTGTTCACCCTCTTTTTGAATCGCTTTTTTCGGTAACTCAATCGCCCCTAAATCGCCTAAATCAATGGTTGCTTGCATATGGTAGCCATTTTTGACTTTGTCTAAATTGGCCAACGCAATTTTGACGCTATAACTAGACATCGTCGTGCCTCCCTCTGGATTGCCACTCGCGGCATCGCTGTTGCCTTCAGGAGGATTATCATCGATATAAGAAATTGAGCCATCCACAACCACATTGTTGGAAACAGAAGTTAGTTTAGCTTTTTGCCCAACACTAATTTTAGTCAAGTCCTTTTCATTCACTTTTCCAGCTAAATAAAGATCTTCTGAAGTTAACCGTAAAATCGGTGAATTGGCATCTTTTACTTCTGGAATTGATACGCGGCCTTTGAAATTAGCCTTTGTGGAAATATATTGCTTCGCTCCTAAATCCGCTAAGGTTTCATTGGTGAAGGTAATCTCTTCATCTACCGCATCGACTTCTGTTTGATATTGTTCATTTAAATCATCACCAGACATCGTGCGGTCTTCTTCTTTAGTTTTATTAAATTTATCAATGGCCCGATTCCACTTATTATAGATATTCGCCCGCTTCGTTTCTAATTTGGCTAAGCTATTTTGTTGGGCCTCAATTTCTTTTGTGACCGCCTCATCTTCATAAGTAAATAATTCTGTGCCTGCATCTACGACATCGCCGTTTTTCACCTTAATCTCTGGATCCTTTGTTATTTTTTGATCGCGCGCAAAGGCTTCCATTTGTTCCGGTTGGATGACACCGTTAATATAAATTTGTTGCAAGTCAGGAACATCAAAATAGTCAATTCCCCAGTCATCTTTAGGCGCTTGCTTGACAGCTACTTGTTGTGCATTTTTATTTAACGCATTCACAGTTACGATGCCCCCAACCGCAATTACCGCAACTGCCCCCAATATAATTATCGTTTTCTTCTTCATTTTCTTCGTTTCATCTCCTCATTCTGTCTATTTTCCCCAACAAACTAAATTGCTCGGTCGTTCACTTATAACTATTTAACCATGCTTGAATTCAAGAAACAAGGGCATTTCTCTAGGCCTTTAGTCTGATTTATTTCATTTTTGTTCATTTTTTTATTTATTTCACGACAATAAATAACCATTGTTGGGTCTTTGTATTTCAACAATCTAAAAAGGTTATTTTTATGTTATTTATAACTAAACTATACGCAATCGAGATTTTTTGCTTCTTTTTTTATTTAAGGTACACTAGAAGAAACAATTGAAAGTGAGGGCTTGCCATGAAAGTCATTATTTTTGGCGGTAGCGGTTTTTTAGGTCAACAAATCGCGAAAATTTTAGTCCAACGCCAACATCAAGTCATCAGTGTTTCACGTCATGGAAAGCCTGCCACGCTCTCCGCATCTTGGAGCCACCAAGTGCAGTGGGTATGCTCCGATGTTACTCGTGACACGAATTGGCAAGAACAAGTCCAGCGTGCTGACTGGGTCATTGATACAGTAGGTATTTTATTTGAAAATCCACGAAAAAAGAAAACCTATCAACGGCTAATTCTGACGCCAGTGAAAAAAATCAGTTCTTTTTTAGCACAACAAAAAAAGCCAGCTAAGTTTTTATTTATTTCAGCCAATACTGTTCCTTTCCCTTTGAGAAAATATATGGATGCCAAATTGGCAGCGGAGGAACTAATCCACCAAGAAGTCGCCGAAGCAGTGATTTTTTATCCTAGTTTACTTGTAGGTCAAGAACGTACCGGCACCATACTTTTTAGTAAATGTATTTATTTTTTTAAGAAAATCCCCTTTTTAAAGAACTTATTTATTGGCTATGATCCTGTGCCTGTGGCAGAAATGGCACAAGAAATTGTTCACGTTTTAGAAGGCGGCAATTCTATTTACACACACAGAAGGACCCGTTAACAAGTTATCTCCCAATCGTCTCTGTCTAGAGGCGGTTTTTTTGTGTTACAATACAACTGTTCGAAGGAGAGAAGAAGCATGAAAAAAATTGCCATTATTGGCGGCGGCATTATCGGAATGACGTTAGCTAATTATTTAGATCCACAAAAATTTGACATTACCGTTTATGATGAAGGGCTCGGCCAAGCGACTAAAGCGAGCGCCGGTATTATTTCCCCTTGGCTATCCAAACGTCGGAATAAGAAATGGTACCAATTAGCGCGAGAGGGCGCTGCCCTATTTCCAAAGCTAGTCAAAGATTTTCAGCTGACGGAGGATATTTATCGTCAATCAGGGACAGTCATTTTGCGCCCGGCAGCCGCTTTGGCAGACTTAGCCCATTTGGCAGAAGAGCGTAAGCAAACTGCACCTGAAATTGGAGAAATCACGATGTTGTCAGCGGTTCAAACAGCGAAGTTCTTACCGCTACTTAAGGAAACTCCCTCACTTTTTATTTCTGGCGGCGGTCGCCTAGATGGACCAGCTTATCTAAACCATCTTCAGAAACGCGCCGAAGCCAAAGGGGTCACTTTTTGTTCACAACGGGCGCACTTTCGACAACTGAATCAAGGGTGGGAAATTGTCACAAATTCAGAAAAAAAGAGCGTTGATTTTCTCGCTTTAACACCTGGTCCTCATTTAAAGGAATTACTCGCTACTTTAAATTTATCTGTGGACATTCGTCCCCAAAAAGGACAATTATTAGTTTTCGAGACCCCTTTTACAAACAGTCAGCAATGGCCTGTTGCTATGTTAGATGGCGAAGCCGATTTAATTCCTTTTAATCAAGGAAAAATTTTATTAGGTGCCACCCACGAAAATGAACAAGCCTGGGATTTAAAAGAGACTGCTAGCGCTTTTCAACAACTAACTTCTGGGACTGCGCCATTTCTAAAAGAAGCAGAGCAGCTTTTTAAGCAACCCATGCATTACCGTGTCGGTACACGTGCTTATACATCTGATTTCGCTCCGTTTTTTGGCCCTTTGCCAGAAATGCCCCACCTTGTGGTTGCTAGCGGACTTGGTTCATCAGGACTCACTACTGGCCCATTCATTGGTTACCAATTAGCTGAATACTTCAATACAGGTGTCTTCAAAGGAGAGCTTTATCAAAAACCACTTAGTCAATATGTAAAAAACAACCCCTCACTTTAATCAGTGAGCGGTTGTTTTTTTCCCTTTAATTAAGAAATGTGAAGTATCTTGGTAGAAGGATTTTGTTATTATGCTACTTGTGGTCGCGCATAGCGTTCTACGTTTTGTTTAATATTTTTAACCGTTTCTGGATCTTCAATGCCCGTTACTTCAGCGATCACTGTATCAACGCTTTCTTGGTCAAGCATTTCCTGTAATTGACGGCTTTGTTCATCTTCTGGATCATGATAATTAAAAACAATACCAATCATTGCTAATAAATGCGGCGACACTAGATTGCGTTCCTGTAATTCACGGATTGGTCGAATAAACCGTTCTTGCGCACCTAATTTTCTGATTGGTGTCCGTGCTACACGTGTAATAGCATCTGAAATATATTTATTTTGGAAACGTTGAATAATTTTTTCAATATAGGCTGCATGTTCTTGTTCATCAAAATTCCATTTGGCCACTAAAAGTTTACCAGTTTCCTGCAAAACTGATTTGAGTTGTGCTACCACTAAGGCATCCTGCATCGCTTCGTCAATGGTTTGATAGCCTAACAACGCCCCTGTATAGGCAACTGTAGCATGGCCAGTGTTTACACTAAATAATTTTCGTTCAATATACGGCTCTAAATCAGCAACGTAATGAACACCTTCTAACTGAATCTCATTGGCTTTTCGGTTGGTATCATCAATGACCCATTCACAAAAAGGCTCAACTTGAACAAAAAGTGGATCTTCATGTTTTTGTAATGGAACAATCCGATCAACCGCCGCATCAGGAAAACCAATCCATTGTTCAGCATAAGCTGGGTTTTTCAAATATTTGGCCACTTCTTCTGCTAAAAAGGTTGAACCACCAATCATATTTTCACAAGCGATAATATCCAGCGGCTTTTGACAATTTGCTTCGGCACGTGCATCAATTCCTTGAGCAATTAATTCAGCAATTCTTGGTAAAATATTGGGACCAATCGCCGTCGTGACTAAATCGGCTTCCGCAATTGCTTCTACTACTTTTTCTGGTTCTGTCATGTTATTTAACCCGGTCACATTTTCAACGTTAATTTGTTGATGTGAGGCATCGGCCAATTCAATTGTATAACTTTTACGTTCTTTTAACGCTTGAATGATGGTTTCATTAACATCCACAAACGTAATATGAAACCCGTTTTTAGCTAAAATTTCGCCGATAAAGCCGCGTCCAATATTTCCTGCTCCAAAATGTACTGCGTTCATTCTTATTCTCTCCTTTAAGCAATGGCTAAATTTTCTGTTATTTCTTCTTTACTTAATGCGTCGGCAAGTTGCACCACGTTATCCATATCACTACAATAAAGTGCAATTTGTTGGACTAATTGCAAATGTTCTTCACCGACTCCGGCAATCCCAAATAACACGGTAGCAATTTTTTCATCTTCTTCGGTGCCAAAATTAACGCCCTCTGGGACTTGCACTACACAGATTCCTGATTTTTTCACTAATTTTTTGGCTTCTTCTGTTCCATGAGGAATAGCAATAAAATTCCCCATATAAACAGATAGCAATTGGTCTCTTTCAATCATTGCTTCGATATAAGCGGGCTCAACACAGCCTGCCTCGACTAGTTTTTCGCCGCAAAAGCGAATAGCTTCTTCTTTTGTATTAAACTGTTGATTTAATTCAATTGAAATATTCGTAAGATTTTCCATTGTTTTCTTCCTCTCTAGGCACTTTCTTTTAAGAGCGAAACCACTGTTTCATATTTTTTGGGATTAACCATACTTTTTACTGATAAGTGTGTCGCTTTCGGTGCTTTTTTACGGGCTTGTTCCGTTAGTTCAGCTTTTGTGACAATTAAAGCCTGTGTTTGTTGAGTTAATTCATTAATATTAATTTTTCGAATCGGCATTGAAATTTTCTCTTTATCTAAAATTTCTTCTAAGACTTTCATTCCCATCGTTGCTGACCCGACACGGTCATCGTGAACCAAAAGAATTTCATTGACATTTGCTAAATCTCCCTCAATTTCAGAAGCAGGTGTTGCTTTGAAGGCTGTTGGTTGTGCGTCGTTTTTTTCTTTGGTACCTGATAGTTCAGCCACAATTTCATCATAACGTGGTGAGTTCAAGAAGTTTTCAACTGCTACAAAGGTTGCATTAGGTGCTTTCTGTTTGGCCCGTTCTTGCAATTCCGCTTGTGTGACAATCAATGTATTTCCCTCATCGGTCAAATTATTAATGGCCCGATTCGTCACAGTTTGTACTAAACCAGCCTCTTGGACCTTTTTCCGTAAGATAGACGCACCCATTGCACTAGAGCCCATCCCAGCATCACAAGCAAAAATAATTTGTTGAATTCCTGACAATGAAGCACTACCATTTGTGACAGTTAATCCTTTTGATGCTGCTTTAGCAGCTTGGGTTTCTTTCACTTTTTGGGCAAATTCATCACTTTCTTCTTTCGCATCTGCTTTTAAAATGACTGCGGATACTGCAAAGGAAACAGCAGTTGCTGCCAAAACACCTAAAATAACTGGTAAGTAAGAACCCATTGGTGTCATCGCTAAAATAGCTATAATGGAGCCTGGTGAAGCGGGCGCACGTAAACCAGCATCTAACGTTTGGAAAACCAAACTACCTGTCGCGCCACCTGCAATAACCGATAAGAATAATAACGGTTTCATCATTACATATGGGAAGTAAATTTCGTGGATACCACCAAGGAAATGAATAATTATTGCTCCCGGCGCAGAAGATTTTGCCGCACCTTTTCCAAAAAACATAAATGCTAATAAGACACCTAACCCAGGACCAGGGTTTGCTTCTAATAGGAAAAGAATTGATTTGCCAGCCGATAAGACTTGTTCTGTCCCTAGGGGTGTTAAAATGCCATGATTAATCGCATTGTTTAAAAAGAGCACTTTTGCCGGTTCAATAAAAATACTCGTTAATGGAATCAAATGAGCATTTAAAATGATTTCCACACCACGTGCCATTGCAGCAGTCAGCGCATCGACAATTGGGCCAATCGCTGAAAAACCAAGTAAAGCTAACGCAAAACCAATCAATCCAGCTGAAAAATTGTTTACTAACATTTCAAAACCAGCTTTAATCCGATGTTGGAAATACTGATCAAATTTCTTAATTGTAAAGCCACCAAGTGGACCCATAATCATGGCACCTAGCATCATCGGAATATCGGTTCCCACAATCACGCCCATTGTCGCAATTGCGCCAACTACGGCACCGCGATCACCTGCAATTACTTTCCCACCAGTGTAGCCAATTAATAATGGAATTAAATAGGTCAACATTGGGCCAACCATCGTGGCAAAGGCTTTATTTGGCAGATATCCATCTGGGATAAATAGCGCTGTCAAAACGCCCCACGCAATCAACGCCCCGATATTGGGCATCACCATGCTAGATAAGGTACTGCCAAGTCTTTGGACTTTTGCTTTAATTGATACTTTATTTTTTTCTGGTACTTGTTCCATTTTTATTCCCCTTCTCTCAAGTAACTTTTCTTGTTGACTAAATTGTATCCGCTTTCCAAAGCTGAAAAAAGTCGTACTTTGGCACAAACCATTGTGCCAAAAGTTGAAAGAAAAAAGCACGTGTTCTCTAGTTACGAAAACCAGAAAACACGTGCTTATTCCATTTCTAATAATTTCAATAATAAACGAACAACTTTTTATGCTATACTCAAATTGGCGACTTGCCTCGAAAGGAGGTGCATCACATGTACGAGATTGTCACAAAAATTCTTGTGCCGATTTTTGTCGGGATTGTCCTGAAACTTGTAACCATTTGGTTGGAAAAACAGAACGAGGAATAAACAAGTTGCTTCCAACCGCTGCTGTCTAAACAGCAAAAAAAGACACCCTACCACAATAGGGTGTCTTTTTAGTGCATCCATGCACGACTTTGTCACAAGTTACTTTAAATTTATCATAGGGCCTATTTTTTGTCAAGGAATCTTCTCATCTTTTTTGTTTAATCTCTTAAATAAAAATATTTTAATTTTTAATATAAAATTATTTCAATAATTATTGAACATTTCAAATTGAATTGATTTTTTCAGACGTAACTTTAGGCTTGAGCCAGAATTTTTTGCGCTTCATCTATTGTTCGACAATCACTGAGCCGCTGAATGTTTTCGAGATCTGAACAGAAAAAAGCTAATTCTTGAAGCATGCTTAGTTGCCGTTGACTTTTTAGAGCAACGACAAATAACAAAGTAGCTATTTTTCGATCTGCTTCCGTACCAAAGTTGACCCCATCAGGCACTTGAATAAAGCAAATCCCTTCTTTTAAAACTTGTTCATCTTGTCCTTCCGCATGAGGCAATGCCACGAAGTTACCGATATACACGCTGACTTTTTGTTGACGTTGATACATTGCTTTGACATAGTCAGGCGTGACCAACTGATTTTTTAGCAGTAATTCACCAGAAGCTGCAAGTGCTTCCTCCCAACTAGCATATGATTGATTCAACATTATTTGCTCCGCTGTAATTTCAAACATCTCTCAACACCTAGCCTTTCATTTCTTCAATTAATAATGACGAAAGCAACTGATAAACAATGGCTTCATTTCCTGAATGAAAAATTTCTGTATTTAAATCATTCATAATAATCGCACCACTGATTTTTCCTAAAATTTTCCCGATTGTTTCATCAATCGGCATCGGCGCTAGCATGAGTAACATACGTTGTAACTGCATCGGCTTTTTATCCATACCTTCAATCATAAGTGGCTGGGCCAGATTAAAAATACAAAAAACAGGCTGTGTCACTGCTGTACTTGAGGTATGGAATAAGGCCATTTCCGTCTGAGGAATCCCAATAGGCGCTTGCTCGTAACGTTTCATCAATTGCTGACAGACGATTGCACTATCGGTGATTAAATCTGCGGAAAGTTGCGCAAGAGCTTGTTGAACGGTTTCTGCTAAATCCGCTTGATTATTTAAATCTGCTATGAAAAATGTTTCTAATAGTTTACTAATTTCTTCCATGAAAGCGACCACCGTTTCGTAGCTTTCTTCGCCACCTATTTTTTTCACAGGCGCTTTCCTAAGCGAGCGTTTTTCGTGACTAATCCGCTTAAACTCTTCTTTCAATTGGCGGATTTCATCGTCTAAAAGTAACGGTGAGATCAATTTATATTTACCGTTGTATCCTGGTAATAACGAAGTGGAAATCACTAAGTCATAGTTTTCCTCAACATTCACCTTACCTAAATCCGCAATCCGAAAAAAATGAATCTGGTTGATAAAAGGAAAGTAGCGCCGTAATCGCATTTCCAGCATACTTGTCGAAGCCAAACCGCTAGGAGAAAAACCAGCAATATCAACTTCCATAATTTTGGGACTCCGCTCTAAAGAATTGGCAAAATGAAGTACCATGTAGGCAATTTCCTCTTCCGATAGATTCTTTTGCGGAAAAATTTGCGGCAACGCTTGGCGTAAAGCCGCAGCTATTTCTTGATATTGATTCATAATCCGTTCTAAAATGGGATTCGTTAAATCTTCTTCTTGTAAAACCGCCCGCGAAAAAACACCTGATAAATGCGTCAACAACATTTTATACAAATTGGTATCTTCGAAAAAATTAACTTCCGTTTCTTGACTTACTGCTTCAATCAGTTGTTTCACTTCATAAGCCAGCTGAGTGTCAAAATGTTCATCAAAAAAATCTTCATCAAAAGAATTAGAAAAATCACTTAATAAGCTAGCAAAAAAAACAATCTCACTGACAGCGTATAGTTGTTTTGTTTCAGCAGCGACTTTTGAAAAAAGTCGTTTAGAACAATTTAGAAAGGCCTTATTCATCTGCCCAGTATAGGTCTCATCAGCTAAATAAAAACCTGCAGTGACCCGATCCATCGCAATTGTTAACATTAAAATCAAATGTTGTAATTTGCGATCACTTAATGCTGGAAATAAAGTTTCTACTTCTGGCTGAACAATTTTTTGTGCAAATGCTAAATGTTCTGCATGAATAAACTGAAAGAAAAAATGGTCGTTTGTTGTTAATTCGGTAAAATGAAAAAATTGGTACTCATTAATTTCCATACTTAGAATATTCGCCATTAGAAGACGGCGATATTTTTCAGAACCAGTCACTTCATAACCTTGATTCCGAGAAATCGTCAACGGAATCCGAGCAATCCGTGTTTCTAATTGTTTAATATCGGCATAAAAAGTCGTATTACTAATACAATACGTTTCCAGAAAATAATGCATAGAGACTGGCTCTTTTGTTTGAAGTAATGTCAATAAAATCGCATGTTGCCGCGCCAAAGTAGAAAGTTCCTGTGTCTCTTCTCCTAAAATAGCAGCCTGAATTTCCGTCATCGCTGCTTCATCTGCTTGAATCGAAAAGCGCCCACGAGCTACTTTTTCCAACGTCGCGCCCATCGATGCTAGCGAGGTTTCTAAATTTTCTAATTCACGATATACCGTCCGGCGGCTAACCTTTAACAAATTCATCATGCGGTTTACTGAAACGGGGGTAGGACTATTCACTAATTCCGTTAATAGAACAGTTTCTCTTGTCGTTAAAAACATCTATCAGCTCCTCCTTCCAGCCATTCTTGATACTCTTTCTTATTCAAAAAACTAGTAACTACGTATAAATTTTGTTGCGTTAGATCTAAATGATAGGCTTGCGCCAGTTCACGAGTCACTACGTAGGTTGTCTCCTTGGTAAAAAAGACTGTTTCCAGTGGCTCTTTAGATACTTCAATCGCGACTCCTTGTTTCGCTGCTTGTTGCCGCAATAATTCCATTCCCATTGTTTGCGATCCTCGAACATTCTCGGCATATAAAAAAACAAGCTTCTGTATTTGTTTTGTCGAGTTCGTTTCAGTAGACTCTGAACCAAGTGAAGATTGCTCTTGAGAAGAAGCAGTCAGTTTGGCTAAAACTTGCGGGTAATAGGATTTAATTTCTAAAAAATTTTGAACACTCACCATATCCTTTTCTGGGACGTACTTTTGTGCTAACTGTTTCAATTCTGCTTGAATCACCACTAATGTCTTAGGCTGCCACTTCATCTGATGAACGGACTGGTAAGTCACAGGTATCTCCAAGTCCACAGCTTTTAATTGTCGGCTTAGCAAACTTGCCCCCATGGCACTTGAGCCCATTCCTGCATCACAAACAAATAAAATTTGCTGATAGTTAGGTGTGACTGTTTCCACTTGGTCTTCCTCCTTCATCTTTATCATTGAAACTGGTTCAATTCCTCGTTGACGTTTTAATAACAAGCTTGCTATTGCAAAAGAGCACAGAAAGCTAACAAAAATTCCGCTAAAAACCGCCAGCCTCGCATCAGTCGGGGCATTGGCTAAAATCGCAACCAATGAACCTGGCGAAGCTGGAGCACTTAGCCCCACATTAAATATTTGAAAAACAAGCGTACCACTCATTCCTCCAGCAATTACTGCTAAAAATAAGCGCGGGTCCATCAAAACAAACGGAAAATAAATTTCATGAATGCCCCCAATCAGTTGAATCATGGTGGCACCTCCTGCTGTTTTTCGTTGTCCTACAGGCCCAAACAGCAGAAAAGCAACCAAAACGCCCACGCCTGGTCCAGGATTTGTTTCCAATAGAAATAAAATGGACTGACCTGTTTGACTAGCACCTTCTAAACCTAGAGGC
Organism: Enterococcus sp. AZ197; assembly: GCF_050556405.1. Lineage (NCBI taxonomy): Bacteria > Bacillati > Bacillota > Bacilli > Lactobacillales > Enterococcaceae > Enterococcus > Enterococcus sp. AZ197. Next base: position 304,063 of record NZ_CP187873.1, on the reverse strand, counting down.
GTTAATAAGCCATGGTTAATCGCATTATTAAAAAATAACACTTTTAAGGGCTCTAAGAAAACGTGAACCAATGGTAAAAGATTGGCTTCAATTAACCAAGAAGAAAATTGATACAGCCAAAAACTAGCGCTTTCAACAGCCGGAGCTACAACCAGAATACCAAAACAGCAAAGCAGTCCTCCCACAATTCCTGCTAAAAAGTTTTTAGTCAGCATCTCATAGCCTTCTTTAACTTTCGGTAAGAGAATTTGTTCAATTTTGGCGAAAGTATATCCTGCTAAAGGGCCAATAAACATAGCACCAAACAACTGTGGAACATCTGTGGAAACAATCACGCCCACTGTCGCAATAGCAGCAACAACGCCGCCACGTTGTTCCTCGAACATTTTTCCGCCTGTAAAACCAATTAAAATCGGTAAAACAACTCGAATCATTATCGTTTCGACTTCAGAAAGAGCTAGCCGTAGATTCCCTGTCGTATAGCCAGCCACCAAAGACAATAAGCTCCACGCAATAAAAATACTCAAATTTGGCATAATCATCCCACTCAAACGATGACCAAAACGACGTAAATAGGGAGTTACTTTCACAAACTTATGTTTAAAAAAGAGCGAATGCATTTCTTTTTCCTTCATATTCCTTGTCCCTCGCTCTCTATGTAGATAATTAGAATACTTCTATTATATGAAATTTCACAAAAAAATAGTATAGATTTTTGTAAAATAATTCTTTTATACACCTCACAAGAGAATCCGTTTACATTAATAGAAAAAACTTTTATACTAAAAGAAAGAAACTCTTCGGATTGGAGGCCAATTATGGCAATCAAAGCAATTGTAATGGATATTGATGGCACCTTGTTAACTTCAGAAAAAAAGATTTCACCAAAAACGCGACAAGCACTAGTAGCTGCACAAAAACAAGGCCTATCACTGATTTTGGCTTCTGGCCGCCCGACTAACGGTATGCGGACCTTAGCAGATGAATTGGAGATGGCTCATTATAATGGACACTTACTTTCCTATAACGGCGCTTGTGTCACCCATCATGGCAGTCAGCAACAACTATTTAATCAGACAATTTCAAAGTCATTGAGTCAACAAATTTTAGAGCATTTGAAACAATTTGACGTAATTCCAATGATTAATGATGAAACATTTATGTATGTCAATGATGTTTTTCATAACACCTTACATTTAGAGACTGGTGATTTTAATATTATTGAATATGAATCACGGGGTGGCAACTTTCAATTATGTGAGTGGCGTGATTTAGCCGCCAGACTAAACTTTCCCTTGAACAAAATTTTAATTGCTGGTGAACCCGCCTATTTACAAAAATATCATGAGGCCATCTACGCGCCTTTCAAAGAAACCGTCACCGCTGCTTTTTCCGCTCCTTTCTATTTTGAATTTACCGCAAAAAATATTGATAAAGCGCGTTCTTTAGAAAAACTAACCCTACAGTTAGGCATAACTGCTGAAGAAGTAATTGCTTTTGGTGATGGTCACAACGACTATACAATGTTGGAATGGGCCGGCACGGGAATTGCTATGGAAAACGCCGTTGACGAGCTTAAAAGCATCGCAACGGAAGTCACTTTATCCAACGACAATGACGGCATCGCTGTTGCATTAGCCAACTTTCTTTAAGATCGTTGATTGATGCAAGCGTACGCCGTCATTTTTTATTGCCTATTCAAATGTCGTGATTTTTTCTGGTGCTAAACGAACAGATTCATAACCAGTTTCCATGCCCTTACCCACAGATAAAATCATTACTGGGACATAGCGCTCTTGATCTAAACCAAATGTTTCGGCTAATTTTTCCGCTTCAAAACCACCGATTGGATTTGTTTCATATCCGTGAGCTCGGGCCACTAACATAAATTGCATAGCTGCTAAACTCGCATCAATTTTTACGATGTCATTCATTTGTTCTCTGCTTAAACTTTCATAATGGGGAATAATGGCTGCTAATTGTTGGTCCCGCACTTCCTTAGGCATTTTACCACTAGCATAAGCTTGATTGTAAATTTCCTCTCCTCGTTCATGGCAGTTTAGATCACCAAAAATTAAGAGCATTGCAGAAGATGTTTCATTTTGACGCGTATTAAAGCGAATTAAGGGTTTTAATTTTTCTTTGCCTGCTTCACTTTCCACTACGACAAAACGCCATGGCTGCATGTTAACAGAAGAAGGGGCAGTGGTCGCTTCTTGAATCATTGTTAACATTTCTTCATGAGAAATTTTATGGGTTTCATCGTACACCCGAACCGATTTGCGGCCAAAAACAATCTCTGAAAAATCATTCGTTGTATATGTTGTCATTCTATCATACCTCTTTCGTTGTAATGCTTTGATCTAGTTTTGTCAAAAGTTCTTTTAATTGGCGACAGTCGTCCTTTGTAAATGTACTGGGAATAATTTCTGTTACCGTTTGTTGCTTGGCTGTACATTGCTGTAGTTCTTGTTGTGCTTTTTCTGTTAAATGCACTAGCACTTCCCGATTATTTTCTGGATTTCGCTGTCGTGTCACATACTGTTTCTCTTCTAAAATTTTCAAATGGCGAGTGACCGCACCACTATCGATTTTTAAGTGTTCTTGAATCTCCGTTTGAAGACACGGCTGACGTTCTTTTAAAATCATCAGCAACTCATAACGAGTCAAACTCAAGCCAACTTGCTCTTCAAAAACTTTGGTAATTTTTTGATCTAATACCTTTAACTGACATAATAATTGGCTGACTTCCCGTAATGATAACGACATAGTTTCCTCCTTAAAAAGATGACTCGTCAACAATTGACTAGTCAACTATAACTGTTTCTTTCTAAAAATGCAACCTTTTTTACAAGAAAAATAGAACAATTGACAGGGAGAAACTACAGTATTCCCCATCAACTGTTCTATTTTAATCAATCTATTTTTCGGTAACAGGTTCTGCTGATAACCGCTTAATTCCTAAACCAGTAAATGCACTGACCATTGAGAAGACAGGCGATAATAAGCTAAAGAAAACAAATGGTAAGTAAGTCAACGTTGGTACGCCAAAGGTCCCCGCTACGAAGCTACCTGCAATCCCCCAAGGAATGAGGTAGTTAATAACCGTCCCACCATCCTCCAAGGTTCTGCCTAAAACAGTCGGATCCAAACCTTCTTTTTTGTAAACTTCTTTAAAGGCATTCCCTGGTAAAATAACCGATAGGAATTGTTCACCAATAAAAATATTTACGCCAATTCCTGTTAATAACGTTGATAAAATCAATTTCGGTGTACTGCTCATTTTCTGCGAAACAACTTCCATGACCGCAGAAATCAATCCTAATTCCATTAATAAGCCACCTAGAGACAACGTTAGAATAATAAGTGCCACAGTCGGCATCATACTCATAATCCCGCCACGACTTAATAATTGATCAATTTGTGCGTTCCCCGTTTGAGAAACAAACCCATTTTCCAACGTGTTTCCTAATGCCTGCAACGATACTTTCGGATTTTGAATAATAATCATAATTACTGCCACAATAATGTTCAACAAAATCGTGATAATCGCTGGAATTTTGCGCCAGGCACAGATTAACATTAAGGCTAATGGTAACAATGACCAAATTGAAATGGTAAAGTGGTCTTCCAATACTTGAATAACTTGGACTACTTCTGTCAGACTAGTATTCGCGTACGTTTGCCCTAAAATCATAAACAAGATTAAAGAGACGATAAATGCTGGTACAGTCGACCACATCAAGTTTTTTATATGTTTAAACAAATCCGCTTCAACAATCGCTGCGGCTAAGTTTGTTGATTCTGATAAAGGTGACATTTTATCACCAAAAACTGAGCCAGAAACAATCGCCCCCACAACTAAAGCAGGATTTAACCCTAAGGTACTGCCAATACCGAAAAAGGCAATTCCAATTGTTGACATCACTGTAAAAGCACTACCTACTGCACTGCCGACAATCGCACAGACAATAAAAACTGACGGCACAAACCATTTAACACTAATCATTTTAAAACCAAAAACCATAATCGTTGGAATAATTCCAGCTTGAATCCAAACGGCAATCAATGCACCCACTAAAATGAAAATAAAAATTGGAATAATCCCTGGCTTCAAGCCATCAACAATCCCTTTATGCATTTGATCAAATGGTACTTTACGAAACATTGCGTAGCCTAAAATCAATGCAATCACAAACAAAATAGTAATATTTGGCGATATCTTTAAGCCAATTACTCCTGTTGCAATAGCTGCCACAATAATTAATAAAACGATACTTGCTTCTCGAACACTCACGGTCTTCTTTTTCTGTTTTTCTTTCATTTCGTTACTCTCCTCTAATCTTTTTTCTGAATACTCTGACATTAAAGGATCTTATGATAACGAATAACCCCTCCACAACTCATTGAAAACGCCTCCTAAAGCTACATAAAAAGAGAGATTCATCCTTAAAGAATAAGGACGAATCTCTCCGCGGTACCACCTTAATTAGAAGCTTACTTGCTTCTCGCTTATATATTATGTAATTGTTACTACTTATTAGTGTAATTCACAAATAGACTTGATCGATTCGCAGCAACCATCGACTTTCTGAACAAAACATCTATTTCCTACTGGGCTAATAATTTATGAATCTCAATATACCAAGAAGAAACCGACTTGTCAACGAAAATAGTATAAAAAATTTTTTCACACGCCAACAAAAATTACTTTTTCTTTTTGTAAAAATAGAAAAGCGCCTCCGTTCTCACGAAAGCGCCTGTTAATTAATGGGTTGTGCCACCTTGTAGTTGAATATCTTCTTGCGTTTTTACTGCTGCTTCAATCATATAGAACAAAGAATCTGTGATTGCTTCTAATGACATAGAAGCAAACGTTGGTTTATCAATTGTTTGTTCTGGTAGGAACGGAACATGAATAAATCCGCCACGAATAGTTGGATATTTAGTGTTAATTAAGTGTAGTAAGTGATACATAATATCATTACATACAAAGGTTCCTGCTGTATAAGAAATCGCTGCAGGTAATTGATGGTCATGACAATTTTTTACCATCGCTTTAATCGGTAAATTTGTAAAATAGGCTGTTGCTCCATCTTCAACCAACGGCACATCGCTTGGTTGTTGTCCTGCATTATCCGGGATACGCGCTTCCGCTAAATTAATTGCCACTTTTTCAACAGTGACTGTTTGACGGCCGCCTGCTTGTCCAACACAAATCACCATATCTGGTTGATGGGTTTCAATTGCTTCAGCCACTTTTTCACCACTAGTGCCAAAAACAGTTGGCACCTCAACTTTAATAATTTCAGCTCCTGCAATTTCAGCAGGTAATTTTTTGACTGCTTCAAAGGCAGGATTGATTGCTTCTCCTCCAAATGGATCAAAGCCAGTAACGATAACTTTCATTTCGATCATCCTTTCTTATTTGAATAGAATCATATAAACAATTTGGAAAATTAACATGAAAAGTGCAATCGGCAATTGATTTTTAATGACGCCGTACTTATCTTTCATTTCCAACATGGCTACAGGTACGATATTAAAGTTCGCAGCCATCGGTGTTAACAGTGTACCACAAAAACCACATGTTAAGGCAACCATCCCAACTAATGCGGGATCTGCACCTAAAGAAAAGACAAACGGCACACCAATTCCGACTGTCATCACGGTTATTGCTGCAAAGGCATTGCCCATGATAGCCGTAAAAATAACCATTCCCACAGCATAAATAATAATCCCTACATTGACATTTCCTGCTGGTACTACGGCACTAACACCTTTTGAAATAATCTCACCAACACCAGCGCTAGTAAAAACAGCACCTAAACAAGCTAATAGCATTGGCAACGTACTAAGAGGACCGACTGTTTCTAACATTTCCGCCGCATCATCAAAAAATACTTTCGGCGTATTATTTTTAGAAAAGAACATCATGATGAAAATCGCTACAAAGACACCAACACCGACACCGACTAAAGCTCCTAAAGTAGTCAATGTGGCAAAAAGAATTGCAAAAACCCCGATACTTAGTGCGGGAATAAAAATCTTCATTCCTAATTTTTGAGACATTTTTTCCATGTATTCTTTCGAAGGTAAGCGACTTTCTCCTTTTGTCACTTTTTGAAGAATTGCCGGAATTGTCATCACAAAAATAAGTACGCCACAGGCAACTGGTGGGATAAATCGACCAAAACCGATTAAGATCCCTAAAATCCCCCAGAATAAACTAGTCCCATACGCATGTTGATTGGTTTTATCACGAAAACTACGAAAACTTGTATATAACAAGATAATCCCCATAAAAATATAAAGGACTTCCAATAACTTTGCACTCAAATCAATACTTGGATCTGTGAAAAAACTCATTTCAGTCCCTCCTGTCCATAATATTTTTTACGTAATCTTTTTTCTTTTAAAGTAAAGTAAATACTTGCCGAAATTAAGGCAACTAAGGCGACTGGTACTTCCACTAAAGCCAGTTTACCTAATGTCACTTCATAGCCTAAATCTTTCAATGTTGATTGAACAAGCAATGCCCCAGCCCCACCAACAAACAGAACTTGACCAAAGAACCAACAGATATTTTCCATGGCTGAAGCCATCCCTTTTAGTTCTTCTTCATACTCTGGCACCATTGGTAAATTTTTTGATTCAATTGTTCCTAACGCCATTGGCAAAATAATCGGACGCACAAAACCTGCTACCCCACCGAAACTTACGTTAAAAGCGGCGAAGATAATCCGAAAGACACCATAAATGTCAATAATCACACCAGCAGATACCTTTTTGAATCGTTTAATCAACGTAGCTGCTGACTCTTTCAAGCCATTTCTTTCTAAAGTTCCTGTTGCTAACATAATAATAATAAAGATAGCCATTCCTCGATTATTCACAAAGGTTGTTCCTAGTGTTTCTAGCATCGATGTCAAACCAAGCCCGCCAGTAAAAGCCGTCACTATTAAAGCAACCATCACAATCAAGATAGCATCAAATTTCAATGCGAAGCCGACAATGACGATCAATACGCCTAATAAAGGTAATAAATCCATCAAATCTCTCCTTCTTAAAATAAAATTTCACTTTCCATTATATGCCAATTTTCGCTCATTTGTAAGACTTTTTTAATTTTTAATGTTATTTTTTCTAAAGACACAGTTTCCAACACTTTTTAGAGCTACCACTCGCACTTTTTTCTTTTTTCCGCTAGAATAAAAGAAACAATAACATTGAGGAGGATTTTTATGTTCCAAACTTTTAGAGAAAATTTTCGGCGCCATACCCTATTGCGCGACGCCGTCTTTATCGTTATCGGAAGTGCCATTGTCTTTAATCCCGGTGCTTTCTTCCAGTTCGTCGGTTATTTAATTGCTGGTTATTTGATGCTTTTAGGGTTAATTAATATTTATGATGACTACAAAATAAAAAAACAAACGGGTAGCTGGGGACTTGGTTTCGTAACAGGTTTAATCTTTGTCGTCTTAGCAGTAGCCTTTTTATTTTTTGCACCGGTGATTGTTTCGATTCTGCCGTTTTTATTAGGGATTAGTATCGTTATAAACGGCCTCGTTCAATTGACTTTTGCTTTAAATACTCGTCAAACAGGCGCGCTTATCTACAGTATTCTGGTTTTAATCGCTGGAGCTGTTTTAGTTTTCAACCCCTTCAAAAGTCTCTTAGTTTTGATGCAAGTCTTTGGATTTATCCTGATTTTCATGGGTGTCATTGAAATTATTGGTCATTTTAGAAATAAAGCTTAACGAAAGGAGCAACTTATGGATAAAGAAAGTACCAAGTGGATCCGCTTTTTAGGTGGGAAAAATTTACTTTACACATTAACTATCCTTTGTCTAATTGCTGTAACTATCTTTTTATTCAACACTGTTTCATTTATCTTTAAACCAATTTTTGTTATTTTTAGTGCCGTCTTAGGCCCGGTACTTTTTGGTATTATTCTATTTTATTTGCTTAATCCAATGGTGAAACGCCTTGAGAAAAAAATTCCCCGTGTTTGGGCGATTGCGATTCTCTATGTCTTAATTATTGCATTACTAGTGTTAGCTGGACTGCAACTTTTCCCAATTATCCAAGACCAAACGGAAGAATTAATCAAACAATTCCCAAGTTTTTGGAAAAGCACGCTCCAAACAGTACAAGAATTTATGGCTAAAACACCTTTTGCAAAAGATTTAGAATCTGCTAATGAGTCGATTAATCAGCTCTGGGGCAAACTTGCAAACTCCTTTAAAGACTTTGCAGGGGATTACCTACAAACAGGCGCACAAGGTCTGGGAAACGTCTTTTCTGCAGTCTCTTCTACTTTCCTAACCTTGTTTACAGGACCTATCATCGCCTTTTTCCTTTTAAAAGACAAAGAAAAGTTTTATCGCTTTGTAAAAGGCATCATTCCCCCAGCTTTTCGTCCTGATTTTGATGAATATAGCCAAATTGCCAACATTCAAATTGGCGATTATCTAAAAGGTCAAGTCATTGCTTCGTTGGTTTTAGGGATTATGTATTGGCCAGCTTTTCTATTAATTGGTTTACAATTTGGTAGCATTTTAGCTTTAGCTGCGGGTATTTTATGTATTATTCCTTATATCGGGCCATTTATTGCCTTTATTCCTGGATTGATTATTGCCTTTCAGGATTCCACATTTATGGTAGTTAAATTTGTTATCGTCTGGTTTGCCATCCAATTGATTCATGGTGATTTTGTTATTCCTCGTGTGATGGGCGATAAATTAAAAGTCCATCCGATTACTATTTTACTTGTCTTGTTAGTTATGGGCGAACTGTTTGGTTTAATGGGCGTTATCTTCGGGATTCCAATGTATTGCCTAGTTAAAGTGACAGTCATTTATTTATTCCGCAAATTCAAACAACGCTATAACCGCTTTTATGGTGACAACGGCGAGTATGAACACACGAATTTTACTAAAGATCAATATTTAAAATAATACAATGAAAAAACTGGGACATAAGCCGTTTAGACTTATGTCCCAGTTTTTTTACCATACTTCTCTAGCAATTTCTTGAAGTAATTGAACTTTGCGCCATTGTTCTTTCTCCGTCAAACGATTTCCTTCTTCCGTCGAAGCAAAACCGCATTGCGGACTAATACTTAAGTTTTCTAAAGGAACAAACTGTTGGGCTTCTTCAATTCGTGCTTTCACTTGTTCAGTCTCTTCTAATTCAGGAAACTTAGAAGTAACTAAACCTAAAACGACTTTGCTGCCATTATTTTGCCAATGTCTTAATGGTGAAAAGTCCCCTGCACGATCTGAGTCATATTCCAAGAAGAAACCATCATAATTCGTAGCAAATAATTCTTTTGCTATCGGTTCATAACCACCTGAAAATAACCAAGACGAAGCATGGTTCCCACGGCAAATGTGTGTGGTTACAGTTAAATCTTCTGGCTTGCCAGCTAAGGCTTCATTAATAATCGTGGTGCACACTTGTGCAATTTCCTCTGGCTGTATTCCTTTTGCTCGTAATTCTTCTTGTTTTGTCTGATCCGCTAGAAACGCCCAATTTGTATCATCAAATTGCAAATAACGGCAACCTCTCTCGTAAAAGGCCGCAATTGCGTCTTTATATGTTTGTGCTAAATCCTTATAAAAAGCACCAATCTCTGGATAAATTGTTTGAATGCGCGAGGTGCCATCGTTAGATAAAATTTCTTGACGTAAAATCATGGTCGGACTAGGGATCGTTGCTTTGGCTACCGTGCCATCACCAACTTCCACCACCTCTTTTAAAAATGAAAAGTCCTCTAAAAATGGATGTTGCGTAGGAAAAGATATTTTATCCACTACGCGGATATTATAGGCCGGAGCTGCTTTTCCATGAAAGGTTTGGTTATACCCCGTTTCTGGGATATAGCCTGTCACACCATTTAATCCTTCTAAGAAATCAATATGCCAAAAACCGCGACGAAATTCACCATCTGTGATTCCCCGTAAGCCGCCAGCTTTTTGTTTTGCTACTAATGCTTTGATTTCCTCATCTTCAATAAGACGTAGCTCTGCTTGAGATAAAGCACCTGCTTGGACCTTTTTCCGTGCTTTCTTAATTGTTTCCGGACGTAAAAAACTTCCCACATGATCAACTGTAAAAGGAATCTGACTACTCATTTGCCTCACTCTTTCCTATTTTTATTTATAAAAAAACGCCCTTTTACTAGCCGTAACTAGTAAAAGGGCGATTATTATCGCGGTACCACCTTTTTTCGGAAAGATGACTCTTTCCCTTCAACTGACAATCATAATCAGCGGTCTTGTTAACGAAAGACATTACGTTTTTGCCTACGTTTCGACAAAAATTCCTCCTAGGCCATTTTTCGATACAGACATCTAACTTTTTTCACCAACCAAAGTCTCTCTACCAGCTGTCTTGTACTTACTTTCCTATTCAACGGAAATTATTAGATTATAATTAGAATACCACGTTTAGCAAATTTGTCAACGGAGACGGATGAAATAGTAATGAAAAAAGCAGCTTCTTTTCAGAAGCTGCTTACGTCTATTTTTATCATTGCTGATTAGGCTGAGTGTCCTACAATTGTGCTACCTGAGTAACCAAAACCGACACGCGTAATACCTGGGTTAATTTCCCAATCACGGTGACCGCTACCTGAAGCTGTTACCATGTTTGTTTCATTGTACCACGCCATGATTACTGAGTTACCTGGCGCCCACATAATTGCGATAACTTCATCTCCACGAGACCAGTGATCATTTGGAATACCACCTGCTTCAACTTGTGCTGCACGAGCAGTTGCAGAAGCTGCTAAGCCTGCATCCCATACTACTGGACGTAAACCTAATGATTGACGTAGAACGTTCAATGCATTGATTGTTGGATCAGCAGAAGGCGCTGGTGTTGGTTCTGGTGCTGGTGTTGGTTCTGGTGTTGGTGTAACTGTTCCACCACCAGTTTGGCCACCATTATTTCCATTATCGCTTGGTGTTGTAGGTTGTACTGGTTGTTCTGATGAAGAAGAGCCAGTATTTTCTGTTGCACTATTATCTGTACTTGGTGTAGTTGTTTCAGTTGTTTGTTGCGTGCTTGATTCAGTTGCTGAGCTTGAGCTTGCTGGTGCTTGTGCTTCTGTTGTTGATGAAGAGGCAACTGGTGCTTCTGCTTTCACTTCAGCTTTAGCTGGTTTTGCAGCAGCTTGTTTAGCTTTTTCAGCTGCAGCTTTTTGTTCAGCAGCTAAGCGTGCTTGCTCTGCTTCAGCAGCTGCTTTTTGTTTTTCTAAGCCAGCTTTAGAACTTTCAGCTGATGATTGTTCTAATGCTAATGAAGCTTTCATTACGTTTAATTCAGATTGTTTAGAAAGTAAATCTTGACGTTTTGTTTCTAATTCAGCTTCTGTTGCTTCAAGTTGTTTCACTTTTTTCTCGTTTTCAGCTTTTTTATCAACAACGGCTTGTTTGTCTTCTTTTTGTTGTTGCATTAAGTCGTTGTTGGCACTTACGATTGTTGAAACAGCTTGAACACGGCTGATTGCATCTGCAACTGAGTCCGCATCTAAAACTGCATCTAGCATTGTTGTGCTTTGTCCATTAACTTGAACATCACGTGCTTGATTTTTGATTGCTTCGTTACGTTTTTCAATACGTTGATTCAAGTTTGTAATTTCTTGTTGTAATTGTTCTGATTTTGCTTTTAGTGTTTGCTTTTGTTCACGTAAAGCCATGCTTTCATCAAATACTGAAGATACTTCTGCTTCTAAAGAAGATACTTGTGAAGCTAAATCCCCTTGTTTTGCTTTTAATGATGAAATTTCTTGATTTTTTTCTTCAATTTTTTTATCAACATTGTCCGCCAAAGCGATGCTTGGGGTAGCAATTGCTGATAGCGTTAATGAACATAGTAATACTGATGCAAATAGACGTTTCTTCACTTGTCATTCCTCCGAATTAATTTCTAAAGTTTATTTAAAATATCTTAATCTTTTCTTACGACAAAAACATTCTACCACACCCATATTTCAATTAAGCAATAGAAATGTTACAAAAACATTTCAGATCACTCCTTCTTTCTCCATAATAGGTAAACTTACCTTTTGTAAGGCTTTTACACCTTGTCACGACTAGTTTTCACGTGTTTTCAATTGTTAAACAATTCTTCGATTTTTTTTCATATTTTTTCTTTTTTTATTCAAATTTTGCTTCTTTTTTGTCGATATATGCTTTTTTTCGTAAAATTAATCATTTTTCCTTCTTTTTATTAAACGTTTTTGTTACAAAATTCGTTATATTTTGGTAACGAATCAAGAAAAAGGCCGCTTCGTTGAGCCGCCTTTTATTATTTCTATGCAATGTTTTTGATCAAACTATTCAACTTATTTTTTATGGACTTATGGGCCTGTCACTAAATTCCAAGTCACCATTGCTTGATAAGTTTGATCTTTTCTACCTTGATTTGCTGGAATTTCTAATTTGATTTGATCAAAAGAAAAATCAAATTGATAAACATCACTTTCGTCAAACTGACTATTGGCAACAATATGGCTAGCTACACCGTTGGCAACTAATTGAATAGCGGTTGTTTTGCCAAGAGCAACTTTAGTTTCCGTTGGTTGATTGTACTGAATAAAACCTGAAACATTGGTTGTTCCTAACAATAACTTTGTCATTGATGATAGTTGATCCACTCTTCCTTCAAAGGGGGATAGTTCTGCAGTTAGTGCCCAATTGGGTTGTGATTTTTTCAAACGTAAATATGGATTTTCCTGACCATTTTCATAATAATCTGCTGCCTGCTTTAAACCATGTTGCTGCGTGTTGCTAGAAATGGCGACTTTACCAAAATCAAAAGTTGGTGTGCTGATAAAACCTTCCTCATCTGGTGCCACAATTTCTTGATTTTTAGGTTGGATTCTGACAGTATCAGCTGCGTGAACAGCAGAAAAATTTCCATTCATTTCAACAGCCGCTTGTAACACTTGATCTGGTTCACCTGTAGCAATTGTTGTCATCATAATAGTTGCTGTCTGACCAATAGGCACTTCCGTATTTAAAGCAATGCCAACTCGCCAATTTTCATCAGTAATAGGAACAATTTTGTTTGGTTCAGATCCAACACGAATCGTGACTTGGATTGGCCGAGCTAGACCTGGTGACCAACCACTTGCTGGCTTTAAGTTTATTTTTTTTAACGGTACTTCTCCCACATTTGTAAGCATAATCTGCCAAATTTGTATATAACCACTTGGCATGACTTTGACTAGTCCTTCTATTTGCATTTCAGCTTTTGCAGTTATTTCCTTATACACTGCTGTAATAGCGTTCATTTCATTAAAAACAGGGGAGTTTATGGGGCGCTTCGTTTTTTCTAAGTTCTCTTGTTTTGTTTTATTTTGATACCAACCTTGATATAAATAAGTTTTACCGTTAACGCTGTATTGTTGTGGCAGTTTTTTTCCAGCTAAATAGCGAAAGCCATCTGTAGTTATCGGTCGTTGGTGATCCTGAATAAAATCAGATGGTGGTGCAATTTCAACACCATTGACATCCTCAAATGTATAATTTTTTTGAGGTACCTCCTTATAGACAACAGTTAAATCATCATTGTCGTCATAGGTAATATCATAACTGGGCGTTACGCTTTTTTCTAAATTTTCAGGTTTCGTTTTCCCTTTATACCATCCTTGAAATTGATATGTTTTTGAGTCGATTTCATAGCTACTTGGCAAAAGGCCGTTCTGTTTAAAGGCGTAAGGGTCACGCTCAATAAGTGTTTGCTTTCCTTGTCTAAACCCCGGTGGTGGAGGGATTGGTTTCCCTTGAGTATCCACAAAATGTTCTGTCACTTTGCGATTGGTAACATGATAATAAACCGGCCCTGAAAATTTAAAGTAATTCAATAGCCCAGATTGATTCGATGAATCAACCTTCACTTGGTTGTACAAAGGAACGATTAGTTTTTGGCTCTCGCTAATGTTAAACGTTACTCCTGTTTTCTGACTATATTGTTGTGCAGACATTTTTTCCAATTCAAATTGCGAAATTGTTGTTGGATATTGGTTTCCTGATGCGTCGGAAATAGTTGGCAGCGGAAAATTGGGATCAATTTCCCCTTTCTTATTGTATAAGCTTAAAGAAGTATAATATCTTGGTAAAAAAAATGTTTGATTACTCGCTGCAAGCACCGTTGACATGTCGGAATAGACGGCTACTTTCTCACTTGGAATTACCACTTCTTTTAAATTAGCCACTGTAGATGCTGTCACTGGTTGACTTTCACCTTCCCACACATTTATGCCATTTGGGGAATTGCCTTGCCAACTATGATACTGTAGAAGGATCTCATTGGCGTTTACTGGCTGCCCCTCTTCATTAATAAATCCATAACGATAAGTTAGGTTAGGCGTCTCAATTCTTTCTCTAATCGTTTGACTTGTAACATTAGCCTCATTATCGATTAACTCACTTTTTGGCAATGCTAGTGGTTCTTCATCATGTAGTTTATCCTTTGTCTGTGGTTGTTCACTTTCGGCTTTTTCTGCTGTTAATGAATGATTGGTTCCTTCTCTTACTTGTTTTGTACTTGGTAATGTTTCTGCAAAAACAGTTGTCTGTATTAGTATGGGGAATACTAATATATGGCAGATGCCCGTTACTATCAATTCTTTCCATTTACTTCGCTTCATATTGTCCCTTCTTTCTAAAGAACAATCCAACAATTCTTAGTTAACTAAACATTAAGACACTAAACTTAGCAGAATGATCACTTACCATTTTCAGCAACAGTCTTGTCTTGTGGTATCGGTTTCATTTTTCTTTATACTTTGGATCATTCACTTGTTTCAGCGCTATTCGTCCAATACTTCTTTTTACTAACCAGTTATAACTAGTTTAGCAAAAAAGAATAATTTCTGAAATTCCGAATTTTAAACAGATAGGAGCATTTCCTGAAGATTCTATATATATCAAGGAAAATCGACCAAAAATAAACTGAAAATAAACTTTTCAATAGAGAATCATAGCTAAAACAGGATAAATTAATCATATTTTCACCTTCCTAGCTTTACCTTTATCAAAAAAAGCTCAAAATGTTAGTTTTGACAACTAACATTTTGAGCTTTTTGTTTTTTTTCTTAACGAATGATTTCGACTTTTTTGTCTGTCTTGACTGTAACACGGCCGTTTTTAATAACATATAACCGTTCTGGAATATCAATAATCGCATGTTCAACCACTTTTGTGTCTAATAAGACTAAATCTGCTTTATTCCCAACTGCGACACCGTATCCTTCTAGTCCCATCGCACGAGCAGGACTTGTTGTTACCATTGGTAGCACTGTTTTTAAGTCATCCGCTCCACCTAGGTGCCCAACAGGAATGGCTAACATCGCTGTTTGAACAATATCCCCTGTGCCATATGGTGTAAAAGCATTGCGAATATTATTCGTAGCAATACAGACATTCACGCCACCATCGCGTAATTTACGAATTGGCGTAACCGCACGTCGAACATTGTACTGATCACCACGAGCCCCTAAATGTAAATCCGTTGCTGGTAAAGCCATCACGCTAATATTTGCTTTCGCCATTTTTGCAATAATAGGCGCCAATTCTGCTTCAGGTAAGGCATGCAATGCCGTTAAGTGGCCCACTGAAACACGGCCTTGGTAGCCTTCAGCGATGGTTTTTTCACATAAATATTCAATACTCATATCATCAGCTTCATCGGCAAAATCTTGGTGTAAATCTACATCTTTATCATATTTTTTAGCAATTTCAAACACTAAATCAATATGTTCTTTCGCTGGTGCATCATTATAAGGAATACCGCCGACAACGTCTGCGCCCATATCCATTGCTTCATACATCATTTGTTCTGTTCCAGGGGCTTTAAAAATTCCTTCTTGCGGAAACGCAACTACTTGCATGTCAATTAACTCTTTGTATTCTTCTTTCAAACGCATAATTGTTTTGAAGCCAGTAAAACCTTGCGCTGGGTCAAATTCTGCATGCGTTCTTAACGCCGTGGTCCCATGAACGATTAACATTTCTAAAGCACGTTTGGCACGGTCGTAAATGTCTTCTTCGGTAAATGTTGGTTTTAATTCTGCGGTTACTTCAATTGCTTCTTTCAACGTACCTGATTTATTTGGTTTACGATCAGCGATTAATGCCTTGTCCAAATGTAAATGGCTTTCTACAAAACCTGGGATTAAAACACGACCATCTGCTTCGATGACTTCTTTGGCATCGCCAGTAATAACTGGGGCGATTTCAATGATTTTACCTTCTTTAATAGCTACATCTTGTAATGCTTCACCGTCTTGAAGACGAACTTGTTTAATTAATAAATCCATGTTTTCCACTCCCTAAATTGTTTTTTATCCAAAGATTAAACCGATAACTAATAATAGTACAGAGGCAATACTTAACCATTTCACGTTTCCTTTAACAACATCCAAAATTGGAATTTGGAAGCCTGAAGATAAAGCTTGCATAGTAATATTAACGAAACTCATTTGACTACCTAAACCAACACCCATTGCTACAAAACCTAATGCTAACGGCGGGAAGTTCAACGATACAGCAACTGGTAGCACTAAAGTTAAAACAGAACCTACATAGGCCCCAGCTGGAATCCCAATTAAAATCCCTGTTAAAATAGCAACTGGCACGACAATAAAGGCTGGTGCATTTTCAGCAACACCTGCGATTACAGCAAACGTTCCTGTTTGTGCAATAACATTAATAAAGGCTAAGAAAATCCCTACTTGGAATAAACGAGTCAAAATATATGTAGACCCATCTACCATCGCTTCGACAGATTTGTTCATTGAGAAATCTGTACATAAGAAAATTAAAACTAATGTTAAAATCATGTATACAAGTGGCGTAAAGAAGGCAAAACCAATTAAATCATTCACAATTGGTCCAAAAATTACAGCAAACAATAAGAAAATGGCTGGCAAGGTAATTTTAAATAATTCACCATTGCTCTTTTTATCAAATTCATCATCTGCCGACTCTTTAAAGCCAACATTTCTATGTTTCGTTCCCCAAAAGGCTAACACAATCGCTAATGCTACGAAGAATAACCAGTAAGGTCGCATGGTTGAAACATATGAACCGACACTGATATCGCCTAATTTTGAAACAATACTTGATTCTAATGAAGCGGGTGATGTTGTAAATGATACCGCAGCAGCTAAAGACATTGCTGCAATTAATTCAGGAACAACGCCAACTGCAGCAAAGGCCAATGGCGCAATAACCATCGCACTTCCGCCACCAATTCCTGACATATATGTGGCTGCGGCTAATAAGATAACAATAAAAGCTGAAACATACTCGACTTTTCCTTTTGTGCCTCGTTTGGCTAAAGTTAATGCAGCTGAATAACTACCTGCTTTAAAGACCGCCATCGCAACAGCTGAATTAATGATGGGAACGGTAATTCCTAACATCATTGGGATAGCTTCCAACATCTGTTTATTTGCTTCTTCTAGTCCAATGCCACCAATCAGCATCGCTAAGACGCCACCAATTAAACCAGCGATAATCATATCGACTTTCATAAACAATAGAACCAAAACAACAATCAATGGAATAATCACAACTAATGCCATGATTCCTGTCGGGGCAACTACATCCCCAATCTCATCAGCAAAGGCCGCAACTGGCACAAAAATACTAACTAAGAATGCAAAAATAAGTGCTACTTTTGACGATTTTTTCATTTTACTTTCCTCCAATAGAAAGAAGGCGAGAGCAACGCAGTAGCGAATACTCTCTGCGCTCCTCATTATTTGGCAAAGGCACCTTGCCCGCCATATTTATCGTAATGTACAATCTCACTAACTAAATAATCATAAATACTTTGTGGAATTTCAATGCCTTCTGACATGGCTTTTTGATAGTTTAGCTGACCAATTTCTCCTGGATAGTAAACTTGTTGAAACCCTTCTGCTGTAGGCACACTATGAAGTTCTTCCACCATTTGATTAATATTTTCTTTAAATCGTTCAGAATCTGTAAAGCGGCTTGGATCAATGACTAAAAACATCTGACCCAGATTCCGTTTCTCCGTTAAATCCGCATACATGGAGCTGACATGTTTGCCAAAAGGTAAGCCTAACAACGAACCAGCTAAGACATCGACCATCATCATTAGTCCATATCCTTTTGGTCCTGAAATCGGCAATAAACCTCGTACTTCATAAGGATCAGTCGTTGGCTGGCCTTTTTCGTCTACTGCCCATGTGTCGGGAATTTCAACATCTCTTGAACGTGCATCTAAAATTTTCCCCCAAGCCTGTACTGTCGTAGCCATATCAAACACGACTGGTTCATGACCTGCTCTAGGTGCTGCAAAAGCGATTGGATTTGTTCCAAAATAATTGCTTGTACCACCAAACGGTACCACCATTGGATCAGATTGACACATCGAAAGAGCAACCATGCCTTGTTCCGCTGCTTTTTTAACATAATACGATAACGTCCCGCTATGACTCGTTTGAGAAACGCCAACATACGCTAACCCTGATTCTTTGGCTAGATCAACTGCAGCAGCTAATGCTTCGTTACAAACAAATTGACCCACGCCATTATCGCCATGAAAAATGGCAGTGGACGGTCCAGTTTTTTCAAATGATAATTCGGGGTCAATCGTGATCCCGCCTTTTGCAATCCGTTCCGCATAATAATCCATACGAACCGCCCCGTGTGAATGAATACCGCTAGCATCTGCAAAAGTTAAATGTCGAGCAACTTCTTCGGCATGTTCAGAATGTAAACCAGCAGCTTCTAATTTTTGCTTCATCAGCTTTTCTAATTTTTCCGGTGTAACGACAACCATTTCTCCCATTGCGCTTGCTCCTTTATCATTAATCTTAAAAAAGGGAAAGAAAACAAGTGATTTTCTTCTTCGTCCTTGCATTTCCTCCCCTTTTTTCACTACTTATTGCTACTGTTAAAGACAGTATAGTCAATTTCATCCACTGATTTTGCAACTAGAATAGCAGAGTAAACATCTGAATTGACATTTAAAATTGTTCGTAACATGCCAACAAACCATTCGACGCCTGCAAAAATTGCAATACTCTCAATGGGTAAACCCATTTGCGGAACAATCACTGCCAGTGAGACTAAGCCCGCACCGGGAACAACTGCGTTTGCTAGTGAGACAAACGTTGCTGTAATTGCTAAGTAAATCATTTTCGTAATATCAAACTCTAGCTGATACATCTGAGCGATAGTCATTACAGTAAAAGCCATATGCATCGCTGAACCGTTACTGTTTAATGACATACCTAACGGCAACACTAAGTTAGTAATTCGCTTACTTAAACCTAATTTTGCTTCTGTTTCTTCCAAAGCTACTGGTAAAGTAATTGCTGAAGAAGTTGTCGCCAAGGCCATCACAGACATATTTTTCATGTTTGTAATTAAACGTAGTGGACTTACTTTACAGTACAATGTGATAACCAAAATCCAGATGCCCAAAAATAAAATAGTTCCTAATCCATAGACCAATAGATACTTCACTAACGGTAAAATAATTTGAAGGCCTAAGTGACTAATTGTTGAAGCAATTAAAGCAAAAATCCCCAGAGGTGCTAGATACATAACGTATCGAATGACTGTAATGATAACTTCATTAAAGTCCACAATTATTTGGAAGAGTTGCGTCTCTGGATGGCTTTGTAAGTATTTATTCAGTGCTAAACCAAAAAATAATGCAAAGACAATAATTTGAATAATCGATCCTTGAGTCAGTGAATCAAAAATATTTTTCGGAACGAAATTTAAAATCGTATCAGTAATTGAGATTTCTTGCGCTTTAATAGAAGCATCTTGGAAGCCAGTCATTTTAACACCATATCCTGGATTAAAAATGACTGCCATTAGGACGCCCCATAAAGCAGCAGCTAAGGAGGAAATCCCGAAAACAGCGATTGTTCTACCCCCAAGGCTCGTTAATTCTTTTGGATTAATACTGCCAACTGCTTGGACAATTTGCCCTAAGATCAAGATAGGAATAGCCATTTGCATCAGTCGCAAAAAGACATCTCCAACTATTTTCAAGTAATTGCCGCTAGCAGGAATCAAGAGTCCTACGAGGATTCCTACGACAACAGCAATTGCAATTTGGGTGATCATGGACGGTTTTTTCATGGTAAACTACCCCTTTTGACTGATCACAGTTCCTGCTTCTTTATCGATGTTTTCTAAGTTTTCGATAGAAGTAATGATTGCTTTCCGTTTGTCATCACCTTTTACGAAGTCTAAGGCAGCTTCGATTTTTGGTAGCATACTACCAGCAGCAAAGTGACCTTCTTTAATGTATTCTTCTGCTTCGGCTACACTGATTTGTTCTAATGCTTTTTGATCTGGTTGATTGTAATTAATGTAGATGTTATCAACGCCTGTCAAAATAATCAAACGGTCTGCATCAACGTTTTCAGCTAAAACACGTGCAGAGAAATCTTTGTCGTTAACCGCTTCCACGCCTACGTATTGTCCGTCTTCTGCTACGACCGGAATGCCCCCGCCACCAGAACAGATAGTTAAAACGTCCGCCTCTACTAAAGCACGAACCGCCTCTTTTTCAACAATTTCTTTAGGCATTGGTGATGGAACAACTTTTCGGTAGCCACGGCCAGCATCTTCCACATACGTAGAGCCATCTTTGGCTGCTTCTGCGTCAGCTTCTTCTTTTGTATAGAATGGACCAATTGGTTTGGATGGTTTTTTAAACGAAGGATCTTCTTTGACCACACGTACTTGCGTAACTACAGAGATAACTGGTTTAGCAATGTTACGTTTTTCAAACTCATTAGTTAAAGCATTTTGTAACCAGTAACCGATGCTTCCTTGTGTCATCGCAACACAAGTATCCAATTTCAACGCTGGATTTTTTTCACTTTCGCCTGCTTTTTGTTGTAAAAGCAAATTCCCTACTTGTGGTCCGTTTCCGTGACAGACAATGACTTGTTCCCCTTTGGCAACAAATTCTGCAATATATTTGGCCGCGTGATTAACGACGGCTTTTTGGCCTTCATCTGTTGGATCCGTATCTAAAATAGCATTCCCACCTAGGGCAATTACGTTTAAACTCATTGATTGATTCGCTCCTTTTTAGTAAAGCAAAGACAAAATCTTTTCAGTATCGACGGATAAGAAATAATTTGTTTACGAAATGAAAGATTTTGTCTTGCTCATTTTGATTGTTTCAGTCATTATCGAAGGGATAATTAACCTAATTTCGGTTTACTTTCATCTTTAGCTAAGAAAGCAAAAGCTAGTAAACCAATAACTAATAGTACACAAGAAAGATAGAAGCCAACTTGCATTGAGCCTGCTGTATCTGCTAAATATCCTGTGACATACGGTGCTAGGATTGACCCTGACATCCCGATAAAATTATAGGCACTTAACGTTGTTCCTAAGGCCGCTTTTGGTGCATGTTTGGTAACAAAAGTCACCATAATTGGATCTAACGCTAATTTCCCTGTTAACCCATAAAGAATTAAAACAGAAATTAACAATGTCCGATTTGTTACAAAAGCAATCGCAAAGACAGATAGGATTGCTAAAGGTACTAATGTAAAGACTAATTTTTTCGTCGCACCTGTTTTATCATTCAAACGAGCGAAGATTAAGGCGCCTGGAATAGAGGCCCATGGTACAAGTGATGAAATGAAACCAACGCTCGCTCCTGTAAAGCCACGTTCAGCAATTAAAAATTGTGGCAACCAAGTAATAATGACAAAGTTTGCATAAATACTTGTGAAACATAAAATAAATGCGGCTAATAAATTACGATTTGAGAAAATTTCTTTTAATGAGATCTTTTCTTGCGGTCCTTCTTCAGCAGCTGCTCGTGCAGCTTCTTCACCAGGACGAATCACTTTTTCTTTCAAAATTGTATAGAAAAGAATTCCTACGATAAACGTTGGAATCGCCATGATAAAGAATGGTTTGCTCCAATGTTCACCATTTTCTAAAACCAACTTACTTGAAAGTAAGTACCCACCTGATGTACCGAAGGCCATCCCACTATTGATGATGGCATTACCGATGGTCCGTTTACTTGCTGGAATCGCTTCTGTCGATAACGCATATTGCGGGCCATAGTAAGCGCCTTGACCAATACCAGCAATTGCACGAATGACTAAAAACATAACAAAGGTTGTCGCTAATCCACTAAAATAAGTAGAAATAGCAAGAACGATAAACCCAACAGCAATGACTAATTTCCGCCCAATTTTATCGCCAATCATCCCAAAAGGAATCTGTGCAACAGCATAGGTTAGAAAGAAGATGCTATTGGCTAAACCAAGTTGTGTGTTACTTAGACCAAATTGTTCTCCAATGACCCCCATCACTGGATTAAAAATAGTTCGTGTTGCGTACATTAAAATCCAGCCTACGAAGAAAATGGCTACGACTTTAATCCAGTAACTATTGCTCACTTGCACTGCTTGATTTTTTTTACTATTCTCCATGTCTTCTCCTCACTTCTCATCTAACTCTACAGATTGTAAAGCTAGTAACATTCCAAATGACATATCTTTACCAGAGGAATGTCCGATTTGTATAATTCTGTCAATATTTTCGTCAACTCTATTATCCCGATGGTTCTCCAAATCCAAGAGTAACTGATACAACAATGAATTTACATATCCTTTAGCCGAGCTTGCAATATAGCCTTTACTAACATCTGTTGTGGATAAATTTGCTGCCGAAAGAGTAGCGGCTAACGCCGCAGCTCTTTCATCAGCAAGTATGAACAGAATTGTTTGATACGCCACTAAAATGTCATCACCACTCGGGGTTAACCCTTTGCCCCGACCAATCAGATAATTCGTTACTTCTTGCCATTCCGATAGTGTCCAAACTTTTTGTTTTTGGCTCATTTTTTTGAAAATATGCTTCGCTCGTTCGTCTAAAGGCAGGCCAATTCTACGTTCTAAGTTTCTCGCTAATAAGCGGTCTCGCAACAAGCGTAATTGGTCTTTTTCTAACTTGAAATGAGTAATGTTTAAAGAAACGACCTCGGCAGGTGTGAGTTGGATCGTTTTCACGCCGACTGTACTGTAAAAGGTCAACTGATTTTCTGTGATTTTGACTTTATTACCTTGTTGTACATACGGAAAGATTTCTTGAAACAATTGATCTGGCAAAAACATACCAAAGCTTGATAAATAATTATGGAAGTTTGCAACATTGATTAATTGATCCTGGACTTTCAGATTAAATGAACGTTCAAAAACACTGTGAATGGTTCCCATCTTGCCATATTGGTGGATAGGAAAAATGTAGTCACTAATGACTAGTTGGTTATTCAACCGTAATGCCTAGTTTCTCAGCATACGCTTCTAGGGCTTTTTCAAAACAGCCTAGAGGTGCTCTAACTGTCCCTGCACCAATTTGACCAACACCGGCATTTTTGTGTGCAATCCCTGTATTGATGATTGGTGTAATTCCTAATTCCACCACTTTACGGATATCAATTCCTAAACAAGTTCCTTGGAAATCCCAAGTTGGAATTGAGAATGTTGGGTTGTGTCCTTCACAGATTTTTGCCATTTCATTTGAGGTTGCTAACGCATCTTCAAAGCCACCTGCACCAACAAACCGTGTTACGCCAGGTGCAGCTACCATAGCCATTGCTCCAACGCCTACTGTTTCAGTAATTGCACTATCCCCGACATCAGGATTTCCGTCTTCTTCGCTGAAACCAGTGAAGTAAAGACCTTTTGGTGTATTTACTGGTGCGGTATGCCATTGATCGCCTGTTTCTGCAATCCGGACCCCAAAGTTCACGCCGTTACGAGTCATCGTTGTGACAATCGTTCCGTTGGTATCTTTACGGGCACCATCAACAATTGCTTTTCCAGTTGCCATCATGACATTTAAGAAGAATTGATCTGTGTCAGCTAAGAATTTGATTACTTCGTATTTTTGATCTTCTGGAATATCTGTTTTGATAATTAATGGAGACAATTCTTTTAAGAAGTTCAAAGATGCGGCAATATTTCTTTGGTGGAACTCGTCACCCATTGTAATAGAGCGCGCAATCAATACGTTTAAGTTCAAGCCTTCTTCAGAAAGTTTCAAGGCTTTCGCAATAGTTGGTCCTAAAACATCTTTAATCCAATCTAAACGATCAACCACTTCTTGTGAATAAGCACCAAAACGCAATACTTTACCGATACCTTCATTCAAGATACAGTATGCTTCGTTACCTTCTAAGCGATTTTCTACAACAAAGACTGGCATATTACCAGAAGTAATACCGCCCATTGGTCCAACTGCTTTTACATGGTGACAAGGAATGAAACGTACTTCGCCAGCTTCAAAAATCTTCAAAGCATCTTCTTCGTTGTCTGCCCAACGTTCGAATAATGCTGCACCGATACAAGCACCTTTCATTGGTCCAGTCATTTCAGACCATTGGATTGGTGGTCCAGCATGAAGTAATGTTTTTTGTGCGTCATCATTTAATTCTGGAATCACTGATTTTGCAGGTACCACATCTACTAAGAATGGTTGTGCATTTTTAATTTTGTCTGTTACTTTGTGATTTTCAGCTTCGATTTGTTCACTGTAATCTTCCAAAGCATCCAAAATTTTAATCATTTTTTTATTGCCGTTAGCACGTGGACGCCAGTTAAATTGAACAGTTTCGCCACCGTAATCAACGATTGATTCTGTAAAGCTTTGCAACCCAACGTTAATGATTCTTGGTTTGGTTGTTAATAGTTCCATTACTTTTTCGCCTGGTTTTGGTACATCGACAGTTGGTCCGTTGTAAGCAACCACTTCTTTATCGTCTTCTGAAATTTCGATTCCTTTTAGTAATAAAGCTAATTGAACAGCTTTAGCATTGCTTTCTGCAACTAAAACGCCGCCTTCTTTCAAACGATCAACCGACGATTGGTAATTTTGCGGATCTTTCGTCGTCCCACAAACAGTTGCAACAAAGTAAAGATCACGTCCGGCTTCTTTGGCTGTGGCACGCGCTTCTTCAATTGCTGGTAACAATGCACCAACCATGTCTTCATGAGCACCGTAGCCTAACACCACATCGAATAAGATAATCCCCGTTTTTTCATCTTGTGCGTATTCACGAATTTTTTCGATACGAACATCTGGGTCAATCATTGGGTGCGGACGACCTTGTGTATACATATCATCGCCTAAGTCAATGACTTCATAACCGTGAGATTTCAAGACATAACCTTCTGCTTTCACTAAACCGCCAAGGTCTAAAGCTTCAGAAATTAACATACCTGCTTCAGAAGCTAATGTACCACCTGAATATAAGCCTTTTACAACTTTATCTTCTGGTAATGTTGGTACAGCTGGTTTTGCTAATGCTTCAAAGTAATTTTTCTTCACGGCCACATCATTTGCTAAATCAACAGCAATTTTAGCTGTTTCTTCTAATGTATGAGCTAGATAAACTTTGCCTTCGTGACTTGTTGGTTTTTCTCCTAAGAAAATCGCAACGACTGGTTTTGAAATGCTTTGTAATAATTCAACCACTTCATCACGAACTTCTTTTGCAGGTGGTTTAGAAATAACTGTAATCACATCGGTTGGTTCGTGATTTTCTAAAGCCACAATAGCATCTTTCACTGTGATAGCGCCTACTTTGTCGCTTAAGTCACGACCACCAGTTCCAATGGCGTGAACAACTCCGCCACCTAAGCGGTCAATAATCGTTGTAACTTCTTGAATCCCTGTTCCTGAAGCACCAACAACGCCAATGTTTCCTGGAGAAACAACATTTGTAAAGGCGATTGGAATACTTGAGATAATACCAGTTCCACAGTCAGGCCCCATCATTAGTAAGCCTTTTTCATGCGCTAATTTTTTCAAACGTACTTCATCTTCAATTGACACATTATCCGTGAAAGAGAACACGTGTAAATCATTTTTTAAGGCACGTTCCATTTCTGGCGCACCATATTCACCAGGAATACTGAATAGCGCTACATTCGCCTCTGGTAAAAGATCAAACGCTTCTGACCAAGAAGTCGCTGCTTGTGCTTCTTCACTAGTTCCCTTTGCTGATAAATCATCTAAGAATTCATCAATCGCTGGCATAACTTCTTCCATGATGTTTTCTTTTTCACTGTCAACCACAATCATCATGTCGTTTGCAGATGCACTATTGGCCTCATTCGTTAACAAGTTCGTGTTGTTAAGGATGTCTTTGTTGGCATCTGTTCCCATCATGATTTGACTCATGGTTACACCATCTAATGCATTGATTTTATTGGTCAATAACATTAAGTTGATGGAGTCTTGGTAATTGTTTTTCAAAATTACTGTGTGTAACATTGTTCATCCTCCTATCTATTCCTTACAATGCTATTGTATCGAAACGAGAAAGTGTTTTCATCGGACATAATTCTAAAAAAATGGTATAATTTTTATCCATAAGAGGAAAAAAGGAGAAAATGATGAAATTAAGAGAGTTATTATCGATAGGTGACTTAAAAAAAGGTAAAATTTTGACGAAAGAGATTGGTTTAGACAATGAAGTTGATTCGGCAATGGTCTTAGAAGCGATTGATATCGAGAACTGGAGTAGAAAGAATCAGTTAATTTTGACTTCTTTCTACGCATTGCATGATTTACCAGAAAAAGAGTTGGAAAATTTTTTCGTAAAGATGCGCCGAATTGGCATCAGCGGCTTAATTTTGAAAACAGATCGATTCATTAAAATGATTCCAGAGTGGTTTATCGAATTATGTTTCAATTATGAAATTCCTTTAATTAAAATCACACAAGACATTAGCTATGAAAAAATTCTGTTTACGATTTACGAGCCTTTGTTGAATTATCAGTCGCATGTCTTACGTACGTATTACGATGTGCGCCAACGTTTCACCAAATTAGAGCGCCACTACCCAACGGTTGAGACGATTATGCAAGAATTTTATGACATCATTAAATTACCCTTCGCTTTAAAAATGTTGGATAAACATCTGGAAATTAGCGATGGCGACTTACCCCATGATGCGATTGTGCTCTCAAGAGAAAAACTAAAAAACAGTGAGTTCACTAAAAATGATTACTCTCTTTTAACACTTTATTCTCATGCCAACCCCAAAAAACAGTTGGCACTAGAAGTTTCTATTTTCAATAGTTATTCCACTAATTGTTTACTTCTGGTTTATTTACAAGATGAAAAGGTTAAAGAAACGGATTTAGTGATTATCGAAAATGCGATTGATGTCTTACAAGAAAAATTCAATACCGAAAATTTGTTAAAAAAAGAACGGTATACTCGTTTGAACAACTTAGCAGATGCTATTTTACAAAATACACCGCAAAATCCTGACGAGCTAAACAGTTTGCTTCGTGAAGTGCAAATGCAAGAGCTAGATTCTTACCAAGCGATTGCTTTTTCTACCAAAGACACCAATACACAACTCATGAAAGAACGAATTATTGCCTTACTTCGTACCCTGCGTGTGAAATCCATCTTCTTTGATCAGCTAAATTATTCGGCGGTCCTTTTTAACTTCAATGAAAGTGATGGAAAAATTACAAAGCTGCAATTAAGTCGTTTATTAGCTGAACTTTTAGAAGAAAACGACACGCTTACCGTTGCCGTCAGCAGTTTAAAATCACGAGAAGGGATTAAAGAGCTACTGATTGAATGTCTGGACATTCTGCGCTTTAATGAAACTTTTTATAACGGACCAATTGTCACCTTAGCCGATATTGGGGTATTTAAAAATTTTATCCGCGAAGACCAATTGGAAAATTTAGACGAATTAATTCCTCGCGCACTTTATCAATTAGCCGAAAACAACTACGATTTATTTGAAACTTTGTACAGTTTTTTCCAAAATAATCGCAACTATAAACAGACCTCTGAAGCGATGTTCCTTCATTCAAAAACGATTCGTTATCGTTTAAACAAAGTGGAACAACTTCTTGATATTGACTTAGCCAATCCCTTGCAATTGTTAAATTATGAAATTGCCACATACATTATAAAGATGAGGAGACGTGCACTTGAAAAACAATCAAACACTCGCTAATGGCGCAACAGTTACTATCTACCCCACTACGACTGAACCAACGAACTATGTCGTCTATTTACACGGTGGCGGGATGATTTATGGAACCAAAAGTGATTTACCAGAAGAACTGAAGGAGCTGTTTACAAGCAATGGCTATACCGTTTTAGCACTGGACTATTTGTTGGCTCCAAATACAAAAATCGATCACATCTTAGGGACGCTAACAGAAACCTTCCAATTGCTAAACGAAGAGATTATTCAAAACCAGCCCTTTGGTTTGTGCGGGCGTTCCGCTGGCGGTTATTTAATGTTACAGTTAACCAAACAATTACAAACACTAAATTTGACGCCACAATTTTTAGTCAATTTTTACGGCTATACAGATTTAGAATTTATTAAAGAGCCACGAAAATTATTAAAGCAAGCCATTTCCGCTAAAGAAATAGCTACCATCGACCAAACAAAGCCTGTTTGGGATGATCCTTTTCTTTCTCGCTATCTGCTGTATCATTACAGTATTCAGCAAGCGCTATTGCCGCACTTTTACGGATTACCAGAAAATGGGGACTGGTCTGCTTACGCACTGTCAGACGAAACATTAAAAACTTTTCCACCTTGTTTCAGTACAGCTAGCAGTTCAGACGAAGAAGTGCCGTTCCGCTATAGCAAAAAAATCGGACGGACCATTCCTGAGAGTACCTTTAAAGCGATTTACTATTTAGAACATGATTTTTTAAAACAAACCAAAGATCCTTCGGTCATCACTTTATTTGAGCAATTGGATAGCTGGCTGAAGGAACGATAAGCAATCAAGAAATTTTATTAAAGTATTAGACTTGTGATAGAAACTTTTTTACGATCCATGATATACTGTATATACAATGTATACGAAAGGTGGGTTACTAGTGGAAATCAAAGAAAGAAAACTTAGAAAAGTTGGGAATTCTGTTGTTATGACATTGTCAAAAGAGTTTCTAGAAAGCATTGGTGCGACTGCGACAGACACCGTTTATGTAGACGAAGAAAAATTAAAAGATATTATTGTTAAAAAAAATATGTCAGAACATCAAAAAAAATTACAACAAATGATGGAGAACTCAAAACAAAAACATAATGAGCTGTACAAAGAATTGGTTACTAAATGAAAAGTATTTATTATTTATCAGCGGATGATCTATTTCAAATGAATACTTTCTTGATCCAAACGTATTCTCCCGCAGAACAAATTGGCATCAAAGATCGTAATGCATTAGAAATGGCTAGCAACCAACCAGCACAATTCGTCTTTGACGTTGACCTGTACCCAACAATTGAAGAAAAAGCAGCTATTTTAATGATTAACATTGCAACAAAGCATTGTTTTTACAATGCAAATAAACGGACAGCTGTAATGGCAACCGACTTATTTTTACAATTAAACGGTTATGATTTCCAATTAGATACGCAAGAAGGCGTTGATTTATTGGTTTTTATTGCTACTTATAGATCAGATTTTGATCAGTTGAAAAACGATGTATCAAAAGTAATCAGAGCTAAATTAAATCATACTTCTTCTCACTAATTTCATCAATGAAATATAAGATGGATGTCGTTTTCAATTGTAAAATTAAGCGTCTAATCCAAATAAATTTAATAACAAAAAAAGAAGCGAGAAATCTCGCTTCTTTTTGTTATTTTTGATAAAGTGTGGTTCCTTTTACCACACTGATTTCCACCGGTGTCTGACGAGCGACAAAAGCCGCCGCACATTCTGCTTCAGTGAGTAAGTAAGTTGCTTCAGCACCAACTTGCGGCCAATTTACTTGCCCTTGTTCGTCTAAAGTTGTGACACCATCTGTCACTAAGCCTAATAATTGGGTTAAAGCATCTTGATCTTTCACGTTAAAAAGTTCACCTAAACGAGCCAATTTTTCTTGTAATGAACCATCACCATAGGGAGACCAGCAATCGTAGATATTGTCACAACCAAGATGGACATTGACTCCATGACGTAACAATTCCATAATTGGCGGAATCGTATTAGGTGTGATTGGCACGCTGGAATTAATATGAATTTTTTCTGCTGCTAAAGCATCATAAACTTCGGCACGTTCTTCACCAATGAAATCATTTAACCCGAAGGCATGGCTGATAAATACTTTGTCTTGTAGGCCATATTCTTTCGTTAAACGGATAATTTCTTTAATCGTTGTTGTCCCAGCTTCGTGACGGTCATGTAAATGAATATCCACACCGACACCATGTTTATCTGCTAAGCGGAATGTTTCAGCCAATGATTTTTTGTAATCACCATCTAGTGAATAAGGATCCACGCCACCAATAAAATCGGCGCCTTTTGCCAATGCTTGATCAACTAATTCAACGGAATCTGAACGCAGTAAGCCGTGCTGTGGAAAGACGACAATTTCTACCGCAAATGGTTTCGTTTGGGCCAACGCTTGGACTTCATCAAAATAACGTAAGTCTGTCATCGGTTCCACGTCGACATGTGTTCTGAAAGCTGTCGCGCCATGTGGTAATTCTAAGTCAATTAAATGATTTGCGCGTTCTGTTAAAGAAAGTTCTAAACTATCTAAATAAGGAATTTCTGCTTCGACACGTTCCACAATTGACTTCGCTGGCGTCACTGGATACCACGGAACGCCTAGTTTACTTTTATCAAAGTGACAATGTTTTTCAATCAAACCTGGTAAAATCAATTGATGGTGACCATCAATAATTGTCAACCCAGGTTCTTCTACCAATTCTTCATTGGGGATGATTTTCGTAAATACTCCATCTGTTATTTCAATTGCCACTTCTTTGGTTACTGTCCCAGATAACCAGTCACCTTCTTTTTGATACCCTGTTTCAATTCGAACATTTTTTAACCAATAATTCATGCTTTCCTTCACTCCTACCTGTATTTATTCCTTCCCGAAAGGACACAATACTTAGTTGTACTGTGCTAAAATTTTACTAATTTCCGTATAACCTTTTTGATTGGCATAGTCCATTGCTGTTCGACCAGAATTGTCTTTAATGGATTGATCCGCACCATTTTCCATTAACAATTTTACAATATCTTGGTAAAGTTGGTTCCCTTCACGTAACCCCACTGCCTCAATCAATGCTGTATAGCCAAAGTCATTTTGGAAATCTATGTCTTCTCGTCCATCTTCTAACAAGAGCTTCACATTGTCAATATGTCCTTTTTCAGCTGCCGGAATTAACGCATTGCCACCGTAACGGTTATGCTTATTTAAATCTGGGGTCGCATGTTTTAACATATACGCTAAAATCTCCGTACGTCCTTGCGCTCCCGCATAAAGATAGGGACTATCACTAATGCTGTTTTGCAGATTAATATCGGCACCCCGATCAATCAACGCTTTTGCAATCTCAATGTCATTATTGTGAACAGCGATATTGAGCGGTGTGTTGCCTTCTGTGTCGACTTCATCCACTTGATAAGTAGTATCTTGTAAAATTTCCTTGACCTTCTTCGTATCTCGTTGATTGGCTGCTTCTAAAAGCGCACCCACTTCATAGGTCTTCATCGGTTCTTTCACTTCCTCTTTTGATGTTGTTTGAGCTACCGAACGGGTTGTACTGGTGCTTTCAGTTTTTGCACTACTTTGAGTAGTCACCGTTTGACTATTTTTTGACGCTGCGGAAGGTGTTTCTCCTCCTTGACACGCAGCAAGTAATGGAATGGTCACGACACTTAATAGCCCCATTAAAATTTTTTTGTTCATTGTGCTCAACTTCCTTTCCTCGAGAGAAATATGAGA
Source organism: Enterococcus sp. AZ197 (assembly GCF_050556405.1). Classification (NCBI taxonomy): domain Bacteria; kingdom Bacillati; phylum Bacillota; class Bacilli; order Lactobacillales; family Enterococcaceae; genus Enterococcus; species Enterococcus sp. AZ197. The sequence continues at coordinate 272,260 of NZ_CP187873.1, read as the reverse complement.
TTTTTCTCCAGTGGTTCTAATCTAACGAATCTTTTTTTATTTGTCGATTAAAACGCTTTCTCTGTTTTTCTATTTTAAAAAGAGAGAAACCAAAAGAAGTCGAAACTTTTTTTGGTTTCCATTCGTATGTTTTGTTCTTAAAAGGTAAATTCAGGATTAAAAGTTCCTTGGTATGGTTCATGTTCCACATAGACTTGGATATCGTTTCCTTCGTTATCTTTACCCATTCGTGTGTACGTAAAACGATTATCATTCAATTCTGTTAACTCTAAGACAGCGCCATAGCGATTGGTTCCAATGGAAACATGGGCACGGAATTTATTTTGATTTCCTACTTTAAAGTAGCCATAGTCGCCACGAGTTTCACCAGTTTGTAAATTGAAAAATTCATATTTGCTGCTATCTTGGTCAAATTTCGCTAAGCTGATAAAGTTTTGGTTGGCCGAAGTTACGTCATTGCCATCTTTATCCACTACTTTTGTGCCATTCCAAAGAAGTTGCGGTGTCCCATCAAAGGAAGTTTTACCAATAATTTCATCCCCTTGTCGATTTACATCAATCTGGCCTGTTTGTTCTGTCATGGCACGGCGTCCATTCGTGAATTCTAGTGTTCTGGGACGATTATTGGGGTATGGCTGCGGACGACCATAAACTGGTCCTGAGGTTGCTTTGTTTTCTACGAAAACTTCAATATCATTTCCGTTTTTATCTTTCCCCATCTGTCTATACGTAAAAGTATCTTGGTATAAAGTTCTAAGTGGGTATACACCTTGATAATTTTTGGTTTCAGAAATAATTACAAGACGGGAAACATCTGTAATACCAGCGGTCATAAAGAAGGTTCCTTCATCTCCTGTTGATTCTCCAGTCTCTTTATCAAAAAATTCATAGAAACTAGTGGTTGCATCAAATTTGATTGCATGTAATAGGTTTTGATTTTCATCTGTTAAGTCATTCCCATTTCGATCATAAACGCGTGTTCCAGCCCAATCTTTTTCTGATAATCCTTCATCTTGTCTAATACCAACTGAACGTAAATACTCAGGTAAATCCCCTAAATTATTGGGATTGTCTACGCTTTGAGGAACGTATGCTTCTGCCGTCAAAGCCCCTCCTGCTCCACCAACTAATAACGCACTTAAAGCCAACAACGTAATTGTACCAACGATTTTTTTCTTCATAAACGACTACTCCCTTTCCTTTTGATAATTTAAGGATAGCAAGTAGTTATTAACTCCACCTGTCCATAATATGAACAAATTATTAAATAATAATCATTATAATTATCTTAATAATAATATTTAATTATAACTAATAACAATTTATTTATAGAGGAAGAGAAAACAAAAGAACGTTGGGGGACGTTCTTTTGTTAAATAAGAGAGAAGACAAGAGACTTTTAGAAAGTAAAGGCTGGATGATATGTGCCTTGGTAAGGTTCATGTTCCACGAACACTTGAATATCATTACCAGCATTATCTTTACCCATTCGAGTATACGTAAATCGATCATTGTTTAGTTCCGTTAATTCTAGCGCCGCGCCGTAACGATTCGTACCAATAGATACATGGGCCCGAATCTTGTTATTGTCCACCACTTGGAAGTACCCAAAGTCGCCGCGGGTTTCACCTGTTTGTAAATTGAAAAATTCATATTTACTTGTGTTTGGATCAAATTTCGCTAAACTAATGAAATTTTGATTGGCCGCTGTCACATCATTACCGTTTTTATCTACGACTTTTGTGCCATTCCACAAGGTTGTTCCTAAAATTTTATCCCCTGATTTATTTGTCACAATTTTGCCAGTTTGATTGGTTAATGCTTCACGTCCATTTGTAAAAGCTAATTTTTTCCCATGATAAGGGATGTGTTCCACGTAAACTTCAACATCATTCCCCAGTTTATCTTTCCCTAAACGCTTGTAAGTAAATTTGTCTTTACTCACTTCGGTTAAATCCACTACGGCTTGATAATTTTGTGTCCGCGAAATTAAAATTCGTTTTGTGCCATCACCTGTCACAAAAAATGTTCCTTCGTCACCACGGGTTTCCCCAGTATTTTTGTCGAAAAACTCGTAAAAACCGGTTTCACCATCATATTTTGCTAAACCAATAAAATTAGCATTTTCTGCCGTTAAATCATTACCAGCAGCATCATAAACACGGGTTCCTTGCCAGTCCGTGCCAGATAAAATCTTAGTCGCCTTGTCGCCTCTTGTTTGGCCATTGTTTTGATGTTTGCCTAAATTTGCTGTAGCACTATTTGGATTGGCTGCATGATCTGCAAATGCTGGACTTGCATAACCTGCTATAAGTAACGTACTTAATGTTACTAAAGTAATCGAACTTAATACTTTCTTTTTCATAAAGCATCGCTCCTTTTCTTTGATAAACCTATCTTAACAAACGATTCTAAACTACCACTGTCAGAAAAATGAACAATTTATAAACGATTAAAAACAACTATAAACTATTTTTTTGTTAAAAATGAAGCGGTCAAAAGAATCCTTTACTTCCTTTTGACCGCTTCATCCACTCGTGATTGACTAATTAGAACGTGAAGTCTGGCGTAAAGTCTCCTTCATATGGTTCATGTTCTACAAAGACTTTAATTTCTTTGCCATTGTTGTCTTTACCCATTCGTGTATACGTAAAACGTTTATCATTTAATTCTGTTAATTCTAATGCAGCTCCATATTTATTGTCACCAATTGAAACGTGAGCACGGATTTTGTTATTATCAATTACTTGGAAGTAACCAAAATCTCCACGTGTTTTACCCGTTTCTAAATCAAAGAATTCATATTTACTTGTTTTATTATCAAATTTCGCTAAACTAATAAACATTTTATTTGCTTCAGTAACATCGTTACCGTCTTCATCTAAAACTTTCGTGCCATTCCATAATGTGGCCCCTAAAATGTCATCCCCAGGTTCATTGGTAACAATCTTGCCAGTTTCTGTTTCTAAATCTTTACGGCCGTTCGTAAAGGTTAATTTCTCGTCAGAATAAGGGATATGTTCTACAAAGACTTCTACATCTTTCCCGTCTTTATCTTTACCCATTCGCTTATAGGTAAATTTATCTTTCGTCACTTCCGTTAAATCGACCACCGCTTGATAGTTTTGTGTATCCGAAATTAAGATACGCTTTTCGCCATCGTCTGTCACAAAGAATGTGCCTTCATCGCCACGGGTTTCACCTGTTTCTTTGTCGAAAAATTCATAAAAACCTGTTTCACCATCATATTTTGCTAAACCAATAAAATTAGCATTTTCTGCTGTTAAATTATTATTATTTTTGTCGTAAACTTTTGTGCCTTGCCAATCAGTACTGGATAAAATTTCTGTTAATTCTTGTCCTTTTGATTGCTCTTTAGCTGCTTCTGCTGAACTAGAGACTGCAGTGCTTGAGCTAGCTGCACTTGATTTATCTGTTGCAGAGTTGGCTCCGCCAGCACAGCCTGCAATCAACAACGTACTAAAGGTTAATAAGGTAAGCGCACTAAAAACTTTTTTCTTTTTCATGGTTGGTAATCCCCTTTTTTCTTTTTGATATATTTAGAATAGCAAAGCCTTATAAACTCCTACTTGCCGAAAAATGAACAAATTATAAACAAATGAAAAAAAGTTAATAACAATACTAGCTTTTTTTTGTTCACTTGTAATACACTATAAGTAAGAAATAGATTAAAACCACTAGGAGGGACGCTTTTGACCATTAAACGCCGCTTTTTTATTTCTTATATTAGTGCCATCATTATTACTTTAGCCTCTGTTTTAGCTGTTTTATCCTTAGCTTCTTACATCACATTAGGAACTGTCCCCAGTTTGCCCCAAGCTTACCGAATGATGAATAAGCAACGACCATTGACCGCTAACGAAGAAGAAAGTTATTTGGCCTTAGATCAACTGCTAAAAAAATCACCGAAATTACTAGATACACCTTTGAGTAAAGAATTAAAGGAAACGATTCAAACAATTGAAGCAAAAGGATTAAGTGTGATTATTCGAAAGAATGCACGGTTTCCTTATTATTCGGATAATTTAGTAGAAAAATCTTTGTCTGTACATATTCCAAACTACGAAATGAATAATATTATGCCAACTGGCACACTGGATAATGCAGGGCGTCTATATCATTATGTCAAATCCGATTTTCATTATTTAGATGGTTCTAACGGGAGCTTTATTGTCTTGAAACGCGAAAGCAGCCTTTTTGAATTCTTCACACGCTGGATTATCTGGATGATTTTGTTAATTATCCTTGTAGCAATTGCGGCAGCTTGGCTCATTAATAAGCGCTTAACCAAAACCACTATCGAGCCATTAGAAGCATTAGAAAAAGCGACTAAAACATTGGGTAAGGATGCCCAAAAAGAAAATCCATTTACGCCAACTAGCCACCAAACCGTCTCAACAGAAGTCAAACAGCTCCAACTTAGTTTTGAACAAATGTGGCAAGATTTAGAAGAAGCCAATGCGGAACGCGAAAAATATGAAGCTAATCGGAAAGAATTAATTGCAAATATTTCTCATGACTTAAAAACACCAATTACTTCTATTATTGGTTACGTTGAAGGTTTAATGGATGGCGTTGCCAATACTGAAGAAAAAAAACAGCGCTATTTAACGGTCATTCATGAAAAAAGTTTAGGCCTCAATGATTTAATTGAAGAATTATTTTTGTATTCTAAATTAGACCTAGATCGTGCTGTCTTTACAATGGAAAAGACCAATTTCACTCGTTTTATTGCACATATTCTTGAAGAATACCGTTTGGAACAAGAACTAGTAATCACTTCTGTACTTCCCACCGAAGCTTTATACGTTCAAATGGATCCCACGCAGATGAATCGAGTGATTACCAATCTAATTCAAAATAGCATTAAATTTGCGGATCCCACTAAAGAACAACTAGCCTTTACGATTTCTTTAACGCATAATCAAACAGACTTAGTTTTAACCATTACAGATAACGGCATTGGTATCGATAAAAAAGAATTACCTTATTTATTCGAACGCTTCTATCGTGTAGACAAATCTCGAACCCCAACAGTTAAAGGAAGCGGCTTGGGATTAAGTATTGTCAAACAAATTATTGACTATCATCAGGGAACAATCACTGTCACAAGTAAAAAAGGAGACGGCACCAACGTGATAATTACGCTGCCGTTGTTGGAGGATGAAAAATGAAACCACATGTATTAATTATTGAAGATGATCCAAGCATTGCTGATTTGCAAAAAGATTATTTAGAAATTAACGACATGACTGTCACAATTGAACATGATGGAAAAAAAGGATTGGAAGCAGCTTTAAATGAGCCCTTTGATTTAATTATTTTAGATGTGATGCTGCCAACTATGGATGGTTTTGAAATCTGTCGTGCAATTCGGAAAAAAAAGCAAACACCGATCATGATTGTTTCGGCTAAAAAAGAAGATATTGATAAAATTCGTGGGCTTGGCTTAGGTGCGGATGATTATATAATCAAGCCGTTTAGTCCCAATGAATTAGTCGCTCGAGCAAAAGCCCATATGAACCGTTATCAATTGTTAAGCAAAGCAGAACAACCACCACAATTACTAAAAATCAATGAAATCGCCGTCGACACTGCCGCCCACAAAGTGTTTGTTTTAGAAAATGAAGTTATTTTTACAAGCAAAGAATACAAATTGTTGGTTTTCTTGATGGAACATCCTAACCGTGTGTGGAATAAAGAAGAACTTTTTGAAAGTGTCTGGGGGTTTGATGCCTTAGATACTGAGGTTTCGACTGTCGTTGTTCACATTAAACGGATTCGGGAAAAATTAAAAAAAGCCAATCTTTCTGACTCTCCAATTGAAACACTCTGGGGAAGTGGCTACCGCTTCAATCGATAAAGAGAGCAAAAATAAGTCGGAGCCTATTTCTAGGCTCCGACTTATTTTTTATTAATTTACACGAGAAAATTTTTGATAAAGTTGGTTGAAAACAATCATAAACTGTTCAATTTCTGCCATTGTATTGCTTTCATCTAAACTAATGCGCACAGCGGAGGTCGCCAATTCCCCAGGCACATGCATGGCATACAAGGTGCTGCTAGCCATTTTTTTTCGGCTAGAACAAGCACTCGTGGTCGAAATATAAATCTGTTTTTCTTCCAATGCATGGACCAGCACTTCGCCACGAATCCCTTTCAAAGCAAAACATAAAATGTGTGGCGCAAAATGTTCATTATCTTGTGAAAAAACAGTCACATTTTGAAATTCTTCTAGCGCCTTTAATAAATAACTCCGTAACGTCGCCACATGTTGCGGCCGTTGTTGTTCGTTCTCTAAATGCAAGCGTAACGCTTTGGCCATTGCCACAATTGCTGGTACGTTTTCTGTCCCACTGCGTTGGTTGTTTTCTTGCCCGCCTCCTGTTAAAAGCGGCGCTAAACGTTTTCCTTGTTTCCAATACATAAAACCAATGCCTCGTGGTCCATGAAATTTATGTGCAGAAAACGTTGCAAAATCCACCCGATCCGTTAACCACTCTGAGTAATTAACTTTCCCAATTGCTTGAACCGCGTCTACATGAAAATGAATTTTAGGAAACTCCGCTAAAACCTCGCTGATTTCTTTAATTGGTTGAATCGTTCCCACTTCATTGTTCACTGCCATAACAGAAACCAAAATCGTTTCTTTTCTAATTAATTTCTGTAATTCCTCGACTTTTACACGACCTTCTTTATCCACTGGCGCATAAGAAAGTTCAAAACCTAGTTCGACTAATTGTTCCGCTGTTTCTGTAACTGCTGGATGTTCCACTGCAGAAATAATAATATGATTACCAAATTCTCGTTTTTCGATTGCCGTTCCTTTTAAAACCCAGTTATCTCCTTCAGTTCCGCCACTTGTAAAATAGATTTCATTTGCTGAAACATTGATTAGCTCCGCAATCTGCTTCCGTGCTTGTTGTAAGAGCCGATTCGCTTGGCTGCCTAAGTCATGCAGACTAGACGGATTGCCAATAATCCGCTGACTGGTTTTTACATATGTATCTAAAGCCTGGGGGTAAATCGGTGTAGTTGCACTATTATCAAAATAAATCATTTGTCACCCTTCTTTTTTAAAATTCTTTCCCATTATATACTTTCTAAAGTATCACTTCAAGTCACCACCACGCCATAAAAACAGAGGCTTGTCTGTCGACAAACCTCTGTTTAGTGATTGTTTAATTAAATTGCTGTTAAATTAGGGTTATTGATATTTTTAAAATAAAAATCTTCGATTCGTTTGAACGCTCCTGGCTCAACAGCTTCCAATGCTGTTCCAATTTCATCTAATGCATCTTGATAACGGAATTCTGTCGAGAATAAATACATGCTTTTATCTAAAGCCGCTCGGATGTTCTCGTGAGTATGACGATAGCGGTTTGCATATTGCATCATTTGTTCTGTCAGAGCTGCTGCATTGACTAAATCTTTTGTTTTCTTATCTAATAACTCTAAATCATCTTCGCATAAGTCACATAAACGATTGATTTCATCCATGTTAATGCGCATTTTATTTAAGGCTCGGCTTAAATCTTCAATTCGATCCGTTGCCACATAGAAAAATTCTAAGTAATCAGCAGACAAACCTGGTAATCGTTGCTTTTCAACATATCGTTTGATACTCCGTAAACGGAATTCGTATTCGTCGACTTTTTCTTGGGCGACTTTTTCGCCTTTTCTTAGTTCTTTCAATGAAGCATCAATTTCTAATTGTTGATTTTCAATATCATCTAAAATCTTATAGCATTCTTTATAGAACGCTTGAATTTCAGAGTAAGGAACGGTATGTTCTTTCATTCGAGGTTCCAAATCTTTTTGACGGCGAATAATTTCTTCAATTTCCGTTTGGAAGCCACGACTACGTCCTAGCTCGTTGTTGTTTAAGGTGTAGCTTTGTGATACATGGTCCAATTCAATCATTAATTGACGGTTATTTTTTAAGGAATGAGAAATATAATCGTCAATAATTTTTTGATTGGTTACGACATATTTCTTCGCTTCAATTTCACGTTCCATCACTTCATATAATGCATCAATCGCCGTTGCTGTGTCGCGATTTGCGACCTCTACTGCAGCAATCTCTGTTTTCTCTAAATCAGCCATTGAATTCTCGACACGTTTTTTCGCATGTTGAATTTCTTCAGCAAAGTTTTGTTCAGGGAACACATAATCGTCAGCTAATAATTGGTTGTAGCCTTCTTCGATTTCTTTTAATTGATCTGGGAAAGTTTCATTTAATTCTTCATACATTGGTGGAATCCGTTTCATTAAGTCTTCCAATTCATACGTATGACGTTCCGCATCTTCTAGGACTTCTCGAGCCTCGATTGGGTCCCCCGATGTATTTAGTGTGACAAATTGTGTGAATTCAATTTCGACGTTTCTTAATTGTTTTTGGATTTCGGAGTAAGCTGGACCAAAGCTAGCTTTATCATCTTTTAGTGATTTACTTAATTCTTCATAGACATCCAAAGCTTTTTGAACTTCCAATGAATTGCGCTCTTCACTTTCACGTAATTCTTTCAAGCCATTACGAATGACTTCCACTTCGGCTTCCATTTCGGTCATCGTTTCATTCGCTTCCACGACTGCTTTCTTCGCTTTCATGAAACGGAAAATTTCATTTTGATTTTCGACTTCATAAATTTGACTCTCTAGTTCGGCGAAAGAACGCGTCGATAGTTCTACCCAACGTTGATTCCATTCACGGAAACTATTTTGACTCTGTCCAACTAGATGCATTTTTTTAATGTCATCGATTTCTTCAAAGACTGGCAAGTCAAACAGGGCTTCTTTACGAACTTCTAATTCATCTAATTGTTCTTGATTTTTTTTGCGCATAAAATAACCAATTAAGTATAGCACCGCAGCAATAATAACGATTACTAGTACTAAAATGATAATCCAATTATTCTTCATTTTGGCTCCTCCGATAATTTTTCTATAATAAAAGAAAGGTTGTTTGTTCTCTTCACACGGTTATCTATTGTTCCTGACCCTTGAAAAAGGGCATTCTTGCAGAAATACCTATAGAAAATTATAGCACAAACTGTATATTCATTCACTAGTTATAACAAACTTTTTTAAGAAAACCCGCGATCTTCTTACGAAGGGGTTGATTCACTGCTTTCATCGATCCGATTTTCACTAATTTTTTTACAAATATCACTTAGTTGTGTTAAGAAGGCATCCGCTTGACTTTGATCCATCCCAAAGTGTTCATCGCGCATCGCCCAAACTTCTAGCCCAGCTTCTTTGGCAGAAGCAATGCCTTTTTCTGAATCTTCAATGGCTATACATTCCTGTGGCGCAACAGCTAATTCTTGTAACGTGTGCAGATAAATATCCGGCGCCGGTTTACTTTCTTCGAAATCTTCCCCACTCACGACCGCATCAAAATAACTACTTAATTGCCCCACTGTCAAAACCTCTTCAATTGCGTCTTTTGTGGAAGAAGAAGCTAATCCGATTTTATAGCCTTGTCTTTTTAAAAATTGTAAAACACGTTTCGCATTTTCATCAAGCACAGCTAAATAATCTATCGGATGCGCTTTTTTATAGGCTATGTATTGTTCATTTAAAAAAGCAATATCTAGCTCTTTTTTGTTGACTTGTTCAATCTTTTGCCATAATGAACGCATATCCGCACCGACTAATTCTGGCAAGGTTAGGCCCTCAATGGTCAAATCAAATTCCGCTAAAAATGCTTTACGTCGCTCATAATAATAAGCTTCGCTATCTACTAGGACACCGTCCATATCAAAAATAATGGCAGTTTTGGATTCTGTCATACTATTTAACTCCTTCGTTACGACTCATATCTTTACAGTTTAACAAAATTTTAAGGAAAAATGAAGAACAAATATTTTCATGATTTCCTAACTTTCTGAAAATAAGTGGTTGCTTTTCTAAATGTTTTTCGGTATCCTTTTACTAATCTACAAATGAGAAAATAATTAAAAACAGGAGTGATAAACGTGAACGTAGTTAAATTCGGCGGTAGCTCGCTAGCATCAGCACCACAGTTACAGAAAGTCTTACAAATCGTCAAGGAAGAGCCGCGCCGAACGTTTGTCGTTGTATCCGCTCCTGGAAAGCGAACCCCGCAAGATATTAAAGTGACTGATTTATTGATTCAATACTATCAGCGCTACTTAAATAATGAGGAAATTGAATCGACAATCTCTGCCATCATTCGTCGTTATGAAGATCTTTTCGATGAATTACACTTGGATAAAGCAGTTTTAGCTGATATTGCTATTTCGATTCGCCAATTAGCCACTTTACCAAAAGAAAACAATGCTTTTTTATTTGACTATTTTTTAGCTAGCGGCGAGGACAATAATGCAAAAGTTGTTGCCAGTTTTTTCAATCAGAATGGCTTAGATGCTCGCTACATTAGTCCAAAAGAATTAGGTCTCCTAGTAACACCTGAGCCAGGCAATGCTCGCATTTTACCAAAAGCTTTAGAGAAAATTAGTGCCTATCGTGAGACTCAACAAATCTTGGTTATTCCAGGTTTCTTTGGTTATACAGAAGCAGGCGAAATTTGTACTTTTTCTCGTGGCGGTTCCGATATCACAGGGTCCATTGTTGCCGCAGGTGTTCAAGCAGATTTGTATGAAAACTTTACCGATGTGGACGGAATTTATGTCGCCCATCCTGGAATTATTGAACAGCCTCAAACGATTCAAGAATTGACCTACAGAGAAATGCGGGAGTTAGCTTATGCAGGATTTGCCGTCCTCCACGATGAAGCCTTAATGCCTGCCTATCGCGCAAATATTCCAGTCGTTATCAAAAATACTAACAACCCACATCATCCTGGCACCCTAATTACCACCTCTCGCAAAGTGAAGCATGCTCCTGTTGTAGGAATTGCTAGTGATCAAGGGTTCGCAAGTATTTACATTAGTAAGTATTTAATGAATAGAGAATTAGGTTTTGGGCGACGGCTTTTAGAAGTACTAGAAAAATTAGCCTTAAGCTATGAGCATATGCCCTCAGGAATTGATGACATCACGATTGTTTTAAGAGAAGACCAGTTAACAACTGAAATTGAAAATCGACTGATGGCTCAACTCCAAGAAGTTTTAGCGCCTGATGAGTTACGCATCACGCATCACCTTTCCATGATTATGATTGTCGGGGAAGGCATGCGCCAACGAATTGGGGTTACTGCTGAAAGTACAATGGCGTTAGCCAAAGAAAAAATCAACTTAGAAATGATTAACCAAGGATCTTCGGAAGTAAGTATTATGTTTGGTATCAAAAAAGAACAAGAGGAAAAAGCCATCAAAGCCTTATATCGGACGTTCTTCCATGATTAATAAAAAAGACGAATGAGTTTTCTCATTCGTCTTTTTTATTGGTCTCAGTAATTTTCAATTGGCGTTGAATTTCCGCTTTAATTTTAGCTTCTGGCGCAAAATCTTGTTCCCAATTTTCAGGTTTTAATACTTTATTTGTTTCCGGATCATAATGTGGCTGTCCATCTGGAAATAATTTTCCCATATTGGCTTGATGAACGATTTTAATAATTTTTGTTGGATTGACGCCCATTAAGCAAAACGAACCATAAGTAAAATACAATAAATCAACTAGTGCATCCACTTCCTCCACTAAAGGATCAGATACTGGTTTGCCTTTCGCCAAGACTTTCTGCTCTGCTTTATCGACAGATTTTTTTAATCCGTTGACCAATTGTTGAAAAAGCACTTGGTCATTATTAGCAGCACTATATAAAAATTCCACAAGTTCTTCGACTTTAAACTCTGCTCGTCGACTGGCTAGCTCTGGCGAAAAAGCAGTTGGTTGCTCTGGTTGTTGTGGATTAAAAACCTCGTGGAAGGCACAAGCCATTTCATAAGGGGATTGCTTTTCAGACATTCAGCTACCTTCTTTCTCAAAATAAATCTAATTGTTTTGGATTCAAATCATCGTAACTCAAATTCAAGACTTTTTGCATCTGTAGAGCGTTTTCTGCGGCATCGCCGCCAGAATTATTATTAAAAATTACGCCCACTTCTTTAGCTTCTTGCGACATTTTTAAAACAGCTTCGCTTAAATCAACGATTTCCTGCGTATTATAATGATAGAGGGTTCTTTTTTTACGCCACTCTGCATCATTGGCTAACCAGCCAGCCGCATTACGTCCGTGAAACCGGAAGAGCACGAGATTAGGATTCGTTACATAAGGATAAAAGGGTACTGGATTCGTAGGAATCTGCGGTTCATCTACAATCACAAGTGAAAATTGATTTTCTTTCATAAATTGCAACATTTGTTTTACAAAGTTTGGTTGATACCATGAATTATTTCGTAATTCAATGGCGATAGGTAGGTCTTTAAACCAGTGACGAATTTTTTGCAAGTAAGCGACATTTTCTTTCGTACAACCAAATGTTCCTGAAAATTGTACCAGAAAGGCAAATAATTTTTTACTTTCAATTAATGGGGCCATACTTTCTAAAAAGGCGGTGATCATTTCTTCTTCACTTGCATAATAAGTCTGCCACTCACCTTGACAACTGATTCCACTATAAACTTTCATGACAAAGCGAAAGTTTTCGGGAACTGCTTTGACCCATTCAGCTACTCGTTCTTTGGGAGGAATCCCGTAATACGCCGTGTCCATTTCAACTAGCGGTAAATGACTGGCATATTCATAAAGCGTGGCCCGTTTTTTTCCAGTTAAATAGTCGTGTTCACTAAAAGATGTTAATCCTAAGCGAATCATGTCCTTCCTCCTCTGCGTAACTTTTTATTTTTCTAAACCGTTATCTCAACTTAGTTGGTCCAATCGATATTCGCTTCACAATAGGTTTGACCATCAATCCGAATCTCATGGCGCGTTTTCAACTGATTTTCTTGTTCGACAATTTCGTAATGACTTTCGACTTCTTGCCCATATTCTACTTCTTTATCAAATTTCACAAGAATTTTTTTCGGTTGATGCGTTGTCAAAAAGTCATACCCTAACACATCCAATAACCAATTAAAGTAAATCGCATTATTAACATGTTGATTGCCATCAATATCAAAAAAACGCACACGATAAGGTAAAAAGTTCCCCTCTGCGACTTTTTCAATTTTTTCATGGCGATAAATTTTAGTGATTTTTTCAGAATCAAAAGGTGCAATAATTTCTGGTAACACACTACTGATTTTCCGATTTTTTTGATCCATTAAGACAAAGGTTGATTTCACAAAGACACATTCATTGCCTTCTTCATCATGAACCCAAAAGTTACGATAACAAAAATATTTGTTATAACTCATAGCTTGCGTTGTAATTGCTACTTTTTCACCAACTTTTGGTAAGCGGTGAATCTCTATTTCATAATTGGTGATGACCCAGCCTAGGCCAAATTGAGCGACATAAGCCGCATCTCTTCCTAGTAATTCTGTTTGTTCTTCTGATACTTTAATGACAACCGCTAACAAAGCCGGTATCTTCATTGCACCAGTAAAATCGCCGTCATAGTAGGCAACTTTATAAGAGGATGTATGTTTTTTTCCCACGAAATAATCTCCTTTTTCCAATGGCTACTTTCGTGTCATTGTTTCTTCTTAAAAGTATACCACGTGATTTCTTCAATTGCGATTCCGAATGAAAAATTAACAAAACTTTGAAAAACACTATTATTTATATTATTTAAAAACATTCTTAATATTACTTAAAAAATATTGTTTTATTTTTAAAAATAACATTTCTTATTATTTGTATCCGAAAGATTATTATGTTATATTCCTATCTGTAAGCGCATACAAAATAATTTTTTAGGAGGTTTTTTTCGTGAAAAAGAGTTTATTAACAATCGTCCTGGCTTTTAGTTTTGTTTTAGGTGGCGCTGCATTGGCCCCTACTGTTTCAGAGGCTCATGGTTACGTAGCAAGTCCTGGAAGTCGTGCTTTCTTTGGTAGTTCTGCTGGTGGTAACTTAAATACAAATGTTGGTCGTGCACAATGGGAACCTCAAAGTATCGAAGCGCCCAAAAATACGTTTATTACTGGTAAATTAGCCAGTGCAGGTGTCTCAGGTTTTGAACCTTTGGATGAACAAACAGCTACTCGTTGGCACAAAACAAACATTACAACAGGTCCCCTTGACATCACTTGGAACTTAACTGCCCAACATAGAACTGCTTCTTGGGATTACTATATTACTAAAAATGGCTGGAATCCCAATCAACCATTAGACATTAAAAACTTCGACAAAATTGCTTCAATTGACGGCAAACAAGAAGTTCCTAATAAAGTTGTTAAACAAACAATTAATATTCCGACAGACCGCAAAGGTTATCATGTCATTTACGCTGTCTGGGGCATTGGTGATACGGTGAACGCCTTTTACCAAGCGATTGATGTGAACATTCAGTAAAAATACTCACATCTTAAACTAAATTAAAGGAGTTCTCAAAAAATGAAGCTAAAAAAAATAATTCCTGCTTTTCTCCTTCTTTCAACCGTTGCAGTTGGCTTGTGGTTAACGCCTACTCAAGCTTCTGCAGATGCTGCGGATACGATGGTAGATATCTCTGGCAAAAAAGTGTTGGTTGGATATTGGCATAACTGGGCCTCAAAAGGACGCGATGGTTACAAACAAGGAACATCAGCATCACTGAACCTTTCAGAAGTAAATCAAGCCTACAATGTCGTACCGGTTTCCTTCATGAAAAGCGATGGTACGACACGGATTCCTACGTTCAAACCTTATAACCAAACGGACACTGCCTTCCGACAAGAAGTCGCACAATTAAATAGTCAAGGTCGCGCAGTTTTATTGGCACTTGGTGGAGCAGATGCACATATCCAATTAGTCAAAGGCGATGAACAAGCCTTTGCGAATGAAATCATTCGTCAAGTGGAAACATACGGCTTTGATGGTTTAGACATCGACTTAGAGCAATTGGCGATTACTGCTGGCGACAACCAAACCGTCATCCCTGCTGCGTTGAAAATAGTCAAAGACCATTATCGAGCACAAGGAAAAAATTTCATCATTACGATGGCGCCAGAATTCCCTTATTTAAAACCTGGTGCCGCTTATGAAACATACATTACTTCCCTAAATGGTTATTATGATTACATTGCCCCACAATTATATAACCAAGGCGGCGACGGTGTCTGGGTTGATGAAATTATGACTTGGGTTGCTCAAAGCAACGATGCTCTAAAATACGAGTTCCTCTATTATATGTCTGATTCATTAATCCATGGCACGCGCGGCTATCTACAGATACCAAACGATAAATTAGTCCTTGGTTTACCAGCAAATCGGGATGCGGCTGGTAGCGGCTATGTCGTTGAGGCTACCCCTGTAGCCAAAACTTTTGATCAGTTAGCAAAAGACGGTAATCCTATCCGTGGCTTAATGACTTGGTCTGCAAATTGGGACGTTGGTCAAGATGTCAACGGCAAGTCCTACAACAATGAATTTGCGACACGTTATAGTAACCTCGTAAAATAAAAGCTATTTTGAGACAGAACACCGCATTTGGTTCTGTCTCTTTTTAAATTTTACTCACCGATCTTTCATTAATCCAAACAATGTTCTCTCGCTTTCTAACCAATTAATTTTAAACCAATCACAGAAACAATGATTAAAAAAATAAAAAATATCCGGCGTGGGTCTTTTGATTCACCTAAGAGCATTCCTAAAATAGCGCCTCCTGCTGTACCAATTCCTGTCCAAACTGCATAAGAAACGCCCATCGGTAGTTGTCTCATCCCTAAATATAAAAATAAAAAACTACCACTAAACGCTAGAATTAAAATTAACAATGAACGTAAGTCTTTTTTTGTTGTAAATAATTTAATTGAACCTACGCCAAAGATTTCAAAACAGCCTGCAATAACTAAGTATAACCAACTCATCTTGTTTCCTCCTCTTTATTTCCAGTTACCATTTTTAAGCCAATTACACCTATTAATAACAGCAACAGAAAAAGACCTTTTCCTATGCCCAATGGTGTGTGGAATAAAAAATGATCTGTTACAATAGTTCCAGCACTACCTAAGCCGACAAATACAGCATAGGCTGTGCCGACTGGCAATTCCTCTCCTGCTTTAATCAGCGCATAAAAACTGATAAAGATTGCGATTACTGTCCCTAAAATCTCCCACCATGTTGTACTATGCTTCATGCCAATGACCCAAATCACTTCACAAAAAGCGCCAAAAATAACTTTTAACCAAGCTTTACTCATCTTGTTTTCCTTCCCTTCCAAACAAAAAAAGTGCCAACAAACAGTTCAGCTATGGCCTAAGAACTGTTCATTAACACTTTAGTCGCAAGCATCCGGCGATGTTTACGAAAGTTTATGTATTAAAATATCTCAGGCTATTATATTCTTATTTTTAAAAAAAATCAACTAAAAAATAATAGTTCGAATTCGAGACATTTCTTTTGCATTTTTAGGACTAATCATTTAAACTTACTTTTAGTAAGTTAGTTAATTAAAAAATTATTTTTCTTTTAGGAGGATTTTTATTATGAATACACAAATTTTAGGTTTACACCACGTCACTGCCATGACTTCAAGTGCTGAAAAAATTTATCACTTTTTCACCGATATTTTAGGTCTACGTTTAATTAAGAAGACTGTCAACCAAGACGATATTGAAACATATCATTTATTTTTTGCTGATGATGCCGGCTCTCCCGGAACAGACATGACTTTCTTTGACTTCCCAGGCTTACCTAAAGGAACCAAAGGAACCAATACAATTTCTCGTACTTCCTTCCGTGTAAAAGATGATGCTGCTTTGGATTACTGGGTATCACGCTTTAATGAATATGCAATTGATCATGGAGAAATTCAAGAACGTTTTGGTAAAAAGTATTTAGAATTTGAAGATTTTGACAATCAACGTTACCAACTTATTTCTGATGAAAAGAATCAAGGTGTTGCAGCCGGCACGCCTTGGAAAAAATCTAACGTTCCTAGTGAACATGCTTTAATCGGCTTAGGACCAGCCTTTGTAACTGTCGAAAATTACGAACATCTGCAACTAGTTTTAACTGAAGTTTTAGGGTTCAAATTGATTGATGCTGAAGGTAGTTTCCATTTATTTGAAGTTGGCGAAGGTGGGAATGGTGCCAGCATTATCGTAGAGCATCGGGAAGATTTGCCAGCGGCTCAAGAAGGCTACGGCAATGTCCATCACTTAGCCTTGCGTGTTGCCGATGAGGAAGCACTACGTTTCTGGATTGAAAAAATTAATCGTTTGGAATTTCCTAATTCTGGCTTTGTGGAACGTTTTTACTTTAAATCTGAATATTTCTTGGCAGCAACACATGTTTTATTTGAACTGGCAACCGATGGTCCTGGGTTTTTAGAGGATGAAACCTACGAACACGCTGGCGAAAAATTATCATTACCGCCATTTTTAGAACCAAAACGGGCAGGGATTGAAGAATTTGTGCGTCCTTTCGATACTTCAGATGCGAATGTTCAAAGAAATTAGTATTTTTTCTAGGAGGTTCCTATGATTCATTACAATAGTAACGAGTTATCTGCAAAAACAGCGTATAAATTTTTATCAGGAAGTATTATTCCTCGGCCAATCGCTTGGGTTACAACACAAGATACAGCTACAGGTGTCGTCAACGCTGCTCCCTTTAGTTTCTTTAATGCAGCGGCAGCTGAAATTCCTTTAGCAACGTTATCCATTTTACGACCAGACAAAGCGCCTAAAGATACGGCACGAAACATCTTGGCTACTAAAGAACTTGTCATCCATTTCGTTAACGAAGACGTTCTTACTCAAATGAATCAGACTTCGGCACCTTTAGCAGCAGAGATCAGTGAAATTGACACATTTGGTATTGAAACCATTGCCAGCCAGACTGTTGCTGTTCCAGCAATCAAAGCCGCGCCGATTCGGATGGAAGCTCGCTTACATCAATATGTACCTATTGCTAACCATGAAGGTCAAATTATTACGGATTTATTCATTGTAGAAATTACCGATTTCTATTTTGATTCAGCCGTTTTTGATGAAGAACATCAGTACATTTTACCTGAAAAACTCCAACCGATTGCTCGTTTAGCAGGCAATGATTATACAACATTGGGCGAAATCCGTGAAGTTCGCCGCCCAACGTAAAAAGAAGGCCCCCGCCATGACGGCGGGGGCCTTCTTTTTCTGTTTTATGCTAATGCGCCCATTGGATCCCAAGGTGCCAAAACAGTTGGCGCTTGTTCCCAAGCTTTTTTCTGTTCATCAGTTAATAAATCTTTGTGCACAACGATTTGATAAGTGTATTCGTCCATCCACGCATCGCTCATAACGAAGAAGCCATTTTCACCGACTTTTTCGCCCCAGCTATTTTCCACTTTCCATTTTGTTGTTTGACCATCAACGATATCAACACCTGTTAAAACCATGGCGTGTGTCATTAAGCTTTCACCAAAGTCTAAACGTTCTGCTTTAGTCATCGTAAAATCAATATCAAAAAGATCGTTCATATCGTAAACGTCTAATGCCATAATTCCTGTGTCACGTGTTGAAGATTGTCCGACATCACAACCAAACCAAACAGATTCGCCTTGTTCCAATTGTGCAGCAGCTAATTTTTTGAAAGCAGCCATTTCTACATTTAAATATTTAACTTCTTTGCCGCCGACAACATTCCCTAACATTTCAACAGTGTATGTTTTGTTGAAGGGTTTATCTTCTGTAGGAGCATTAATAATACTTACATAATCATGTAAATTAACGCCAACGTATTTTTCAAAGAATGTTTGCGGTGTTAGATTTTGATCCAAATGATAATTTTTTTCTTCGTCACGGTATTCAAAATCAAAGGTTTCTGGCGGTGTTCCTAAAGAGATTGCTAAGAAATTATAAATTTCTTGTAACATTGCTTCTTTGTTTTTTTGGACTTCTTCAGCAGAAGCGCCTTTTTCAATTAAACTACGTAAAATTGTTGCATCTTTGCGTAATTTTTTATTTAAATAGTTGTTTAAATCACGTGAATTGGAACTGTTGCTGCTTTCAGGCATTGCCGTTTTAGGCACTACGCCATATTTATCAAAAATTGAAACGATCATATCCCATTGCCCACCATCTTGTTGTGGTGTCGCTAATAAAAAGGCCACTTTACGACTAGTCAACGGTTGATCGGCTGTTGCAATAATATTTTCATAGAAATAATTTGATTTTTCATATTTATCCCAGAAAAATGTATAGTTTTGTGATAATTCAAAATCTTTTAATTGAAACGCATTTAACATTCTATGTCTAAATGTATTTAATGCCGCAAACATCCAGCAGCGACCGCTTTGTTTTTGATTGGCCACTTTTCCAGTAGCTAAGTCGACTGAAAAGACGGGTACGTTATTCACGGCTCCTTGTACAGATTCACCTGAAGCGCTGATACCATTTTTTACTACACTACGTTGTAAGGCATTTTGTTTATTATTGTTCAAGAAATCTTGATGGAATTTCTCTGTTAATTTTGGTTCAATTGCTGTCATATTTTCATCGTCCTTTCATTTTACGTTCTTCTTCATTATATGCTTCTCTTTAAACAGAAACAACCATTTACTCTAAATTCCTTGCTTTCCAACTCTTTTTGTATTAGTATATATAATACAGATAACACAAATAAGACAGGAGTGATTCGATGCTTTTAGAAATAGATGAACAAAGCGAACAGCCCATCTATCAGCAACTCATTGATCAAATCATTGTAGGCATTGCCAAAGGTGAACTGGTTCCCAGTGAAAGTTTGCCTTCTATCCGACAATTGGCGGACGAAATCGGGGTCAATATGATGACTGTTTCAAAAGCTTATAATAAGTTAAAGCAATCAGGTTATATTGTGACTGACCGTCGTAACGGCACCAAAATTGCCGCAAAGTTACCTGCTACCGCTGTTTGGCAACAGCAATTGCATGAGCGTTTAGAACTTCTGTTGGCTGAAAGTTTTTTACATCAGCAATCCGAAGCAGAAATCCAAGCACTTATTCAGAAAATTTATCAAAATTTTGATTCGAAAGGGCGTGCATTATAATGGCGGTATTCTTTTATTTCATCCTAGTTTCTGTCGCTTTTTTTATGGCATTTACTATGGGGATTTATGCAAATCCTCACAAAAATATTATTTTGGAAAACACTTTACCAGAAGATAAACTACAAGATCCCAGCGTTCAAGCAATCCGGAAACGTTATAAAAAACGCTTGGTTCAACTAGCAGCCGTTTTTAGTGTTCTTAGTTTACCTTTGTTATTTATTCCTTATGATTCGATTTTATTGTTCCTTTTTCTGTTACTTTTATTTAGTTTTATTGGCAGTGGCTACTATCTGCAAATCGTTTATATTCGCAAAATGGCCGCTTTAAAAATGCAAAACGGCTGGTTGCTACCTAAGCGTCCTCTCTTAATCGATACGCAATTAGTTTTAAATAAAAACCAGAAACTTATTTCATTTTGGTGGTTTTTACCTGCAATTATTCTTACTTTTGCTGGGGGCTTTTATTCCTTGCAAACGGCGATTGGTTCCTGGATTCTTTTCTTAATTACTGTTTTGATGTTAAGTTTGTTCATTGGCGGTTATTATTTTATTGCGCGCTTACCTGTCAAACCGCTAACTAGTGACTCAAAAATTAATCAGCAAATCAATGATTTATTTCGGCATCATTGGTCTGTTTTAATGGTTTTATCCGCCTTAGTTTTTGCACCGCTAACCATTTTACCAACTTTCACAATTGTAATTGATTATACGGTTGCGATGGCCCTTACTTTTTGTTATTTTATTCTTTTGTTTGTTTATGTAGGCTTTCTCTTCTACTACCTATTTTCAATGCGCAAAAAACAAGATCAATTCGTTTTACAGGCTGGCGATTATCGCTATGGGGATGATGATCAATATTGGCGGTATGGGATTTATATCAATCCAAAGGACCCCAAAATCATGGTTCCTGATCGCATTGGTATGAATTTATCTATTAACCTAGGACGGCCTGCTGGGAAAATTATTCTAGCCGCTACTGGTATTTTAACGATTGCAGTGCTGTTCTTTGCCACAGTACCAATGTTTATAAATGATTTTTCTAGTCATGCCTTTCAAGCAACTATTGAAAAGAAACAAATTGAGTTATCTGCCCCATTAGCAAAAACAAGGTCAATTCCTTTTAACCAAATCACTGCTGTTTCTTTGATTGATGACTTACCTCAAGAACGCATCCGCACAATGGGTGCTGCGACAGATAGTTACTTAACAGGAGAATTTAAAGTCGCTGGAAAACCTGCTTATTTACTAATTTATACAAAAAGTCATCCGATTCTGAAAATAGAAACGCGGGAAAAAGTTTATTATTATACTGCGCGTGAGGGTCAAGAAACGACTAAGATTTATCAGGAAATCAAAACAAAACTTCCATAACAAAAAAACAGAGCCTACTCATGATGGTAGGCCCTGTTTTTTGTTATTCGCTGACAACCTTAAATTTTGTATCTGCCAACGTGGTATTCAGTTCATCTTGGCTTACTTCACGATCTGCTGTCACAATGGCTGTTTGATCTGCCAAGTGAACCGCAACATTCGTTACGCCATCAATTCCACTAAATTTTTCAGTGACCGCTTGAACACAGCCATCACATTTCATCCCATCAATTTTTACTGTTTTTTCCATTTCACTTCATCCTTTTCAATTTTATTTTTGACTTCCACTAGTTTTTTTCACCGTCGAAGGTTTAAATCCTTTTAAGCGTAAGGCGTTTAGTAAGACAGAGACTGAACTAAAACTCATAGCTGCTGCTGCAATCATCGGACTTAACAAAGGTCCACCAAATAAGTGTAACACACCCATAGCCACTGGAATACCTAATGTATTATAGGCAAATGCCCAGAAAAGATTTTCTTTGATGTTTTTGATGGTCGCTTTACTTAATTCAACTGCTGTAGGCACATCCATTAAATCACTACGCATTAGCACAATGTCGGCCGATTCCATTGCAACATCTGTGCCTGAACCAATAGCAATCCCCACATCTGCTTGGGCAAGTGCTGGTGCATCATTAATACCGTCACCCACCATCGCAACTTTTTTGCCTTCTGCTTGTAGTTTTTTCACTTCTAACGCTTTATCTTCTGGTAAAACTTCACTTAAGACACGATCGATACCTACTTGTTTTGCAATCGCCTCGGCAGTACGTTTGTTGTCTCCCGTAATCATCACGGCTTCGATCCCCATTTTATGCAAACGTGCAATGGCTGTTTGACTGCTATCCTTCACAGTATCTGCTACCGCAATGATACCCGCAAACGAACCATCTTTTGCCACAAACATTGGGGTTTTCCCTTCTTCTGCCAAACGATCCGCTTGTTGAACAAACGTTGATAGCTCGATGGCTTCTTCTTTCATTAATTTTATATTGCCCAAAAGTAGGACTCGTTCGTTGACTGTCACACGGATGCCGTGACCTGGAATCGCTGAAAAATCGCTTCCTTCTGCTAATGGCAATTGACGTTCTTTAGCCGCCCCCACAATTGCTTCACCTAGAGGATGTTCTGATCCTTGTTCTGCAGAAGCTGCTAATGTCAGTAACTCAGCTTCGGAAAGTGCTGAATCAGCAACTAAAATATCCGTAATCACCGGTTTGCCTTCTGTAATAGTTCCTGTTTTATCAAACACGATTGTTTGAATTTTGTGAGTGGTTTCTAAAGCATCCCCACTTTTAATTAAAACGCCATTTTCAGCACCCTTACCTGTTCCCACCATAATCGCAGTCGGCGTTGCCAAGCCGAGCGCACAAGGACAAGCAATCACTAACACAGAAATAGTAATTGTCAAAGCGAAAATCCATGACTCTTGTCCTAAAAAGAACCAAGCCAAGCCAGAAAGAACAGCCAAACCAATGACGATTGGGACAAAAACACCCGAAATTTTATCAGCTAATTGTGCAATCGGCGCTTTTGAGCCTTGCGCATCTTCTACTAATTGAATGATTTGGGCAAGGGCCGTCTCTTTTCCTACTTTTGTCGCCTTGAATTGAAAGCTGCCATTTTTATTGATGCTAGCACCAATTACTGCATCACCGACTTTCTTTTCAACAGGCAAACTTTCGCCCGTTAACATGGCTTCATCCACAGAACTACTGCCTGAAACAATCACTCCATCAACAGGGATTTTATCTCCTGGGCGAACAATCACAATGTCATCCAACTGAACAGCATCAACTGGCACTTCAATTTCTGCGCCATCACGTAAAATATGAGCAGTTTTCGGCGCCAAACCCATTAATTTTTTTATCGCATCTGAGGTTTTCCCTTTTGAAACAGCTTCGAAATATTTTCCTAATGTAATTAAAGTTAAAATAACACCCGCTGATTCATAATAAAGAGCCATTGTAAAACTTGTGTCTCCTAAAAATATCATGACTGTGCCATATAAACTATACACAAAAGCAGCACTGGTTCCTAAAGCTACCAAAGAAAACATATTCGGATGCCCTTTAAATAACGCTTTAAAACCAACTGTGAAAAATTCTCTGCCGACATATAGAACGGGTAACGTCAAAATCAATTGAACCATTGCAAAGGTCGTCGCATGTGTCATTGGATTCAAAAAAGCCGGCAATGGTAAGCCTACCATATGTCCCATCGCAATATAAAGAAGGGGCACTGTAAACACCGCTGAGATCCAAAAACGTTGCCACATCTCAGCAATATGTTTTTGTTTCTTTTCACGATCTTGGTCCGCTGTTGCACCTGCAGCGACTTCTTCTGTCGCTTGATAACCTGCATCCGTAACTGCTTTGATAATTTTAGCACTCGTTACTTGATGGTCGTCATAACTAACCACCAGTTTTTCCGTGGCTAAATTAACAATCGCTTGTTGAACACCAGATAATTGGTTCACAGCTTTTTCAATCGTTTGGGCACAGGAAGCACAACTCATTCCTTCAATCGCAAACGTTCGTTGCTGGGCTGGGCTAATCGCCTTGTAGCCAGCATCTGACACAGCTTCCTTAATTTCTTCTTCTGTGACTTCCGTCTGATCATACGTGACACTTAATTTTTCCGTAGCTAAATTGACACTTGCCTTTGCCATCCCAGGTAACTTCGCCGTAGCCTTTTCAATCGTTTGGGCACAGGAAGCACAGCTCATCCCTTCAATATCAAACGTTTTACTTTCCATTTTTTTCACTCCTTTTTAAATTAAATGACATTGGCATTGACCAGGAATACAGTTGCAAGGGACGGATTCAACCGCCGTCTTGCGCTTCTCTTTCAAGAGTTCCTCTAATCGATCCAAATCGTCATAACTCAACTGACTCTCTGTTAAAATTGTTTCCACCACGGAACCAACTTTACGGCTGCACACTTTGGCTAAAAGTTCATCTGCCACCGTTTCAACGCTCCGACGTTCTTCTACTAGCGGATAATAAATATATTTATTGCCTACTTTCTCCGTTCCAACTAACCCTTTATCTGTTAAACGACTTAGTAACGTCTTGACGGTCGTTGATTTCCATTCTTTCTTCTCATTTAAAAGTGTATGCACTTCACGACTCGTGGTTTTGCCTTGGGTCCAAATAACCCGCATGACTTCCCACTCTGCATCAGTAATTGTCGCTAATTTATCTTTTGCCATACTCGTTAAATTCCTCCTTCATCAATAAAAAAGAGTTCAAGATTATCGACTACAAATGTAGTCGTTTATCTTGAACTCATCATATAGCTATTTTATTTTTTTGTCAACAACTTCTGCTCATCTTTTTTTATTGCAACGCAGATTCTTGTTTTTTAACAAAGTATTTCAATAAGAACGGTGCAACTAAGGTCGTTAAGATAATTACCACAATCATGCTCGTATAATACGCTTCTGAAAGTAATTTAGATTGGTAACCAATTTGCGCAATGATTAATGCCATTTCCCCACGCGAAACCATCCCAGCACCGACCATTAAAGAACTTGTATTGGAGAAACCAACCATTTTCGCTCCCCAGGCGCCGCCCAGTAATTTCGTTAAAATCGCCATAATCGTCATTACCAAAATAAAAGGTAAATCCTTTCCTAACGTGTTAAATGTCACTGATAAGCCAATGCTGGCAAAGAAGACGGGAATAAACACGGCATAGCCAATAGCTTCAATATTGAAATCAATTTCTGTTTTTGCATCCGTTTGTCCCACAGCAATCCCTGCAAAAAAGGCACCTACGACAGAACTTAAACCAACTAAATCAGCCAAATAAGCCATGCCCAAACAGATAATCAATGACATGATAATAACAGACGACCCAATGTTCATTTTTTGACTTAAACGTAGTAAATAGGGAGCGATAAAGCGGACCAAAAAGAAAATCCCAATAAAGAATAAGCCTTGTTCAATTAACTTAACAATAAAGCTGACTTCTGTATTGCCGCCTGTACTTGCACCAATCATGCCGACAGCGACACTTAAAATAATCACGACCACGATATCGTCAACGACGGAAGCCCCAAGAATCGTTGCACCTTCTTTACTACTTAAAACATTCAACTCTCTTAATACTTCTACTGAAATGCTGACCGACGTTGCTGCTAAAACTAACCCAAGGAAAAAAGCTTCTTTCCAAGAAAAAGCAAACAGCTGACCAATCAACATAGTAAAACCAACCGGTAAAACGATCCCCAAAATAGCGACCATGACACTAGGTTTCGCATATTTTTTCAATAATTCCAATTCACATTCCATTCCAGCAATAAACATCAGCATAATGACACCAATTTCTGAAAAGTCATGCACAAACACATCTTGATGCACAATATTTAACATCGCTGGACCTAACACAATCCCTACTAGCAATTGCCCAATTACCGCAGGAATTCCTACTCTTTTACAAGCAACACCTGCTAAAGTCGTTGTAATTAAAATCAAACATAAAATACCTAAAAATTCCATTCTATTTCCCTCTTTCTCTATTAACCAATCATCACTGATTCTTTTGGATATTGAACTTTCGACTGACTTTCCAAGCCTTTCTTAATTAATGACAATAACACCGTGTACACACCCACACGACCGACGAACATTAGAAAAATAATCACCAGTTTACCAAAAACAGTTAAATCTGGTGTTAACCCCATTGTTAAACCGACCGTTCCAAATGCAGAAATCACTTCAAAAACGATATACTCAATCCCGTTTTTTAAAGGTAATGTTTCTGTAAACGAGAGAATAACCGAAGCAGTTACACATAAAAAAGTTGCCAAGAAGAACAAAGTAAACGCTTGGAGCACTACTCGCTCAGGAATTGTGCGTTCATGGAATTCCACTCGCTGTTTCCCTTTAAAAATTGCACGAAATTGTAAAAATAACACACCAAACGTAGTGGTTTTCAAGCCGCCAGCGGTTGATCCTGAAGTGCCACCAATAAACATCCACAAAATCGTGACAATCAGGCCTGGATTACTCATTTTCAAATAATCAACTGAATAAAAGCCAGCCGTTCTTGGTGTAACCGACAAGAACCAACTGTTGACAAGACGCTGCCAAAAAGACATGTCAGCTGGAAAATGGCGATATTCTGAAATGTAAAAAATAACGGTCCCTAAGACTAAAAAGGTGGCGGTCACCGTTAAAGCAAGGCGTGTATGAATACTAACACGGTGCTTAATTTTATTTTTATAGCCTTTAATCATTGCAAAAATATCGCGCCACACAATAAATCCTAAACCGCCAGCTATAATTAAAAAGCTAATGACTAGTAAAAGATAAGGCGAATTTTGATAAGGAACCATACTATCCCCTAGCAAATCAAAGCCAGCATTACAAAATGCCGAAACGGCATGGAAGAGACTAAAAAACAACCCTTTTTTCCACCCAAATGTTGGCACAAATTGAAAGGACAACAAGAAGGCTCCAAGTAATTGAATAATGGCCGCAAACTTCATAATATATTTCATTAAACGAAAAACTCCGGAAACTTCACTAACATTTAACGCTTCTTGATACAACATCCGTACACTTAGTGACGCTTTTTTCCGCAGCAAACTAAAGAAAATCGTGGCAACGGTTAAAAAGCCTAAGCCGCCTAATTCAATCAAAATCATAATAATAACTTGCCCGATAGGACTCCAATGTTCCGCCGTATTCAAAGGCGAAAGCCCTGTAACACAGACGGCGGAAGTTGCCACGAAAAAAGCATCAATCCATTGCGTTTTTTGTCCAGCTTGTGCAGAAAAAGGCATCATTAATAAGATCGTGCCTACAACAATTAATAGAAAAAAGCCTAAGACAATTGTTTGAACAGGTGAAATATACAACCTTCTTTTGATCTGATGTTTCATTTTTTTCTCCTCTACCATTTCTTTGTCAATCAAAAACAACACAAACGGCTAGACAACTGTTGCTTTGTTCCTCTCGCCCTATGAGAAACTCAAAACCTTGAAAGCAACTTGCCCAACCGAATAATTATTTTTTAATTTTTGTTTTCACGTTGATAAATCGAATAAACCAACTCATTTTTTTGATAAACCTGTTTTAAACGAACTGGGATTGATTTAGCCATTGTCTCGTATAGAGCAATGCCCTCACCCAGAAACAGTGGTATTGTCGTCAAAATGAAGGTATCAATTAAATCAGCTGCCAAAAGCGGTTGAACCACTTTTGGGCCTCCAACAATCCAAATTCCCGCGCCGTCTTCTTCTTTGAGACGACGAATTAATGTGACTGGATCTTCCTTGGTAAAAGTTCTTGAAGCAGTTGATGGTTCTGGATGAGAGGTAATGATATAAGAATGCTTGTCTTCATAAAAATACACATCTGGGGACAATTCTTGTGTCACTTGATCATAAGTAGTCCGCCCCATTACCACAGTGTCTATTTTTTCATACATTTCATCGTAACTACGATCTTCTTCATCGCCACGAATATTCTCTTCTAACCAAGCAACACCGCCCGCTTTGTCCGCAATGAAACCATCAATACTCGCTGCAATAAATAAAATTACTTCCCGTGCCACATCAACGCCTCCTTTTCTCTTCTTATCTATTTTAGCTTGTTTTCTCAAAAAACTCTAGGGGTGCGCATTGTTATTTTTAAAAGAAAAAAGAGAAAAACTAGGATAATTGGGCTACTTTTTGTAAAATAGGAAATAAGAAACTTTTTATTGAGTTATTTTACATTTTTTTCAAGAAAAATAAGAATTGGTTTATTTGATTTACACAAAAAAATAACATATTCAGTTTTTATATAAAGGAGGATTACTTTGTTTGATTTAGAGAAGGTTCAGACCTTGAATGAATTAGAAATGCTCGTTTACCATTATGTATTGGAACACCTGCACCAAATCCCTCAACAGACCATTCGCCAACTGGCTACTTCCTGTCATGTCTCCACCTCAACGATTCTACGATTTTGTAACAAAATGGGCTATGCTGGTTTTTCCGAATTAAAATATGCAGTGAAAGAAGAAGCCAAACAAACACAAACGTTTGAAAATTTTTATGATGCCACGGTTCACGTCGATGCTTTTTTAAAAAAATTAAACCAAGAAACCTATTACGAAATGCTTCGTCCAGCAATCCAAATGATTGTTCAAGCACGTCACGTTGCCTTTACTGGCATTGGTACTAGCGGAATTTTAGGTAGTTATGGCAGTCGTTATTTTGCCAACTTAAATATCAATTCTTACAGTATTGCTGATCCCTTTACGCCTATCCCCAAGCGCGGATTTGAAAATACATTAGCCTTGATTCTGTCTGTATCTGGGGAAACCAATGAAATGATTAAACAAATGACCGACTTTAAAACAGCTGGCGCCAAAGTGCTAAGCATTACCAACAATCAACATTCAACTATTGCCCGCTTGGCTGACTACAACATCTCCTATTATATGCCCGACGAACGTTCTCCATTTGCAGATAAGTCAGTCAATACAACCACTCAAATCCCTGTCATTGCTTTAATTGAACTCCTAGCTCATCAAGCAAGTCAACTTTTAAAGGAACTAGATGAAACACCTTCCTAGTTGTTTTTCACAAAAGCTCATGCTGTCTAAAACAGCATGAGCTTTTTTGTTTTTTTTCTTGGTACATGTTTCTCATTCAAGCAAAAGTCTATTTTTTCTTCAAATAAGCTTATATAGTAAATATGTAAACGGATACATTTGCATTTATATTATTCTTCAAAGGAGAGATTTTTATGAACGAATGGATTAACGAGAAATTATTACCTCCAGTACTAAAATTCGTCAATACCAAAGCAATTACTGCCTTACGGAACGGGATGCTTTACACGATGCCTTTTACCATTGTTGGTTCCGTGTTTCTTCTATTAGCGAATTTCCCAGTTACAGCTATTTCTGAATGGGTTAACGCAAGTGGCCTGGCTGTTTATTTCAATCAAGCATATGGTGCATCTTTTGCGATTATGTCGTTATTTGCGGTCATCGGTATTGCCTACTCATATGTAAAAAGCGAGGGATTTGAAGGCCTCCCAGCGGGCATGATTGCCATGGTGGTTTTCATTTTGTTTATGTCATCTGAAGTCAAAGATGCGGTTTCTGGCGCAGTAGTTGGCAATGTCATCAACAAAGATTGGACAGCTGGCAAAGGGATGATTACAGCTATTATTGTTGGTTTGTTAGTCGGCGTTGTATATAGTTGGTTTTTACGTCATGATATTCGTATCAAATTACCAGAAGCTGTACCAGAAAATGTGGCCAATTCCTTTACTGCGTTAATTCCTGCCAGCGTCATTGTAACTGGTGCAATGCTAATTTTCATTCTTCTAGATAAAGTCTTCAATACGACATTCTTTGACTTTATTTACGAAGTGCTACAATCACCACTTCAAGGAGTCACAGATTCACTAGGTGGCGCATTACTATTAGGTTTTGTCATTCCGCTCTTTTGGTTTTTCGGTGTTCACGGGTCAACAATCGTTGGCGGTATCATGGGCCCTATTTTACAAGCAAACTCTTTAGAAAACACCGAAATTTTGAAATCTGGAAAAGACTTA
The DNA here is from genome assembly GCF_050556405.1 of Enterococcus sp. AZ197. Classification (NCBI taxonomy): domain Bacteria; kingdom Bacillati; phylum Bacillota; class Bacilli; order Lactobacillales; family Enterococcaceae; genus Enterococcus; species Enterococcus sp. AZ197. The sequence continues at coordinate 242,273 of NZ_CP187873.1, read as the reverse complement.
ACACTGGCTAATGGTGGCCATATTGTTACACAACAATTTTTAGATCAATTTTTAACGGTCACTGGTGCGGGCATGACAATCGGGTTAGTCGTGTTCATGGTTTTCTTTGCCAAATCAGCTCAGTTTAAGCAATTAGGTCGGCTTTCAATTGGGCCAGCTGTTTTCAATATTAACGAGCCAATTGTCTTTGCTACACCTATCGTGATGAACCCAATCATGGCTGTGCCATTCATTATCACACCGATTGTTTCTTCTGTTGTGACATATTTTGCCTTGTACACAGGACTGGTTCCTCTCTTTACTGCGGTACAAGTTCCCTGGACTACTCCTCCAATCATTTCTGGACTTTTAGTTGGTGGTTGGCAAGCCGCGTTGCTTCAAGTAGTAGTACTGACGATGAGTTTCTTTATCTATTTACCGTTTGCTAAAAAAATGGATGCACTTAACTACGCAGAAGAAACCAATCAACCGATTACTGAAGAAACCCTTGAAAAAGTCGAAGCACAAAACGTATAAAAATTTGAACAAAGGACTGAAACGATATGTCAATTTTGAAAAATGATTTTCTTTGGGGCGGCGCTGTCGCTGCTCATCAATTAGAAGGAGGCTGGGACCAAGGCGGTAAAGGGGTGAGCGTGGCGGATGTAATGACTGCCGGTGCACATGGCGTCCCTCGTAAAATTACCGCAGGCGTTTTACCAGATGAACACTATCCTAACCATGAAGCGATTGATTTTTACCATCGCTATCAAGAAGATATTCAACTATTCAAAGAACTTGGTTTAAATTGTTTCCGAACCTCTATTGCTTGGACACGAATTTTTCCTAACGGAGATGAAGAAACGCCCAATGAAGAAGGCCTTCGTTTTTATGATGCACTTTTTGACGAGTGTTTGAAAAATGGCATTGAGCCAGTCGTGACACTGTCTCACTTTGAAATGCCTTATCATTTAGTCACAAAATATGGCGGCTTTCGCAATCGCCAGGTCATTGATTTTTTTGTCAAATTTGCTGAAGTCTGTTTCACTCGTTACCAGAAAAAAGTCAAATATTGGATGACCTTTAACGAAATTAACAACCAAGCCAATTATGAAGAAGATTTTGCACCTTTTACTAACTCTGGTATTGCTTACCAAGAAGGAGAAGACCGCGAAGCAATTATGTATCAGGCTGCTCATTATGAACTAGTCGCTAGCGCACGTGCAGTGAAAATTGGCCACGCTATCAATCCCGACTTCCAAATTGGCTGTATGATTGCGATGGTGCCTATTTATCCTTATTCTTGTAATCCTGAGGATATGATGATGAGTGTTAGCGCAATGCAAAAACGTTATTGGTTTACCGATGTTCATGTCCGCGGTCATTATCCAAGTGCAATTCAATGCTATTTGAAACGAAAAAACATTTCATTAGATGTCACAGAAGAAGATTTAACTGATTTAGCTAATGGCTGTGTTGATTATATTGGCTTTAGCTATTACATGTCATTTGCTGTGAAAGGTGCAGAAAAGGCCCCTACTTTTGACTACAATGAAGCAAAAGACTTGGTGCGAAATCCTTATGTAGCAACATCTGATTGGGGTTGGCAAATCGATCCTATGGGCTTACGCTATGCAATGAATTGGTTCAATGATCGGTATGAATTACCACTTTTTATTGTCGAAAATGGCTTTGGTGCTATTGATGAGCTAGAACCAGACGGAACGATTAACGACACTTACCGAATCGCTTATTTACGTGAACATATTGAGATGATGAAAGAAGCCGTTGCGTATGACGGCATTGATTTGATGGGCTACACACCTTGGGGATTCATCGATTTAGTGAGCGCTAGTACAGGCGAAATGAAGAAACGGTATGGCTTCATTTATGTAGATAAAGACAACGATGGTCACGGAACGTTGGAACGGCGAAAGAAAAAATCGTTTGCTTGGTATCAACAAGTGATTGCTACGAATGGAGAAGAATTATAAACAAAAGGCCTTCGTCTAAAGACGAGGGCCTTTTGTTTATGCTTGTAATCCCTTTTCTAAATCAGCCAATAAATCTTCGACTGCTTCAATTCCTACAGATAAACGAATGAGTCCATCTTTAATTCCCACAGCTTCACGATTTTCTTTGGGAATAGATGCGTGAGTCATAATGGCAGGTACTTCAATTAAACTTTCTACGCCACCTAAACTTTCCGCTAAAGTAAAAATTTCCAACGCTTCTACGAAAGGAACGACTTGCTCATCCTTGGCTAATTCAAAAGAAATCATGCCACTAAATCCCGACATCTGTTTTTGCGCAATTTCGTGACCAGGATGACTCGCTAGTCCTGGATAATACACCGTTGCTACCGCTGGATGCGCTTCTAAAAATTCTGCGATTTTTTGAGCATTTTGGGCATGCGCTGCCATCCGGACGCCTAATGTTTTTAAACTACGTTGGACCAGCCAACTATCATGTGGTCCTAGAACAGCACCAATCGCATTTTGTAAAAAGGCAATCTTTTCTGCGCTTTCTGGGTGATTCGTTACGACTAAACCAGAGACTACATCACTATGGCCCCCTAAATATTTTGTCCCGCTGTGAACCACAATATCAGCACCTAACGCTAACGGCCGTTGAAAATAAGGCGTCGCAAACGTATTATCGACAATAGTTAACAACTGATGTTTTTTAGCAAGCTTAGCCGCCGCTTCAATATCTGTAATTTTTAACAGTGGATTACTTGGTGTTTCCAAAAACAAGGCTTTTGTATTTGGCTGAATTGCGGCTTCAATTGTTGATACGTCGCTGGCGTTTACAATCGTGTAGCTTAACCCATTTGCTACAAATACTTTGTCCAATAAACGGAAACTCCCCCCATAGACATCGTCACCTAATAAAATATGATCTTCGGGTCCAAACATAGAAATGATTGCATGAATACCAGCTAAGCCTGAGCTAAACGCAAAGCCATGGCTCCCACCTTCTAACTCAGCGATTAAGGTTTCTAACGCGTGACGTGTGGGATTACCTGAACGAGAATATTCATATTCTTTTGGCTGGCCCACGCCATTTTGTTCAAAGGTTGACGTTTGATAAATAGGAACACTCACTGCACCTGTTGTTGTGTCTTTGCTAATGCCGCCATGAATTAATTTGGTATTGAATTTCATAAAAGTTTTCCTCCTAAGAATAAATATTTTTTGATAAATAACGGTCACTACCGTCAGGAAAAATAGTTACAATTGTGCTGCCTGCTGGTAAGCGGCGCGCCTCTCTTAATGCCGCCGCAAATGCTGCGCCGCTGGAGCTTCCCACCAGCAAAGCGCTTTTCTTGGCTAATTGTTTGACCCAGAAAAAACCATCCTCGTCTGAAATGGTATAAAAGCCGTCCACAGGAATCTGTTTAAGAAAAGGCGGCACGAACTCCACGCCAATGCCTTCGATTTCATGTCCGTGTGCAGGTCCGCCATTTAAAATTGAACCTTCTGGCTCCACGCCCCATAATTGCGTCTTACTATTTTGTTCTTTGAGATATCTGCCAACACCTGCAAACGTTCCACCACTGCCTAAACCTGCGACAAAGCTAGTAATCTTCCCGCCTAGGTCTTGAACAATTTCAGGTCCTAATCCTTCGTAGTAAGCAGCAGGATTATCCGGATTTTCAAATTGTAACGGCACGTAACTATTAGGAATTTCCTTGGCTAAGTCTTGGGCACTAGTTATCGCTCCGACAATCCCTTGCTCTGTTGGCGAAGGGACAATTTTAGCACCTAACGCTTGCATCAGCTGTTGTTTTTCCTGACTAAATTTTTCTGGCACAACAAAGATTGTCTTGAGGCCCAGTTGACTGGCAGCTAATGCAAGTCCAATCCCTGTATTCCCCGCTGTCGGTTCAATAATTGTTGTGGCTTGATTTATCTTTCCCGTTTTCATTGCTTCTTTGAGAAGATGCACACCAAGCCGATCTTTGACACTGCCACCTGGATTCAAATATTCTAGTTTCGCATAAATTTTAGTGCCTTCTGGCATAGGATATTGTTCACTTGTAAATTCAAATAATGGTGTTGCTCCGATTGTGTCTAAAATTGACTGAGCAATCATAGCGAATTCCTCCTTCTAATACATGTACATAAAACAAAAAGGTGCTGATCGCATCAGCACCTTTTTTGTTTATTTCTGGTTGTCTAGATTCAGAGAGGAATCGTGTTAGGCAATTTTTCAGAAATAACGGAGGTTTTCCCCATCACAAAAGAGTATGCTGCACTATTTTGCACCATACAACAACAGCTTTCCGTTTCTAAAAAAAGGCTAGCTTGTTTTTTCGTCATGGTTGATTTCCTCCTTCGTCATGTGTTGACCAAACTATACCATTTCCCATTTTCTAGTGTCAACGATTCTAACGATTGCTATTTCCTATCACACCAATGGTTTTCTTATAGGTAAAAGAATTAATAGACCAAAAAAAACAGAAGGCTAGCCTTCTGTTTTTCTGCTACTTATTTAGCACGTTTTAAATACGTACCTTCCGCAGTATTGATTTCTAATAATTCGTCTGCTTCAACAAAATCTGGAACGTTAACAACTAATCCTGTTTCCATTGTAGCGGGTTTACCAGAACCAGTTACTGTTGCGCCTTTGATTGAAGGTTGTGTTTCAGCAACACGTAAGATTACCGTTGTTGGTAAAGTTAAACCAATGACTTCTTCACCATAAAATTGAATTTTTACTTCCATATTTTCTAATAAATATTTTAGTTCTTCTTCAATTAAAGCAGTTGGTACTTCATATTGTTCATATGTTTCTAAATCCATGAAAATAGCCATATCATCTTGGCTGTATAAATATTGAACCGGTTTTGTATCGATGTGCGCTTTTTTCACTTTTTCATCTGGGCGCATTGTTGTATCTGTTGTAGAACCCGTACGAACATCTTTTAATTTCATACGCATAACTGTGTTACCTTTACCTGGTTTGTGGTGGCTAGCTTCCATTACTTTAATTAATTTGCCGTCTTGCTCAAAAGTCATACCGGCTTTTAAATCGCTTGCTGCAATCATTGTAATTTCTCCTTTTCTCTGGTTAATTCTTCATTATTGTAGCAAATAACCTAGGATTAATCTAGGAAATCACGTATCTTTTTTAGAAGTTTATCACTCCCCAGACATTGAATTGGGAAATAAAACGAGTTTAACTTGCCTTTTTTCTTGAATTGCGTTAGAATTACCAAGCTTTCATCAATTATTTTCACTTTTTACATAGAAAAAATCAATCATTAAAGGGGGTGATGATATGATACGTCAAACGCTATCTTTATCAAAAACACATGAGGTTGTCTGTCACTAAACATACGTTGGTGAGACAAATTGCCTTTCAGCGTATGTACTCGGTCTATTTGAAAGGAATTTAAAATCATGAACCCAACTATTCAACCTTACCAATTTAACATAATTAAAGAACAAGTCGCTGTGTTACTAAATACCTATACGTCTGTTAACGATGCTACGACTGTCAAAACTGTCCAGGCCCTATGTGTCGAAAAAATCAATGGGTTATTTCCAGAAGAACACCCTGCTGTTACGATTTTGTTGGACAAAGTGATGGATCGTCGTTTAACACGCGCACGTGCTGAAAAATATTTAGACGAATTAAAAGAAACCGTGCTGCCCTTTAAGGAACCTTCAACACCACAAGTCACGAAAGTCTTTCGCAAAGTGAAAAAGTTAAAGATTCCTGAGTGGGAAAACATGGATTTACGGAACAATACCTATGTCGGTTGGAACGACGCTGGGACTCAGAAAAAATTTATCTTAGCTTATCGAGAAAATAAATTAATCGGCGTCCACGGCACCCTTTCACCCACCATTGTTAAAGGTGTTTGCTCCATCTGTCAAACAATCACGAATGTGTCTATGTTCCTAGCTACCACCAAATCAGGCGGCGACGGAACCTACACGAAAAAAGGCAATTACATTTGCCATGATAGCGACACCTGTAACCAACAATTAACACAACCTGAATATTTGGAAGCCTTTATGGAAAATGTTAAGGCTGTGAAATAACAAAAAACCGTCAAGAAAATTTCTTGACGTTTTTTTTGTTACATCTCTTTCAATTTCCCACGAAATTCTTCAATACTTTCATAACCTTTTGCTGCCATGATTTCTTGTAATTCTTTGGCTAGACGCTCAAAAACTTGTGGACCTTCTTGATGCAATTGTGTACCGACTTGTACTAATGTCGCACCACATAAAAGATGCTCAAAAACATCTTTTCCACATGTAATACCGCCCGTTCCAATAATTTTGATTTCTGGTTTCAAACGTTGCGCAAACGCACGAACATTGGCTAACGCTGTTGGTTTGACATATTCGCCGCCCAGTCCACCGAAGCCTCCTTTTGGTTTAATGACCACTTCTTCCTTGTCACTGTCAATATATAAACCATTACCGATGCTATTAATACTATTCACGTATACTAAAGGGAATTTATTTAAAATTTCAGCCATTGCGTCAAAATGTGCAATATCAAAAAATGGGGGTAATTTTACACCTAATGGTTTAGTAAAAAATTGGAAAACTTCTGTTAAAAGCTTTTCTGTTAATTCAAAATCATAAGCAATTTGCGGTTTACCAGGCAAATTGGGACAAGACAAATTAAATTCTGTCACTCCTGTGTATTCACTTTCTTGCACTTTTTTTAAAATAGCGATATTTTCCTCATAATTCATACCAGATACAGATAAAAAGCGTAACTCCTCAGGAAATTCCTTTTGACGTGCAATCTGATAATCTAAATAATAATCAATCCCTAAATTAGGCAAGCCCATTGAGTTAATACTTCCTAATGGTGTATCAAAATACCGAGGCTCCTCATTGCCCTGACGAGGATTAGGTGTTGCCGTCTTAGCGACAAAAGCACCTGCTTGAGAAGCCGCTAACTCGTCCATTTCCTTAATTGTCATACAATGAATGCCTGATGCGTTCATTAACACATTCGCCAATTTATGTCCCGAAAACTCTACTGAAATATCCAAAAGAAAAACCCTCCTGTAAATTGTTTTACTCATAAGCTTACCACCTTCACGTAAGCTTTTTATGATTATAGCATGTTTTTTTACGTTAGTGTTATTTATATAAATTTAAAAAGGAATAAGCCATTGTGACTTATTCCTTTTCTTAGGGAAACTAACGTATCCAAAATTGATTGATTCTTATCGTCCCACAATAAACGTCAATTCACATTCGCAGACCTTTTTATCTTCCACGTAAGCAGTCGCTTTGCCGATGCCGACAAAGTCACGTAATTTGACGATTTCAAAATGTAATTTCAAGACATCACCAGGGACCACTTTTTGACGGAATTTGGCCTTGTTGATACCGCCAATATAGGCCGTTTCACCTTCAAATTGATCCATTTTTAAGATTAAAATCGAACCTACTTGTGCCAATGCTTCAATAATCAAAACGCCTGGCATTGTTGGATTTCCAGGGAAATGTCCTTGGAAAAATTCTTCGTTAATTGTCACATTTTTTGTTGCAATAATCTTTTCATTTGGAATAATTTCATCCACATAATCAATATAACAAATCGGATAGCGATTAGGAATCATTTCCATAATTTCTGTTGCAGTCATTACTTTTTTCATACTAGTTTTCCTCCCATTTCTTCAAGCAAATTACACCATTATGGCCACCAAAGCCAAACGAATTACTAATTGTATAGTCCGCTGTAATGTCACGTGCACCTTCTGTGACATAATCTAAATCACAATCTGGATCAGCAACTTGGTAGCCTACTGTCGGATGAGCTTTTCCTTCTTGCAATGTTTGTACACAAGCAATCGCTTCGATACCGCCAGCCGCGCCCAATAAATGTCCAGTCATACTCTTTGTACTTGAAATTGGAATTTGCGATGCTCGCTCACCAAAGACACGTTTGATGGCCGTTGTTTCCGCAGCGTCATTCGCTGGGGTTGACGTACCATGAGCATTGATATACCCAATTTGTTCCGGAGTAATCCCTGCTTCTGCAATCGCCATTTCCATCGCAGCCGCCGCGCCACTACCGTCTTTTAAAGGAGCGGTCATGTGGCTAGCATCACAGTTGCTGCCATATCCAACAATTTCGCCGTAGATAGTTGCGCCACGTTTCTGTGCATGCTCGAGTTCTTCTAAAACCAGCATTCCTGCGCCTTCACCCATCACAAAACCTTTTCGTTCTTTATCAAAAGGAATCGAAGCCCGAGTCGCATCTTCTGTTGTATTTAAAGCATTCAATGCTGCAAAGCCTGCAATCCCAATTTCACATACTGTGGCTTCTGTCCCCCCAGTTACCATCATGTCCGCTAAACCATATTTAATCGTGCGAAAAGCTTCACCAATCGCATTCGTCGCAGAAGCACAAGCAGTCACGATAGTTTGAGAAGGTCCTTTTGCACCTAAACGAATCGAAATATTTCCCGCTGCCATATTAGCAATTACCATGGGCACGAAAAATGGTGTTACGCGTTTTGCGCCTTTTTTATCCATTACCCGTACTTGGTCTTGTAAGGTAGTCATCCCGCCAATCCCACTACCGACAATCACACCTAAACGAGTCGGGTCAATCGTTGCTTCTGTTAAACCACTCATTTCCCACGCTTCTAAAGCAGCGACCAAGCCATATTGAGAAAATAAGTCCATTCTTTTTTGCTCTTTGCGTTCTAAAACAGCACTTGGGTCAAACTCTTTCACTTCACCAGCCAAAGCCACCCCAGTATCTTCAGAATCAAATTTAGTAATTTTGCCAATTCCTAGCTTGCCATCCACTAGATTATGCCAAAATTCTTTTACGGTATTGCCTAATGGTGTTACGGCACCCATGCCGGTTATGACCACTCTTTTCATACTGTACCTCCGAGTTTATTTTGATTATCAAACTATTATTTCATGCGGTTTCCAGCACTTTTTCTCAAAAAATAAGAAAAATAGTTTGACTTTCAAAGTATTTTGGTTAATAATTCAGACATCAGGAAAAATGTCTGTTTTTTTCAAGATTAGAAAATTGAGAAGATTTTGTTATCATTCTCACACAGATAATACCAGTTGAAATTTTATTCGTCAACTCAATAAATGTAACTTTTACATTTTGATGAAGAAAAGCCTATTCTATCAACAAAAATTTTTTATTAAAGGAGATTTTATATGTTTTTACAAAATAAGAATGTCGTCGTAATGGGTGTTGCCAACAAAAAAAGTATTGCTTGGGGCTGTGCAAAAGCATTAAAAGATCAAGGGGCCAATGTTATTTATACGTATCAAAACGAACGCATGAAAAAGCAAGTGGTTAAATTAGCAGATGAAAATGATTTGTTGGTGGAGTGCGATGTTGCTTCTGATGCGTCCATTCAAGCAGCCTTTGAAACAATTAAAAATGAAGTGGGCACGATCGATGGACTAGTCCATGCGATTGCTTTTGCCAAAAAAGAAGAATTGTCTGGAAACGTTAGTGACATCACTCGTGATGGTTTCCTATTAGCACAAGATATTAGTAGCTACTCTCTTTTAGCAGTCACTCATTATGCGAAACCTTTGTTAAATCCTGGTTCAGGAATTGTCACATTGACGTATTTAGGTTCCGAACGTGCGATTCCTAACTACAATATGATGGGGATTGCTAAAGCTTCTTTAGAAACTGCCGTGAAATATTTAGCTTTTGAATTAGCTGCAGATAAAATTCGTGTCAACGGAATCTCCGCAGGAGCGATTAAAACATTGGCTGTGACTGGTGTAAAAGACTACGATCAATTGATTAGTATTTCTAATGAGCGGACACCAGATAAAACAGGTGTAACCATTGAAGAAGTCGGAAACACTTGTGCCTTTTTAGTCAGTGAACTAGCTAGTGGTGTGGTCGGTGACATCATTTATGTCGATAAAGGCGTTCACTTAACTTAATCATTTTTTGTCTTTATTTTCTATTTATACATTAAAAAACAGAGATTGGACAATCTCTTTCACTCATTGATTGTCCAATTTCTGTTCTATTTTTTACTTTATTCTATAATAAAATTGACAGTTTCAATTCCAAAAACAGTTGTTAGAATTTGATTGACTTGTTCAAAAAGTTCTGGTAAATCTTCCAGTTTATTTTTAGATTGGATTTTTTCAGAACCGTTATCGTAGCTTAAATGATTGTACGCTTCTTTAAAGGTTACTGCTGTGTCTTCTTTTCGATAAAGGATATATTCGTCATCTAGCATATCCATTTGTAGCTCCTGTTTAAATCCATTTCTGGCAACAACAGCAGAAACTAGATGAGCAACAGTCAAGCCATCTAACGGAATGTCCACTCCATTCATTGCTAATGTGTAGACGGTATCTTCCACTAAACCACAGGCGTTACAACCACCACTGGTTAAATCTACTGTACTTGTTATAATTGCCTCTTGCATCGTTTCTTCCCCCATATTGTTTTTTAAAGTTATTCTTTCATTTGTTATTTACGAACGTAATTCACATCATAATCGTCAACTTCAATATAGATATAGATTTTTTTATCAGGCATTTTACTGCGAATGTCTCGTTCAATCGCATTCACAACATCAGGTGCATCTTCTTCCATTGGTTCTACCACATCAATTTTTGCCGCTACTAAAATTTCAGTTGGGCCTAAATGAACGGTTTTTACATCAATTAGTTTTTCAACATCCACCCGATCAAATGCAGTTTTAATTTTTGCTAAATCTGTAGCGGTCACACTTTCACCAATAATCAAACTATAAAATTCTTTCGCTAAGAAAATGGCTGCACACATTAATAGTAAACCAATCAGTAAGCCGCTGATAGCATCAAATGCAGCAATCCCAGTTACCATTGTTAAAAGGGTTCCCACCAAAGCTAAACACAAACCAATAACCGCACAAAAGTCTTCCGTAAAAATAATTAAAATTTCACTGTGACGACTTTCTCGCAAAAATTTTAAGAGCGATAACTTCTCTGTATTCAATTCTTTGATTTCTTTCATCGCTACACGCAAAGAGCTACCTTCCACAAGCAAACCAAAAATTAAAATACCAATGACAATAGCCACATTTTCTACTTCATGAGAGGGATGCAGTAACTTCTGAATAGCCTCCATTACGCCTAACGCGCCCCCACCAAAAAAGAGCATCGTTGCAACAATTGTACTAAAAAAGTATTTTGCACGGCCTTCTCCAAATTGATGTAACGCACTTTGTCCACGAGAAGCGCGCTTATTCCCAAAAAGTAATAACACCTGATTACTACAGTCCACGACACTGTGGATACTTTCATTCATCATAGCGGTACTACCACTTAAAGCAAAACCAACAAATTTACTAATCGCTACTAAAATATTCGCAATCAGTGCGGCAATAACTGCAAACATGCCACTCGATTTTTTTGTCTCCATAATTACCTCCTATATGTAACGTAAAACTAAGATAAACCACCCGTTTATTCATCCATCATTTTACCACTTCTGAGGTATTTGTAAAAAAGAGTTCTCTTAAAATTCAAAAAGAAATGTACTGACTGTTTTAGTTGGCCCTCATTTATCGGTGTCCATCCCACTCTTGATAAAATTCCTCCAGATAAAGTTCCATAAATTGATGACGCTTTTCCGCCAATAAGCGACCATAATTTGTATTCATTTGTTCCTTTAACTTTAAAAGTTTCTCGTAAAAATGCATAATAGCAGTATCTTCCCCATTCCGGTATTCTTCTTGGGTTAACTGTTCACGAGGTTGTTTGTGAGGATCGTGAATTAAACGGCCTTTATTTCCCGAATAAGCCATCACCCGTGCAATTCCAATCGCACCGATGGCATCTAATCGATCCGCATCCTGGACCACTTTTCCTTCTAATGTAGTGACTGTTTTCCCAGTATTTCCTCCTTTAAAGGACATATTAGCAATAATGGAAAGGATGCGATTCGTTTGCTCTGTTGATACGTTATTTGCTTCCAACCATTGTTGCACCTTTAGCAAGCCAGCCTCTTCACTTTCGTTAAATTTTTCATCGCCAATATCATGTAACAATGCTGTTAATATACATAAAAATAAATTTGCTTGTTCTTTCTCTGCAATTGTTTTTGCTAATTGTGTCACTCGATAAATATGCCACCAGTCATGGCCACTTGCTTCGTTGGCTAATTCTTGTTGAACATAACGCTCTGCTGCTTGAATAATTGTTTGTTCTTCAAAACTAAGAGATTCATTTTCAAACATCCTAACACTCCTTTATTCTGGATTTAAAATTTCCACCTGGATAATCCCGCTAGCTTTCAGAAACATATTGGTGACAATCGGACCTACAAAAGAAAATCCTCTTTTTTTTAAGTCTTTTGCTACGTTATCTGACAAAAGCTGTGTGCGCGGGACTTGGTATGCTTCTTCATAAATAGATAAAACGGGGACGTTTTTTACAAATTGCCATAGATAATTGGCAAAACTGCCAAATTCTTCTTGTACTTTTAAAATTGCTTGCGCATTTTTAATGGTTGCTTCAATTTTGCGCCGATTGCGAATCATATCTGGATCAGCTACTATTCGATCGACTTCGTCAGGCAACAGCGCGGCAACTTTTTCCGGCTTCATTTGGCAAAAATTTTTCATGAATGCTACTTTTTTCCCTGCGGCTGCTTTCCAACTTAAACCAACTTGAAAAACACCCACCGTCAACAATAAAAACAGCAAATCATCCTCTCTTGTAGGTTTTCCCCATTGTTCTGTATACCATTGATAGTTGTTCATCGCCGCCTCCTTTTAAGACTGTTCAAATGTTAATAATGCTTGTTTCATTGCTAAACCACCACGGTAACCGGTTAATTGTCCCTTGCTGCCGATGACTCGATGGCAAGGAATGACCATTAATAAAGGATTTTTCCCAATCGCTGTGCCAACTGCTCGAACCGCACGTGGACGCCCAATTTTTTCTGAAATTTCTTGATAGGTTATTGTCTCACCATAAGGTATTTCTTGCAACGCCTGCCAAACTTCTTTTTGAAAGGGCGTTCCTTCGATGTCTATGGGGCAAGCAAACGTTGTCGAATGTTGGTTAAGATAACTTATTAGTGCTTCTTTATAAGGCGCAGTTTTCTTTTCAGAAGCTTCTAATTGTGCTTGAGGATACCAGTTTTTCAGTTCTTCTATCGATTGATTGGCTGAACCTACAAAAGCTAGTCCAGCGTCTGTCACACCAAGATAATAGTGATCGTTCTGCCATTCTTGTTGCGCATAATAAATCTTTTTTGCCATATTTCTACACTTCTTTCTCGTGTTTTTCTTATCTTCATTATAATTCTTTTGGCTTTCAAAATCTTGCGCTCCTATCACTTTTTACTTGTTTTTATTAGGGATTCTTTTACAATGAAGAAAACGGGAGGTGTGCTTACAATGAAAACAACGTATCGACTTACTCAGAAACGTTGGGAAGCCATTCAAAATAATAATACGCAATTTGATGGTGATTTTTTTTATGGTGTGACCACAACTAAAATTTTTTGTCGTCCTTCGTGCCCTTCCCGTGTGCCCAACAAGAACCACGTTCTGATCTTCAAAACGGCTCAGGAAGCTTTAACACTTGGTTTTCGTCCATGTAAAAGATGTCAACCAACCGGGCAAGTCGTTCCTAACGAGGAATGGGTTGCTCAAATTAAGCAATTTATTGATCGGCATTCAGCGGAACCATTAAGTTTAGACTATTTAGCGCAAGCCTGCCACGGTAGTCCCTTTCATTTGCAGCGAACCTTTAAGGAACAGACAAAACAAACCCCATTAGCTTATTTAACAAGTATCCGAATTAGGCAAGCCCAAGAATTGCTTCTCCATTCACCCCTTACGATTCAACAAATCGCGAAAAAAGTTGGCTTCCAAACCGCAGCATATTTTGCCACCACTTTTAAAAAAGAAACAGGCGTAACCCCCTCTGTTTATCGCAGTAAAAATGAGCCGAAAAAATAACATTTCGGCTCATCGGATTATTTATTGGGGCGTGATTGTAGCCACGCTACAATCAATTGACTGATTTCTGTTTGCTGTTGCTCGTTAGAAATTGTCGCTTTGTTGTCTCCTTTTTGGACACCGTAATTACCAAACCCTGCATGATTCCCACCTTCGATAGATACATACTGCGTATCTTTTGGCAAAAACTGTTTGGCTTTTTGGTAGCTAGTCCAATTTAAAACACCATCGTTTGTGGCTGTTATTGACAGAACCGGCAGATCTTGCTTGTTTAGTGCACCTTTTTCGTCAGGATAGCTGGCTAAATAAATCATGCCTTTGATTCGTTGCTCATTTTCCGCTACAAAACGACTAGCCATCACACCACCCAGAGAATGCCCAGCCAAAACGAAGTTTTGTTGTGGATGATCCTTTATAATTTGTTCTGCAGCATTTGGTGCAAGAACCGCTAAATTCAAAGGAAAATGAACAACATAGACATCATAACCTTTCGTAGCAACTTCTTGCGCCCATTCACTATAACTAGCGGGCGCAACCAATGCACCTGGATAAAAAATCAGTGCTGTATCATTTTTTTGCCCGTTTGTGTAATAATCATAGTTTTTTTCTTGCGTGGCACTTTGACTTATTTTTAAGGCCGAATCGGTTGCTTGATACGTACTATTTTTAATAAAAATAGTCAGACCGATGACTAAGATTACTAAAAAAAGCCCAAGTCCTAGGACAATTTTTTTCCAGCGTGATTTTGTTCTATTTTTCATCTCATTTCCTCCCAATGAAAAAATTCTTCTTTCTGATTCTACCTTTAATAAAAAAAGAACACAACAATAGGAGTTGGTGAAGCAACCCTTTTCTTGCTCCACCAACTCCTAACTAGACCGTTTCTCGATGCCTTAGATTATTTTGATTCTTTTTCGCCTGCTTCTAAGTAGCTGACATCATTGACTTTATCCAAAGTATACTCGCCATTTTTGTAATGAATCGTTGTAACACTAGCATTCTTCAAACCGCCTTCTGGGACTTTAAAATCATCAAATAAAGTTGCTAACAACGCTGAAATACTCAAGCCATGAGAGACCACTAAAACATTGCCATTCCCGGGATTGGCTGATTCTGTGGCAACAATTTTATCTAAGCCTTTTTTCAAACGTTTGGTAATTGTAGCATAGTCTTCTGCAGGCCAGTTATTCTTGCTTTCCTCGCGCTGTTGATCCAGTTTAGCTACGCTGTTGGCAAAGGATTCAGGAGTCATGTTTTTCATAAATTCTTCTAAGGAAACACCTTGATCATCAGCAATATCCTGCCACATTGTCTTATTTAAATCCCCTTCGTAGCTACCAAAATTAAATTCACGTAAATCTGGGTCACGCACGACTTCAAGGTCTTTGCCTGCTTTATTTTGATCTAAAATAAGTTGAGCAGTTTGCAAGGCGCGGCCACTATCACTACTATATGCATTTTGAAAGGCAACATCTTTCAAACCAATCCCAGTTGCTGTCACAACTTTTTCACCTTCTGGTGTTAAGACCGCATCTGACCATCCTTGTACGCGGTCCGTCGTATTTAACATGGTTTTTCCATGGCGCACAATGTAAAGAGTTAGTTCTTCAGGTTTTGTCTCTTTTTCTTTTGTCGTTGCTTGCTGATTTTTACCACAACCAACCATTACTAAAATGGCCAGAAAAAGCATCCCCACAATCGTCAATCGTTTTTTCATTTTTTATTTCCCCTCATTTTCTACTCAGTTGTTAAGTTTTCACCATTACTAGCGATAACTTGTTTGTACCAATTAAATGATTTTTTCTTAGTTCGTTTCAAGGTTCCCTGACCTTCGTCATCCATGTCTACATAGATAAAACCGTAACGTTTTTTCATTTCGCCAGTCCCTGCTGAAACTAAGTCAATACAACCCCATGGCGTATAACCAATTAAGTTAACCCCGTCTTCTTCTACTGCGGTTCTCACGGCTTCAATATGTTGTTTAAAATAATCAATGCGGTAATCGTCGACAATCGAGCCATCCTCTTGCAATGTATCCACCGCACCAAACCCGTTTTCAACCACAAACAATGGCATATTGTAACGATCTGACAACTGACACAATGAAATTCTTAACCCTAAAGGATCGACAGCCCAGCCCCATTCAGATTCTTGCAAATAAGGATTTTTAACCGCAGGCATTTGGTTGCCTCCGACATATTTTACTTCTTCGGGATAAGCAGTCGAAACAGTCGACATATAATAACTAAACCCGATATAATCAACTGTTCCTTTTTGAATAATCGCTAAATCCTCTGACTCCATTTGAATTGTCATTCCTTCACGCTCAAATTCTTTGAGCTTATGCGCTGGATAATAGCCCTTAGCCTGGACATCCATATAAAATTCTTGCTCTCGGTTAAATTGAACAGCTGCCATCACGTCCTCAGGTTTGCAGGACAAAGGATAACTTGGAATATAAGCCACCATCATACCAATCTGGAAATCTGGATTGATGGAATGTCCTAATTCAACTGCTTTCGCACTTGCTACAAATAGATGATGCGCTGCTTGATATTTACTTTGTTTATCATTATTGTGAATCCCAATTTGCGTCCAACTTCTTAAAAAATTAATTTCATTAAAAGTCATCCAATACTTCACTTTATCCTGATAACGTGTAAAAATGGTTTCGCAAAAGAAAACAAAGAAATCAATCACTTCACGATTTTTCCAACCATCATATTCATCGGCCAAATACATCGGAATATCAAAATGGTTAATCGTCACAACGGGCTCAATTCCATGGCGCAGCAAAGCATCAAAAACTTTATCATAAAAGGCTAAGCCTTCTTCATTAATCTCTTTTGTTCCATTTGGGCAAATCCGGCTCCAGGCGATAGACAGCCGAAAACATTTGAAACCCATTTCTGCAAATAAGGCGATATCTTCTTCGTAATGATGGTAAAAGTCCGTCGCTACATGACTAGGGTAGTATAATTCTTCATCGATATAGCCAATCGCCCCTTCGGGTAATGCTTGATCGCGCGTACACGAAGCTTTTTGGCCTTCTTTAGTTAAATACGTAATCCGTCGCGGTTCTGTTTGACTACCACCAGTAATTGCATCTAATGTACTCAGACCTTTGCCTCCTGAAAGGTAGCCACCTTCATATTGGTTAGCAGCTGTTGCGCCGCCCCATAAAAAATTTTCTGGAAATCCCATAAAATCCCTCTTTCCCTCTGTTTTTAGGCATCACAAAGAAACCATCAAGGGAATTAACGCTGGCAGAAGAGTCCTTGTTTTTTCTACCAACGTCAAACGCCCTTTAATAGTTGCTAATTTTATTAATTACTTAAATCTTCACCATTTGTTGCGATTACTTTTTTGTACCAATCAAACGATTTCTTCTTGCTTCGTTTTAACGTACCATTTCCTTCGTTATCGCGATCCACATAGATAAAGCCATAGCGTTTTTTCATTTCACCTGTTCCAGCTGATACTAAATCAATACAGCCCCAAGTCGTATAGCCTAACAAGTCGACACCATCTTGTTCAACAGCATCTTTCATCGCTTGAATATGCGCCGCCAAATAATCGATACGATAATCATCGACTACATCACCATTTTCGTCTGGTGTGTCTACCGCTCCTAAGCCATTTTCAACAATGAATAGTGGTTTTTGATAACGATCATATAAGTCATTCATCGTAATTCTCAAACCAAGCGGATCAATTTGCCAACCCCATTCACTGGCTTTTAAATAAGGATTTTTCACAGAGGCAAAGATGTTACCAGCTGTTTGTTCATTAATTTCTGGATCTGTTGATGTGACACGAGAAGAATAATAAGAGAACGAAATGAAGTCCACCGTATGTTCTTTTAAAAGTTCTTCGTCGCCTTCTTCCATTTCAATTTGAATACCTTTACGGGCCATTTCTTTTAAAGCATACGCAGGGTATTCCCCACGTGATTGGACATCAATAAAGAAATAATTTTCACGATCTGCTTGTCGAGCAGCGAAAACATCTTCTGGTTTACAAGTATAAGCGTAGTTGGAACCAGCCGCTAACATACAACCTACTTGGTTTTCAGGATCTACCTCATGAGCAATTTTTGTCGCAATTGCACTTGCTAGTAGTTCATGATGGGCCGCTTGGTATTTCACTTGTTCTTTGTTTTCGCCTTCTTCAAAGTATAGACCTGCTCCCATAAATGGTGCATGTAAAATCATATTAATTTCGTTAAATGTTAACCAATATTTGACTAATCCTTTATATCGGTTGAAAATTACACGGCAAAGATTTTCATAGAAACCTACTAACTTACGACTACGCCAAGCGCCATATTCTTCCACTAAGTGCATTGGGCAGTCAAAGTGTGTAATCGTTACTAGTGGCTCAATCCCATATTTATGACATTCTTTGAATAAGTCTTCATAGAACTTCAAGCCTTCTTCATTCGGCTCTGTTTCATCTCCCATTGGAAAAATTCGACTCCAAGCAATGGATAAACGGTATGTTTTAAAACCCATTTCACCAAATAAGGCGATATCTTCTTTATAGCGATGATACATATCAATTGCCTCTTGTGCAGGATAGAAATGTTCTTCATCAAAGTTAAACATTTTCTTTTCACCAGTGATTACTGGAAAACGATCTGGACCCGTTGGCGCTAAATCGACGTTTGCCAAACCGCGTCCGCCTTCGTTATAGCCACCTTCACATTGATTGGCTGCTGTTGCGCCACCCCATAAAAAGTCTTTTCTAAATGCCATAAATTCTCTTCCTCCACATCTTTTTATATTAAAGCGGTCAGCAAATCATCACTTGTTGAAACTTCATTACTGCCGACTTCCAAAATATCTAAATAATCCGCTGTATTCGTCACAACGATTGGAATTTGTGTACTAAACCCAGCTTTTTTAATTCCTTCTAAATCAAAGGTTACTAATGTTTGACCTTTTTTCACGCGGTCACCTTGTTTTACAAAAGCTTCAAAGCCTTCGCCTTCTAATTGAACTGTATCAATCCCAATATGAATCAATAATTCTGTGCCGTTATCTGAAATCAAACCTAATGCATGTTTTGTTGGGAATAGTGTGACAATCGTTCCATCAAAGGGTGCAACCACTTTACCTTCCGTTGGTTCAATCACGACCCCATTTCCTAATGCTCCATTTGCAAAAGCAGGATCCTCTGCATTTTTTAAAGATAACACTCGTCCTTTGACTGGACTTGTAATATTTTCTTTTTTAATCGTTGTTTTATCAATAATCACTTCTTCTTCCTCAACTGTATTGTCTTTCCAGAAGAAGAATGTTAGACCAAAACCAACGACCGCTGCAATGGCAATTGCAATAAAGGACTGAATCATCCCACTTGCATCATCACCATTGATAAAGTTTAGCACACCAAAAATTCCTAAACCACCCATTGTATAAGCTGTCACATTGTTGATCATCAAATATAAACCACCGACAGCGCCACCAATCATTGAATAAATAAATGGCCATTTTTTTGGTAAAGTGATTCCATAAATTGCTGGCTCTGTTACACCAAAAATACCAGAGATAATTGCTGGCGGACACAAAGCTTTTAACTTTTTATCTTTCAATTTGAAGAACATCGCTAAAACAACCGCTGTTTGCGCAAAACTAGCTGCAAATGATCCCGTTAATACTTGGCTTGAACCTTCTTGTGTCACTTGCATAATAGCTAATGGCACAACGCTCCAATGTAAACCAAAAATAACTAAGACTTGCCAGAAGAAACCAAGAATCAAACCATACAAAGCTGGTGAGAAACTCATTAATGCTGTAAAGCCAGCGCTTAATAAATCTGTTAGCATGCTAACGATTGGCCCAATTACTAAGAAACCAATTGGTAAGGCAATCAACAAGACGAAAAACGGTACTAAGAACGTTTGAACAACTTCTGGAATAATACGTTTAAACACTTTTTGAACTTGTGCCGCAAAAGCAATAATGAAGATGATTGGTACGACACTACTTGTATAGTTCGCACCGACCCAAGGAATCCCCATAAATGTATCATAGGCAGGTAAGCCGAATAAATTATACGGCGCTGCGGCTCCCGCACCCGCTGTTGTTTCAAAAGCCGTTTGTAATGCACTTCCTTGAATCGTTGGGTAACATAAAGCTGCGCCAATCACGATCCCTACCATTGGATGCAACCGGAATTTTTTAGCTGCTGTATAACCTAAAATAACTGGCATAAAGTAGAAAATTGCATCGCCAATCCCATTTAACATGGTATAAGTCCCTGACGTAGCCGTATAGAGCTTTAAGAAAACCAATAAGGCATTTAACCCTTTGACCATCCCAGCCGCTGCTAACGCCCCTAAAAAGGGTTGGAAACAACCACTTAAAATATCTATTAAGCGATCAAATAAATTCCCACTGGAAGCTTCTTCTTCACGTTCTCCTGACAAGCCTGCAATACTAACTACTTCTTCGTAAACGGCTGGAACATGGTTCCCAATAACGACTTGGTATTGTCCACCGCTTTTCATAACAGTTACCACACCGTCCATATTTTTTAAGACATCATCATTCGCTTGACTCTCATCTTTTAATTTGAAGCGAAGACGTGTGATACAATGTGTCAAACTATTAATATTCTCTTGCCCACCGACATTTTTTACAATTTTTTCTGCTAGTTCATGATATTTTCCCATCTTTTTTTCCTCCAAAAATTTATTTTCATTTGAAGGTTTAGCCAACTGAATGTCACTATCCAAAGTGGTGCGTTTATTGTTCCGTTGTTTGTACAATTCGTGCAATGTGAATCGTTAGGTACAAGCGTTCTTCATTTGAAACTTGATAGTCATAGTTCTCATTTAAATACAAGCTGATCTTTTCCACGCAACGATAGGCGTTGAGATATTTCTTTTTAATTACCGCATACAGTTCTTCATCATCATTTTCGACAACTTCACGTTGGTGTAATAAGCGATAACAGAAAAATTTTAAATGTGTGCTAAATCGATAAAAGTAGACAGAGTCTTCATCAAAACTTACCTTAAAATAGTATTTGACGATATTTGTAATCTCTTGCATCAACTTTGTCAATTCGTAAATATTACCGACTTCTTCCTCCATCTCCGCATTTACCAAGTGCAATGCGATAAAACCTGCCTCATCCGTTGACAATTCCATTCCTACGCGCTTTTGTACCATTTTTAAAGCATTTACTCCTACTTCGTACTCTTCAGGAAAAAAACGTTTAATATCCCATAATAATAAATTCTTAATTGCAATTCCTTGTTTTTTTCTTTCTAAAGCTGTGTACAAATGATCCGTCAGAGAAATATAAATGGTATCATTCAAACTCTTTTTCAACGTTGATTTTGCATAAACAATAATGTCATCCGAGAGTTTCATCATCTCTAAAGGAATATTTCCTAACAATTCTTGAAACTTAAGTGATGTCTCTTGATTGGCTAAATAAAAAACTTGATCGATACTTTCATCAGGAACCCAATCACCAATGCGTTTCTTAAAAGCAATTCCTTTGCCCATAACAATTTGCTCTCGTTTATCATCATCTAATGTAATAACCACATTATTGTTTAAAATTTTGTGAATAATCAATGCCCCACCTCCTTTGTGTTTCGTTGAAAAAAGAAAAACCCAATTTCTTCAAAAAGAACGACACATATGTCGCTTCATGAAAAAATTAGGTTTAGCTTGTCTTTAAACAATCACTATCCATCTATTTACTTATCCCTACATCCAAAGAATAACATATTTACAACAAATGTCAACGCTTTCAACGACATTTTTTTGTAATAAAAATAAAAAAAGCATACAAACAATGTTTGTATGCTTCACTATGACCCGTACGGGACTCGAACCCGTGTTACCGCCGTGAAAGGGCGGTGTCTTAACCGCTTGACCAACGGGCCATTAAAAAGAAAAAACGGAGAAGGAGGGATTTGAACCCTCGCGCCGGTTTCCCGACCTACACCCTTAGCAGGGGCGCCTCTTCAGCCACTTGAGTACTTCCCCAAGAAATAAATGGGCCTAAATGGACTCGAACCATCGACCTCACGCTTATCAGGCGTGCGCTCTAACCAGCTGAGCTATAGGCCCCAAATAAGAAAAAAGCGGGTGACGAGAATCGAACTCGCGACAACAGCTTGGAAGGCTGTGGTTTTACCACTAAACTACACCCGCAAATTTTTCTTGGATGGCGCGGGACAGAATCGAACTGCCGACACATGGAGCTTCAATCCATTGCTCTACCAACTGAGCTACCGAGCCAAAAACGGTCTGGACGGGACTCGAACCCGCGACCTCCTGCGTGACAGGCAGGCATTCTAACCAGCTGAACTACCAAACCAATTCGTTTTTGCTTTATGCAAATGTATGCTTTGAAAAATAAAAGCAATTGCGGGGGCAGGATTTGAACCTACGACCTTCGGGTTATGAGCCCGACGAGCTACCTGACTGCTCCACCCCGCGATAATTAGACTAAGGAAATTTAATTCCTAAGAAAGGAGGATAAGGGATTCGAACCCTTGCACGGTTTTACCCGCCTGACGGTTTTCAAGACCGTTCCCTTCAGCCGGACTTGGGTAATCCTCCGTAACAAAACTATGACCCGTACGGGACTCGAACCCGTGTTACCGCCGTGAAAGGGCGGTGTCTTAACCGCTTGACCAACGGGCCATTTTATAAAATTATGGGCCTAAATGGACTCGAACCATCGACCTCACGCTTATCAGGCGTGCGCTCTAACCAGCTGAGCTATAGGCCCAAAAAGAAAAGCGGGTGACGAGAATCGAACTCGCGACAACAGCTTGGAAGGCTGTGGTTTTACCACTAAACTACACCCGCATGGCGGTCTGGACGGGACTCGAACCCGCGACCTCCTGCGTGACAGGCAGGCATTCTAACCAGCTGAACTACCAAACCATACTTTTCTTTTTATGTGCTTTTGAAATCAAAAGCAATTGCGGGGGCAGGATTTGAACCTACGACCTTCGGGTTATGAGCCCGACGAGCTACCTGACTGCTCCACCCCGCGATAATTAGACCAAGGAAATTTAATTCCTAAGAAAGGAGGATAAGGGATTCGAACCCTTGCACGGTTTTACCCGCCTGACGGTTTTCAAGACCGTTCCCTTCAGCCGGACTTGGGTAATCCTCCATGATAAAAATAAAACTATAAACAACGTCACAATGGACCTTGTAGGACTCGAACCTACGACCGGACGGTTATGAGCCGTCTGCTCTAACCAACTGAGCTAAAGGTCCAGGCTCTTCCAAATGTATAATCGCGGCGGAGGGGATCGAACCCCCGACCTCCCGGGTATGAACCGGACGCTCTAGCCAGCTGAGCTACACCGCGAAACTCTTATATTAAAATAAGAATGGAGCCTAGCGGGATCGAACCGCTGACCTCCTGCGTGCAAAGCAGGCGCTCTCCCAGCTGAGCTAAGGCCCCATGAAAATTATTATCGGGAAGACAGGATTCGAACCTGCGACCCCTTGGTCCCAAACCAAGTGCTCTACCAAGCTGAGCTACTTCCCGTATATAACTAATGCACCCAAAGGGAGTCGAACCCCTAACCTTTTGATTCGTAGTCAAACACTCTATCCAGTTGAGCTATGGGTGCTAAATATAAAACAATGCCGAGGACCGGAATCGAACCGGTACGGTGATCACTCACCGCAGGATTTTAAGTCCTGTGCGTCTGCCAGTTCCGCCACCCCGGCGTAATGAATTGGCTAAGCGGAAAACGGGGTTCGAACCCGCGACCCCCACCTTGGCAAGGTGGTGCTCTACCACTGAGCTATTTCCGCAAAATGGTGCCGGCTAAAGGACTTGAACCCTCGACCCTCTGATTACAAATCAGATGCTCTACCAACTGAGCTAAGCCGGCTAAATATGCGGGTGAAGGGACTTGAACCCCCACGCCTTGCGGCGCTAGATCCTAAATCTAGTGCGTCTGCCAATTCCGCCACACCCGCAAATGAAATATGAATATGAGCCGTACAGGGCTCGAACCTGTGACCCTCTGATTAAAAGTCAGATGCTCTACCAACTGAGCTAACGGCTCAAAAAATGGAGGTTAACGGGATCGAACCGCTGACCCCCTGCTTGTAAGGCAGGTGCTCTCCCAGCTGAGCTAAACCTCCAAAAACAACAATTCGCGTGGCGACGTCCTACTCTCACAAAGGGAAACCCTTCACTACAATCGGCGCTAAGAAGCTTAACTTCTGTGTTCGGCATGGGAACAGGTGTATCCTTCTCGCTATCGCCACCACACTGGGTGTTGTTTCTTATTGAGTTGAATCTTCATTCACTCAAAACTGGATTGAAGTTTGAATCAAAATAACCAAGTTGCTTTTACTTATCCATTCTTTGGTTAAGTCCTCGACCGATTAGTATTGGTCCGCTCCAACTATCACTAGCCTTCCACTTCCAACCTATCTACCTGATCATCTCTCAGGGGTCTTACTTTCTTAAAGAAATGGGAAATCTCATCTTGAGGTGGGCTTCACACTTAGATGCTTTCAGCGTTTATCCCTTCCCTACATAGCTACCCAGCAATGCCCTTGGCAGAACAACTGGTACACCAGCGGTAAGTCCATCCCGGTCCTCTCGTACTAAGGACAGCTCCTCTCAAATTTCCAACGCCCGCGACGGATAGGGACCGAACTGTCTCACGACGTTCTGAACCCAGCTCGCGTGCCGCTTTAATGGGCGAACAGCCCAACCCTTGGGACCGACTACAGCCCCAGGATGCGACGAGCCGACATCGAGGTGCCAAACCTCCCCGTCGATGTGGACTCTTGGGGGAGATAAGCCTGTTATCCCCAGGGTAGCTTTTATCCGTTGAGCGATGGCCCTTCCATGCGGAACCACCGGATCACTAAGCCCGACTTTCGTCCCTGCTCGACTTGTAGGTCTCGCAGTCAAGCTCCCTTCTGCCTTTACACTCTTCGAATGATTTCCAACCATTCTGAGGGAACCTTTGGGCGCCTCCGTTACCTTTTAGGAGGCGACCGCCCCAGTCAAACTGCCCATCTGACACTGTCTCCCACCACGATTAGTGGTGCGGGTTAGAGGGTTCATAACACAAGGGTAGTATCCCACCAGCGCCTCCTCCGAAACTAGCGTTCCGGTCTCATCGGCTCCTACCTATCCTGTACATGTGGTACAAACACTCAATATCAAACTACAGTAAAGCTCCATGGGGTCTTTCCGTCCTGTCGCGGGTAACCTGCATCTTCACAGGTACTAAAATTTCACCGAGTCTCTCGTTGAGACAGTGCCCAAATCGTTACGCCTTTCGTGCGGGTCGGAACTTACCCGACAAGGAATTTCGCTACCTTAGGACCGTTATAGTTACGGCCGCCGTTTACTGGGGCTTCAATTCTGAGCTTCGCCGAAGCTAACCCATCCTCTTAACCTTCCAGCACCGGGCAGGCGTCAGCCCCTATACTTCATCTTACGATTTTGCAGAGACCTGTGTTTTTGATAAACAGTCGCTTGGGCCTATTCACTGCGGCTGACCGAAGTCAGCACCCCTTCTCCCGAAGTTACGGGGTCATTTTGCCGAGTTCCTTAACGAGAGTTCGCTCGCTCACCTTAGGATACTCTCCTCGACTACCTGTGTCGGTTTACGGTACGGGCAGTTGTTTTCTCACTAGAAGCTTTTCTTGGCAGTGTGACATCAGGAACTTCGCTACTATTATTTCGCTCCCCGTCACAACTTGTCCTTAAAGAGTAAAGCATTTAACTCTACTCAAGACTCATTGCTTGGACATGCACTTCCAATCGCATGCATTCCTTAGCCTACTGCGTCCCTCCATTGCTCAAACAAAAACAACTGGTACAGGAATATCAACCTGTTGTCCATCGCCTACGCCTATCGGCCTCGGCTTAGGTCCCGACTAACCCTGGGCGGACGAGCCTTCCCCAGGAAACCTTAGTCATACGGTGGACAGGATTCTCACCTGTCTTTCGCTACTCATACCGGCATTCTCACTTCTAAGCGCTCCAGCCGTCCTCACGATCGACCTTCAACGCCCTTAGAACGCTCTCCTACCACTACACCTAATGGTGTAGTCCACAGCTTCGGTAATATGTTTAGCCCCGGTACATTTTCGGCGCAGGGTCACTCGACTAGTGAGCTATTACGCACTCTTTAAATGGTGGCTGCTTCTAAGCCAACATCCTAGTTGTCTGTGCAACCCCACATCCTTTTCCACTTAACATATATTTTGGGACCTTAGCTGGTGGTCTGGGCTGTTTCCCTTTCGACTACGGATCTTATCACTCGCAGTCTGACTCCCGGATATAAATGAATGGCATTCGGAGTTTATCTGAATTCGGTAACCCGAGATGGGCCCCTAGTCCAAACAGTGCTCTACCTCCATCATTCTCAATTCCGAGGCTAGCCCTAAAGCTATTTCGGAGAGAACCAGCTATCTCCAAGTTCGTTTGGAATTTCTCCGCTACCCACACCTCATCCCCGCACTTTTCAACGTACGTGGGTTCGGTCCTCCAGTGCGTTTTACCGCACCTTCAACCTGGACATGGGTAGATCACATGGTTTCGGGTCTACGACTACATACTCATTCGCCCTATTCAGACTCGCTTTCGCTGCGGCTCCGTCTCTTCGACTTAACCTCGCATGCAATCGTAACTCGCCGGTTCATTCTACAAAAGGCACGCCATCACTCATTAACGAGCTTTGACTTGTTGTAGGCACACGGTTTCAGGATCTATTTCACTCCCCTTCCGGGGTGCTTTTCACCTTTCCCTCACGGTACTGGTTCACTATCGGTCACTAGGGAGTATTTAGCCTTGCGGGATGGTCCCCGCGGATTCCGACGGAATTTCTCGTGTTCCGCCGTACTCAGGATCCTCCTAGGTGTTGTCAGCATTTCGTCTACGGGGCTTTCACCCTCTTTAGCGGAATTTTCCAAATCCTTCAACTATACTAACAGACTACCATATTGGAGTCCTACAACCCCAACAAGCAAGCTTGTTGGTTTGGGCTCTTCCCGTTTCGCTCGCCGCTACTCAGGGAATCGATTTTTCTTTCTCTTCCTGCAGGTACTAAGATGTTTCAGTTCTCTGCGTCTACCTCTAATCAGCTATGTATTCACTGAAAAGTAATATCCTATAAAAGATATTGGGTTCCCCCATTCGGAAATCTCTGGATCATAGCTTACTTACAGCTCCCCAAAGCATATCGGTGTTAGTCCCGTCCTTCATCGGCTCCTAGTGCCAAGGCATCCACCGTGCGCCCTTATTCACTTAACCTTATCAACCTTACGGTTGGGTCTTGATCACTTCTTCTAGCGATAGAAGGTTAATCAATAAATAAGCAATTGAACTTATTAAAAAACTCATTCAACGCGGTGTTCTCGGTTTGTTTTGATTCTTTTTACTTCAATATCCAGTTTTCAATGAACGAATGTTTTGAGAGTAGACCTCTCAAAACTGAACAAAGTAAAGACGAAATGTGTATTTCCGTAATATTCCTTAGAAAGGAGGTGATCCAGCCGCACCTTCCGATACGGCTACCTTGTTACGACTTCACCCCAATCATCTATCCCACCTTAGGCGGCTGGCTCCAAAAAGGTTACCTCACCGACTTCGGGTGTTACAAACTCTCGTGGTGTGACGGGCGGTGTGTACAAGGCCCGGGAACGTATTCACCGCGGCGTGCTGATCCGCGATTACTAGCGATTCCGGCTTCATGCAGGCGAGTTGCAGCCTGCAATCCGAACTGAGAGAAGCTTTAAGAGATTTGCATGACCTCGCGGTCTAGCGACTCGTTGTACTTCCCATTGTAGCACGTGTGTAGCCCAGGTCATAAGGGGCATGATGATTTGACGTCATCCCCACCTTCCTCCGGTTTGTCACCGGCAGTCTCGCTAGAGTGCCCAACTAAATGATGGCAACTAACAATAAGGGTTGCGCTCGTTGCGGGACTTAACCCAACATCTCACGACACGAGCTGACGACAACCATGCACCACCTGTCACTTTGTCCCCGAAGGGAAAGCTCTATCTCTAGAGTGGTCAAAGGATGTCAAGACCTGGTAAGGTTCTTCGCGTTGCTTCGAATTAA
This sequence comes from Enterococcus sp. AZ197, assembly GCF_050556405.1. Lineage (NCBI taxonomy): Bacteria > Bacillati > Bacillota > Bacilli > Lactobacillales > Enterococcaceae > Enterococcus > Enterococcus sp. AZ197. The sequence continues at coordinate 214,234 of NZ_CP187873.1, read as the reverse complement.
ACCACATGCTCCACCGCTTGTGCGGGCCCCCGTCAATTCCTTTGAGTTTCAACCTTGCGGTCGTACTCCCCAGGCGGAGTGCTTAATGCGTTTGCTGCAGCACTGAAGGGCGGAAACCCTCCAACACTTAGCACTCATCGTTTACGGCGTGGACTACCAGGGTATCTAATCCTGTTTGCTCCCCACGCTTTCGAGCCTCAGCGTCAGTTACAGACCAGAGAGCCGCCTTCGCCACTGGTGTTCCTCCATATATCTACGCATTTCACCGCTACACATGGAATTCCACTCTCCTCTTCTGCACTCAAGTCTCCCAGTTTCCAATGACCCTCCCCGGTTGAGCCGGGGGCTTTCACATCAGACTTAAGAAACCGCCTGCGCTCGCTTTACGCCCAATAAATCCGGACAACGCTTGCCACCTACGTATTACCGCGGCTGCTGGCACGTAGTTAGCCGTGGCTTTCTGGTTAGATACCGTCAGGGGACGTTCAGTTACTAACGTCCTTGTTCTTCTCTAACAACAGAGTTTTACGATCCGAAAACCTTCTTCACTCACGCGGCGTTGCTCGGTCAGACTTTCGTCCATTGCCGAAGATTCCCTACTGCTGCCTCCCGTAGGAGTCTGGGCCGTGTCTCAGTCCCAGTGTGGCCGATCACCCTCTCAGGTCGGCTATGCATCGTGGCCTTGGTGAGCCGTTACCTCACCAACTAGCTAATGCACCGCGGGTCCATCCATCAGCGACACCCGAAAGCGCCTTTCACTCTTATGCCATGCGGCATAAACTGTTATGCGGTATTAGCACCTGTTTCCAAGTGTTATCCCCCTCTGATGGGTAGGTTACCCACGTGTTACTCACCCGTCCGCCACTCCTCTTTCCAATTGAGTGCAAGCACTCGGGAGGAAAGAAGCGTTCGACTTGCATGTATTAGGCACGCCGCCAGCGTTCGTCCTGAGCCAGGATCAAACTCTCATAATAAAAGTTAGAACAATCTTACGATTGTTAAGCTCAATTTGTTTGCTAGCATATTGCTTGCTTGTTAAAAATGTTTGTTGTCTTGAATTGAATCAAGACGCCCTACACATTTGGTTCGTCTATTCTTTGTTCAGTTTTCAAAGGTCTACGTTACCTCGCAGCAACTTTTATATCATAACAAACTTTCACTTGAATGTCAAGAACTTTTTTAAAAAAGTTTTTTTAAGTTGTTTTGCTCGGTTGTTGTCGTCTGTTGTGACAACTTCTATATCTTATCATCTCGTTTGTTATTTGTCAACAACTTTTTTGTTGTTTTTTCAAACTTTTTTCGAGAGATTTGAAATCAAGAATTGTTATTTAATTATTGATTTCTGAATCGCTCAGCTGTGTGACTCGCCTTGCGACATGTAATAATATACCAAGATTTCAAGCATTGGTCAATCATTATTTTCACTTTTTTTAAACTTTTTTTCAATACCGATTATTCTTTCTTATCCGATTAGATAAAGTTCGTTTTTTTATCAGATTACCCATTCTTTTTATTACCCATCTTCGATTTTTTTAGAAAAAAAGAATTGGTTTCAATTGTTTTTCTATTCTTTTTTTATTTAATTTTTTGCGAATACAAAAAAAAGATGCCCTTAAGGCATCTTTTTTTATCTCATTGTTGGGAATAGCAAGACATCACGAATTGATTGTGCATCAGTTAATAACATAACTAGTCGATCAATCCCAATACCTAATCCTCCGGTTGGTGGTAAGCCATATTCTAAGGCTTCGATGAAATCTTCATCTACTCCGTGTGCTTCATCATTTCCTTGTTCCCGTTCTTTTTCTTGTTCTTCAAAACGTTCACGTTGGTCAATTGGATCATTTAATTCTGTAAATGCATTAGCAAACTCTTTTCCGATAATAAATAGTTCAAAGCGGTCAGTGAAACGACCATCTTCTGGATTTTTCTTCGCTAATGGTGAAACAGCTACTGGGTGACCATAAATAAATGTTGGTTGTTGCAACGTATCTTCTACAAATGTTTCGAAAAATTCATTAATGATATGACCGACTGTCATGGCATCTGTAATTTCAACATTATGTTCTTTAGCTAACGCACGGGCTTCTTCTATCGTCATCTCTTGCCAAAAATCTACGCCCGTTTGTTCTTTGACCGCATCTACCATGTGTAGACGTTTGAAAGGACTACCTAAGTCAACAGCTTGACCATCGTACGTGATATCAGTAGTTCCTAAGACTTTTTCCGCAGCATTACGAATAATTCCCTCTGTTAAATCCATCACATCTTGATAATCAGTATAAGCAGTATAAGCTTCTAGCATTGTAAATTCTGGGTTATGAGTGGTATCGATGCCTTCATTACGGAAGACACGACCAATTTCATAGACTTTTTCCATGCCACCGACAATTAAACGTTTTAAATGTAACTCTAGGGCAATGCGTAAGTATAAGTCCATATCTAACGCATTATGGTGTGTGATAAATGGACGAGCAGCAGCTCCTCCTGCTTCGTTATGCAAGACAGGCGTTTCTACTTCGACATAGCCATTGCCATCTAGATAACGACGGATTTCGCTAATAATTTGACTGCGTTTCATGAAACGATCAAAGCTTTCTTTGTTACTGATTAAATCCAAATAGCGTTGACGATAACGTTGTTCCACATTCGTTAATCCATGGTATTTATCTGGCAATGGACGCAAAGCTTTAGTTAATAACGTAATTGTTTGAGCTTTAACAGTAACTTCCCCCGTATTGGTTTTCATTACTTGACCTGTCACACCAAAGAAGTCGCCTAAGTCAGCATGTTTAAATAGTTCATAGGCTTCGTCTCCAACTTGGTCCTTCCGAACATAAATTTGAATTTGGCCTTCACGGTCTTGCAAATGGGCGAAACCAGCTTTTCCTTTACCACGTTTTGTCATCATACGTCCAGCAACGCTGACTTCTGTATTCATTTCACTAAGTTCTTCTTTTGTATGATTATCATATTGTTCATGAAGTTCTGCTGAATTATGAGTGCGATCGAAACGTTTACCGAAAGGATCAATCCCTTCTTCACGTAAAGCTTCCATTTTTTCGCGGCGCACGAGCATTTGATCATTTAAATCCTCTAAATGCGCTTGTTGTTCTTCTGCCACTGTTGTTCCTCCATTCTTGATTTTAACCTATCCTAATAATGCCACAGTAATTCGAAAAAAAGCAAGCCGAATTTTACTTTCGGCTTGAATTTTTTATTCTTCTATAGTAGTTACAGCAACTTTGGAAATCTTCTCTACAAAGGCATCAAGTAAATCGACAACTGCTTGTTGTGTTTCGACTTGGTTAATCGCAACTTTCACTTTGGCTGCTCGCGAGATTCCTTTTAGATAGTAAGAAGCATGTTGGCGAAACTCACGGACCGCAATTTTTTCACCTTTTAAATCCACTAATCGTTGTAAATGAACTTTTGCAATGTTAATTTTTTCAGCTGGTGAAGGCTCAGGCATCAATTCGCCCGTTTCCAAGTATTCTTTCGTCCGTTGAATCATCCAAGGATTGCCCAAAGCAGCTCGACCAATCATCACACCATCCGCTCCAACATATTCTAACATGCGTTTAGCATCTTCAGGCGTTTTGACATCGCCATTTCCCATAAAAGGAATGGTTAAATGCTTTTTCACTTCCTTTAAAACGTCCCAGTTGGCTGTCCCTTCATACATTTGGACACGTGTCCGACCATGCATAGCAATTGCCGAAGCCCCTGCTTGTTCGGCAGCCAAAGCGTTGTCTACAGCATATAGATGATCTTCATCCCAGCCTGTTCGCATTTTTACAGTAACAGGCAAAGAAACTGCCGAAGAGACTGCGTGAACCATCTCATGCACTTTATTCGGATCCAGCAACCATTTCGCACCAGCTTCAGCTTTAATTATTTTATTGACAGGGCAACCCATGTTAATATCAATAATCGCCGCTTGCGTATTTTCTTCCACAAACTTAGCAGCTTCCACTAATGTTTCTTTATCTCCACCAAAAATTTGTACACTTAAAGGATATTCTCGCTCATCAATATATAGCATTTCTAAGGTTTTTTTGTTTCTTAATTTAATTCCTTTGTCACTAATCATTTCACAAACGACTAATCCTGCGCCAAATTCTTTTACAGTCACACGAAAAGCGGCGTTACTAATACCCGCCATCGGAGCTACGACAACACGGTTGGGGATTTCAACGTCTCCAATTTTCCACATAGTCTTTCCTCCTACTTTTGTTTCGTATTGCGAATCGCTTCATCGCGAAGTTCAATTAATTCTTCTTCACTATAGTGATATTTATTGTTACAGAATTGACAAACTGCTTCTGCTCCATGATCTTCATCAATCATCGCATTTAATTCATCGATCCCAACAGCAATCAAAGCGGTCGCAAATTTTTCTTTGGAACAGTCACATTTAAATTGTACAGGCATTTTTTCTAAAATTTCTACTTCGTCTTCTCCCAATAAGCGATACAAGACTTGTTCAGGTGTTTCTCCATTTTCTAGTAATTGTGAAATCGGTGGCACTTCCGCTAGACGCTGTTCAATAAAATCAATGGTACTTTCATCGGCACCTGGCATTACTTGAATCATAAAACCACCGGCTGCTTTCACAGATTCATCCGTGTCCACCAATACACCTAAACCGATAGCTGAAGGAACTTGTTCAGAGACCGCCATAAAATATGTAAAGTCTTCACCGATTTCACCAGAAACAATAGGTGTTTGTCCAGAAAAGGTTTCTTTTAATCCTAAATCTTTAATGACTGTGAAAATTCCTTCGTTACCGACAGCACCACGTACATCAATTTTACCTGTTGCATTCAACTTTAAGCTGACATGTGGATTTTTAATGTAGCCTTTTGTTTCTCCACGGCCATTACTATCGACAATAATAGCACCAGCTGGGCCATTCCCTTGTACTTTTACAGTTAATTTATCGTCACCTTTTAAAGTCGCTCCTAGTAAAAGGGCTCCAATCAATGTGCGCCCTAACGCTGCGGTAGAAGAACTCCATGTATCATGTCTTCTTTGCGCTTCGCTAACAGTTTCAGTGGCACTGATGGCATATGCTCGAATTGAACCTTTATAACAAAGGGCTTTTACCAAATAATCTTCCATTCTTTTTCCTCTTCTCTTGGTGCTTTTTTGTCCATTAGTCAGATAATACTAGGAATCAGGTGTTTTTTCAACCAAATAATCTTCCTTCTATAGAATATCTTAATATTATAGAAGGTGCAGTATTCGTCAACTCGACAAATACTGCACCTTCTACTAATTGGTTATTTATAACGATCTTCGTAGTTATTGCGATCATATTCAGAATTGGAATCTGAATCTTTTTTCTCTTCAGATTGGACTTCTTTTTCTGTTTGTTCGCTTTCTACTTTGACTTCTTCTGCTTCATCATGTAATTCTTTTTTCGCTTCTTCAAAGTCTTGCTTTTCTTCAACTTGTTTTTGCGCTTCTTTTTCTTCTAAAGCACGTTTTGCTTCTTCGAATGTTTGCGCTTCTTTTTCACTAGGATAGTCGCTGTCAGTACCTTCAGGCATTTTACCTGTTTCAAATAATGATTTGATTGCTTTTGCATCTAATGTTTCATATTCTAATAGTTTTTCAGCGATTAGTTTATGTTGTTCACGGTGCGCTTCGATAATTTCATGCGCTTTCGTATGAGCATCCATTAAGATACGACGAACTTCCTGATCGATTTCAAACGCCACTTGTTCTGAGTAAGCTTTTGTTTGACCATAATCACGACCGACAAAGACTTGATGGTTTCCTTCATATTGAACAGGTCCTAATTTGTCGCTCATTCCATATTCAGTTACCATGCTACGGGCAATCCCTGTTGCTTGTTCAAAGTCATTTGAAGCCCCTGTTGATTGAACGCCAAAGATAATTTCTTCTGCTGTACGTCCACCAAGTAAGCCAACGATTTGTTCAAACATATCTTCTTTAGTCATTAAGAATTGATCTTCTTTTGGTAAAGCAATCATATAACCGCCTGCGCGACCACGAGGGATAATTGTTACTTTGTGGACAACACGGGCACGACTTAAGACTAAACCAACAATTGTGTGTCCCGCTTCATGGTAAGCCACCATTTCGCGTTCTTTTTTATTAATCACGCGATCTTTTTTAGCTGGACCAGCAATTACGCGGTCTTCGGCTTCATCCACATCAGAAGCATCAATTTTTTTCTTGTTACGACGAGCGGCAACTAAGGCTGCTTCGTTTAAGACATTTTCTAAATCAGCACCAGCAAAACCTGGTGTTTGTTGTGCAACAACTTTCAAATCAACGTCATCAGCTAACGGCTTGTTTTTCGCATGAACACGTAAAATCGCTTCACGACCTTTGACATCTGGACGTCCTACCAAGATTTGGCGGTCAAAACGACCTGGACGTAACAACGCTGGGTCTAACACGTCTGAACGGTTCGTTGCAGCAATTACGATAACTCCTTCATTGCCATCAAAACCATCCATCTCAACTAATAATTGGTTAAGGGTTTGTTCACGTTCGTCGTGTCCGCCACCCATACCAGCACCACGTTGACGACCAACTGCATCGATTTCATCGATAAAGATAATCGCAGGCGCGTTTTTCTTCGCTGTTTCAAATAAATCCCGGACACGGCTAGCACCGACCCCGACAAACATTTCAACGAAATCTGAACCTGAGATTGAGTAAAATGGCACACCTGCTTCACCTGCTACGGCTTTAGCAAGTAACGTTTTACCAGTCCCTGGAGGTCCCTCTAATAGTACGCCCGCAGGAATCCGTGCGCCTAATTCAGCGAAACGACGTGGATCTTTTAAGAATTCCACTACTTCAACTAATTCTTGTTTTTCTTCTTCCGCACCAGCTACATCTGAGAAGCGGACACGGTTAGCTTTTTTATCGGCTTCTTTGGCTTTTGATTTACCGAAGTTCATCACACGGCCACCGCCGCCACCGCCACCGCCTTGTTGGCTCATCATCATGTAGAAGAAGAAGAAAATAATCACTAATGGTAAGAAACTAAACAACAGTGACAACCAAGCACCACTTGTTGATTGTTCTTTGACAACTAGCTTCACCTTGTTATTTTGTGCCGCATCTTGAATGCCAGCTAAGGTTGTATCACTAGGCAAAACGGTTGTTGTGAAGCCTTTTGACGACGCTTGCGTTGAGCCCCACAATGACAGACCACCTGTGTCTTTCACTTCTTGTTTTTCTTTATACTGACCTTCAATCCGGTAAACCCCATTGGTTGGTTGAATGGTCATGTCTTTGACTTTTCCGTCTTCCAATTGTTGTTGGAAGGTTGAGTAATCGATGTCTGGCGATTGTTGGTTGTTATTTCCAAAAATGAAATAGACAACCATGACCATGGCAAGTACTACTAAGACGTAGTATAAACCATTTTTCATGCCATTATTCTTTTTGTTCATGCCTGTCCTCCTTATGCTCATCATTACAATTCATGTTATTCTTTTATCAATCCTGACCTTTACATTGTAACACAATTAATTCCTTGATAGATATTAATTTGATTCGTAAACTTCAGGTTTTAAAACGCCAATATAAGGCAAGTTGCGGTACGTTTCTGCATAGTCTAATCCGTAACCGACCACAAACTCATTGGGCACATCAAACCCTACGTAGTCAGCTTTAATGTCTACTACACGGCCTTCTGGTTTATCTAATAAGGTAACAATTTTCACAGATGCAGCTTTACGGTATCTAAACAAATCTACTAAATACGCTAATGTACGACCACTATCGATGATATCTTCTACGATTAAAATATGTCTACCTTCGACATTTGTGTCCAAGTCTTTGACAATTTTTACTTCGCCTGAAGAAACTGTCGCGTTGCCGTAGCTAGATACATCCATAAAGTCCAATTCTAAATAAGTATTGATTTCACGAGTCAAATCAGCCATAAATGGTACTGCACCTTTTAAAATACCGACCACTAAAGGATTTTTCCCTTGATATTCTTCTGTCAGTTGCTTGCCAAGCTCTGCAGACTTCGCAAGAATTTCTTCTTTGGAGATTAGGACTTTCTCAATATCTTTTTCTATCATAGTGCGCTCCTTTCAGCATTACTCCTTTGTCTTAAAAAGGAGTCTGTAGTGTATTTTATCAGTTTCTAAAGGAATACTCAAATAGGAATTTGCAAATTTTGGTACCCAAATGATTTCCTCTTGCTCATCCGTAATGACCCAAGCACTCTCTCTCGCTTCATTTGGCACTTTTTGATCAATAAAAACTCTGCTTAATTTTTTCGTAAACCCTGGTTTTAATGTAATCCGATCACCACTTTGGCGATGACGAACGGTCAAAGGTGTGGCTGTGGTCAACGGGATCGCTAACAACTGACCCGTCCACTGATTAATCTCTTCAGGAAGAGGAAACGGTTTGTCTGTCGCAATTAATCCTAGCCACTCGGTTTCCGATAGATAAATCCCCGCACCAGGTACTAATAAATGTGTAACTTCTTCTCGCAGTGCAGCCTGTTTTTGTTCTAAGCATAGCCAATCATAACTTTTAGCTAGTTGCCATTGCTGTTCTAACATAACCGAGCCTTGCGGTTGCCGTTCATCATTCAAAACTTTTAAAATTTGTGTCATCTGGCGTTGGTTTAACGAAACCCCTAATGGCACTAATGTTTTTTGGAAAAACGCGGTTAAAAAGAAGTGCTGGTACGCAGGCGTTTCTTTTAATAATCTCTTCAAAGGAATGCGCCAGCCTTGTTTGGTTGGTTCTACGGCTTCAGATAATTGAGGCTCAATTTGTTCTTGAATAAATTCTTGGGCAAAACGTTGTTCATTACTAAAAGAAGCAATCTGATCTAAGAATTGCGGATTTTCCTGCTTTAATAGCGGCAAAACCTGATTACGGAGCCGATTTCTCAAATATTCATTGGTTTGGTTCGTTTCGTCCTCAAAATAAACGAATGCTTGGCGCTGTGCAAATTGATACAATTCTTCTTTTGGATAAATGAGTAACGGACGAATCAATTCCCCTGTCGCAAAAGGACGTCTCTCTTTAATGCCTGCGGAATGGGAAAAATTAGTTCCTCGAATCAGCTTCATTAAAATCGTTTCCGCTTGATCGTCTAGATGATGTGCCGTCATTAAGACCGCCGCACCTTCAATTTCCATGACTTCTTTAAAAAATTCATAACGAAATGTGCGCGCTTTTGCTTCTAAATTTCGTTGCTTTTCAGGGTCTTCCCAACGTGTTTCATAATACGTTAGCTCTCGCTGCTGACAATAGGTAGCGAGATATTGCGCTTCCTGTGCCGACGCTTCTCGCAATTGATGATTGACATGTGCAACAACCAATTGTAATTGTTCTTTTTCTGCCACCTGTTCCATTAACGTCAAAAGGGCCATGGAGTCTACACCACCAGAAACGGCGACCACGATTGTTTGATGCGGTTGCCAAAATCCTTGTTCTTTTCCTCGTTTATAAAACTGCCAAAACATTGTTCGCCCTTCTTTCTTCCTTAGAATAAAAGAGGAACCGAGAAATAACCCATTCGTTATCCCCAGTCCCCCTATTTGTTTGTGCTTAGCCGCGACGTCCGCCACGTCCGCCACGTTTGCCTTCAGTATTACGTTTTAATGAAGATAAACGGTCATCACTATCTTTCAAGAAAGAGCTCATCAATGAGTCAAAATCTTGTTTATTGTTATTGTTATTTGCTTGTGGTTTATTGAAAGGCTTTTTGCCCCCTGCGCGTGGATTACGGTCACGATTCTCATAATTGTTTTCACGACGTTGAAATTCACGTTTTGGTTGTTGCCCTTCTGCTGGCTCTTGTGCTTTACGGATCGATAAGCCAATTTTGCCGTCGTCACCAACTGAGGTTACTTTCACTGTTACTTCGTCACCTACTGTTAATACATCATGAATATCTTTAACGAATCCATTAGACACTTCACTGATGTGTACTAACCCAGTTTTTCCTTCTCCTAAATCAATAAATGCACCAAAGTTAGTAATCCCTGACACTTTTCCTGGCAATTTAGCTCCTACTTCGATTGACATAAAAAAATTGTTCCTCCTATTTTTTCCCTAATTATAATTGCAGTTTATTCAGCTGAAGACTTAGTTGTTTCAGTTGAAGACTGTGATTGACTATTTTTTTCTGAACTGCTCTTGCTTTCTTCCGCTCCAGAAGTCTGTGTTTTTTTCATTTGTTCTGGTGTGGGATAAATCTGTTCGCCTTCTTTTGAGAGAAGGAAACGGCTACGTGCTAATTTTGCCACATAATCATCATCTTTTAACAAAGCAACGTCTTTTTTTAGATCCTTGACCTTCTTATCAACTGCTACGGATTCAGCAATTGCATCTGCTCGTTCTTGTTTGAAAGCACCTAAGCGATGATAATCTTTCATCAATTGGATGCCAGAAAAGGCAAAAATAATGAAGGCCACGAGAAAAATCGCTGCCAAGCGTCTGCGTCTAAAAATCAATTGTTTCTGTTGTTTTTGGAATTCGACATACTGTTCTTTCGTGTAGTCATTTTCCAATGCCGCAACTTTCTTCGAGTTTTTTTCATTCTTTCCCATCGTCTCGCTCCACTCGCTTTGGATTGTCCGTTTTATTATACCAACATCTAAGAACCTTGTCTAATGTTAATTTCAGAGAAGTTAAAGAAAATCAAGCTTTTTTCTAAAATATTCTTTGCTTTTGAAATAACAGCGGTTGATTTATTAATTTTTTTCAAAAGCGGCGCGTCTGTTTCATTAAAACGCTGAAAGGATGAAGCGCTTGGAATATTCATCTTTTCAATGAACTTGCCAAGCGCTCCATCCTCACCTGTTTATTCTTCAGAGACACGTGTTTCTGATTTTATTTCATACATTTTTGTGGCATCTTCTTTTTTCGTAGAGTCATTCAGTTGCAGGACTTCTACTTCTAAAATTCTGTTCCCAAATTGAATTTTGACAAGGTCACCAATCTTCACAGTACTAGAAGATTTGGCTAAGACTCCGTTGATTTGAATCCGGCCTTTATCAGCGACTTCTTTGGCAACTGTTCTTCTTTTAATAATGCGAGAAACTTTTAAAAATTTATCTAACCGCATCACATTCACCTCTTTTATTTTTTTTGTCTCATCCGTAAAATTTTTGCGCCGTACGGTAAACTTAACCATTCACGTATCGTAAATAATTCTAACTTAATGATGGTGCTAATAAAAACTGTACCACCCACTGCAACACCTAAAACTGTAACGAAAAACGCTTGACTTCGGTGATGCACACCTTGGAACAAGATGGAGATAATTCCTTGATAGACCAGTAATGACAGCATCATGATTGCTAAACTAAGCAACAGTTTTTTCAAAAAGTTTCGTTCTCGAACAAAACAATTAATCGCTGCATCCGATTGTCGGACTAAAACGAATAACGTCGCTAGTAACCCAAGAATAGTAGACCAACTAGCACCTAATGTTCCCCAACGAATGGTGAAAAAGCCCGTTGTCAGTAATTTCACTAATAAGCCCACACCAGCTGCCACTAAAGGACCTTTAAAACGATTGCGACTTTGTTCAATACTTTGGTAGGCCTGAATAATGGCCATAAAAGCGATGGATAAAACATACACCCCTAAAACATCGTTGCCTTTATAATCTTTAAAAAGCGTAAAGTTCATGTACGGCAATAACATCATTAGACCAATCGAAGCCGCCGATGCCAAGGTTGTGGTAAGGCGCAAAAAGATTTTTGCAACTTGTAAAAATTGTTGACGGTCTTTTTTCATAAAATATTTTGTCAAACCTGGTAAAAAGGTCGAGCTTAAAGCTAAAGCAATTACCAATCCTAATTGAACTAGTGGTTGTCCTCTATCATAGACCCCTTTGTCCACTTTCGCAGCTAAATCAGAGAGCCCGAAAAGCATGAGGGCATTTTTTACTTTAAAGGAATCAATTAATTGAAATAGAATCAGAAAAGCACTATATAAAGAGACCAAACCACCCTCAATCATTAAACGTTTAAATAGTCCTGTGGTTTGAGGCATAATCTTCCATTGATGCAAGTATTCCGTACTTCCACTAAGAATTTTTCGATTGTAGTACCATAAGACAAGTACCGCTAAGATACCGCCAGCCAACGCACCACTCATGGCCACCGTCCCCGTTTGGTAAATGGAGCCACCAAAGTAATGATAGGACAACGCAGCTACTAGAATAACCCCGACACGCACAAACTGTTCCATCACCTGTGAAATACCACTAGGCACCATCAACAAATGACCTTGAAAATTCCCACGATAGAAAGAAAGAATTGGAACGAGTAAAAAGGTAAAGGAAACAACTTCCATTAATGGTTGGAGTGCAGCATCCCCCATACTAATAGCAATTTCTTGACTACCAAAGAAAAAGAAGGCCCAACAAGCAATCGCTAACCATAACACATAGGGATATAGTTGGCGCAACACTTGTTTTTGACTCCGAATATCTGGTTGTTCAGCAACAATTTTGGAAATAAATTGCGGTAAGCCTGACAATGCTAATGTCATCGCAATCCCATAGATTGGATAAACTTGCTGATACACGTAAAACCCTTCATCCCCTACAAAGTTCTGAAAAGGAACGCGATAAAACGCACTCAACACTTTTGCAATGAAGGAAGCAATGGTTAACACAACGGCACCTTGCATCATTCGTTGCATTTCTTTTTGTGCCATCTTCTAGGCCTCCTTTTAAAGGGAATCCGTTCCTTGCGAATGTTTGTATTTTTCTTGTCGCAATGCGGTTGTAAAAGCAGCAATTTCTTGAATCCAAACAGCTTCTTTACAATCTTTCGGCAACTTCAAGGAAATAGTCATTTGTTCTTTCTCAACTGCTAGATCCGCTTTTAAGCTGGTTGCCGATAACGCTTCAAACAACTGCTCCACAGAGTATGTTTTTGTGCCAATTTTACTTAACACAAACTTGACTTTTTGATCGCGTTTACGAATACTTTCTAACAAGGCACGGTCGCCATCCATTTTGATACGGCCAGTGGTTAATAAATGCGCCACTTCGTCAGGATACTCTCCAAAGCGGTCTAACAAGTCCGCTTCTAATTCTTCGTACATATCCATATTTTCTAATTGACGAATCCGTTTATAAATTTCAATTTTTTGTCGTTCGTCTGTAATGTACGTTCCTGGAATATAAGCATCAATGCCCAAATCAATTTCAACAGACGTTTTTTGGTCTTGGATATTTTTTCCTTGTTTACGAGCAACTGCCTCAGATAACATCTGTGAGTACATATCAAACCCAACCGAATCAATGAAGCCATGTTGTTGGGCACCAAGAAGGTTTCCGGCCCCTCGAATGGAAAGGTCACGCATCGCAATTTTGAACCCAGAACCTAATTCCGTAAAGTCTTTAATTGCTTCTAAACGTTTCTCACTAACTTCGTTTAGGATTTTTTGCTGTTCGTACATAAAATAAGCATAGGCCACTCGATTGCTACGCCCCACACGACCACGTAATTGATACAACGTAGATAAGCCCATGTAGTCCGCATTTTCTACAAACAAGGTATTAGCATTAGGAATATCTACTCCTGTTTCAATAATTGTTGTAGTGACTAATATATCATATTGTCCTTCAATAAAATCAAACAAAGTATTCTCCAGTTGTACTTCTGTCATTTGACCATGTGCATACGCAATTCGTGCATCTGGAACTAGTGCTTGTAACTCTTCAACTTTTCGTTCAATCGTATCTACTCGATTGTATAAATAAAAGACTTGACCATCTCGGGCCATTTCTCGCTCAATCGCTTCCCGAATCGCCCCAGGATTATTTTCCATGACATACGTTTGGATCGGATAACGATTCTCTGGTGGGGTTTCGATGACGGATAAATCACGGACACCTAACATTGACATATGAAGGGTCCTTGGGATTGGCGTTGCTGTTAACGTCAAGACATCCACTTGTGAACGCAATTGTTTTAGTCGTTCTTTATGTTTCACTCCAAACCGTTGTTCCTCATCAATAATCAACAAGCCTAAATCACTAAAATTAATATCTTGCGACAATAAACGATGGGTACCAATCACAATATCTACTTGGCCATGTTTAATTTTTTCAATTGTTTCATTTTGCTGTTTTTTCGTGCGGAAACGACTTAATAAACCAATTTCTACAGGAAAGCCCTCAAACCGCTCTTGAATCGTTTCGTAATGTTGTTGCGCTAAAATAGTTGTTGGCACTAAAAAGGCAACCTGTTTATTGTTGCTAACAGCTTTGAAAGCCGCTCGTAAAGCCACTTCTGTTTTACCAAACCCTACATCGCCAACTAACAAACGATCCATTGGTCGAGATTTTTCCATGTCGTGTTTAATTTCGGCGGCACTACGTAATTGATCATCTGTTTCAGAATACGGAAAAGCCTCTTCAAATTCTTTTTGATACGCATCATCTGGCGGAAAAGCATAGCCTTTTTCCGACTCTCTTGTCGCATAAAGTAAGATTAAATCATCCGCGATATCTTCAATTTTCGAAGCAACTTTTCGTTTAGTTTTCGTCCATTCACTGCCGCCTAGCTTGTTAATTTTCGGCGTTTTAGACTCGGAAGCAACGAACTTTTGAATCAAGTTCAATTGTGTTACTGGAATAAATAACTTGTCATCATTTTGGTACAAGATAGTCATGTAATCTTGATGGACCCCATCAACTTCTAAGGTTTCCATACCAATATATTTACCAATCCCGTGATTCGCATGAACGACATAATCGCCCGTTTTTAAGTCGCTATAACTTTTCAAACGTTCCGCATTAGAGATTGTTTGACGACGTGCCCGTTTTTTGGTCGTTGTATGAAAAATTTCTTTTTCCGTAATCGCCACGAGCTTGTTTTTAGGCAATTCAAACCCTGTTTGTAATGCCCCTTGGACAATTTGGACATGCCCATCTAACAACTGATCCCAATTGCTTACTACGCTAGGTATGTCAAAGTCCTGAAATAGCTCTTCGACTTTTTGAATCCGTTCTTTCGTAGGAACAAAAACAACGACCGTTTGGTTTTGCTTTTGCCAACGGTCCACTTCCGCTTTTAGCAACGGCATTTGACCGAAGAATTGTTGCATTGAACGATATTGGAAATTATGGACTTCTTGGAAACGAAGATTCCCCATTCCTTTTTGAAAAAGTGAAAAGAAGGTCGTATTTCGTGCAGTTTTTCGCAATTGATCATGAAAGTCTACGCCAAAAGTTTGTTCAGAAAACACGCGCATTTCTTCAATTTTCAGGGTTTGCCATTCCGCTTCCTCTCTAGCGATTTCTCGCTCCGTTTCCATCATACGAGAATAATCATCCACAAAAAGCAAACTATTTTCTGGTAAATAATCTAACAGCGTAGTTTTTTGTTGGTACAGAAAATCTGTATAATAGTGAGCATTTTCTGTAGGAATCCCTTGTTCCCAAGAAGACAGCAACTGACCAAAATATTCTTCTAAAAAATCGGTCTCCGTTTGATCTTTAGCTGTCGCTAAACGTTTTTCTAGAGCATCTTGTAACCTCGTCATGCCATGATTCATATCTGCCTTTGAGAATACTAAATCAGTCATTGGTGAAATCGTTACTTCTTCAAGATTTTCTAATGAACGTTGGGTATCTGCTTCAAAATAACGGATTGAGTCAATTTCAACATCAAACAGTTCCACCCGAACAGGGTATTCGGCATTTAGCGGATAGACATCAACAATGCTTCCGCGAATACTAAATTCGCCAGGCTTTCCGACCATTGCTTGGCGTTCATAGCCCATTAACACTAAGCGTTGCGCGAGGATCTCAGGTTCTACTTCTGTCCCGATTTCCCAATAAAGTTGCGCATTTTGCCACGTTTCTTTCGTTGGCAAATATTTTCGTAGTCCAGCTACTGGTACGACCACGATTCCTGCATTCGCTGTCATCAGGAAATTTAACGCACTCACTCGATCTGCGCGCGCTTCTGGTGAAGAAAAGGCCATTTCGGCGGATAACACTTCATCTACTGGAAATAGATGAACTTGTTCTGAAGGTAAAATATTTAAAAAATCATCTACTAATTGATTGGCATAGTATAGGTTTGGGACCGCAATAACAATTTTTTGATGCGTCTTTTGTAAAGCGCCTGCCATCAGTAATGTTTTAGCAGAGCCTGATAACCCAGTAATTAGTTGGCGCGTTCCTGTTGTCATTAGTTGACTGCGCCATGATTTAGCAATTTCTGTTTGGCTAATTCGTTCGATAATATTCAAACAAGGGCCCTCCTTTCTGCTATTTTCCATTAAATTGATTCATTGTTTCAACAAACGTATGTCCTTCGCATGCATATAAAGCGGCATCGGCTGCTTTTTTTACAGCAAGTAACATCTCTTCGTGTGTTTCTTTGGGAAAAGTACTTAGTACATGGTGGATAACTGTATCATTTTTTGAGGGCCGACCAATGCCAATTTTAATTCTAGGAAAGACATTTGTTCCTAAATGGGCAATCAGACTTTTTATCCCATTGTGGCCGCCAGCACTACCTTTTTGCCGTAAACGAATTTTACCGATCTCTAAGTCTAAGTCATCATAAATAACAATCAAATCTTCCTCATCTACCCCAAAGTAGGTCAACAACGGACCAACAGAGCGACCTGATTCATTCATAAATGTTAATGGTTTCACTAACAATACTTTCTCAGTCCCTATAAAAAACTCTGCAATATCTGCTTCAAAATTACTATTATTAAACGAAACATTTTGCCGATACGCAATTTCATCTAGCGTAATAAAGCCAATGTTGTGTTTTGTTTCTTTGTATTTACTACCGGGATTTCCCAGTCCTACGATTACTTTCATCTTTCATTCTCCTTGGATTATAAGCTTGCCAACACAAAATGGCTGGGAAGCGTATGCGCTACCCAGTTTTATTCATTATACCATAGAAATAAAAAAACTCGCAGTCTTTGAAGATTAAGAAAGATGTAAAAAAATTTTTAGAAATTTAAATATGCGTAAGATAGTGAAATTACGCACATGTAAGAGCTACCATTTTGAAACAGGTCTGAAAACTGTATCATTTTTACAATCAAAGTTCGTGACATTTTTTACAAACCATGTTACTATCACTTTAGCAACAGGAAATAAAAACTCGTTGCTCACGAAAAAGAATGTAGAGGAAGGAATGGTACACATGACTGCAGCCGCAGGGAATAAAGATCACCAAAAAGTAATTTTAGTCGGGGACGGTGCCGTAGGTTCTAGCTATGCCTTTGCTTTAGTAACTCAGAATATTGCTCAAGAAGTTGGGATTATTGATATTAATGTACCAAAAACTGAAGGAGACGCGTTGGACTTATCTCACGCATTAGCATTTACTTCTCCTAAAAAAATCTATGCTGCTACTTATGACGATTGCCATGATGCAGACTTAGTTGTCTTAACAGCTGGTGCGCCTCAAAAACCAGGCGAAACTCGTTTAGACTTAGTTCATAAAAACTTGAAAATTAATAAAGAAATCGTTACAACAATTGTTGATTCTGGTTTCAACGGTATCTTCTTAGTTGCCGCAAACCCAGTTGATATTTTGACTTATTCAACTTGGAAATTCTCTGGCTTCCCGAAAGAACGAGTAATCGGTTCAGGAACTTCACTAGATTCTGCTCGTTTCCGTCAAGCAATTGCCGAATTAGTTGACGTTGATGCACGAAATGTCCATGCCTACATCTTAGGGGAACACGGAGATACAGAATTCCCAGTTTGGTCACATGCGAATGTCGCTGGCTTACAAATTTACGAATGGGTGAAAAATAATCCTGACGTCGATGAAGAAGCAATGGTTAATTTATTCTTCAACGTACGCGACGCTGCTTACACAATCATCGAGAAAAAAGGAGCTACTTTCTATGGAATCGCGGTTGCACTAGCGCGTATCACTAAAGCTATCCTAAACGATGAAAACTCTGTGTTACCATTATCTGTTTATTTAGAAGGTGAATATGGTCAAAACGATATTTATATCGGTGCACCAGCGATCATCAACCGCCAAGGAGTTAAACAAGTCATTGAAATTCCATTAACAGATGCTGAACAAGAAAAAATGGAAGCTTCTGCTTCTGCATTAAAAGAAGTTATTGAAACAGCTTTTGCTAAATTTGAAGCAGAAGAAGCAAAATAACTCCTTCTATAATAGTCGAAAATTTAAAACAACCAAGAGTGGCCACTATTGTTACTCCGCTTTAAAGCCTGGTACAAAAATCCAAAGTGATTTTTGCACCAGGCTTTACTTTTAATCTGTTTTACTTTACTCATCACTCAACTTTTTCAAAAAATTATTGTTTTGTTTAGCTCGAAAAATAACAATAACCAAAAATAAGTTTATTATCTAAAATTCACTACACTACTTAATACAGTCCGTCTGCTTCTTCTTTTGTCACAATGTAAATATTTTTCATTTGCGTGTAAGCATCTAGCATTGATTTATGCGTTTCTCGACCAATTCCTGATTTTTTATAACCGCCAAATGGCGCGCCCGCAGGCAATTGATTGTATGTGTTGACCCACATCCGACCTGTCCGTACACCACGAGCAACCCGTAATGCCACATTGATATCTTGAGAAAAGACGGCACCACCTAGACCATATTCAGAATCATTAGCTAAACGAATGACTTCTTCTTCCGTTTCAAATTTAATCACTGTTGCAACAGGACCAAAGATTTCTTCTTGGGCCACGCACATTGTATTCGTGCCATTCGCTAATAACGTAGGTGCTAAAAACGCCCCCTTGTCTAGCCCATTTTCTGTTAAACGTTGCCCACCAGTAATCAGTGTAGCTCCTTCCTTCACACCAATTTCGACATATTTTAAAATTTCTTCCAATTGATGCTCATTGATCTGAGCGCCCATTTCAACATCTTTTTCCCACGGGAAACCAACGTTCACTTGTTCAAACTTTTCCTTTAAAGCTTCTACAAATTGATCATAAATACCTGACTGAACGAACACACGAGACCCAGCACAACAAACTTGCCCTTGATTGAATAAAATCCCTAACTGCACGCCTTCTAATGCACGTTCCCAATTGGCATCTTCAAAAATAATGTTGGCTGATTTTCCGCCAAGTTCTAAAGTGGCTGGAATTAGGCGGTCGGCCGCAGCTTTAGCGACAGTGTACCCCACCTCTGTTGAACCTGTAAAAGCTAGCTTATCAAACCCTGGATGTGCCAACATATAATTTCCTGAATCAGAACCACGACCGGTGATTAAATTCACTACTCCTTTCGGCAAGACTTGATCAAAAATCTTAAACAATTCCAACAGACTTAATGATGTGCTCGAGGACGGATGAATCACAACCGTATTACCTGCTGCCAACGCTGGCGCTAATTTCCAAGCACCCATTAATAAGGGGAAATTCCACGGAATAATTTGACCCACAACACCAATGGGTTCTTTCACAACAATGGATAACGTATCCTTATCAAATTCTTTGACAGACCCTTCTTCTCCACGAATCACACTAGCAAAATACCGAAAATGGTCTGCACTGGCAGGGACATCAATCGATTGCGTTTCCCGAAGCGGTTTTCCATTATCTAAAGTCTCCACCATAGCCAAATGTTCTTGATTTTCTTCAATCAAATCAGCAATTTTCAACAAAAGATTGCTTCTTGTTACAACGTCAACATCTTTCCATGTCTGAAACGCTTCTTGGGCTGCTTCTACAGCTCGATCCACATCTGCATTTGTGGCATCTACAAATTCTGCTAATTTTTCACCATTACTAGGATTGTAACTAGCAATCATTTTGTTACCACTACCTGTTGTCCACTCTCCATTAATATACAATTGATAGCTACTGGCAACTACTTGATTTATTTCTTTTTTACTCATTTACCCACCTCTTTTTTTATTTTTGTATCCGCTTACAATTATAAGACATCTTCCACCTAAAAGTAAATGATTCTACCTAAAAAAAATATAGCTATCAGCGACTGTTGCTAACTCATCCCGACCTGAAACCTCCTGGCAATAACTGAATGTATTAAACTTTATTGGAGAGAACTTTTGCCACAAAAAAAGCTGGCACTGAAGAATTAAAATTGATTCTTCAGTTCCAACTTTGCTTTTTACAACTCATCCGTTCTTATTGACAAAGAGCTGATTTTTTTATTTATCTTTTGGAACGATATAGTTCATTAAATGTGTTTCATCAGCTGAGATTGTACGTGTCGAAACAACGTTTAATCCCTTCACGTTCATTTCAGAAATTAAGATGCTACCATCTTTAAAGACTTTTTCCACAAATGCGACATGACCATAAGTATTGTCTGCGCCTAAAACGCCAGCTGGGAAGGAAACCGCTGCGCCTGCTTTTGGTGTACGACTTACTTTGTACCCGCGTGCACGACCTGTTTCGCCCCAATCTTGACCATTCCCCATTGTTAAGTCCACACGTTTACCTAATTGCGTAATACGGTTGTAGACATATTGTGTACAGTTGCCCCAAGCATAACTATTAAAGGTGTCATAGTTTTTGCCATTATAGGCTGGGAAATTTGATTCCATTGGTTCAACGGTTGCTTTTTCTTTATCATAATAAGTTAAATCGTATGTTTTAATTAACGCATTTAATTTCTTATGGTAATCTTTGTCCGTTGCGTATTTTCCTGTTAGGAAACGTGTCGCTTCTTTGTATGATTTGGCTTCCGTTTTCCAGACACCATGATAGAAATCTTTATTGGAATCTAAACCATTTTTCAATAATTTCGCATAATCTTCCATTGATTCTTTATACGTTGGATATTGACGGAATTTTGCTTCTACTGTGTATAGGTTACCGAAACCATTGTCTTCATAGGTAATAAAAGAAACAGATTGACCTTTGTAATCGCCTTTAATACCAAACAAATTGTAGTTTGGTTTCTGGCTTAATTTACTATTGCCGCTGCCACTTTCTAAAATTGCTTGAGCAATCATCACACTAGCATATAAGTTTTTGTCCTTGGCCACTTTCCGAGCAGATTCCCCGATTTCTTGAATAAACTCTTCTGTCTTCTTCGTTTTGCTGACCGTAAACGTCTCATCGTCTTCCACTAACCCAACCGTTTCATTTGTAACTGGTGGGACTATTTCGGGCTGCGGTGTTGACGCTGCTGGTTGTTCTACTGGCTTTTCAGCTGGCGCTGTTGGTGTCACTGGTTTCGCCGGCTGTTTTGATTCAGAAGTACTCGTGCCAGGTTTTGGCTGTTCTTTAGAAGAACTTGGTGTGGTCGTCGGCGTGGTACTTGATTCAGTTGTACTTGTTGACGTAGAATCTGTGGTTGACTCTGTTGTACTCGTTGAGGTGGAGTCAGTAGTCGATTCTGTCGTACTTGTGGATGTTGAATCCGTTGTGGAATCTGTCGTTTCGGTTCCTGACGTTTCCGTGGACTCCGTGGTTGTAGATTCACTTGATTCGGTTGAACTTTCTGTTTCAGTCGTTGATTCTTCTGTCGCTTCTGTTGTTTCACTAGTCGCTGTCGTTTCAGTGGCTTCAGCAGTTGTTGCTTCTGCGGTTGTTTCTGCGACAGAACTATTTTCAGCTACCAAGTTATTACCTTCTGCAAATGCACCTACTGGCATTGATGAACCTAAAAGTAATAAGGTAGAGAACAGGGCAAATTGTTTTTTCATACTCATTCTCCTTTTTTATTTTTCTCCATTTATTTTTATGTACCAACATAATAATTGACATAGTTATTGTTTAAATGGCTCCTTTTTTAATAGTATACTGTTTCATAAAAAATTTCTAGCAAAAAGTTAAAAAAATAGAAGAAAATTCACAAATTCTTCTATCTTTTTTTGGTAATTTTCTAAGAAAAAAAAGAAAGGGCTTGAACAAACATCAACGTCCTCTCTTTTTCTCGTTATCCTTCAAACAAAATACTTTTTTTTCGAAGTGCCTCTTTGATTTCTTGGAAAGTTTCTTCGTCTGCACAGCGAATAGTATGCAGATGGACGCCTCCTGTTAAAACTGATAGTAATGTAGCATGCTCTTTTTGATACTTGTCCATAAATTTATCAATATCTTTCTCTGATTGAATGCGCAAACTGCCGATTAATTCCCCATAAAGCGGATGTGCAATACTCACATCTACCACTTCTCCACCTTTGGCAACAATGACTGACAATTCTTCTCTCGTTTGTTCAGGTGTATGTTGACAAGCAATTTTCCGTTCAATTCCTTCTAAAGGTTGTTCCAACATATACCCTCGAGCTGTTGCGACAATTTCGACCCCTGTCGCCCGTAATAGAGCGACATCTCCTACAATAATTTGTCTGCTGACATCAAAAGCTTTTGCAAAACGAGTGGCACTAATTGGCTTTTCGGTCTCTCTTAATCTTTTAACAATCTCTCTTCTTCTGATTTCTCCATCCACGACCTTCGCCTCACTCTCCTAAATGTTTTTCTTGGAAACGTTTAGAGGCGTCCATAATTCCCTGGAAAGTCTCAGATAATGTTTCTTCATACTCGGCATTTTCAACATGATTCAGAATAGTTTCTAATACTTGTTGTTCTCTTTCAGAATCAAAAACCGCATGACCTGCTTTCTTTTTCACTGCAGCAATCTCTGCGACGACGTCCATCCGCTGTTCTAATAAACGGACCAGTTCCTTATCGATTTGGTTAATCTTTGCTCGTTGTTGTTCTAAAGAAGTTGTTGGGGCGTCATCTTCAGTCAATTCTTTAATTATCCGTGCTGGATTACCTGCGATCACACAGTTTTCTGGAAACGATTTGGTCACAACAGCACCTGCTGCCACCACTACATTATCGCCTAATGTTACGCCAGGAAGGACAATCGCTCCACCGCCAATCCAAACATTGTTGCCAATGATAATTCGTTTCCCTGATTCCATTCCGCTATTACGCTTGGCTGCTTGTAATGGATGCTCGGCTGTATAAAGTTGCACATTGGGTCCAAACATACAGTTATCGCCAATTTCGATTGGACAAACATCTAAAAAAACGTTATTAAAATTGGCATAGAAATTTTTTCCCACAGAAATGTTGTAGCCATAATCAAATTGAATCATCGGTTCGATGTACGTCCCGACACCCACTTTTCCAAATGTTTCTTCTATTAATTGACGACGAATATAAGTGTCTGGTTGTTGGTTAATTAACGCCATTTGTTCACGGGCTTTTTTGCGATCAGCCACTAATTCAGGATCTGAGGCAAAATATAGTGCACCTGCGATCATTTTTTCTTTTTCTGATTTAAATTCTTCCATTCCGTTACTCCTTTATCGTTAATTCTGCAAATATCGTTTCGGCTTTCGCTTCTAAAAAATAATAAGGTTGTTGTAAAAATAGCGGCGTTTGATTAATGGCTAAAATAGCTGCCGTTGGTTGTTTATAATGAATCAAATCGCAAAATGGATGCACTTGAAAACTCGTGCCGACAATCACGATTAAGTCGGCAGAAGCAACGGCCTGAATGGCTTTTTCGATTGCCTCTTCGGATAGTCCTTCTTCATACAAAGTAATAGCTGGACGGATTTGTCCACGACAATCAGCGTGCCGATCACTAAGCAAATAGTCTTGCCAAGGAACCGTTGCACCACAAGTTTGGCAATAACATTCATATAAATTACCATGAAAGTCCACCACTTCTTGGCTACCTGCTTTTCGATGAAGCCCATCAATATTTTGTGAAACAATTTTTCCCCGTTTCATTTGCTCTAATTGTGCCATTTTCTGGTGAATGATATTAGGTTGTGCATCTGGATGATAGAGCGTTTTAACGAATTGATAAAACTTTTCTGGCTCTGTTTTTAAGCAAGTCCGGCTCAATAAGTATTCCGGTTGCTGGATTCCTTGATAGACACCTTTTAAGGAACGATAATCTGGCACACCTGAGGCTGTCGAGATACCCGCACCTGTTAAAAATGTGATTTTTTGTTGGGTTGCCAACCAATGAATTGCCTCGGCTTGCGTGATATCTTGCATATCGATTCAGCTCCTAATCTTCTATATTATAACGTATTTTAACATTAGCACCAAAAGTTTTTCCACTTTTTGAAAACTTCTTACCTATATATTGATTTATCTTGAAAGAGTTTGTGACAAATTTCTCAACTCGTGGTAAAATATGCATGAGTAAAAGTGAGGTGAAACAACAATGGTCGCATTTATTATTTATTGGGCTGCAATTATTGCCTGCATCGCTTGGGGCGTTTTAAGCATTTGGTTCTCTGTTTTTTATCTTTCTCGTAAAGAAAACGGAAATCTTTGGGCTTTTGCGTTCTTCAACGTTATCGCTATTATCGCCTTAGCAATTGTTTTATTAGTTTACAAAACTTGGGATTTCGGTATCTTAACTTACTCAAGTCTAATTTATACAATTTTAGCTTCTTTAGGTGTATTGACTGTTCTTCAAGCTATTTTAGGTCGTGAACCAAAAGCTGTCAAAGCTTAAGTAAAAAGCAACTGTTCCTTTAGGAATGGTTGCTTTTTTCGTATTAGTTTCTATTTCGTAGGGAAAATGTTACGCTAATTTCATGGTGTTTGTGTCCTCTTGATAAATTCCTTTGCTGGAACATATTGACTTTCTTCTGGATTTATCCTAAAATTAATAACTGAATTTAATAACTGAATAGTGCCTCAAAAAAGAGGTAGAGGTCGCGGTTTTTATTACGCTTGTGGAGTGAGAGGACACTGGGAAGCAAGTTTAGGATCAATCGCCGAAATGCATAACGGAGCCTCTTCTGTTGTGTGTTGGGACGTAAGTTAAGAGCTTGCGGACTGTCTTAGTAGTGATGCTAAGTTGTGCTATGTTTCGTTGAGGAATTTTTTTCGACATTACCTAGCAACCTTACATCTGTTTGGTTGTTTTTTTGTATTCAAAAATAGGTTGTGACAGAAGTATTCTCCTTTAAAAAGACAGAATCGCTTTTGCTCAGCTGATTATCAAAGCTTGTTGATTGAAAAAAGACAAAACGATCAATCAGACAAGAAATTTAAAGGAGAGAAAAAGATGAACAAAAAAGTTTTTTCATTCAGTCTACTACTTGTCACGCTATTTTCGTTACTTGGCATGACAACCAACGCTTCGGCGGAGGAAAATGGTGAATTTCGTGTCGGCATGGAAGCTGGCTACGCCCCTTTTAACTGGTCACAGAAAAATGACGCACATGGCGCAGTGCCTATTCAAGGCAACTCTTATGCAGGCGGCTATGATGTTCAAATTTCTAAAAAAATTGCCGATGGTTTAGGTCGTAAATTAGTAATCGTCCAAACCAAATGGGATGGCTTGGCGCCCGCCTTACAATCTGGAAAAATCGATGCCATTATCGCCGGAATGAGCCCAACCGCTGAACGAAAAAAAGAAATTGCTTTTACAAACCCTTATTATGAATCACAATTTGTCGTAATTGTAAAAAAAGATGGCAAATACGCTAATGCAAAAAGCTTGAAAGATTTAGCTGATGCTAAAATTACAGCTCAACTAAATACATTCCACTACGGATTAATTGATCAAATTCCAAATGTCAATAAACAGCAAGCAATGGATAACTTTTCAGCTATGCGAACAGCACTTGCTTCTGGCATGATTGATGGGTATGTTAGTGAACGCCCCGAAGGCATAACAGCAACTAGTGTCAATAAAGAATTAAAAATGTTAGAATTTCCAAAAGAAAATGGCTTTGATGCTAGCGCTGAAGACTCGCAAGTAGCAGTCGGCATGCGTAAAGGCGATCCAGACATTGAAAAAGTAAACAAAATTTTAGCAGGTATTTCTCAAGATGAACGGACAAAAATTATGGACCAAGCAATCAAGGATCAACCTGCAGCAACAGATAGTGATGAACAAAAAACAGGACTTATTAACGATTTCAAAAATATTTGGAATCAATATGGCGACATGTTTTTACGTGGTGCTGGTTTAACGCTATTTATCGCGTTAATTGGGACAGTTGTCGGAACAACCCTTGGTTTACTAATTGGTGTCTTCCGTACAATTCCAGATTCTGAAAACCCAGTCGCTCGTTTCTTCCAAAAATTAGGAAATTTAATTCTTTCTATATATATTGAAGTTTTCCGTGGTACACCAATGATGGTTCAAGCAATGGTTATTTTCTATGGTTTAGCTCTAGCTTTTGGCATCTCTTTAGACCGAACAGTGGCCGCATTATTTATCGTTTCTGTGAATACTGGTGCCTATATGTCTGAAATTGTTCGCGGAGGTATTTTCGCAGTAGATAAAGGACAATTCGAGGCAGCACAAGCGATTGGGATGACCCATGGACAAACAATGCGTAAAGTCGTTATTCCCCAAGTATTACGTAATATTTTACCTGCAACAGGGAATGAATTTGTCATTAATATCAAAGATACGGCCGTGTTAAGTGTTATCGGTGTTGCAGATTTATTCTTCCAAGGGAATGCTGCTTCTGGCGCAAACTTCCAGTTCTTCCAAACCTTTACAATTGTCGGCATCATGTACTTGGTAATGACTTTTGTGATCACACGAATCTTACGTGTTGTGGAACGTAAAATGGATGGCCCTTCTGCTTACGTTAAAGTAGAAGAATTAACTGAAGAAGGAAAAGAAAGCTAGGAGGCAAACAGATGAGTGCAATTATTGAAATTGAACATTTACGAAAAAGCTTTGGCGAAAACGAAGTATTAAAAGATATCAATATGAACGTCAACAAAGGAGAAGTTGTCACCATTATCGGTTCTTCTGGTTCTGGTAAATCAACGTTACTACGTTGTATCAATTTGTTAGAAAAACCAACAGATGGCAAAATCATCTATAATGGTAAAAATGTTTTAGAACGTGGTTATAGTTTGCCCAAATATCGGACCCATTTAGGCATGGTTTTCCAATCATTCAATTTATTTAATAACATGAATGTCTTAGAAAACTGTACTTCTGGTCAGATGACTGTCCTAAAAAGAAACAAAGAAGAAGCCAAAAAAATTGCCTTAGAAAATTTAGAAAAAGTTGGCATGGCTCGTTTTATTGATGCCAAACCTGCTCAATTATCTGGTGGACAAAAGCAACGGGTAGCCATTGCTCGAGCATTATCAATGGATCCAGATGTTTTACTTTTCGATGAACCAACTTCTGCATTGGATCCTGAAATGGTTGGCGAAGTGCTAAAAACGATGAAAAATCTTGCCCATACAGGGCTAACAATGGTGATTGTAACACATGAAATGGAATTTGCGCGGGACGTATCCGATCGTGTTATTTTCATGGATAAAGGTGTCATTGCCGAAGAAGGGACCGCTGAAGATATTTTTGTCCATCCAAAAGAAGCTCGGACAAAAGAGTTCTTACATCGGATTTTAACGAAAAACTAGTAAAAAAGAGGCAGTCATTCTGGTTAGAGTGACTGCCTCTTTTTTTATTTTTTGTATTGACGAATCATTGGCGGTTCATAAGAATCAATAAATGCACCAATTTCTTCTAAGGAATCTGAAATGAAAATTTTAGCTCGATCCGCTTCTGTTAAGAAACTAGTTTCTACCATTTTATCAAAAAAGGCAGCTAATAAGTCATAGTAACCATTCACATTGTATAAAATACAAGGATTCATATGTTCACCGACTCGGCCCCAAGAGATCACCTCGCTAATTTCTTCGAGTGTGCCGGGACCACCGGGTAAAGCTAAATACACATCTGCCAATTCAATCATCTTTTTCTTACGCGCATGCATATCACTGACTGTATGCATCTTTGTAATGCCATTATGTGCAATCTCTCGTTCCATTAAAAAAGTGGGCATGACACCAATTACCTCTCCACCTTCTGCTAAAAGCGTGTCAGCCACCGTACCCATTAGACCAACATTGCCACCGCCATAAACTAGATCATAGTGATTTTCTTTCATCCAAGCGGCTAACGCTACTGCAGCTTGCTGATAGATTGGCTCATTCCCCAGACTGGCGCCACAATATACTGCCATTTTTTTCACAAACATACCCTCCATTTAGATAGATTCTTTTTTACCATCTATCCTCTGGTAGCTATGGTAGCATATTTTGATTTTCTCGAAAAGGTGCAGCCATTTTTCTTTTCGTTTTAAAAGTATTTGAATTTTCAGACAATAAATGCTATAGTCTTTTTATATTTTAAAATTTCAGAAAAAGGAGCCCTATTATCTTGTCTACCTCACTCACTATTCGCTTAGTTGCCGAAGCAGATTGGCCCGCATTACATGCCTTGGACCAAATCATTTGGACAAAAAAGAATACCCCTGCCGAGATACAACCACTCTCGCTTACGGCATATCAGGAAAAAATGAAGGATGAAACGATTTTCGTTGCCATCAGCGGACAACAACTTGCTGGATTTATTGAAGTCCATCCGCCCACTTCGTTAGCAGCTCATCAAAAGCAATGGCTACTAAGTATTGGCGTTTCGCCAGATTTCCAAGGCCAAGGGATTGGTGGTTCTTTGTTGTCGTATGTCAAAGATATGGCCCAGATAAGCGGGATTCATAAGCTGAGTTTGCGAGTAATGGCTACCAATCAAGAAGCCATTCGATTCTATAAAAAACATGGTTTTGTGCAGGAAGCACATTTTAAAGAAGAATTTTATATAAACGGACACTATTGTGATGATTATCAGTATGCTTATTTCATAGAAAAATAAGAAAACCAATGTTTTCTATAAAAACTGGTTGCTCTCTGTTTCTTCTTCTGTTATTTTAAATAATAAGACAATATTAAGGAGTGTGAATCTATGCAAAAAAAGTTAGTTTGGCGTGATTATCTATACGTTGGTTCAATGTTATTCGGTTTGTTTTTCGGTGCTGGAAATTTAATTTTCCCTGTACATATGGGACAAGAAGCGGGGGCTTCCGTCTTTTTAGCAAACTTGGGCTTCTTAGCCACTGGAATTGGCTTACCTTTTCTTGGTGTCATTGCTATGGGTGTTTCTAAAAGTTCAGGTGTTTTTGACTTAGCTTCTCGGATTAATCGTCGTTATGCTCTTATTTTTACCTTACTATTATATTTAACGATTGGTCCTTTCTTTGCTTTACCAAGGTTAGCAACTACTTCTTTTGAGATTGGTCTTGCACCATTTGTTCCTAAAGACTTGCAATGGCTGGTTCTTGCTGGTTTTTCCGCATTATTTTTCTTAGCTGTTTGGCTCTTCTCTAGAAAGCCAAGTAAAATCTTAGATTATGTGGGTAAATTTTTAAATCCGTTATTTTTAGCATTGCTAGGAATTTTGATTGTTTTAGCCTTTGTAAAACCATTAGGTCATGTGGCCAGTGCCGCTGTTGGTGAAAATTATATTTCAAGTCCTTTTTTTAAAGGATTTACAGAAGGTTATAATACGTTGGATGCTTTAGCTTCATTAGCTTTTGGGATTGTTGTCGTTTCCACTTTACGAAATATGGGCGTCGAAAAACCAGGAGATATCGCTAAAGGAATGATTAAATCAGGTGCTTTCAGTGTTGTATTGATGGGGATTATCTATACCTTACTTGCTTATATGGGAACAATGAGTATCGGGGCTTTTCCAATCAGTGAAAACGGCGGGATTGCCTTAGCCCAAATTGCTAATTACTATTTAGGCCTACCAGGAAGTATTTTACTGGCTTTTATCGTAGTTCTTGCTTGTTTAAAAACCGGTATCGGCTTAAGCACAGCCTTTTCTGAGACTTTTGAAGAAATGTTTCCGAAAGTTTCCTATCAAAAATTCTTGGCAATTGTTGTTATTTTACCAGCTATTTTTGCAAATGTCGGCTTAACCAACATCATTCAATTTGCCGTTCCAGTCTTGATGTTCCTTTATCCATTGGCGATTACTTTAATGCTTTTGGTAATCATCAGTCCTATTTTCAAACATCGACGGGAAGTCTATCAAGCAACGACCTATATCACATTGATTGCTGCTGTTTTAGATGCATTAAATAGCTCCCCCGCCTTTATCAAAGATACGGCGTTTGTAACAACGCTTTTAGAAAAAGCCGGCCAATACTTACCATTGTTCACTATTGGCATGGGCTGGGTCGTTCCAGCAACGGTTGCTTTTCTAATTAGTTGGGTTTGGGTCATGATTTCTAAAAAAGATCCTATTCTTGATTAATTCTTACCAAAACGACACTAGAAAAAATGCGAAAGCGCATCTTTTCTAGTGTCGTTTTTATGTATATTCGTTGTACCAAACTCTTGACTATGGTAAATTGAAGTTACCAACAAGTACTGGAGGAAATTGCCCATGTTAGTTACAACAACCGAGAGAATTAGCGGTCAAGAATATGAAATTATTGGAGAAGTTTTCGGGTTAACCACACGTTCTAAAAATATGTTTAAAGATTTAGGTGCTGGACTAAAAAGCGTAGTTGGCGGTGAAATCAAAGGTTACACTGATATGCAACGAGAAGCACGCGACCAAGCAATCGAACGTTTAAAAGCAGAAGCCTCTAAATTAGGTGCAGATGCCGTTGTGATGATGCGTTTTGATTCTGGCACAATTGGCACAGACATGCAATCTGTCGTGGCTTACGGAACAGCTGTTAAATACATCTAAATTTTGCAACTAAAAAGACGCAGACCTTTTCTTGTAAGGTCTGCGTCTTTTTAGTTTTCATATTTCACTTCTGCTAAATACAATCCTTCTGGATGAGCAGTCGGACCTGCTAAATTTCGATCTTTGGCTGCGATAATTGCTGGAATCGCGGTTGGTTCCAGCCGCCCATTGCCGATTTTCAATAGCGTACCAACTAAAATCCGAATCATTTTGTACAAGAAACCATCGCCCCGAAAAGTGAATGTTAATTCATCCCCCGTTTCATTGACATGAACACTGGCTTCATGAATAGTTCGGACTTTATCTTCTACCGAACTTCCTGAGGCACAGAAAGAGGTAAAATCATGGGTGCCTAATAAATCAGGCAAAGCTTGTTGGATTTTTTCGAGATCAATGGGATACGGAAAATAACTAGCATAAAAACGTCGAAATGGACTTCGCGGTTTGCCAATATCCACTTTAAATTGATAGGTTTTTTCGATCACGTGATAACGTGCATGAAAGTCTTCTGAAACACGTTCCACGCTGCGCACAGCAATGTCTTCTGGTGTTTGTGTGTCTAACGCAAAGCGCATTTTTTCCAACGGACGTTCCTGCGGATAATCAAAGTGAATCACTTGGCCCATTGCATGAACACCTGCATCTGTTCGTCCTGAACCAAAAACCGTCACGGAGTGTCCGTTATTCATGCGTGCTAACGTTTTTTCTATTTCTTCTTGAACGGTACGCTCATTAGGCTGCTTTTGAAAGCCATGAAAATGAGTGCCATCATAGGCAATGATTGCTTTATAGCGGGGCATAATTTTTCTTCACCTTTTCTAAGTTCTTAATACAAATAAGCCAATGGTTAACAAGACAAAGCCAAACATTACTATTGTATCTCGTAGGTGCCAATGAAGAATGCGGTATTTTGTCCGTCCTTCGCCACCTTGATAACCTCTTGCTTCCATGGCAGTCGCTAAGTCTTCCGCACGATTAAAACTACTTACGAAAAGCGGAATTAAAAGTGGAACAATAGCTTTCATTTTTTGAAGTAAGTTTCCTTCACCAAAATCAACACCACGGGCACGTTGGGCATTCATAATCTTTTCCGTTTCATCCATTAATGTTGGGACAAAACGTAAGGCAATTGATAACATCAATGAAACTTCATGAACTGGAAATTTCACCACACGAAGTGGGCGTAACAAATATTCAATCGCATCTGATAACTCTAATGGTGCCGTCGTTAAAGTTAATAACGTTGACATGAAAATAATTAAAACAAAACGACAGAAAATAAACAGCCCATTCGTCACACCAAACTGGGTAATGGAAATAATTCCCCACTGAAAGTACACCTCTCCCCCTTGTGTAAACAAGGTTTGAAGAGCCACAGTAAACAGAATTAGCCATAATAATGGCCGAACACCGCGGATAAAGAAGCGGGCGCTGATTTTTGATAATGAAATAGCAAAAGCAGTAAAGGCTGCTATTAAAACATAACTCTGCCAATTATTTGCTAAAAAGATAATTCCAATAAAATAAAAACTAGCTAATAATTTTGCGCGCGGATCTAAACGATGGATAAAAGAATCACCTGGAATATAGCGCCCAAAAATCAATTTATTCATCATTTTGCCTCACCTGCTTCCTGCATTTTTTTCAGAAGCTGATCGGCTAATTGATCGGCCGTTAATGGTAATTGCTCAAAAGAAAAGCCTTTTGCCACTAATTTTTCAGCAAATTCGGCTGCAGTTGGCACGCCTAATTGTTTTTCTTTCAGCCATTGTGTCTCTTGAAACACTTCTTGTGGTGCTCCCGCTCGGACGATTTGTCCTTTTTCTAAAACAATCACATGATCTGCGTAATTAGCCACGTCATCCATCAAATGTGTCACTAAAACGATGGTCATATTATGTTCCTTATGCAGACGACTAAACATCTCCATCATTTCTTTACGACCCTTAGGATCCAAACCAGCAGTCGGTTCGTCTAATACTAAGACTTCTGGTTCCATCGCTAGCACACCAGCAATTGCGACACGGCGCATTTGACCACCTGATAACTCAAACGGAGAGTGTTGTAAGTATTTTTCATCTAAGCCGACTAAATCAAGCATTTTCTTAGCTAATTTTTTCGCTTCTTCGTCTGAAACACCAAAGTTTTTCGGTCCGAAAGCGATGTCTCGCTCCACTGTTTCTTCAAACAATTGTGCTTCTGGAAATTGAAAAACGATCCCAACTTTTTTACGAATTGGTTTTAAATTCTTATTATCAGTTTCTGGCGTAATTACACGCTCTCCAATTGTCACTTGGCCTTTAGTTGGTTTCACCAAAGCATTCAAATGTTGTAATAACGTTGATTTGCCACTGCCAGTATGACCGACAATCGCTGTATAAGAGCCGTCTTGAATCGTTAAATTAATATCGAATAATGCCCGTTGCTCAAAAGGAGTATTGGGTTGGTAAGTAAAATCTACTTGTTTAAAACGGATGTCCATAACCAATCCACCATCCCTTCTTCTGTTAAATAATTCGTTGGCACAACAACGCCACGCTCTTTCAAAGCTACTTTTAATTTTTCAGGAAACGGTAAATCCAAGCCCATTTCAACAAGCGCTTCTCCTGCAGAAAAAATCTTTTCTGGTGTTCCCTCGTTTGTCAATTGTCCTTGGCGCATCACTAAAATACGATTCGCATTAGCCGCTTCATCAATATCGTGGGTAATAGAAATAACTGTTAAATTGCTTTCTTCTTTAATCTTTTGAATGGTAGCAATTACTTCTGCACGACCTTCTGGATCTAACATACTTGTCGCTTCGTCTAAAATAATAATATCTGGTCGCAAAGCAACCACACCAGCGATAGCTACTCGTTGTTTTTGGCCGCCAGATAGCCGAGCAGGTTCTCGCTTGGCAAAATCTAACATACGAACCCGTTCTAATGCATCGTGAACACGTTCGACCATTTCATCACGCGGAATACCTTGATTTTCTAAACCAAAAGCCACATCGTCTTCGACTGTTGAACCGACAAATTGGTTATCTGGATTCTGAAAGACCATTCCTACCATACGCCGGATATCCCAGACGTTTGCTTCATTTAATTCTTTGCCGCCAACTTTGATAGTCCCAGCAGCTGGCAGTAACAGCCCATTGATCGTTTTGGCTAACGTTGATTTACCAGAACCATTATGGCCAATAATAGCGACCCATTCGCCTTGTTGAATGGAAAAAGACACATCTTTTAAAGCGGGAGAAGCATCTTCTGGTTGATAATTAAATTGGATATTATTTAGTTCAATGATTGGTTGCATCGCGTACTCCCTCAATCTATTTATTCTTTCTAACACTACCAAAAAAGTAGCGTTTTTTCAATCATCTGTTCTGATTCTTCACACTATTTTTTATTATACCAAAAGAACGGTCATTATGGGAGCTCTTATCTGTCTTGACAGGTCTATTTTTCATAAAAATAACTTCTTGTTCTCATAAAACAAGAAGTTACTGATTTTTTTTAAAAATGTGTCTTCAAATATTCAAACGCATATTGGGCATATAACTCAGCACCCATTGCCATCGCATCTTCATCAATATTAAAACGACCATGGTGATGTGCCCATTCCGTATCTTTCTCTGGATTACCACTTCCCACTAAGGCAAAACAACCAGAAGCATGTTCAGTATAATAACTGAAGTCTTCACCACCGGTTGTCGGCTCTTCTTGTCTTAAGGCCGCTTCACCAAAATTTTCCTTAATTAGTGTTTGGGCAAACAAGGCATCCTGCTCATCATTAATCACTGGCAACGTTCCATATTGATAATCTAACGAAGCCGTCCCACCGTAAATAGCGGCTGTTTGTTCCGCATAGCGTTGCAGCGCCTGTTCTACTCGATTACGCATTGCTACACTAAAGCAACGAACCGTTCCTTCTAAACGTGCATTCTCAGCAATCACATTAAAACGGGTCCCCACATCCATCCGTCCAATCGTGACAACTACTGGATCTAAAGGATCTGTCTCCCGAGAAACAATCGTTTGCAGATTCATCACAAAAGAAGAAGCTATGACTGCCGCATCAATACAAGCGTTTGGCATGGCACCATGGCCACCACGGCCTTTAAAATCAACAGAAAAAATATCTGCGGATGCGAAACTTGAGCCCACTCGACACGAAGCGGTTCCTACAGGCATTTGTGACCAGATATGTAAGCCAAATACATCATCAACACCGGTCATTGCGCCTTGCGCAACCATTGCTTTAGCACCTTGCGCATTTTCTTCAGATGGTTGAAAAATTAACCTTACTGTTCCCTGAAGTTCTTCCTGGATTTCTTTTAATACTTTAGCCGCTGTTACTAACATCGCGGTATGGGAATCATGCCCACATGCATGCATCTTGCCAGCTTCTAAAGATTTATAAGCTAAATCTTCATTTAATTCCTGTACAGGTAAGGCATCCATATCAGCCCGCAGCGCAACCACTCGGCCTGGTTTGCCGCCCACAATTTCAGCAATTAAACCCGTCGGTTCTGTTTTGCGATAAGTAATTCCTAATTGATCAAGAACTGCCGCGACTTTTTCTGTCGTTCGAAATTCTTCAAATTGTAATTCTGGATGTTGGTGTAAATCCCGTCGAAAAGCAATCATTTCTTGTGCATGCTGCTTGACTAGTGCTTTGATTTTTTTCATACTTACGCCCCGTTTCTACAAACTTAATAAAATACTTGAAAAAATACCCGCTAAAATAACCGAAACAATGGTGACTGTTACGAAACCTGCCACTAACATCGGTGGCATTAAATGGCTCGTTAAAGCCGCCTGTTCTTGTTCATCTTCTGTCAATGATTGAATCACTTCATTAGTAATAATATAATCGGCTGGAAAGCCATATAAAGCTGTCAACGAAACAGCGAATGCCATCTCTTTACTCACACCTAATACACGACCAACAATTGCTGAAAAGATGTACATCCCGATAACACCAATCACAATAATCCCAATCATTGGTAAAAATAAATCCATCAACATTTCAGGTGTGGCTTGTTTTAAGCCATCAAAGACAAAAAGCATTAACCCTACAATCGCAAAACCAAAGCTATTTGCTTTCTGCAATGGTTGCTTTTCTAAAAAGCCTAAAGACGTTGCAATCACGCCAAAACATAAACACAGCACAAAAGGACTAATCGTCACAAACGGTGCCGTCCACACAGAAACATAATAAGCGAGTGTGGCAACTAAGGCTAGACGTAAAATTCGTGAATAATCTGTATGATATCGTTTGGGTACTTTTTCAAATAGTTTAGGCACATCTGGTTCTGCTCCTGTTTCTTGCCCCTCTTGTTCATGAACCGGCTGCCATGTCCCTGCTCGATATTCTTGAAGCTTCCGCTTTCCTTCTTTTTTTAGAACAATTGAAGTTAAGGGATAACCAGCAAACCCTTGAATGACATAAATTAAAATTGCCAAAACCGAAAGTGAGGCTAAACCAGCTGATTGAGCCGCTTCTGACATTACTAATGAAGAAACTAAACCTCCTACTAACGGCGGGATTGCAACTAAAACTGTTTTTAAGTCAAAAACAAAAGTCCCTACAGCTAATAACAAGGCAATAATGCCCAGAATACCTGACAAAGCAATCACAATCGTTTTCCATTGATTAACCAATTCTTTAACAGAGAGCAGAGTGCCCATATTAGTAATCAACAGATACATTAATAAAGTGGCAACCACTGTAGGAATCCCTGCCACTTCCACAATATTTTGTGGAAAAATAGTCCAATAACCAAGAATAAATAAAACACCACAAACAAAAACGGATGGAATCCAAGCTTTTGTTTTGATAGAAACTACATCACCAATGTATAAAATAACCATCAGCAACGAAAAAGCAAACATTTGCGACATATAATTCCCCCTTCTACTAACTCAGATTGTTTAATTATCTGAAAATTCCAATTAATAATCAGTATAACAAACCGGAAAAGCTTCTGCAATGCTTTTAAGAAACAAAAAAGCTTTGAGAAAACAGCGTTTTCCCAAAGCAAAAAAAAATCACCTTTATATGATGAGTGCTCCCCTGCTAAAGCCATCTTTAGCAGGGAAAGCAGAGCTAGACTCGGAGTCGCCTCCAACATCATAACACTCTAAAAGAAACATCTATAAAGTGATCGGTTTATTAATTATTTAACAAATTCGATAACTACCATTGGTGCTGCATCGCCGCGTCTTGGTTCTGTCTTCAAGATACGAGTGTAACCACCTTGGCGTTCCGCGAAACGAGGTCCTAAATCGTTAAATAGCTTTTGTAAAGCTGATTCAACAACGATAGACTCATCTTCTTCACGAACACTAGCAACTTCATTACGAACGAAAGTAGCTGCTTGACGACGTGCATGAAGATCTCCACGTTTACCTAAAGTAATCATTTTTTCTACAGTTGAACGTACTTCTTTCGCACGAGCTTCAGTAGTTACGATGCGTTCGTTGATGATTAAATCAGTTGTAATATCACGTAGCATAGCTTTACGTTGGCTTGATGTGCGTCCTAATTTACGGTAACTCACGTTGGGTTCCCTCCTTCGTTTCTGTTCTCACGAGCCACTGCTGTTAAGCAGGACTGGAAACTTCGTAAAAGTCTTAATCGTCCTTACGCAATCCTAATCCTAGATCATGCAATTTAAGTTTTACTTCTTCAAGAGATTTACGACCTAAATTACGTACTTTGATCATTTCTGGTTCAGATTTGTTTGTAAGTTCTTGTACAGTATTAATGCCTGCACGTTTTAAACAGTTATATGAACGAACTGATAAATCAAGTTCTTCAATCGTCATTTCTAGCATTTTCTCTTTTTGAGTTTCTTCTTTTTCCACCATGATTTCAGCGTTTTTCGCTTCGTCAGTAAGGTTTACAAAGATATCTAAATGCTCAGTCATGATTTTCGCAGCTAAACTTAGTGCTTCTTGAGGAATGATTGAACCATCTGTCCATATTTCCATTGTTAATTTGTCGAAATCATCACGACGACCAACACGTGTATTTTCTACTTGGTAGTTAACACGACGAACGGGTGTGTAGATGGAATCAACTGGAAGTACACCGATTGGCATATCTTCTTTTTTGTTTTCGTCTGCTTGAACATAGCCACGACCAGGTTTCACTGTTAAGCGAGCATGGAAAGTAGCTCCTTCAGCAACACTACAGATAACTAAATCTTTATTTAGGATCTCAACATCACTGTCCACGATAATATCGCCGGCAGTCACGGTAGCGGGTCCTGTAATATCGATCTCAAGGGTTTTCTCTTCTTCAGCATATAATTTCAATGCTAAGCCTTTAATATTCAAAATAATTTGTGTTACGTCTTCTCGTACACCTGGAATGGTTGAGAATTCGTGTAAAACACCATCGATTTGAATATTCGTAATTGCAGCTCCTGGTAAAGAAGACAATAAAATACGACGTAGAGAGTTACCTAAAGTAGTTCCGTAACCGCGTTCTAATGGTTCAACGACGAACTTACCATAATCTCTATTTTCATCAATTTTTTCGATTCTTGGTTTTTCAAATTCAATCATTCTTATCTATACCCCTTTCAAAACGAAAAGTGTCTTGTTCAATGACGTTCCTAATTCAAACTCAGAATGAGTGGCGCTCATTAAACACGACGGCGTTTTGGAGGGCGGCATCCATTATGAGGAACTGGAGTCACGTCACGAATTGCAGTCACTTCTAAACCTGTTGCTTGTAATGAACGAATTGCTGCTTCACGTCCAGAACCAGGTCCTTTAACTGTTACGTCTACAGTTTTAAGTCCATGTTCCATTGCCACTTTAGTTGCGGCTTCTGCAGCCATTTGAGCGGCAAAAGGAGTTGATTTTTTGCTTCCTTTAAAGCCTAATGATCCTGCTGATGACCATGCTAATGCATTACCATGTGTATCAGTGATCATTACGATTGTATTGTTGAATGTAGAATGGATATGTGCTACACCTGATTCTATATTCTTTTTGACACGGCGTTTACGACTAACTTTTTTTGCTGCCATGAAGTTCTAACCTCCTTCACTTAGGAATTATTTTTTCTTGCCTGCTACTGTTTTAGTAGGGCCTTTACGAGTACGTGCATTATTTTTCGTGTTTTGTCCACGAGTTGGTAATCCACGACGGTGACGGATTCCACGGTATGAACCGATTTCCATCAAGCGTTTGATGTTTAAGTTCACTTCACGACGAAGATCCCCTTCAACTTTTAACTTATCAATTTCCGCACGAATCGCATCTGTTTGTTCGTTTGTTAAATCACGTACACGAACATCTTCAGATACGCCAACGTTTGCTAAAACTTTTTTAGCTGTAGTGTTACCAATACCATAAATGTAAGTAAGAGAAACTACTACACGTTTGTCACGAGGGATGTCTACTCCTGCAATACGAGCCATTATTCGTTACACCTCCTAATTATCCTTGACGTTGTTTATGTTTTGGATTTGCTGGGCAAATAACCATAACACGTCCTTTACGGCGAATTACTTTACAATGTTCACACATTGGTTTTACTGATGGTCTTACTTTCATGATAATACCTCCTGTGGTTTTACGGAGTACAATTATTTAAAGCGATAAGTAATACGGCCACGCGTTAAATCATACGGTGATAATTCAACTGTTACTTTGTCACCAGGTAAGATACGGATGTAGTGCATACGGATTTTACCTGAAACAGTAGCAAGAACTTGGTGTCCATTTTCTAGTTCGACTTTAAACATTGCATTCGGCAAAGTTTCGACGACTGTACCTTCGACTTCAATCATATCTTCTTTTGCCACGCACAGTACCTCCTTGTACTTGTTTCGCGTTTTCACACGATAAAACGGCGGAAACTCCAGCTCCCACCTAGAAATTCTCAACTAACTTCGTTATTCATTTTGATGTCACAAAACTGTAGAAGTCGGACTGATATATTCTACCATATTTAGTTATGTTTTGGCAAGAGAAACTGAATACAACAACAGGGTTAAACTGCGGGCAATTGGAAATTAGTTTTCGTCAATGATTTTTTTCACATCAGAAAAAACAGTATCGATTTCGCGATTGCCATCGATTGTATGCATCAAGCCTTGTTCTTTATAGAAAGCTAAGATTGGTGCGCTACTTTCAATGTTGACTGCCAAACGATTTTTAACCGTTTCGGGCTTATCATCTTCTCTTTGGTAGAATTCATGTCCGCCACAGCGATCACAAGTGCCTTCAACTTTTGGCGGGTTGAATAATTTATGATACGTTGCGCCACATGTGCGACAGATGAATCGTCCAGCTAAACGCTCGATTAATACATCTTCTTCTACATGGATGTCAATGACAGCATCAATTTTTTTGTTTAATTCTTTAAGCATTGTATCTAATGCTTTTGCTTGATCCAGTGTACGTGGGAAACCATCTAATAGGAATCCTTTGTCTGTGTCTGGTTCAGCAAGGCGTTCTTTAACAATTCCGTTTGTTACTTCGTCAGGAACCAGTTCACCTTTATCGATATAAGATTTCGCTTCTAGGCCCAAGGCAGTTTCATTTTTCATTGCTGCACGGAACATATCTCCAGTAGAAATATGTGGAATGCCATACGTATCAATGATTTTTTCTGCTTGGGTGCCTTTACCTGCTCCAGGTAATCCCATTAAAATGAGGTTCATATATTCTCCTCCTAATTTTAAAGACCGGCTTATGAAGCTAGCCATATGTGAGAATGGTGCTGAGGTAAAACCTCAACACTCGATTCTTACTTATTGATAAAGCCGACATATTGACGTTTCATCATTAATCCTTCTAATTGTTTCGTTGTTTCTAATGCAACCCCGATAACGATTAGTAAACTTGTTCCACCTAAACCGATTGATTGAGGTA
The DNA here is from genome assembly GCF_050556405.1 of Enterococcus sp. AZ197. NCBI lineage: Bacteria > Bacillati > Bacillota > Bacilli > Lactobacillales > Enterococcaceae > Enterococcus > Enterococcus sp. AZ197. Next base: position 173,829 of record NZ_CP187873.1, on the reverse strand, counting down.
AGTTCCAAACCATTTGCGCAATGATTGGAAGTAAAGCAACAAGTCCTAGGAAAATTGAGCCGACAACACTTAATCTCATTAACACGCCAGATACATATTCTTCTGTACCTTTACCTGGTCGCACGCTTGGAATGTAGCTTCCTTGTTTTTGTAAGTTTTCCGCTAATTTCTCAGGGTTTACTTGAACAAATGCATAGAAGAACGTAAACGCAACGATTAGGACAGTATAGATGATTGCCCCTGGAACTGTGTTATAACTGAAGATTTTTGTCATAATGTCATACCAATTTTCACCAGCGAATTTTGATGAGAAAGCTTGTAAAATGGCATTTGGTGTTGCAATTAACGAGCTGGCAAAGATAACTGGAATAACCCCAGCAGCATTTACTTTTAACGGTAAATAACTACTTGTTGGTGCACCAGAAACACGTTTTGTATATTGGATTGGAATCTTACGTTCTGCTTGTTGGAAGAACGTTACGACTGTAACGATCACCAAAATAGCAATAACTAAGATTGCAATGAAAATAACAGATTGCCAAATACGAGAAGACTCGATATTGACGAAGTAATCTTCATAGATTTCTTTGACTGCTCCTGGCAAACGAGAAATAATCCCGGCAAAGATAATCATTGAAACACCATTTCCGATTCCTTTTTCTGTAATTTGTTCACCCATCCAAGTCACAAACATCGTCCCAGCAGTTAAAATAACTGCAATCATCACAAAGGTACCTAAGGTTGGATTGTTTACAATCCCAGTTTGACTTAAGCTATTAAAACCAGCAGTGATCCCCATTGACTGAGCCACACCCAAGACAATCGTTAGATATCTTGTAGCTTGATTTAATTTCTTACGCCCAACTTCCCCTTGTTTTGACCATTCTACAAATCTAGGTACAATATCCATTTGCAATAGTTGAATAATAATAGAGGCTGTAATGTATGGCGAAACCCCCATCGAGAAGATAGAGAAGTTTTGCATGGCACTACCACTCACCATATTCAACATATTCAAAAAGGGTAAGCTACTTAAATCAGACAATCCCTTTGCATTCACCCCGGGCACAGTAATGTGCGCACCTAGGCGAAATACAAACAAGATTAAAACTGTAAATAAGATTTTTGATCTAATGTCTTTGACTTTAAAGGCGTTCTTTAATAGCTTGAACAATTAGATCACCTCGATTGAACCACCAGCAGCTTCGATAGCTTCTTGTGCTGATTTCGAGAATTTAGCTGCTTTCACAGTTAATTTTTTCGTTAACTCACCATCTGCAAGAACTTTGATTCCCGCTTTTTCGTTTTTAACGATTCCTGCTTCTTTTAGGACAACAGGAGTTACTTCTGTTCCATCTTCAAAACGGTTTAAAGTATCTAAGTTCACAACAGCGTAATCTTTACGATTAATGTTTGTAAACCCACGTTTTGGTAAACGACGGAATAATGGAGTTTGACCCCCTTCAAATCCTAAACGAACACCACCGCCTGAACGGGCTTTTTGCCCTTTTTGTCCACGGCCAGCTGTTTTACCATTACCAGATGAAGTACCACGTCCAACACGGTTACGTACTTGGCGTGAGCCCTCAGCAGGTTTTAATTCATGAAGTTTCATAGGTTTGGCACCTCCTTAAGCAATCTTCTATTACAAATCTATAAATCTTAAACTTCTTCTACGTCCACTAAATGTGAGATAGTGTTAACCATACCTTTGATTGCTTCATTGGCAGGTTTTGTAACAGTACTATTCACTTTACCTAAACCTAACGCTTTAACTGTAGCACGTTGGTTTTGAGGACGTCCGATAACACTGCGTTTTAAAGTAATTTTTAATTCAGCCATTATTTTTGTCCTCCTTAACCGATAATTTCTTCTACAGATTTACCGCGAAGTGCTGCCACTTCTTCGGCACGTTTTAATTGTTTTAGACCTTCAACAGTTGCGCGAACAACGTTAATAGGTGTGTTTGAACCTAGTGATTTAGATGTAATATCTGCTACACCAGCTAATTCCAATACGGCACGAACTGGTCCACCAGCAGCTACCCCAGAACCTTCTACTGCAGGTTTCATAAGGATACGGCCGCCACCGAATACGCCAATTACTTCGTGCGGGATAGTAGAACCAACCATAGGCACTTCAACTAAGTTTTTCTTCGCGTCTTCGATTGCTTTACGGATAGCTTCAGGTACTTCTTGTGCTTTACCAGTACCGAAACCAACGTGTCCGTTTTTGTCACCGACAACAACTAAAGCTGCGAAACGTAAACGACGTCCACCTTTAACAACTTTTGTTACACGGTTGATCGCTACAACGCGGTCTTCTAATTCCAAATGTTTTGGATCAATATAAACCATGAATGGTGTTCCTCCTTCTCCTAAAATTCTAGTCCATTTTCACGAGCAGCTTCAGCTAAAGCTTGCACGCGGCCATGGTAAAGGTATCCACCACGGTCGAAGACTACTTTTTTGATGCCTTTTTCAGCGGCACGTTCAGCAACTAGTTTACCAACAGCTGCAGCTGTTTCTGTTTTTGTTCCACCTGAAATTTCTTTATCCAAGGCAGAGGCACTTGCTAGCGTCACACCCGCTACGTCATCAATGACTTGCGCGTAGATGTTTTTGTTAGAACGGAAAATGTTCAAGCGTGGGCACTCAGCAGTACCAGAGATTTTGTTACGTACACGACGATGTCTCTTTTGACGTGTTTTGTTTTTATCTGGTTTTGTAATCACAATTTTCACCTCTTTGATTTAATGTTTACTACTAATATTTCAAGCAGTCAGCAGATTACGGAAAAGAGAAGCTGGCAGACAAGACAAAAGCATTTTATTGGAAAAATCCCATAAAATGACAGTTGCTTGTTGTTGACTTCTGTTTTCTACACAGCTGTTATTATTTACCAGTTTTACCTTCTTTACGGCGTACAAATTCACCAACATAGCGAATCCCTTTGCCTTTATAAGGTTCTGGAGGACGAACGCCACGGATGTTAGCAGCTAATTCACCAACAACTTCTTTGTTGATGCCTTTAACGATAACTTGTGTGTTCGCAGGTACTTCAAATGTTACGCCTTCTGGTGCTGTCATTTCGACAGGATGAGAATAACCAACGTTTAAAGTTAATTTGTTGCCTTGTACTTGGGCACGGTATCCGACCCCGATAAGTTCAAGTGCTTTTTGGAAACCTTCAGAAACACCAACAACCATGTTGTTGAAGTTTGCACGAGTTGTTCCGTGGATTGTTTTCATTTCTTTTGAATCGTTTGGACGAGTGAATGTCACTTCGTTTCCTTCGATGTTCATTTTGATATCAGAAGAAAATTCGCGTGTTAATTCACCTTTAGGTCCTTTAACTGTAATGTTGTTTCCGTCTTGCTTGATTTCAACACCAGCAGGAAGAACAACAACTTTATTACCAATACGGCTCACTTAGAGACACCTCCTTGTGTATTTTTTAGAATTACCATACGTAGGCGATTACTTCGCCGCCGATATTTTTCGCTCTAGCTTCTTTGTCAGTAATTACACCCTCTGATGTAGAGATGATTGCAATTCCTAGACCGTTTAATACTTTTGGTACTTCGTCAGCTTTTACGTATGCACGTAAACCTGGTTTAGAAATACGTTTTAAGTTTGTGATAACACGTTCTTCGTTTTTACCATATTTTAGGAAAACACGGATTACGCCTTGTTTGTCATCTTCGATGTATTCTACGTCGCGGATAAATCCTTCACGTTTCAGGATTTCTGCGATATCACGTTTGATTTTTGAAGCAGGTACTTCTAAAGTTTCATGTTTAACCATGTTCGCATTACGAATGCGAGTTAGAAAATCTGCAATTGGATCTGTCATGACCATTGAACTATTTACCTCCTTTATGCGAGTTTACTTGTTTACCAGCTAGCTTTCTTCACGCCGGGAATTTGACCTTTATAGGCAAGTTCGCGGAAGCAAATACGGCAAAGATGAAATTTACGATAAACTGAATGTGGACGTCCACAACGTTCACAACGAGTATAAGCTTGTGTTGAATGTTTAGCAGGACGTTTGTTTTTAGCAATCATTGATTTTTTAGCCACGTAGTTCGCCTCCTTATATTATTTTTGGAATGGCATACCTAATTGTGCCAACAATTCGCGAGACTCTTCGTCAGTGTTCGCTGTTGTAACAATTACGATGTCCATACCGCGTACTTTATCTACTAAATCATAATCAACTTCTGGGAAGATTAATTGTTCTTTAATACCTAAAGTATAGTTACCACGACCATCGAAAGCTTTTTTGCTGACACCGTGGAAGTCACGTACACGAGGTAAAGAAACTGTTACTAATTTATCTAAAAATTCGTACATTCTTTCGCCGCGTAGCGTTACTTTCGCACCGATTGGCATTCCTTCACGTAAACGGAATCCAGCGATAGATTTTTTAGCTTTTGTGATAAGTGGTTTTTGACCAGTGATTAATGCTAATTCTTCAACAGCTTTGTCTAAGTTTTTAGCATTTGATACTGCATCACCCACACCCATGTTGATAACGATTTTATCAACTTTAGGTGTTTGCATAACTGAGCTGTAATTAAATTTTTCCACCAATGATGGTGTTACTTCTTTAATATATTTTTCTTTCAGGCGGTTCATTCAGTAAGCCCTCCTTCCGCAATTTTTATTTATCTAAAACTTCACCTGTTTTTTTAGAAACGCGGACTTTTTTGCCGTCGACTTCTTTAAACGCAACTTTAGTAGCTTCTCCGTTTGAAGGATCAATCACCATTACATTAGAAACATGAATTGGCGCTTCCACTTCAAGGATTCCACCTTGTGGGGCTGCTTGGTTTGGTTTTTGGTGTTTTTTAACGACGTTGACACCTTCAACGATAACTTTATCTTGTTTAGGAAACGCTGCTAAGACAACGCCTTCTTTGTTTTTATCTTTACCAGTGATAACTTTTACTTTATCGCCTTTTTTAACAAACATTACTGTTTCGCACCTCCTTTAACGTGGGCTCGAGATTATAATACTTCTGGTGCTAGAGAAACGATCTTCATGAAGTTGTTTTCACGTAATTCACGTGCAACTGGTCCGAAGATACGTGTTCCGCGTGGGCTTTTATCGTCACGGATAATTACCGCAGCATTTTCATCAAATTTGATGTAAGAACCGTCAGCACGACGAGCGCCAGATTTTGTACGAACGATAACGGCTTTAACTACTTCACCTTTTTTAACAACCCCACCTGGCGTTGCTTGTTTGACAGTAGCAACAATAACGTCACCGATGTTAGCAGTTTTACGACCAGATCCGCCTAGGACTTTGATCGTTAAAATTTCACGTGCGCCAGAATTGTCAGCGACTCTTAAACGACTTTCTTGTTGGATCACGATGTGTATCCCCCTTTCAGATTTTGTGCTTCAATCTATTAGGAAATTCTCGTTTTATTAGATAATAACTGCTTCTTCGACTACCTCTAGTAAACGGAAACGTTTTGTAGCTGATAATGGACGAGTTTCCATGATTTTTACGATGTCTCCAACTTTCGCTGTGTTGTTTTCATCATGCGCTTTATATTTTTTAGAATATTTCATACGTTTGCCATAGATAGGGTGGTTTTTCTTTGTTTCAACGACAACTGTGATTGTTTTATCCATTTTGTCTGATACCACGCGACCTTGGTAAACTTTACGTTGATTTCTTTCTTCAGTCATACGCGTTTGGCCTCCTTCCACTATTAGTTAGCTTGTTCACGCAATACTGTTTTGATGCGTGCAATCGATTGACGTACTTCTTTAATACGTGCAGTGTTTTCTAATTGACCTGTTGCTAATTGGAATCTTAAGTTGAACAATTCTTCTTTTAATTGTTTTTCTTTATCTAGCATTTCGGCAGTGGTTAATTCTCTGATTTCTTTAACCTTCATTCGATTCACCACCCATTTCCTCACGTTTTACGATCTTAGTTTTTACCGGCAATTTGTGAGATGCAAGACGAAGAGCTTCACGAGCTACTTCTTCAGGAACGCCTGCGATTTCAAACATGATTTTACCACGTTTAACTGGTGATACCCAGCCTTCTGGTGCCCCTTTACCTTTACCCATACGTACGCCGATAGCTTTACTTGTGTAAGACTTGTGAGGGAAAATTTTAATCCATACTTTCCCGCCACGTTTCATGTAACGAGTCATTGCAATACGGGCTGCTTCGATTTGACGGTTAGTAATCCAGTGAGATTCAGTTGCTTGTAAACCCCATTCACCAAATGCTACTTCTTTTCCGCCTTTAGCTTCACCGCGCATTTTTCCGCGGAATTCACGACGGTGTTTTACACGTTTAGGTACTAACATGATTATTTCCCTCCTTTCTCAGTGTTTTTTTTCGTTGGAAGAATTTCTCCACGATAGATCCACACTTTAACTCCTAGTTTTCCGTAAGTAGTGTCCGCTTCTTCCCATGCGTAATCAATGTCCGCACGTAATGTGTGAAGTGGTACAGTTCCTTCAGAGTATCCTTCTGAACGAGCGATATCCGCACCGTTTAGACGACCTGATACTTGAGTTTTGATTCCTTTAGCACCAGCACGCATTGCGCGTTGGATAGCTTGTTTTTGAGCACGACGGAAAGCAACACGGTTTTCTAATTGACGTGCAATTCCTTCGCCTACTAATTTTGCATCTAAATCTGGTTTTTTGATTTCAACGATGTTGATGTGAACTCGTTTGCCAGTTAATTTGTTTAATTCTTTTCTTAGGTTTTCGACTTCAGATCCGCCTTTACCGATAACCATACCTGGTTTAGCTGTGTGAATTGAAATGTTAACACGGTTTGCAGCGCGTTCGATTTCAATTGTAGATACAGCAGCATCAGCAAGTTTTGTTGCGATAAATTTACGGATTCTTAAATCTTCGTGTAAGAATTCAGCATACTCTTTTTCAGCATACCATTTCGCATCCCAGTCGCGGATGATGCCTACACGCATTCCAATTGGATGTACTTTTTGACCCACTGATTGTCCCTCCTCTTAAATGTTTAAGCTCTGTTTTCATAAAGAAAACAGCCTATTTCATGAGACTTATTTCTCTGTTACAACTACTGTGATGTGACTAGTACGTTTGTTGATTGGTGAAGCTGAACCTTTTGCACGAGGACGGAAACGTTTCATTGTTGGTCCTTCGTTAACAAATGCTTCAGATACGACTAAGCTTTCAACGTCTAAGTCAAAGTTGTTTTCTGCGTTAGCAACTGCTGACATTAAAACTTTTTCAATGATTCCAGCAGACTTGTTCGGTGTGAATTTCAAGATTGAAATTGCATCCGCAACGCTTTTCCCTCTGATAAGATCGATTACTAAACGTGCTTTACGAGGTGAAGTGCGAACTGTTTTTGCAGTTGCTTTAGCTGATGTAATTTGTTCTGACATTTGCATATCCTCCCCTCAAAATTAGCGTTTAGTTTTTTTATCGTCAGCAACGTGGCCACGATAAGTTCTAGTTGGTGCAAATTCACCTAATTTATGTCCTACCATGTCTTCTTGAATGTAAACAGGGACATGTTTCCGTCCATCATATACAGCGATTGTGAAACCTACGAATGATGGAAAAATTGTAGAGCGGCGAGACCAAGTTTTAATTACTTTTTTCTTTTCGGCACCTTGTTGTGCTTCGACCTTTTTCATCAAATGATCATCGACGAAAGGTCCTTTTTTTAAACTACGACCCATGGTGAACCTCCTCTCAAAATGTACGACACATGGTCAAAAAAATTATTTAGTACGACGACGAACGATAAGTTTGTCTGATTTAGCTTTTTTATTACGTGTTTTGTATCCAATTGCTGGTTGACCCCATGGAGATACTGGCGCTTTACGTCCAATTGGTGTTTTACCTTCACCACCACCGTGTGGGTGATCGTTAGGGTTCATTACGCTACCACGAACAGTTGGGCGTTTACGCATCCAACGAGAGCGGCCAGCTTTACCAATGTTGATTAATTCGTGTTGTTCGTTACCAACTGAACCGATTGTTGCACGGCAAGTTGCTAAGATCATACGAACTTCGCCAGAGTTTAAGCGGATTAATACGTATTTGCCTTCTTTACCAAGTACTTGCGCGCTTGTTCCAGCTGAACGGATTAATTGTCCACCTTTACCAGGTTTCATTTCAATGTTGTGGATAACTGTACCAACTGGAATGTTTTCCAATGGTAATGCGTTACCTACTTTAATATCTGCTTCTGGACCAGATACTAGGCGCATGCCTACTTCTAATCCTTTTGGTGCTAAGATGTATGCCTTAACCCCGTCTTCGTAATGAACTAACGCGATGTTAGCAGAACGGTTTGGATCGTACTCGATCGTTTTAACAACCGCTGCGACGTTATCTTTATTACGTTTGAAGTCAATCACACGGTATTGACGTTTGTGACCGCCACCTTGGTGACGAACCGTAATGCGACCGTTGTTGTTACGACCGGCATTGTTTTTTAATGGCTGTAACAATGATTTTTCTGGTGTTGAAGTTGTGATTTCAGCGAAATCAGAACTTGTCATGTTACGACGGCCATTTGTGGTAGGTTTGTACTTTTTAATCGCCACGTCTTATTTCCCTCCTACGTTGATATTGTTCAGGACTGCTTATTCAGCAGCTTCGAATAATTGAATTTCTTTTGAATCTTCAGTTAATGTAACGATCGCTTTGCGACGTTTTTTTGTATAACCTGCATATTTACCCATGCGTTTGAATTTTGGACGCACGTTTAAGATGTTTACGTTTGCTACTTTAACATCGAATGCTGATTCAACAGCTTGTTTTACTAAAGTTTTGTTTGCGCGAGTGTCCACTTCGAAAGTATATTTCTTTTCGTCCATAGCTAACATGGATTTTTCAGTGATCACTGGGCGTTTGATTACGTCTAGTAATTCCATTATGCAAGCACCTCCTCAATTTGAGTAAGAGCTGTTTGTGTTGCCAAGACTTTGTTAGCTGACACAACATCTAACACACTAACGTTATCAGAAGTTACTACAGAAACGTTTGGTAAGTTACGAGCTGATAAAGCTGCAAAGTCGTTACCATTTTCTAAAACAACTAATACTTTAGTATCGATAGACAAGTTAGCAAGAACTTGTTTGAATTCTTTTGTTTTTGGTGCATCGAAGCTTAAACCTTCTACTGCTACCAAGTTATTTTCAGCAACTTTGTCTGATAATACAGATTTCATTGCTAAGCGACGAACTTTTTTAGGAAGTTTGTAGCTGTATGAACGCGGTGTCGGTCCAAAGACTACGCCACCTCCACGCCATTGTGGTGAACGGATTGAACCTTGACGAGCACGACCAGTTCCTTTTTGACGCCATGGTTTGCGGCCACCGCCACGAACAGCGCTACGGTTTTTAACTGCGTGTGTTCCTTGTCTTAATGAAGCACGTTGCATGATGATTGCATCATAGACAACACTTTCATTAGGTTCGATTCCGAAGATTTCTTCATTTAAAGTGATTTCACCGTTTTGAGTTCCATCTTGTTTGAATAATGCTACATTCGGCATTCCTTAGTTCCTCCTTTCCCTACACTTATTTAGCTTTCACAGCTGATTTAATTGTGATTAAAGATTTTTTCGCTCCAGGAATGTTTCCTTTGATTAAGATAACATTTCTTTCTACGTCCACTTTAACAACTTCAAGGTTTTGAATTGTTACGCGGTCGCCACCCATACGGCCGGCTAGTCGTTTATTTTTAAATACACGGTTAGGCGCTACTGGACCCATTGACCCAGGACGACGGTGATAACGAGAACCATGAGACATAGGTCCGCGGCTTTGGCCGTGACGTTTGATTGCCCCTTGGAATCCTTTACCTTTCGTAGTACCTGTAACATCAACAACGTCTCCTGCTTGGAAAACATCTACTTTGATTTCTTTACCTACTTCATATTCTCCTAGCTCAACATTCTTGAATTCTTTAATGAAGCGCTTAGGAGCCGTGTTTGCTTTTGCAACATGACCTTTCGCAGGTTTGTTTGATAAAACTTCACGTTTGTCTTGGTAACCAACTTGGATAGCTTCGTATCCGTCAGTTTCAACAGTTTTTACTTGTAAAACTACGTTTGGCGTAGCTTCAACTACTGTTACTGGAATTAATTCACCAGACTCAGTAAAGATTTGTGTCATTCCCACTTTTTTCCCTAAGATTCCTTTGGTCATGAGTACACCTCCATCTTAATTTTATAGTTTGATTTCAATATTAACACCAGACGGTAAGTCAAGCTTCATTAGAGCGTCAACTGTTTTTGGTGTTGGGTTCACAATGTCAATTAGACGTTTGTGAGTACGCATTTCGAATTGTTCGCGAGAATCTTTGTATTTATGAGTCGCACGAATAACTGTGTAAAGTGAGCGTTCTGTTGGTAATGGAATCGGACCTGATACGTCAGCTCCAGTTCTTTTTGCTGTTTCCACAATTTTATCCGCTGATTGATCTAAAATACGGTGTTCATACGCTTTTAAACGGATACGAATTTTTTGTTTTGCCATCTTGTTCCCTCCTTCGCCTATTTTAAAAGTAGACATAGCTCCACGAAAATTTATCCGGCATGCTCGTTCATGGCAAAGCGTCCGAGCGTGTCGCAACCTCTCGCTTCACAGCCGGCAAATCAAATCGTTGATCTACCAATGCTTTTTACACTCCTGTAAACAGCACCTTTTTGATTATACTATGAAAGGATAGTGTTAGCAAGGATTTTCTGCGTTTTTTTGAAAGAATTTTTTCTTATTTTGAAAAGCATTTGTTTTGTTTTCCAATTCTTTTCATTCTATTTTTATAAAAAAAGAATTTGGGCTTCCTTTTTTTGCCAGAAGCCCAAATTCTTTCTGTTTTATTCTATTAACCAATCTGGCGCATTGGAATATCATTGTTATCTGGATGAACCAATAAATATTGAATAACATCAATATTACTCGCTTGGAATGAGGCTGCACATGCTTGCAAATATAAGTCCCACATTCGATAGAAGCGCTCACCTTTTTCGTCAACAATTTCTGTTTCTATATTATGGAAGTTTTTTGTCCAATGTTCCAACGTCAATTGATAATCTCTGCGCAAACTTTCCAAGTCAATCACTTGCAAGTCATTTTCTGTCATATGGCCGACTAGCTCAGTGACACCAGGAATATAGCCACCAGGGAAAATATAACGATTAATCCAAGCATTTTTAGCCCCACCTTGTTGGCGACTGATCCCATGAATCAATGCCGTACCTTTAGGCGCTAAATTTCGTTGAACGACGTCAAAATATTCATGTAGATTTTCTGCACCGACATGCTCAAACATCCCGACACTCGTAATATGGTCAAAAGACTCTCCTTTTAAATCACGATAATCCATCAACTTGACAGTCATTCGATCTTGTAGCCCTTCTTTTTCTATAATATGGCGAATATGATGAAATTGCTCTTCACTTAATGTAATCCCAGTTGCTTCGGCTCCGTATTCTTTCACCGCAGTTAAAATTAACGTGCCCCAGCCGCAGCCAATATCCAGTAAAGTGTCGCCCTCTTTGATAAACAATTTATCTAAAATATGATGCACTTTATTCACTTGCGCTTGTTCTAATGTATCTTCAGGCGTTTTAAAATAAGCACATGAATACGTCATTGTTTGGTCAAGCCATTTTTTGTAAAAATCATTTCCTAGATCGTAATGGCTGTGAATATCCTCTTGCGAACGTTTTTTTGAATGACTTTCTTTAGGAAGCCATTTAATAAATTTAGCATTGTGTAAAAAGCTATCCTTTTGGTTATACACATCATAAATCAATGCTTGGATATCGCCTTCGATTTCAATTTTGCGATCCATGTAGGCTTCCCCTAAAGTTAACGAAGCGTTATTCAGTAAATCCTTCACAGGAATTTTTTCATTGAATACAATTTTAAAAACCGGATCCCCCGACCCTTGCCCATACTCTTTGACGGTACCATCCCAGTATGTGACTTGTGTCTTTTTTGAAAAAGACCATTTAAACAGTTGACTGTACGTTTCTTTTTCTAACATTGCATTCCCTCCATTAAATACCATTTGAAGCCAAAACAAAAAGAAGTCGCTTTCCGGTAGTTCGTCAAAACAAACACCACAGTCCGTTCTAAACTGAAGCACAGAAAAGTTATCACCCCTTCTATGTTCCGCTTCTTTTTTTGCAATTACAGTTCTATTCTACTCCTCTTTTAAAAATTTGAACATTCTTTTAACGTAATACCTACTATTGTTATTCTTTATCACAAAAAAACTAGAGCCAGTCCTTGACAGACTCCTCTAGTTCTAAATATTATGCTTTCTTACGCATCCGTTGTTCCGCATGAGTGTATGCGCCATGCCACACGTGCCCCACATAAGGATTAACTTGAATACCGTGTTTAATCGCCGCCGCTACAAATTTTTTTGCTAAAGTTACTGCTTCTAACACCGAATAACCTTTCGCCAAGCCAGCTGTGATTGCCGCTGAAAAAGTACAACCTGCACCATGATTATAATCAGTAGGATATAATTCATTTTCCAAAAGATGCGCGGTGTGACCATCGTAAAACAAGTCCAGTGCTTTTTCACCAGCTAAGCGATATCCCCCTTTAACCACGACATGCTTGGCTCCCATTTGTACAATTCGTTTTGCCGCTTCTTCCATCTCCGCCACGGAAGAAATTTCGCCTAAACCAGATAAGATGCCCGCTTCAATTAAATTAGGCGTAGCAACTAATGCTAATGGCAGTAAATCGTTTTTTAGGCCTTCCACACTTTTGGGTTGCAGAATTTGTGCCGTTCCCTTACAAGCAATGACTGGGTCAATCACGACTTTTTGAATTTTCTCTTGTTTAATGTATTTGCTAGCCATTTTAATATTTTGTTCATTGCCCATCATCCCTGTTTTCAAAGCCGCTACTGGACCGCCCGCAAAAACCGAAATCAATTGTTTTTCTAAGAGCATTTCTGGCAATTCAGTTACTTCATGTGACCAGCCTGTCGTAGGATCCATCGTCACAATCGAGGTTAAACTTGAAAATCCAAAAACTCCATACTCTTCAAATGTTTTTAAATCTGCTTGAATTCCTGCCCCTCCAGTTGAATCGGAGCCTGCAATCGTCAATACTTTTTCCATTAAATCACCTAACCTTTTTCTCCAAGTATACGGAAGAAACAAGTCTGCTAAAACAGCCAATTGGCTTATTTTTTAGCCAGCCAATTTCTAAACAAAAAAAGACCAGAGAATAAATTCTCTGGTCTTACGTCCGAATACCCCAGTTTTTTACGCTGGTTAAAACTATAGTTAAAAAGTTAATTATTTAACGATTTCAGTAACAACGCCTGAACCTACAGTACGTCCGCCTTCACGAATAGAGAAACGAGTTCCGTCTTCGATAGCGATTGGGTGAATTAATTCAACGTCCATAGCAACATTATCACCAGGCATTACCATTTCAGTACCTTCTGGCAATTCTACAACACCAGTAACGTCTGTTGTACGGAAGTAGAATTGAGGACGGTAGTTAGTGAAGAATGGAGTGTGACGTCCGCCTTCTTCTTTTGATAATACGTATACTTCAGCTTTGAATTTTGTATGTGGAGTGATTGTAGCTGGTTTAGCTAATACTTGTCCACGTTCGATATCTTCACGTGCTACACCACGTAATAAAGCACCGATGTTGTCGCCTGCTTCAGCGTAGTCTAATAATTTACGGAACATTTCAACACCTGTAACAGTTGTTTTAGATGTTTCGTCTTTAATACCAACGATTTCAACTTCGTCACCAACGCGAACTTCACCACGTTCAACACGGCCTGTAGCAACAGTACCACGTCCAGTGATTGAGAATACGTCTTCGACTGGCATCATGAATGGTTTGTCAGTATCACGTTCTGGAGTTGGGATATATTCGTCAACTGCAGCCATTAATTCTAAGATTTTTTCTTCATAAGACTCGTCGCCTTCTAAAGCTTTCAAAGCAGAACCTGCGATAACTGGAACATCATCGCCTGGGAAATCGTATTCTGATAATAAGTCACGAACTTCCATTTCTACTAATTCTAATAATTCTTCGTCATCAACCATATCCATTTTGTTTAAGAATACAACGATGTATGGTACACCAACGTTACGTGATAATAAGATATGTTCACGTGTTTGAGGCATAGGACCATCAGCAGCAGAAACTACTAAGATAGCTCCGTCCATTTGAGCAGCACCAGTGATCATGTTTTTAACGTAGTCCGCGTGTCCTGGGCAGTCAACGTGTGCATAGTGACGAGTTTCAGTTTCATATTCGATATGAGAAGTGTTGATTGTGATTCCACGTTCTTTTTCTTCTGGAGCGTTATCGATAGAATCGTAGCTTTGTGCTTCCCCGCCACCGTGTTTTGATAATACAGTAGCAATTGCAGCTGTTAATGTAGTTTTACCATGGTCAACGTGTCCGATAGTACCAATGTTAACATGGGATTTAGAACGGTCAAATTTTTCTTTTGCCATTTTGAATGTTCCTCCTAAAAATATAAATTTTATTGTTTGTTTTATATGTGATAGACGCTACTAAAAATCGTCTGATCATCATAAGCTATTTTACACGAAATCTTGAAAAAAGGATAGTTCTAAAAACAAACCTTTTATTCTCAAGGAAAATTATGCGTTGCCGCCGTTTTTCTTGATGATTTCTTCTTGAACAGACTTAGGTACGTCTTCATAGTGGTCAAATACCATCATAAATGTACCGCGTCCTTGTGTTGCTGAACGTAATGTTGTAGCATAACCAAACATTTCAGCTAAAGGTACCATCGCATTAACGATTTGAGAGTTACCGTGTGCTTCCATACCTTCAACACGTCCACGACGACTTGTTACGTGTCCCATGATATCACCTAAGTAATCTTCAGGAACAGTAATTGTAACTTTCATCATTGGTTCTAAAATAACTGGGTTTGCATTTTTAGCCGCAGCTTTCAATGCCATAGAAGCAGCTACACGGAAGGCCGTTTCATTTGAATCGACATCGTGGTATGAACCATCGTAAAGTTTTGCTTTGATATCAACTAATGGATAACCAGCAAGAACACCGTTGTTCATAGAGTCTTCTAACCCTTTTTCAACTGCTGGGATGTATTCACGAGGAACCACACCACCGACAATTGCGTTTTCAAACTCGAAGCCTTTACCTTCTTCATTTGGTGTAAATTCAACCCATACGTGACCGTATTGTCCTTTACCACCAGACTGACGAACGAATTTACCTTCTGCTTTAGTCGCAGCACGGAATGTTTCGCGGTAAGATACTTGAGGAGCACCTACGTTAGCTTCAACTTTGAATTCACGTTTCATACGGTCTACTAAAACGTCTAAGTGCAATTCACCCATACCAGAGATAACTGTTTCACCAGTTTCAACGTTTGTTTCAACGCGGAATGATGGATCTTCTTCAGCAAGTTTTTGTAGAGCCACGCCCATTTTATCTTGGTCAGCTTTTGATTTAGGTTCAACAGCGACTTGGATAACTGGATCAGGGAATTCAATAGATTCAAGAATAACTGGTGCATCTAATGCACATAATGTATCACCAGTTGTTGTGTCTTTCAGACCAACAGCAGCAGCAATATCACCAGAGTACACTTTATCAATTTCTTGACGAGTGTTGGCGTGCATTTGTAGGATACGACCGATACGTTCTTTTTTGCCTTTTGAAGCGTTCAATACGTATGAACCACTTTCAAGGACACCAGAATAAACACGGAAGAAAGTTAAACGACCTACGAATGGGTCAGTCATAACTTTAAATGCTAATGAAGCGAAAGGTGCTTCGTCATCAGCTGGACGAGTTGTTTCTTCGTCTGTTTTAGTATCGATCCCTTTGATAGCATCGATATCTAATGGAGATGGTAAGTAATCAAGAACAGCGTCCAACATTAATTGAACCCCTTTATTCTTGAATGCTGAACCAGCTAATACAGGGAAGAACTCAACGTTGATTGTTGCTTGACGGATACCAGCGACTAATTCTTCTTCAGTGATTTCTTCACCTTCAAGATATTTCATCATTAAGTCTTCGTCAGTTTCAGCAACAGCTTCAACTAATTTTTCGCGCCATTCTTGCGCTTTTTCTAAATAATCTTCAGGAATATCAGTTTCTTGAATATCTGTTCCCAAATCATTTGTGTAGATTTCAGCTTTCATTTTAATCAAGTCAATGATTCCAGTGAAGTCTTCTTCAGCTCCGATTGGAATTTGAATTGGATGAGCGTTTGCTTGTAAACGATCATGTAATGATTCTACTGAATAGAAGAAGTCCGCACCGATTTTATCCATTTTGTTACAGAATACAATACGAGGAACTTTATATTCAGTCGCTTGACGCCAAACAGTTTCTGTTTGAGGTTCTACACCTGATTGAGAGTCAAGAACTGTTACCGCACCATCTAATACGCGTAGAGAACGTTGTACTTCAATTGTGAAGTCCACGTGTCCTGGAGTATCGATGATATTTACACGGTAGCCTTTCCACTGTGCAGTTGTCGCAGCGGATGTAATCGTGATACCACGTTCTTGTTCTTGTTCCATCCAGTCCATTTGTGAAGCACCTTCATGGGTTTCACCGATTTTATGGATTTTACCAGTGTAGTACAAGATACGCTCAGTTGTTGTTGTTTTACCAGCATCAACGTGGGCCATGATACCAATGTTACGAGTTTTTTCAAGTGAAAATTCTCTTGCCATTTTGTATGTTTACTCCTCTCTTTATTTAAATCGATTGTAAATTGACTTTCTGCTGCCACTTTACGCGACAGACAGAGAGGATCTTACCAACGATAATGAGCAAATGCGCGGTTTGCGTCTGCCATTTTGTGTGTGTCTTCGCGTTTTTTAACAGAAGCGCCAGTGTTGTTAGCAGCATCCATGATTTCTTTCGCTAGACGTTCTTCCATTGTGTGTTCACCACGTAGACGTGCGTAGTTAACTACCCAACGTAAACCTAAAGTTGTACGACGTTCTGGACGAACTTCAACTGGTACTTGGTAGTTAGAACCCCCAACACGACGTGCTTTAACTTCAAGAACAGGCATAACGTTTTTCATTGCTTGTTCAAAAACTTCCAATGGATCGTTACCTGTAGATTCTTTGATGATATCAAATGAATTATAGATAATGTTAGCAGCAATCCCGCGTTTACCGTCAACCATTACACGGTTGATTAAGCGAGTTACTAATTTTGAGTTATAAATTGGATCTGGTAAAACATCACGTTTTGCAACAGGACCTTTACGAGGCATCCGTAACTCCTCCTTCCGAAATATGATTTTTCAAGTTGTTATTGTCTTATTATAATTAAGCTTTAGGACGTTTTGTACCGTATTTAGAGCGGCTTTGTTTACGGTCGTTAACACCGGCAGTATCAAGCGCACCACGAACGATATGGTAACGTACCCCTGGTAAGTCTTTTACACGTCCACCACGTAATAATACCACGCTGTGTTCTTGTAAGTTGTGACCGATACCTGGGATATAAGCTGTAACTTCGATTAAGTTTGACAAACGAACACGGGCATATTTACGTAAAGCTGAGTTCGGTTTTTTAGGTGTCATCGTACCCACACGTGTACAAACTCCACGTTTTTGCGGAGAGTTAACGTTTGTTTGAGTTTTCTTAAAACTGTTATATCCTTTGTTTAAGGCTGGTGAATCAGATTTTTCTACTTTAGATTTACGAGGTTTACGTACTAATTGGTTAATTGTAGGCATTCCTTGTTCTCCTCCTTCCTTACTTCGCTTCTAGTTCCACACATCCAGGTGGTTCTTTTTTCGCGATAAAAAATAATGCAATCTCTGCACTCTTTATCAAATATGCTTTGATAGACAGTCAGCACGTCCCTATAAGGAACCTGTAGATAAAGCACCTTTGTTAGGATACCACGATAAGTATCAGCTGTCAACCCTCTTCTTTCGCCTTTCGAAAAAAAGCTTTTCCTTCTATTTAAATGCACTTTTCCTTTAAAAATTTTTATGACTTTTTCAAAAACTTTCTATCTTTTTTAGTTAAATAACGGTACAATATCTTTGACTATTGAAGGGGGCGGAAAACAGCGATGAATCTGAAACAAATGGTAGGAATCGAAGCTGCAAAATATGTAGAAGACGGCATGATTGTCGGTTTGGGTACTGGCTCAACAGCAAAATTTATGGTAGACGAAATTGGTCGTCGCGTAAAAGAAGAAGGATTGTCAATCGTGGGGGTTACTACTTCAAAAGAAACAGAGAAACAAGCCTTAGCCTTGGGCATTCCTTTAAAGGGTATTGATGAGGTTCCGTATGTGGATCTTACGATTGATGGCGCCGATGAAATCAGCGCTGATTTTCAAGGAATCAAAGGCGGTGGCGCTGCCTTACTTTTTGAAAAAATTGTGGCCACTTATTCAAAGAAATGTATTTGGATTGTGGATAAATCAAAAATGGTGGACGATTTAGGGGCTTTCCCACTTCCAGTTGAGGTTGTTCCTTATGGCAGCCGCCAACTAGTGCATTTATTTGAAGAAAAAGGCTATCACCCAACACTTCGTTTAAACGCTGCTGGCGAAACATTAATAACAGATGGAGGCCACCATATCATCGATTTGCATTTAGAAAAAATTACAGATCCAGAAGCTTTAGGTTCTTATTTAGACAACTTGGTTGGCGTCGTTGAACACGGCTTATTTTTAAATATGGTTTCTATGGTAATCGTCGGTTATGAAGATGGACCGAAAACCTTACATGTTCCCGCACGTTAAGAATGTGTGAAAAAAGATTATTTATATAGGAAGGATAATATATGAAACGAATTGGTTATGCACGCACAACTATTATTGAAGACGATTTAAAAAATCAACTAACCACTCTCCAATCGTTTGGTTGTGATGATATTTTCCAAGAGACATTTGATCCTCAAGCGGAGATCAGTGTCTTAGACGAAGTCGAAAAACTTCTTTCTGCTGGGGATACACTTATTGTTTGTAAATTGCACCATTTAGGTAAAACAACCCGCCAATTAACAGACTTTATGAAAATGTTAAAGGAAAAACAAGTTGATTTTGTCAGCATTTCAGAAGGAATTGATACTCACCTTCCAACAGGTGAAGCCTATTTCCAATTAATGGAGAGCTTATCTGCGATGGAATGTGCACTAATTAAAGAACGAACACTCGTTGGGCTCCACAAAGCTCGTGAAAACGGAAAAGTAGGTGGACGTCCAAAAATCGATGGACGCACCGTCCGCAAAATCCGTGCATTATATTACGAAAACAAAGAAACCATCCAGTTTATTTCTAATAAATGCGGCGTTTCGGTGGGCACTTGTTATAAGTACATCAATTTACCTGAGACAGATGTCGAACGGCTGTATTCCTAAGAATAAAAAAGAAGTCCTTCAGATGGGGCTTCTTTTTTGATTCGATTTCACTCTAATTTTTCAGCAACTTTCACGTTTTTTTACTATTTTCCATTGGAAATCTTGCGCAAAACGGTGTACAATAAACGTGGAAATCTTATTTTCAGAAAACTAAACTCAAAGGAGAGCTTATACATGCCAAAATTAGTTTTTTCTCGTCATGGACTTAGCGAATGGAATGCCTTAAACCAATTTACTGGATGGGCTGACGTAGATTTAGCACCTGAAGGTGTTGAAGAAGCAAAAGAAGGCGGCCGTAAAATTAAAGAAGCAGGCATCGAATTCGACGTTGCTTATACTTCTGTTTTAACTCGTGCCATCAAAACTTGTAACTATTTACTAGAATACTCAGATCAATTATGGGTACCTCAAATCAAATCTTGGCGCTTAAACGAACGTCACTATGGTAAATTACAAGGACTAAACAAAAAAGAAACTGCTGAAAAATACGGAGACGAACAAGTCCACATCTGGCGTCGTTCTTACGATACTCTTCCTCCATTAATGGAAGCAACAGATGAAGGTTCTGCAGCAAACGACCGTCGTTATGCAATGTTAGACCAACGCGATATTCCTGGTGGCGAAAACTTGAAAGTTACTTTGGAACGTGCATTACCATTCTGGCAAGATGAAATTGCGCCAGCTTTAAAAGACAACAAAACTGTCTTAGTAGCGGCTCATGGTAATTCATTACGTGCTTTAGCTAAACACATTGAAGGCATTTCTGATGAAGATATTATGGATCTTGAAATCCCAACAGGTAAACCATTAGTTTATGAATTAAACGATGATTTAACTGTGAAAGAAAAATACTACTTATAAGAACTTGTTTCTTATTAACAAAAGCGGTTTGCCAAGGCAAACCGCTTTTTTATGGATTAAATAAATTGACTTTCGGTTAAACAATCTTTATAAATCGCTACTATATCCGCTGCATCCAATGGTACATAAGCCTTTTCGGCAATTGCACTATGGGCCACAGCTTGTTGTGCCATTTCTTCAAATTTATCTGCTTCGATGCCAACTTCTGGTAATGTCATTGGAATGCCACAAGCCACAAAGTAATCATACAATGCTTGAATACCTTTTTTCGCTGCTACTTCCTCCTCTTGTTCGACTATTCCCCAAACATTTCGAGCAAACTGTGCAAATTTGCCTACGGTTTGTTCAGACAAAACGTAATTCATCCAACGAGGCGTTAAAATTGCTAAGCCAATCCCATGCGTAATGTCATAAAACGCACTTAATTCATGTTCCATTGGGTGACAAGACCAAACACCTTGTTTGCCGCGCCCTGTTAAACCATTTAAGGCTAAACTACTTGCCCACATTAAATTAGCACGTGCATCATAATCTTCTGGATTTTCTAAAGCAATAGGACAATTTTTGATAACCGTTCGCATTAAGCCTTCTGACACAAAATCTTGGACGTCCGCGCCTGTCGAAATACTAAAATAGTTTTCAATCAAATGACTGAAAATATCCGCTGAGCCAGCTGCTGTTTGATTTTGAGGAACCGTAAAAGTATTCGTTGGATCCAAGAACGAAACTTTTGGAATCATATTCGGACCACCAAAGCCTAATTTTTGATTGGTTTCTAAGTTAGAAATGACAGCACCTGCGTTCATTTCACTACCTGTCGCTGCTAAAGTCAAGATGGTCACGATTGGTAAAGCAGGACCAGTATACCCTTTTCTGGCTGCAATAACTGTCCAGATATCTTCTTCCGAATAAAAGCCCGCAGCTATTGCTTTGGAACAATCAATGGTTGAACCACCGCCAACTGCTAAAATAACATCGACTTGGTTTTCTTTACACAACTCAATTCCTTTTCTAACGGTTTCAATGCGCGGGTTTGGTTCGACACCGCTCAACTCAATCAGTGTATGCCCGTTTTTTTGGGCCAAATCAGTAATTTGTTGGTACAAGCCATTACGTTTGATACTACCGCCACCATAAACAAGTAAGACATTTTTGCCAAATTGATCTAACACAGCAGGTAATTCGTCTAAACGATCTTTCCCAAAACGGATGTCTGTTGGTACATAAAAATTAAAGTTTTCCATTCTTTCATCCTCCATTCAATCCTCTTACGCATTTATCATACTATTTTTTCAAAAATCCGCCAATAAAAAAGCCGAGCAAATGACAGTTGCTTTCACAACGACCGATTGACCCAGCTTTTGATTCTTTTTTATAACGAATCGCTTGTTTTGATTAACAAATAAAGAAAATAAGGCGCACCGATGATCGCAACAATAATCCCTGCAGGCATTTCTCCATTGCCAGGCAATAGCCGACCAATCGTATCACTAACCAATAAAAGTAAACTCCCAAACAACGCCGCCAATGGCAATACCTGTTTTTGTTGCGTAAAACCACATTTGCGAGCAATATGTGGCGCAAGTAAACCTAAAAAATTAATTCCCCCTGTAACGGAAATCGCTGATGCCGCCAACATCACCGCTAACAGCAACGAAACGATTCGTTCTTTTTTCACAGCAATACCTACAGAAATAGCTGTTTCGTCCCCCAATTGTAAAATATCCAACAGACGATGACGCTTCATCGCAAAAAAGAACCCGATGACTAGCCAAGGCAACAAAGCGCCCACAAAGAACCAATTACTGCCCCAGATACTGCCTGCTTGCCACATTGTAACAAAACGGTACTTTTCAGTGTCAATTTTTGATGTAATTAATAAGGTGAGTGCTGAAATACCCGTACTCAAAATGACACCCGCTAAGACCATTCGAACTGGCGTCAATCCTAAACGATGATGATACGCAATTACCAAAATCCCAACAGCCGCTAGCAAGCCGCCAACTAAGGCCACGAGCGGAAGTGCAAACGTCGTGATACTTGTCGTCTCAACAAAACTAATAAACAAAATCACTGCCAAACCCGCACCCGCATTAATGCCTAAAATCCCAGTATCTGCTAACGGATTCCGAGTAATCCCTTGAAGAATAGCGCCGCTTAAGCCTAAAGCTGCGCCCGCTAGGACCGCAAGCACAATCCGTGGTAACCGAAAATCCCAAACTAACAGTTGTTTGGCCTGACTTCCCTGTCCCAAAAGAAGGGCTTTTAAATCCATGAAGGAAACAGATAATTCCCCTTGCGTTAAACTGATACAAGCAGTTAGGATAATCCCAACTATTAAGATAGCCACCCAACGGGACACTTTTTTCTGTGTCATCCTAGTTGCCCTCCTTTACGAAATAAATAAAGAAAGAATGGGATGCCAATTAAGGCCGTGATAATCCCAAATGGTGTTTCAAAAGGCGGATTCACCATTCGAGCGATTAAATCTGCCACCAAAACGAGGAGCGCACCGCCTAACGCTGAGAACGGAATCAAGCGACGGTAATTTTCTCCAGAAACTGTTCGCATCACATGAGGCACCACCAAACCAACAAAACTGACCGAGCCAACCAGCGCCACAGACAATCCTGATAAAAGCAAAATCGTTATACTGGCAAACAACCGAATACGCTGCGGATTTCGCCCCAAACCAATTGTTGCATCATCGCCAAACCGTAAAATAGTCACCGACGGACTAATCAGAATTGCTAATGCAAATGCGCCCAGAAAGATAGGAACGACTATTTTTAATTGTGCCCAAGAAATAACGCTGACACCGCCAAGAAACCAAAACGTTAACTCTTGACTCAAATTGAACTGAATGGCTAAGAATTGACTAAATGATAAAAAAAGGGCACTAATACCAGCCCCCACCAAGGTCAGACGCATGGGGCTTGCTCCTCGAATTGAATGATTAGAAAGATAATAAATCAGTGCCACACTCACGCCGGCACCAAGAAAAGAAACAACTAAAAGCCACCAATAACTTGCCTGAGGGAGGAAAGCAAAAACAAGCGCTAAGCCCAAGCCAGCCCCAGCATTGATACC
Source organism: Enterococcus sp. AZ197 (assembly GCF_050556405.1). Lineage (NCBI taxonomy): Bacteria > Bacillati > Bacillota > Bacilli > Lactobacillales > Enterococcaceae > Enterococcus > Enterococcus sp. AZ197. Next base: position 150,476 of record NZ_CP187873.1, on the reverse strand, counting down.
CAGCAAGCCAGAATCTGCCAATGGGTTTTGTGTAATCCCTTGCGCTAACGCCCCACTCACTGCTAAACTTGCTCCCACAAAAGCGGCCCCTAAAATCCGCGGCAACCGAACCGTTTGGATGACTTGATGCGCTTGATTGGTCGCATCGAAGTGCGTAAATGATTCAATAATCGTTTGAATCGAAACCGACGTCGCACCAAACATCAATGACAGAAGCATTGTCCCAATTAGCAAAAAAAGACAGACAAGTAACACTTGCCATTGGTGTCTATAAAATCCGCTTATGCCTTTCATCCATCCAGCTCCATTTCCATCAACTCATAAGAAAGCACTAGTGGCCGCTGTGTCTGACTATGATAACTAATTTCTACTTGAATAGCGAAAACATCTGCTAAGCCAGTAACAGTAATCACTTCTTGCGGTGTTCCCTCATTGATAATCTTTCCCTCTTTCATCGCAATCACGCGATCAGAAAAACGAGAAGCTAAATTAATATCATGAATCGTCATCACGATGGTTTTCTGATGTTCTTGATTAATTCGTTTTAACACATTTAAAATTTCTAGCTGATGCGCTGGATCCAAATAGGTGGTCGGTTCATCTAAAATTAAAATATCTGTATCCTGCACTAGCGCCATAGCAATCCAAACCCGTTGGCGTTGCCCACCTGATAAAATTGCCACAGACTCTCTAGCTAACTCAGTTAAGCCTGTTAATTCTAATGCCCATTGTATGTACTCTTGATCTTCTGTGGTGACACTTTTCCAGCCCGATTGATAAGGATATCGCCCGAAAGAGACGAGGTCAAAAACAGATAAATCGATTGTATTTTCTGGCGTTTGTGATAAGATCGCTAGTTCTTGTGCTACTTCTTTTGAAGAAAAATGTTGAAGTTCTTGGTTCTTAATGAACACCTTGCCTTTCTCAGCTGGCAAAATACGCGCAAGTGTTTTTAACAAGGTCGATTTGCCACAACCATTTGGTCCAATAATACTTGTAATAGTTCCCGCTTCAAATGAACAGTTCAGCGCTTCACTAATCACTTGACGACCATATCCTGTAGTTAAGTCCTCTGCCTCTAAATAATTCATAACCATTCCTCTTTAATTTTTCTGTCGTTATTTTACATTTATTGAGAATCGTTCTCACTCATTGTTCCTTGATTATAAAAGACCCTTCCTTAAAAAGCAATGTTTCTTCCAATCAAAAAACGAATTATCTAAAAAATGCAACTTATTTGCTCAAAAAAAGCAAGCGATGATTGACAAACGGTCGTTTTTAACTGATAATGAGAATCGTTATCAACTAAAAATAAAGGAGTTACACAATGAAACTTTTAAAAAAGACGGTCCTAATTGGTACAACCCTTCTTCTTGGTTCATTCTTACTCGCAGCTTGTGGTAATACGAATAAAGAAGCCAACAACGCTGACAAAACACATGAAGTAACAGATACCTTAGGCAATAAAGTAACCGTCCCCGCGAAACCCAAACGGATTATTGCGAGTTATTTAGAAGATTATCTAGTTGCATTAGGAGAAAAACCAGTGGCACAATGGACAGTTGGACAAGGCAGCATTCAAGATTATTTAGCGAAAGAATTGAAAGATGTCCCCACTATTTCCTATGACTTGCCATATGAAGCGGTTCTAAAATTTGAACCTGACTTATTATTAATCAGTTCATCTGCTCTAGTTGAAGGCGGTAAATACAAAGAATACAGTAAAATTGCGCCAACTTATGTAGTCAAAAACGGCGAAAATGTCACTTGGCGTGATCAATTGGAAGATATTGCCACTGTTTTAGATAAAAAAGAACAAGCGAAAAAAGTGTTAGAAGATTATGATACCTTAACCAAAGGCGTCCAAGAAGACCTTGGCAAAAAAGATGCTGGCAAATCTGCGGCAGTCTTATGGGTAACCAACAACCAAGTCTTTATGGTTAGCGATAATCGCTCAAGCGGAACCGTGCTCTATCAGGACTTAGGTCTCCAAGTTCCAAAATTAGTGGAAGAAATTTCTAAAAATGCTACTGCGGATTGGAATCAAGTTTCTTTAGAAAAATTAGCTGAGCTTGACGCAGACCACATTTTCCTTGTAAACAGCGATGAATCAGCACCTCTTTTCCAAGAAGCAATTTGGAAGAACTTACCTGCTGTGAAAAATAACCAAGTTCATACCTATGATAAAAAAAGTAGTTGGTTATACAACGGACCTATTGCGAATACTCAAATTGTTGAAGATGTAAAAAAAGCGCTCTTAAATTAAAAAAATGCTTGGATGAAAATAATCATCCAAGCATTTTTTTAATTAGCAATTGCCGTTTCTAAACCAACTTCAATCATTTCATTAAACGTCGTTTGGCGTTCTTCTGCCGTTGTTTCTTCGCCTGTCACCAAGCTATCACTCACCGTCATAATCGCCAATGCTTCTACATCAAATTTTGCTGCTAAATAATATAACATTGCCGCTTCCATTTCAATCGCTAATACCCCGTATCGACCTAAACGAAAGACATCATCTAAGCTATCTTTGTAAAAAACATCATCTGACAATACGTTACCAACATGGGTAGTAAAGCCTTTTGCTTTAGCAATTTCGTAAGATTTGAGTAAAAGATCAAAGCTCGCAATTTGTGGAAAATCATATTTAGGAAAATCATTGCGAATCGCGGAAGAAGGTGTCGCTGCTGCTTGTGCGATAACTAATTCACGAACGTTGACTTTTTCTGAAATAGAACCACACGTACCAACACGAATTAACTTCTTCACATCGTAAGAGTTAATTAACTCATGGGCATAAATACCTGCTGAAGGCATCCCCATCCCTGTTCCTTGGACCGAAACACGCTGTCCCTTATATGTTCCTGTGTAACCTAACATCCCACGAACTTGATTATAGCAGACAGGATTCTCCAAAAAAGTTTCCGCAATATATTTTGCTCGGAGGGGATCCCCTGGTAGTAAAATTTTATCGGCGATTTCACCTGGTTTTGCTTCGATATGCACACTCATTCTGGTTTACTCCTTTTTTATAAAGCTGCTAGTGTTGCTTTCACTAACTCTTTGAATTGTCCTTTAACGCGTTCAGTTGTTTCAACTACTTCTGCATGATTTAAACTACTTTGCATACCAGCTGCTAAATTCGTAATACAAGAGATGCCTAGTACTTTCATGCCACTATGCACAGCTACAATGACCTCCGAAACAGTTGACATGCCAACTGCATCTGCACCCATCGTCCGTGACATCCGAATTTCTGCAGGCGTTTCATATGTCGGGCCAGAAAAGCCCATATACACGCCTTCTTTTAAATCAATATTTTGTTCCGCAGCCACTTTTTTTGCCACTTCCCGATATTCTTGCGTGTAAGCATGACTCATATCTGGAAAACGCGGCCCGATTTCTTCATCATTTTCACCAATTAACGGATTATCGCCTGTAAAATTAATGTGGTCATTGATTAACATCAAATTCCCCGGTGTATATGTTTCATTTACGCCACCAGCTGCGTTGGTTACAATCATTGAATGAATGCCTAAAGCAGCCATCACACGAACGGGATAAGTGACCGTTTGCATCGAATGTCCTTCATAATAATGAAAACGTCCTTGCATCGCCAAAACTTTTTTTCCAGAAAGCGTTCCGTAAACTAATTGTCCAGCATGTCCAACGACTGTTGAAACAGAAAAATGGGGAATTTCAGAGAAAGGAATAGCAATCGCATCGGTTATTTCATTAGCTAATTCACCTAACCCAGAACCTAAGATTAGACCGAAGTCTGCTTGTTGCACCCCTTTTTCTTTCAAAAACTCAGTTGTTTCGTTTAAATGGTTCGTTAACGTTGTCATGTGTTGCCTCCTCGAATTATTGTAATTGATTTAAAAAGCTTTGACCGTTTTCCGTTGCAGGAACTTCAAAGTTTTCAGCAATCGTTGCTGAAATATCTGAATAAAATCCTTGTGGCAAGCTGCCTTGTTTTGTCATTTTTTTACTATAAGCCAATAAAGGCACATATTCACGTGTGTGGTCTGTTCCTGGGAAAGTTGGGTCATTCCCGTGATCTGCTGTAATTAAAAGCAAATCATCTTCGGCCATAGCTGCCATAATCTCTGGCAAACGACCATCAAAATCTTCGATGGCTTTTGCATAGCCCTTCACATCACGACGGTGGCCATACAGCGCATCGAAATCCACTAAGTTAGTAAAACTTAAACCTGTGAAATCTTTGTTCATGACCGTTAATAATTGATCCACCCCATCCATATTGCTCTTCGTGCGGATAGCTTCAGTAATTCCTTGTCCATTAAAGATGTCGTTAATTTTCCCAACAGCGATCACATCATTGCCGTTTTCTTTCAACGAATCTAAAACAGTATGGCCAAAAGGATCTAAAGCATAGTCATGACGGTTACTGGTTCGAGTGAAATTACCTGGTTCACCAACATACGGGCGAGCGATAATCCGACCAATCATATAAGGTTCGTCTTTCGTAATGTCACGAACATATTGACAAATTTTATACAATTCTTCTAATGGAATAATGTCTTCATGCGCCGCAATTTGTAAAACAGGGTCTGCTGAAGTATAAACAATTAAATCCCCTGTTTTCATTTGATGTTCGCCATAATCATCAATGACCGCTGTCCCGCTATATGGTTTGTTACAAACAACTTTTCGCCCAGAAAAATCTTCAATTTGTTTCAGCAATTCTTCAGGAAAGCCGTTTGGGAATACCCGAAAAGGTTTTTTGATGTTCAAGCCCATAATTTCCCAGTGACCGGTCATAGTATCTTTTCCAACAGAAATTTCTTCTAATTTGGTGGCATAGCCATCGTGGTCTGCCACTGCTTTGACACCTGTTAAAGGAGCAATAGTTCCCAATCCAAGTTTTTCTAAATGAGGAATGGTTAGTCCCGCTTCTTTGGCAATATGACCCAGTGTATCACTGCCGACATCTCCAAATTTTTCAGCATCTGGTGCTTCACCAATACCGACTGAATCTAGTACGATTAAATGAACACGTTTAAACACACTTGCTTCCTCCTCTAAGGTCGTAAATACGTCAAGAATGACAATTATTTTACGCTAGCCTTTTAAATAGTCTCGAGAATCAAACAGAATAATCTATTTATTCTCAGCTCTTCAATTATACCATGAATCCGCTATTATTGCCTGAAAGAGCATTAAAATTTTCACTGATTCCTTCGATTTTAGCAGGGCTTAAAAACTGAAAGAAAAAAGTCTCCCACCGTAATTAGGAAACTTTTTTATTGTTTTTTTCGAATAGCCTGCTCCTTAAAAAGAACACTACTCTTTATGCCATCGAAACTTTTAACACTCCAAGCGGTCTCCCTCTTTTGGCACATTTAAATACCAGATAACCGCTTCTGATAAAATCACACCAATGCCAATGGGCGGATAAAAATAAATGCCGATATATCCGATTGCGAAAAGACAAAGATGAATGATTTTTGTTGCCTTACTATAAGATTTCGATTTTCTTAACTTAGCTGCACCCTGTGGATCTTTCACTGCATTGTCTTCATAAATGATCCTTGTTAACAAGAAGTAGGCAAAATCCCAAACCGTATACACAACAAGATAAAAATAAACAGGTGCCCGCATCCACCAAAATTCACTCACCCAAGCAGTTGCTACCGGAATGAAGGCCATGGAGAATAACCAAAAATTATTTGCCCAAAACGCTTTTTTAGAAAACCAATGAGTTACGGACATTATGTAATGATGATTGTACCAAGCGATACAGATAAAAATAAAACTGACAATAAACGATAAAAAATAGGGGATATTTTCTATCAAACCTGCCAAAACACCCACTTGAGGAGTCTTAATTTCTAAAATCATGATGGTCATGATGATGGCAATGACTGCATCACTAAATGCTTCTACACGTGTTTTATTCATTGAACGTCCTCCACTTTTCCTATTCTTACTACAAACAAAAGTATAGCAGAAAAACCAACGATTTTTGAAAAAAAGCTGCTAGACCTGTTTGGTTTTTTCAAAATTTCGACACTTCCTTCGAATTGTAAAAAACAGCCAAAAGAAAAGTTACCTTTATCAACTCGCTTTTTTGCAATGAAGCAGTGCCTAATGTCGCTTGTGTTCAACTGATTATCCTAAGAAAAGAAATGGGTCCTCCGTCGCTTTGACGGAGGGCCCATTTCTTTTCTTATTTCGTTTTGACGTAATTTTTCCCGTTCGCTTTTGGTCCCGATGATTTTCCGAAGAACACAACTAGGACTAAAATGGTCAATACGTATGGTGCTGCTTGTAGATAAACTTTTGGAATTTCTGAAATAATTGGTAAGTTTTCCCCAGCAATACTTAAGTTTTGTGCAAAACCAAAGAATAAGGCTGCGCCCATTGCCCCAAGTGGATTCCATTTACCAAAGATCATTGCGGCCATTGAAATAAACCCTTGTCCTGCAATTGTGGTAATCCCGAAACGACCCGCAATACTTTGAGCAAAGACAGCTCCGCCCATACCGCCTAAGAAGCCGGATAACAAGACGCCAGAATAACGCATTAAGTAGACATTAATTCCCAATGTATCTGCCGCTTGTGGATGTTCCCCCACAGAACGTAACCGTAAGCCAAAACGTGTTTTAAAAATGACAAACCAAGCTAAAATCGCAATCAAAATTGCTACGAAAGCTGGTAAAGAGGTTTTTGCAAAGAATAGTTCACCAATCACTGGAATTTTTGACAATCCTGGGAAAGAAAAATAACCAAATGATTGTGTAATCATATCTGTTTGTCCTTTTTGATAAATAACTTTTACTAGGAAAACCCCTAGCGCCGGTGCCATCAAGTTAATGACAGTACCACTGATAATATGATCTGCTCGTAAGTTAATAGTTGCAACGGCATGTAAGAGAGAAAAGACAATCCCGACAACGCCTCCTACTAAACAAGCAATCCATGGTGTCGCCGCGCCAAATGTATCAGCAAACGTCAAGTTAAAAACGACCGAACTGAAAGCGCCCATTACCATAATACCTTCCAAACCAACGTTAACCACACCACTTCGTTCTGAGAACGTTCCGCCTAATGCTGTCAAGATGAGCGGAGTTGCATACACTAATGTTTGCGTGATGATTGAGGAAATTGTTGCTAAATCCATTAGATGTCTCCCCCCTCTTGATTGTTTTTGTCTGGCGCCGCTTCAATTGTTTCTACAATCGCTACTTCTTTTTTACTACCAGACGCTTTTGCTAACAAGAAACGAATTAAATAACTAATTCCCACAAAGAAAATAATCGCTGCAATAACAACATCAACTAATTCGGTTGGTACACCAGCTATCAACGGCATCCCTTGTCCACCAAGCTTTAACATCCCGAACAGTAATGCGGAAAGTAAAATCCCGATTGAGCTACCTGCTCCTAATAGAGACACGGCCATACCATCGAACCCAATGCTCAACGATGTGTTTTGAATAAAGAAGTTTTGGAAAGTTCCCAATCCTTGGACCGCACCACCTAAGCCAGCTAGCGTTCCTGAAATCATCATGGATAAAATAATCGTTCGCTTGCTGCTCATTCCAGCATATTCAGAAGCAAATGGGTTTAACCCCACCGACCGAATTTCAAAACCAAGCGTTGTTTTTTTCATCAAGAACCACACAAGAATAAGGAAAATGAAGGCCAGGAAAATGCCGATGTTCAAACGAGAGCCATCACTGATACTTGTTAAAAACGGTGAGCGTAATGATGCATTCGCACCAATCATTTTGGTGATCCCTTTGTTCGCCATAATACTTGGTTTCATGACATTATTAGCAATATGATTTCCTGTGTACAATAAAATATAATTCAACATAATCGTAACAATAACTTCACTCGTCCCAAAATAGGCACGCAAGAAACCTGGAATGGCTGCTGCTAAAGCTCCTGCAACTGCGCCAACAATAATCGCCACCGGCAACGCAATCATCCGGGGTGCATCAGGCATGGATAAAGCGACCCAAATACTAGCCACCCAACCACATAAGGCTTGTCCTGAAAGCCCGATATTAAAGAATCCAGCCGAATTTGCCACCGAGAATCCTAAAGCGGTAAAAATCAACGGAGCTGCGGTGACAAAAATCTCACCAATACTTTTCTTTCCTTGGAAAGCTGTTTCAAACATCGCTTGATACCCAGCCACTGGGTCATAGCCAAAGATAACCATAATAATTGCCCCTAAGAGGAAACCCATAATAACAGATAACACAGGGACTAAAATATTTCTTATTTTTTCAGAACGATTATTCAACAGTTTCACCTGCCTCTACTTTTGATAACTCAGCACGGGCTTCTTCCAATGAGTAGCCAGCCATTAACAAGCCCAATTCATTTTCTGTCGTTTCTTTCGGATCAACAATTCCGACAATTTCCCCCGCATGAATAACAGCGATACGATCAGAAACGTTCAAAATTTCGTCTAATTCAAAACTTACTAATAAAACAGCTTTATTTTTATCTCTTTGTTCAATTAGTCGACGATGAATGTATTCAATAGCTCCGACATCTAAACCGCGTGTTGGTTGAGAAACAATCAACAAATCTGGATCGCGGTCCACTTCTCGGGCAATAATTGCTTTTTGCTGATTCCCACCTGAAAGCGCCCGAGCTGGTACTAGTTCATTAGGAGTCCGTACATCATATTCTTCAATTAATTCACGGGCGTGTTTGTTAATCATTCGATAGTTTAAAATACCTGTTGAACTGTATGGTTTTTGGTAATACGTTTGTAGGCCAATATTTTCAGCCAATGTCATCTCTAATACCAAGCCATATTTATGTCGGTCTTCAGGAACGTGGGCGACACCCATTTCCGTAATTTCCCGAGGTTTGCGATTAGTAATCTCTTTTTCATTCAAATGAATGGACCCGTTTTCGACTTTGGTTAATCCTGCTAAGGCTTGGATTAATTCTGTTTGTCCATTGCCATCAATCCCCGCAATTCCAACAACTTCCCCTGCTCGGACATCTAAGCTAAGATTTTTCACTGCATCTAAGCCGCGGCTTTCTTTCACTACTAAATCTTTAATTGATAAAATTGTTTCTTTCGGTTGCGCTGGTTTTTTCTCTGTTTTGAAGGAAACAGAACGACCCACCATCATATCGGCTAACTGTTGCGAAGAAACGTCTTTCACATTGACGGTGCCAATACTTTGCCCCCGGCGAATAACCGTACAACGGTCCGCCACTTTTTTAATTTCATCTAACTTATGTGTAATTAAAATGATCGATTTGCCTTCATCGGTTAGTTCTTTCAAAATAATCATTAATTCATCAATTTCTTGTGGCGTTAATACTGCGGTTGGTTCGTCAAAAATTAAAACGTTCGCACCACGATATAAGGTCTTTAAAATTTCAACCCGTTGTTGCATACCCACAGAAATATCGCGAATATAGGCATTGGGATTTACATCCAACCCGTATTGCTTAGACACTTCTTCAATCTCTTTTTTCGCTTTTTTCCGGTCTAAAATACCGCCATGGGTAGGTTCACTACCTAAGATAATATTTTCAGTCACAGTAAAGGCTTCAACTAACATAAAATGCTGATGGACCATTCCGATTCCTAAACGATTGGCTGCAGTAGGACTTGTAATGTTGACTTTTTCGCCATTCATATAAATCTCACCTGAGGTCGGTTCCAATAGCCCTGATAAGATATTCATCAAGGTCGACTTGCCTGCACCATTTTCACCTAGCAGTGCGTGGATTTCACCAGGTTTTACTTGTAAATCAATTTGGTCGTTGGCTTTGAACGTCCCAAATTCTTTGGTGATTTTACGCATCTCAATTACGTTTTCTTCTTGAGACAAGGTCTATTCACTTCCTAACAAAATTATATTGGCAATACTTTAGAGGGTAATTTTGACCCTTAACTAAGTAGTTGAAGAACCTCAACTATTTAGTTAAAAATCCAAACATCATAAAGGGTTTCCTTGGCAGCCGTCGCTGCCAAGGACCACTTCATTTTTAGAAGGAACAATAATGAGCCCTTCTTTTTTCATTTAGGAGCTTAAATTATTCTGGTTTTTCTGGGACTTTTACGTCACCTGAGATTACTTTATCTTTTGCTGTTTTAACAGCTTCTTTTGTTTTGTCGTTTAAATAGCCGTCTGTTAAGTCAACGCCACCATCTTTTAATCCATAAACTAAATGTTCGCCACCAGGGAATTTGTCTTCTAACGCACGGTTGGCAATATCTTGAACCGCTGTGCCGACACCTTTAAGTGTTGAAGTTAACGTGAAGTTGTCTTCTTTGCCGTCTTTTGTTTTGTACTTGCCATCAGCATCTTGATCACGGTCAACACCGATTACCCAAACTTTGTCGCCAGAACCTGATTCATTCAAGTCTTTTGCTTCTTGGAAGACCCCTTGTCCAGTCGCACCAGAAGCATGGAAGATGATATCAACGCCGTTTTGGTACATTGCAGCAGCTAAAGCTTTCCCTTTGGCAGGATCAGCAAATGAAGCCGCATATTTTGTATCAACAGTAATTTCTTTACCTAATTCTTTCGCAGCATCAGCCACACCTTTTTCAAAACCAGCTTGGAAACGGTCAATTACGACCCCTTCTTCACCACCAACAAAGCCGACTTTGTTCGTTTTTGTTTCGTTTGCAGCAGCAACACCGGCTAAGTAAGCTGCTTCATTATCTCTAAATGTTGCAGAAACGACATTCTTTTTGCCATCGATTTGATCATCGATTAAAACAAAGTTTGTATCAGGGTTGGCATCTGCTGCAGAAGAAATTGCATCTTTTAGCAAGTAGCCAATACCAAAGATTGTGTTGAATTTACTTGATACCGCTTGGTCAATATTCGTTGTATAGTCAGCTGCATCATTCGATTGAATATATGCATACCCTTTTGAACCTTCTGGTAAATCATGTTCTTTACCCCAAGCTTGCAATCCTTCCCAAGAAGATTGGTTGAACGACTTGTCATCCACGCCGCCTGTATCTGTAATGATTACAGCACTATGCGCTGCATCCCCTTTGCCACCGCCGCTTTCAGCGGTTTTGCCTTTGCCACCACCACATGCTGCAAGTGAAACTGATAAACCTAATGCAATCAAACTAAAACCGAATAATTTTGCTTTTTTCATTTCTGTAAAGCCTCCTAAAAATAGTTTAATGTATTTAAACAACTAAGTTGTTTCTAAGGTTGGTCTGGGACTTTTACGTCACCAGAGATGATTTGTTCTTTGGCTTCTTTAACTGCCGTTTTGGCTTGATCGCTTAGGGCTTCTGTTGTTAAATCAACACCGCCATCTTTCAATCCATAAGTTAAATGTTCGCCGCCAGGGAATTTATCTTCTAATGCAAGATCAGAGATTTTTTTCACAGCAATATTTACCCCTTTAATGGTTGAAGCTAACGTTAAGTTATCATCCTTGCCATCTTTGGTTGTATATTTACCGTCTTCGTTTTGGTCACGGTCAACACCAATCACCCAAACTTTATCTTTTGAACCTGTTTCATTTAGCGCTTTGGCTTCTTGGAAGATTCCTTGTCCTGTAGTCGCCGCTGCGTGATAAATAATGTCGGCACCTGCTTGATACATAGAAGAAGCTAAGGCCCGTCCTTTTGAAGCGTCTGCAAATGTCCCTGCATAAGTAGACGTAATTTGAATATCTTTGCCTAATTTTTTGCCAGCGTCTGCTACACCTTTTTCAAAACCAGCTTGGAAACGGCCAATAACGGGTCCTTCAACCCCGCCGATAAATCCTACTTTGTTGGTTTTCGTAGTGTTAGCTGCTGCCACACCTGCTAAATACGCAGATTCATTATCTCTAAATGTTGCAGAAGCGACGTTGTTTTTCCCATTAACTGTATCGTCGATTAGAACGAAATTCGTTTCTGGGTTGGCGTCCGCTGCATCTACTACTGCATTTTTTAGTAAATAGCCAATGCCAAAAATCGTTTTAAATTGACTTGAAATGGCTTGGTCAATGTTTGATGTATAATCAGATGCTTCATTTGATTGAATATACGCATACCCTTGAGGTCCTTCTGGAAGTTTGTGCTCTTTGCCCCACTCTTGCATTCCTTCCCACGCAGATTGGTTAAAAGATTTGTCATCAATGCCGGCTGTATCTGTGACCATTACGACACTATGTTGTGGATCACCTTTTGTGTTGGCGTTCTTTTTGCTATTGCCGCCACATGCAGCTAACCCAATGGTTAAGGCAACTGCTGCCAATCCTAGACCTAAAAATTTTGCTTGTTTCACTTTCCGAAAAGCCCCCTACTATTTTATCTATTATTTCATTCGCATTTATGCTATTGAAATCTACTTTGAGCCCAACGAAACCTTATGTCCTTTTTTTAAAAATCTTTATCTGTAAATGAATAGGGCAATAATGCCTCAACTGTCATTGTTTTAGTCGCGCCATCTTTACCAACTAGCGTGACCGGCATTTGTGGATCAAAGAATTCAGCCATTACTTGACGACAAGCGCCACATGGAGAAATGGGTGCCTCTGTATTACCTGCTACAACTAAATGTTGGAAGGTCCGTTCATCTTCTGAAATGGCTTTAAAAATCGCCGTTCTTTCTGCACAATTTGTTAAACCAAAGGAGGCATTTTCAATGTTGACTCCTTGATACATTTTCCCGTCTGCAGTCACTAAGCAAGCGCCCACAGGAAAGTTAGAATACGGTACATAGGCGTTTGCCAATGCTTCTACGGCACAATCAAGCCATTCTTGTTTTACTGTCATCTTTTTCGCCACACCTTCGTTTAATTTGAAATACGAATTAATACCCTTCGCCAGTTGCGCCAGAAACAATTGCTACACCCGTACTTGCACCGATGCGTGTTGCCCCAGCTTCAATCATTGCTAACGCTTCTTCTGCATTATGCACGCCACCAGAAGCCTTAACGCCCATGTCAGGACCAACTGTCTCACGCATTAAACGAATGTCTGCTACTTTAGCGCCGCCTGTTGAGAAGCCAGTAGATGTTTTAACGAAATCGGCACCTGCTTCTTTGGCTAATTCACAAGCTTTAACTTTTTCTTCGTCTGCTAATAATGCTGTTTCAATAATCACTTTGACTAACGCTTTTCCTTTGGCTGCATCTACTACGCCTTGAATGTCTTGACGTACGTAATCGTATTGTTGTGATTTTAATGCACCAATATTAATCACCATATCCACTTCATTCGCACCATTTTTAATTGCATCAGCTGCTTCGTATGCTTTAACTTCTGGTGTATTTGCCCCCAAAGGAAAGCCAATAACGGTACACACAGCGACGTCGGTATCTGCTAATTGCTCGCTAGCAAAAGCGACCCAACAAGGATTGATACATACAGAGAAAAAGTTGTACTCCTTAGCTTCGTCAATAATTTTTTGGACAGCGGCTTCTGTCGCTTCTGGTTTCAAAATAGTGTGGTCAATCATGCGGTTTAATTCCATGATGAGAATTCCTCTTTTCTTTTTGTTTTATTCCGTAATAATATCGTGAATCAAAATAGGCTCTTCGCCGGTTGGTCCAATTTCAATGTTTTTATAAAGCAATTGTTCGACTTCTGTCACGTCTTCACGATTGGCATAAATGGTTAGTAATGATTCGCCTTTTTCAACTGGGCTCCCTACTTTTTTGTGAAGTTTCAAGCCAACTGCAAAATCAATCGTATCTTCTTTCGTAGCCCGACCAGCGCCCAGCAACATTGCGGCAACGCCAATTTCATTGGCAACGATTTTTTGTACCACGCCTGTTTCTTTGGCAGGTAAATCAAATTGATAAGTTGCGGTTAATAATTTTTCTGGCTGGTCAACAACGGAACTGTCGCCGCCTTGATTTTCAATCATTTCTTTAAATTTTGCGAGCGCTCGACCGCTTGTTAATGCTTCTTCTAATAAAGCCCGTGCTTCGTCTAACGTCTCGGCTTTTTTAGCTAAAACAACCATCTGACTTCCTAAGACATAGCACATCTCCACTAAATCTTCTGGCCCATTTCCTTGCAAGGTCTCGATTGCTTCAACGATTTCTAAACTATTTCCGATAGCCTCCCCTAAAGGTTGTGACATGTCTGAAATTACTGCCATCGTTTGGCGATTTGCCAGTTTCCCAATGCGAACCATTGTTTCCGCTAATCGACGAGCACTTGCTAGGTCTTTCATAAAGGCCCCTTCACCAGTAGTCACGTCTAAGACAATCGCATCTGCCCCTGCGGCAATTTTTTTACTCATAATGGAACTTGCAATTAATGGAATTGAGTCAACAGTGGCGGTCACATCGCGTAACGCATAAAGTTTTTTGTCTGCTGGTGCTAGATCACCTGACTGACCAATTACTGCCACTTTTGTATCGTTGACCAATTGAATAAAACGTTCTTCTGTCAATTCAACTTTAAAACCAGGAATCGCTTCTAATTTATCCAACGTACCGCCCGTGTAGCCTAAGCCACGACCAGACATTTTTGCTACATTGACCCCGACACTAGCAACTAATGGCGCTAAAATAAGCGTCGTAGTGTCGCCTACGCCACCTGTAGAATGCTTGTCGACTTTGATTCCTTCTATAGAAGAAAGATCCACAATTTCGCCTGAATGGACCATTGCTAACGTCATTTGTGTAATTTCTTCGTCTGTCATATCTTGGTAAAAAACAGCCATTAAAAAGGCACTTACCTGATAATCTGGAATTGAACCATCTGTGTATCCGTTGATAATAAATTGAATTTCTTCGCTTGTTAGTTGATGCCCGTCACGTTTCTTTTCAATAATGTCTACCATTCTCATGAATTCGTTCCCTCCGATTTCCCGATAATGTATTATACAACAAAATCGTTCAGCTTTAAACCATTTAGTAAACCAGTTTACTATTATTTTTTTCTTGTGAAAACGCAAACAACACGAACATTCTATTTCTAAGCTGTTTTTTAAATCGGTTTTGTGCTTTTTCTAGCAATAAACGTCGCATCAAAAACTTTATTCGGAACTTTCCCTGTTGGATCTGCAATAGCTTCCACCAAAAATTTTGCTGCATAATAGCCAATATCAAAACTCGGCTGATAGACGGTTGTTAAACTCGGCACCAAATATTCGGAAATTTCCAAGCCATCAAAACCAACCACCGAAATATCGTCAGGAATTTTCTTACCTGCTTCTTCAATGGCTTGATAAGCTCCCATCGCCATTTCATCATTGCCACAAAAAATTGCTGTGATTTCTTCATTTTTCAAAACTTCTTTCGCCGCAGCATAGCCGCCATGCAAGTTCAATTCCCCAGCACAAACATAATGCGGACGAAAAGGTAAATTGTTGTCCTGTAACGCATGCTGATACGCCGTCACTCGTTCCGTTAAACGATAATAGCCGGCACTTTCACGCAACATGCCAATATGCTGATGCCCTTGTTGAATCAAATGATGGACCGCTTGATAAGCACCTTCGTACTCTTTAACGATTAATCGTCCACTATCTCGTGGATTAATCCCACGATCGACAAGAATGACAGGAATCGGATGTTCTCGTCGGTCTTTTAAAATATGATTTTCTGGCAAAACATTCGGCGTGGCAAAAATAATGCCATCCACCGACCGATGAATCAACTCGCTAACATATTGCATCGCTTGCTCGGAATCATGCTTTGAATTGCATAACAAAATCATGTAGCCTAACGAATTTAAATATGTTTCTACACCTTCAATCACTTTTGAGAAAAAGAAATCCGTCACATCTGGCACAATCATACCAATGGTTTTGGAATGACGGTTGATTACATTCGAAGCAAAGTAATCTGGTTTGTAATGATTTTCAGCGACTACCGCCAACACCTTGTTGCGGGTTTTTTCACTGAAACGACTCCCTTTATTATTCAGAATTTGTGAGACGGTTGTGACAGAAACACCAGCCATATCAGCAATTTCTTTAATCGTTAGTTTCATCGCGCCCCTCCCAACGTCTCCTTTTGCATTGACAGACATTTGTAGACGTGTTACAGTCTTCAAAATACTTATCGAATCTTTTACATTTTAACAAAAAAAAGACAAAAGAAATAGACTAAAAAGATTAAAAAACAAAAGAAAATGGAGGCTATTTTTTTCATGGAAGAATCCCGTGTCCGTCAATTACCAAAAATCGAGCTGCACTGTCACTTAGATGGGTCGATTCGACCAACCACTTTACGCACCATTGCTGAAAAACAAAACATTCCATTACCCCAAGACGAACAAGCCTTGAAAGAGTTAGTGGTTGCCCCTGAAAAATGCACCGATTTGAATGATTATTTAACTCGGTTCGACTTCGTGCTAACCTGTCTACAAACGGCCGAAGCTTTGCAAGCAGCGGCGTATGACGTGATTAGCCAAGCTGCAGAAGATGGCGTGGCATACATAGAGGTACGTTTTGCGCCTTCGCAACATACAGAAAAAGGCTTACGGTTACCTGAAATCGTGACCGCTGTTTTAACTGGCTTAAAACAAGGCGAAGAAGATTTTGGTGTAAAAAGCAATGCACTGTTATGCGGCATGCGGCATGACCAACAACAAGCCATAGAAAAAATCGTTCACTTAGCGCATGATTTCAGAGAGACAGGCGTTGTCGGCTTTGATTTAGCTGGCAATGAAGTCGATTTCCCTCCATACACATTTGAAGACGTATTAGCTTTAGCCAACCAATTGTCAATTCCATTAACACTCCACGCTGGGGAATGCGGCTGTGGCAAAAACGTCGCTGATGCTGTCACTTTAGGTGCTACTCGGATTGGTCACGGTATTGCTTTGAAAGATACACCCGAATACTTGGCGCTCTTAAAAGAAAAAAAGGTTCTTTTAGAAATGTGTCCAACTAGCAACTTCCAAACAGGCACCGTCAAAACATTGGCTGAATACCCTTTTCAACAATTTATAGAGGCTGGCTTAGCCGTCTGCATCAATACCGATAATCGCACTGTTTCAGATACTACGTTAACGAAAGAATTCATGAAATTGGCCACTTGGTATCAATTAAGTTATGACGAAATGAAGCAACTCACTAAAAATGCGCTTGCAGGTGCTTTTTTATCGCCAGACGAAAAAAAACTGTTGAACCAAAAAATTGATCAAGCATATCTATTCTAAAAAAGAACCTCCACTAAAGTGGAGGTTCTTTTTTACTCTGCTTCTTTAACACTTCGTAAAATATAATAGCCTTTGTCTTTTGTCACAATTTCAACATTGCCAAATACTTCAGCCATTTTCTTTTCTGCACTAGGTGCACCTTGTTTCTTTTGAATAACTACCGTTAGTGTGCCACCAACTTTCAACAACGGAAAAGCCCCTGTTAAAATGCCATGGACAACTTTTTTGCCTGCACGAATGGGCGGATTGCTAACAATCGCCGCGTAGGTCGTTTCGTTTAAGGTTTCATACACATTGGAAGAATGGATATCCACAGTAGTAATTTGGTTGCGTTGGGCGTTCATTTGAGCTAGCCCAACTGCCCGTTGGTTGACATCCACCATTTCCACCAGTCGACCAGTCGCCGCTGCTAAGGACAACCCAATTGGTCCATAGCCACAACCAACATCTAACAAACGGCCTGCTGGTAAATTTTCCCATTCAAAGGCATCAATCAACACACGAGAACCATAATCCACTGTTCCTCTTGAGAAGACCCCGCTATCGGTCGTAAACTGAAAGGTCCGACCACGTAATGGAAAAGACCAGCTTTCTAAATCATGTGCTAATTCTGGATTTTCTGTATAATAATGATTCGCCATTTTGTTCTTCCTATCTATGCTTGTTTTGGTTTTAGTCTACCTTTTATTTCTCGAACAATCAAGGCACCTAATAATTCATAGCCCACTTGTGAAAAATGCAAACCATCCGCTTGTAAAAATTCATCCGTTCCAGGATAAACAGTCATCGCTTTATACAAATCAATAACTGGCAAGTTATGTGCCGCTCCGACTTCTTGTGCAACCTTGACCAATTCCTTGATACGCGTCTGTGGACGTTCTGGACGTCTGCCACTATCCGCATATGGTGGCGTAATTAAAATCACCTTTTCTGAACCAATTTCGTGAATCATTGTTTCAAGGTTTTCTCTAAACGTGGCTACTGTTATATTTCGATCCAGTGACGCATCATTGGCGCCAAAGAAAATCACCACCTCATCAGGTTTCTCAATTAGCACTTCTTTATTTAATCGTTTTAAACCATCCTCTGTTGTATCGCCAGGCATTCCAGCATTAATGACAGCCACTTCTTCTAGACCCATCGCAGCAATATCCCGTTTCACTAAGTCAACAAGAACAGGTGAGACGGCTTCGTCTAAATAACCAGCAGTAATGCTATCACCAAATAATACAATTTTTCTCATGGCTTTTCCCCTCTTTTCTAACAGTTTTCTCTTTTCATGATACCATTTTCATCATAAATTGGCGAAGAAGGGAATTCTTTTGTAAAATCCTGTGTTTCCCTTGTGAAATTATGGTAAAATGTACAAAGATTGAACAGGGTTTGGTGGAGGAACAATGGACGATAAAATGAATTACTACCCAATTTCCAGAGAAGAATGGCATGGGTTTTATCATGACGGCAAAGCACCGTTAACCGAAGCAGAATTGGATAACATTAAAAGTGTGAACGACCAAATTTCACTAAAAGATGTACAAGAAATTTATGTACCCTTAACGCATCTTATTCATTTGTACATGAAAGAATTTGAATCGCTAACACTTAGCAAAGGATTATTCCTACATGAATATGTCTCTGTACCACCATTCATCATTGGAATTGCCGGCAGTGTCGCCGTTGGCAAAAGCACCACCGCTCGTCTTTTGCAAAGAATTCTGGCCCGAACGTTTAAACGAAGAAACGTTCAACTCATTACAACGGATGGATTTTTGTATCCCAATAAAGTGTTAGAAGAACAAGGAATTATGGACCGAAAAGGGTTTCCTGAAAGTTATGACATGGAGAAGCTAATTAATTTCTTAAACGAAGTCAAAAGCGGCAAAGACGAAATTAAAGCACCCGTCTATTCTCACAGTGTCTACGATGTTATCGAAGGCGAATATGAGTTGATTCAACAACCAGATATTTTGATTGTTGAAGGCATTAACACCTTACAGTTACCCGCCAATCAACAAATTTATGTGAGTGATTTTTTTGATTTTTCTATTTTTGTGGATGCCGATCCAGCCTTAATTGAAAAATGGTACTTAGAACGTTTTGGGGCCTTATTAGATACGGCTTTCTTAGATCCTAATAATTATTATTACCAATATGCAATTGGCAAACGAGAAGATGCTTTCGCCATGGCACGGAATGTTTGGAAAACCGTGAACTTACCGAACTTGGAGGAATATATCTTGCCAACGCGCGGACGTGCGGACATTATTTTGCATAAAACGGAAAATCATTTGATTGACCAAATCTATCTACGTAAATATTAAGGGTTGACGAGCTAAGAAATATCCTGTATCTTTTGTAGAAATATCCTTGAAAATTTTCAGCAGAATGCATGACTTTCAAGGAGTAAAATGTTTTAATAAGTATAGCTAGACAAAGAAGAGTACGGAACAAAAGTGAACCACTTTTTAACCGCCTGATTCTCGGCTGTTTAAAAGTAGCCCCTGCGGAATTAAGCCAAAATTTTCTAAAAATCGTAAAACAATTTTTGAAAATCCTTTCTTAATTCTTGGTGCTGACCACTTTTTAACCGCCTTTTCTTTAGATAAATTTAAATGGATAAGGGGTAATAGACGTGACTAACGTTGCCGATTTGACATCTGTCGAAAAAATTATTGTTTTAGACTTTGGTAGTCAGTTTAACCAATTGATTACTCGTCGTATTCGTGAATTTGGCGTATTCTCTGAGTTATTAAGCCACCGAACTACGGCAGAAGAAATTCGCAAAATCGCGCCTAAAGGAATCATCTTCTCAGGTGGACCAAACAGCGTGTATGACAAAGATGCTTTTAGCATTGATCCAGAAATTTATGAGTTAGGAATTCCCATTCTTGGCATCTGCTACGGTATGCAATTAATGACTCATAACTTAGGCGGAAAAGTAGAACCTGCCGCAAACCGTGAATACGGAAAAGCAGAATTAGAAATCCTTGGTGATGCGACATTATTCCAAGGAACACCTGCGAAACAAACCGTTTGGATGAGCCACGGTGATTTAGTAACAGAAATCGCTCCTGGATTCGAAAAAGTTGGGACAAGCAACGACTGTCCAATCGCTTCTATCGAAGATGCCAACCGCAAATTCTACGGCGTACAATTTCACCCAGAAGTTCGTCATTCAGAATATGGTAACGACTTATTACGTCACTTTGCTTTTGATGTGTGTGGCTGTACTGGTGACTGGAGCATGGAAAACTTCATCGATATGGAAGTCGCTAAAATCCGTGAACAAGTAGGCGATAAAAAAGTCTTACTTGGTTTATCAGGTGGCGTTGACTCAAGTGTTGTCGGCGTGCTTTTACAAAAAGCCATTGGCGACCAATTAACTTGTATCTTCGTTGACCATGGATTATTACGTAAAGGTGAAGCAGAGCAAGTAATGGAAAGTTTAGGCGGTAAATTTGGCTTAAACATTATTAAAGTAGATGCGAAAGAACGCTTCTTAAGTAAATTAGCAGGCGTTTCTGACCCTGAACAAAAACGTAAAATCATCGGTAACGAATTTGTGTATGTTTTTGATGACGAAGCAACTAAACTTGCTGGGGAAGAAGGCGTTTCATTCCTAGCACAAGGAACTCTTTACACAGACGTCATCGAATCTGGTACAGAAACTGCGCAAACAATTAAATCACATCACAACGTTGGTGGTCTTCCTGAAGACATGCAATTTGAATTAATTGAACCTTTAAATACATTATTCAAAGACGAAGTTCGTGCCTTAGGAACTGAACTTGGCATGCCTGATGCAATCGTTTGGCGCCAACCATTCCCAGGACCAGGATTAGGTATTCGTGTGCTTGGTGAAATTACAGAAGATAAATTACAAATCGTTCGTGATTCAGATGCTATCCTACGTGAAGAAATCGCAGCAGCTGGCTTGGATCGTGACATTTGGCAGTACTTTACTGTCTTACCTGGCATCCGCTCAGTAGGCGTTATGGGCGATGGCCGTACCTACGATTACACAGTCGGTATCCGTGCTGTGACTTCTATCGACGGCATGACCGCTGACTTTGCCCGTATCCCTTGGGATGTTTTACAAAAAATCTCTGTGCGCATCGTGAACGAAGTTGCACATGTAAACCGTATCGTGTACGATATTACTTCAAAACCACCTGCAACTGTGGAGTGGGAATAACAATCAACCCGCTAGAAAACCTATAAAATAGGTTTTCTAGCGGGTTTATTTTTTATTGGTCACACTTTCCTCCCACCATTCTCCATTTTTCCTTTGCTCCACCGCCCTCAAAGTCCTATAATTTAATCATAAGAATAGTGGCTATTAATAAAATTCATCAATTAAAAGGAAGCGATTTCAACATGTCAAAAGCAACTTTTCTTAAGTATGGTTTTGTTGTCCTCTTCATAGGAATTTTTTTACTTCGTGCCCAAAAATTTATTTCTGAGCCCCTTTCGTACCTTTTTTCGGGTATTCTTTTGCTTATTGTTGCGTATTTAATACTCGTGAAAAAAATGAACTTTTTCTCAAGTTTGCTCACTGTTACCGACCAGCCTTCTTCTACCCAACAACGATTAGGTCAACTTTCTGGTCTTGTCAGTTTATTGATTGGTTTACTTCTGGTAATTCTTAGCTTCATTTTCTTTCTCCAACCTTGATTCCCCCTTGACTCTCCCTTCACTCTTGGCTATGATTACCTTAGCAAGTACAATGGTGTACTGTGAACAGTCGAGCAACGGCGCTCAAAAAGATTGGCTTTCGTGCATTCTTTTTGAGCGCTTTTTATTTTTAGAAAGTAGGGAAATTGAATGGAAAAAATGTACCGCAGTCCGTATGAAGCGTACCCGTATCTATCTTCTAAACCAGAAGATTTACGATGTGATTTTGAATTAATGACTGATGAATTGGCCTCGATGACAGGTCTTCTACGAGGATATGTGCAACAATTAGACGTCCCTGAACAGCCTGCACTAACAGAAGAACTAGCCAAAATTTGCGAGTTAATCTACCATGTCAATCCAACGACCCGAACAAAATTAACAGTCACAGAGGAAGAAATAGCCTGGCTTTTGGAACGTGTCAATGCTATGAATGAACTGACATACGAAGAAAATCGTCCTTTTGTTTTACCGATGGGCACAATCTGTTCCTCTTATGCACACATTTTAAGAGCCAAAGCCAAAGATATTGTTCGTTTACTTTATCGCATGGACTATGGTGGTAAAAAAATTGATCCGCAGCTGTATGATGTAGTCAACTTACTCTCAGGTTACTTTTTCATGTTAGCTTTGTATCTAAATCAGCTCGAAAATGGTGAAGAAGTCCCCTTTGTTTCTCGCAACTATTCTATTTAAAAAGTACACCGACCGCTAACGATGAATTGCTAGCGGTCGGTGTACTTTTATACAGGCAAGTACGCTTCCCCTTTTGCAAATAGTTTAGCAGTACCACCAATAATGACTCGATTTTCTTTCACTTCACAAGTTAAAAAGCCGCCTCTTGGGGACACTTGATAGGCGGAAAGGGTCGTTTGATTGAGCCGTTTTCCCCAATAAGGAATTAAATTGGCGTGCGCAGAACCACAAACTGGATCTTCGTTAATTCTTAGTTTCGGGAAAAAAGTCCGTGAAACAAAATCCACCGAGTCTCCTGGTGCCGTTACAATGACTCCTACTCCTAAATCCAATGCTTTTAATGCAGAAAAATCTGGTGTGATTTTTGCCACTGTCTCTTCGTCTTTTAAGACAAAAAATAAATCGCGACCCAAATAAGCTTCATAAATTTTCGTGCCTAAAGCGGCTTCATACTCTGGCAAAATTGGAATCCTTTCCGGTAGGATATAAGGAAAATCTAGATAATAGTATTCCTCTTTTTTGGTCACTGCGAGCGGTCCACTTTGACTAGTAAAATGAAGCGTTTCTTCCGCAACGGAATAATAGTTAAATAACACAAAAGCCGTCGCTAATGTAGCATGCCCGCAGAGATCGATTTCTCGTTCCGGCGTAAACCAGCGCAGGGCGTAACTTTGTCCCTCTTTGACTGTAAAAGCAGTCTCTGACAAATTATTTTCAATCGCAATGTTTTGCATCACCGCTTCTGGCAACCATTTTTCCAAAACATAAACAGCGGCGGGATTGCCTTTAAAAACTTCCTCCGCAAAAGCATCGACAATATAATAGGGATAACTCATTTTATTTCTCTCCTTGTATTTTTTGATAAATGTATTCCGCGCAACACAAATCCTCAACTGCCAAGCCAACCGCATCAAAAATCGTGCGGCCTTTCTGCTCCGCCTTTAGTTTAACTTTGCCAGTCACTAATTCGCCGAGAGAACCTACAATTTTTTCAGCTGAAAAGGCACCTTCTGAAATCGGAATTAAAAGATCCCCGCTTTCTTTTAATGCAGCCGCATACTCATCTACAAACACTTGACTGTTTTTAACAAGGTCGCTTGTTAATTCTCTGGAAGTCGGCGTGAATGTACCAATTGCATTGATATGGGCATTCGGCAAAACGTCTTTTTCTTCTAAAAATGCGTCCTGACTGGAAGTTAGTGTACAGATAATTTCCGCTTCCTGGACGGCTTCTTGGACAGAAGAACAACCAATAAAGGTACATTCGGGGTAATTGTGCTGTTGCTTAGCGATTAATTTTCGTGCACGTTCTGCTGTGCGGTCATATATAAAAACCTTTTCAATCGCCCGAACGCTTTGTAGCGCTGCGAGATGAGATGAAGCTTGTTGACCTGCACCAATCAAAGCGATACTTTTTGCCTTTGGAGCTGCTAAATAATCGGTTGCCAAAGCAGAAACAGCTGCCGTGCGAAGCCACGTAATCGCATTGGCGTCCATCATCGCGACTGGTCTTCCAGTAGAACTATCAAACAATAAAATTTGACCAAGATGCGAGGCCAAATTTTTTTGTGGATTTTCTGGAAAAGCTGTAATGATTTTTGCCCCAAAAAAGCGATTTTTTCCTAAGTAAGCAGGCATTAATGCAAAAAGATTCTGATTTTCCCCATCTGGTAAAACCTCTACATGGCGCTCACTTTGCGAAATTTTTCCTTTTTGCAACTCTGCAAAGCAACGTTTCATCACTTGAATTGCTTCGGAAAACGACAATTGTTGAATAACCCTCTCATAAGAAATAATGTCCATCTGAATTCCTCCCTTTGCGCTATCATAAACCAGACAAACAATACACTCAATGTTATAATTGTATGGAATACAATTTTATAGAAAGGAAGTTCCCCTCATGCCGATTAATTCCTATGAGAACTATGCGTTGTCATGGCGCCCTGTTAAAGAACGTTTAACAAGACCTTATTACCAATCATTGGTTCAACAATTAGAAGCGGATATCTTATCTGGTGCACTTCAAAAAAATGTGAAATTGCCTTCGCAAAGAGAATTAGCTGATTACTTGGATCTGAATTTCACGACGATTGGTCAAGCCTATAAACACGCTATGGAAAAAGGCTTACTTTATACCAACATCGGTAGCGGCACTTTCGTTTCTCCCAACGCGTTTCACTCAATTACAATCTCTACCAACCAAGTAGCGGACCATCTAATTGATTTAGGGCTGGTTAGTTCCTTTGATATGTGTAATCAGCGGATTTTACCTTTTATTGAATCCGTTAGTAAAAATGCGGCCCTTAACAGTTTGCTAAATTATCGCGATCCTTTAGGTACGCACTTTCAACGAGCAACCGCTGCCGAATGGCTTCAGACACAAGGCGTTCGGACCAATGCCGAAGAAGTTGCCATTGTATCTGGTGTCCAGAATGGGCTGGCCGTGACGTTAGCCGCCGCTTTTTCTCCAGGTCAGCGGATTGCCGTAGATCGATACACGTATTCAAATTTTATTGAACTCGCCCAGCTTTATCATTTAGAAATCGTCCCGATTGGCTATGATTCCGAGGGGATGGACCCAGAGCATTTACTGCAAGAATGCAAAAAGAAAAAAATACACGGTATTTTCTTAATGCCTGCATGTAATAACCCGATTGGTTTCCAAATGTCTAGCGCCCGCCGAATGACTTTAGCTGAAATCATTCAGCAAGAACACTTATGGGTAATTGAAGATGACATTCATTCTTTTTTAACAACGTATGCACAGCAAGCAGTTTTACCAACGTTTCAAGAACTCTTACCTCAACAAACGATTTACTTAGCGGGGATGACAAAGTTTGTCTGCACAGGCTTACGCATTGCGTACCTTGTTTTCCCTCCGCTTCTTCGCCAAGAAATAGAGCGTGCGATTTTTAACATTAACGTTAAAACTTCTGGCTTTGATGCTGAAATTGTCACCCAAGTCTTACGCTCACCAGTTGCAGAAGAATTAGTGATAGAAAAATTGGCTTTAACAAAACAAGCCAATGACTTATTTGATACCATTTTTGGGTTAGCTAGACCTAGCAATCCTTTGCCGTACTACCGAACTATTCCCCTTTCTACCGAAAAAACGGCGCCGCAAATTGAACAAGAATTTCTCCAAAATGGGGTACGTCTTTTTCACTCGAGCCGCTTTACTGTGCAAAATCAGCCAGATGCTTTTTTACGAATTTCCTTGGCCTCCAATCAGCTTGAGGTATTGGCGAAAGGATTAACCATTATCCAAGAACTCTTACCGACATTAAACGAAAAGAAAGGACATTCCCTATGAATTCATTGCCAATACTTGAAAAAGCAGTGGGCGCGATCACCCTGCTTTCCGAAGAAAAACAAAATGCCGAATATGAAGGCTTTTTATGTCAAGTTAATGAATCGCAACAACTTATCCGCAGTCGTTTAGCCAAAAAAACGCCGAAAAAAGAAGGCTATTTTGCAGCCTTCTGGGAAAAAAATCAACAAAATCAGAACGAAGCCTTTGATGCAACGGAAGCCCCTGAAATGTTAGCAATTGTCATTGCTGATCAAGAAAAGCAAGGTCTCTTTCTTCTGCCGAAAGAATGTTTAATCCAACAAAAAATTCTCAAAACGAATCAACAAAAAGGCAAAATGGCGGCCCGTTTTTATCCTTCTTGGTGCCAAAACCTTAATCAAACCGCCAAAAAAACACAAAAATGGCAACTAGCTTACTTTACTGATTTATCTAAATACTAAAAACGTCAGCTGGCTTCAGAAGCCAGCTGACGTTTGTTTATTTTACTGTTTAGCCAATTGGCGGCGTACCTTCTGCGTTCCCAGCAATCGCTTCGATTTGAATCTGGGCACCTTTTGGTAAATCCGTCACACCAATCACTCTTCTGGCAGGCGTGCCTTCAGGGAAGTACGTTTGGTAGACGTCATCTACTACCGCCAGCTCTTCAATCTCTTTCACAAAAATATTCACTTTCACCAGATCAGCTAAGCTGTGATCCACACTTTCAATAATCGCTTTGATGTTTTCTAAACATTGCGTCGTTTGTTCCTTGATTCCGCCAGCGACTAACGCATTTGTTTTAGGGTCCAATGGTAGCTGAGCTGATAGATGGTTGTAATGAGAAAAAGCAACAGTTTGTGTCGAAAATGGACACTTCGGTGCGTGATCTGTATTATTTGCTTCAATAATTAATCCATGTCGATCTTCAATCGCTTGTGGTGGCGTACCATCTCCATGAGAAACCACCGCTTCTACTTGCACCGCCGCCCCCATTGGTAAATCAGCAACAGCAATCACTGTTCGTGCTGGCATGTAATTGACCGTACGCGCAATTCCTGAATCTGGGAAAAAAGCGGCATATACTTGATTGACAGCTTCTAGCTTAGATAAATCTTTTAAATAAATATTGACCTTCACAATATCATCAAAAGGCACATCAATACTGGTTAAAATGGCTTTTATGTTTTTCAAACATTGTTTTGTTTGCGTTTTAACACAGCCAGCCACAACTCTGCCCGTTTGAGGATCTATAGGCAATTGTGCAGACAGATTGTTATAGTGAGAAAACGCGACCGTTTGACTGGCTAGAGCATCAATTGGTGCCTGAACAGTCTGATTTGTTAATTTAATTAAATCCCCAGCTTGAGGTGCATTAGGGATAGTTCCTTCCCCATTTGAAACAAGTGCCTCCATTTGAACAGAAGCGCCTAACGGCAAATCTGTGACGGCGACCACTGTTTTAGCTGGATAATAATGGGTAAAAAAGGCCACATAGACCTCCTCAACTGCGGCAGCATCCCGCATATCTTTGACAAAAATGGTCATTCTGACAATGTCACTCATCACATGGTTGATACTTTCAACAACCGCTTGGATATTTTTCAAGCATTGTGTCGCTTGGGACCGAATGCCACCTTCTACCAATTGTCCAGAGGTTGGCTCAATAGGTAACTGTGCTGACAAATGATTATAGTGGGAAAATGCGACTGTTTGGGCTGCGAGAGGATGCTTTGGTGCACGCTCTGTATTTCTTGCTAAGACGATATTTTCATTACTCATAACTCTACTCCCTTTTTTAGCATTCCAACAAAAATGATTCCGCTTACATTTTTAAGCATTAAACTTCCAACAAGCTCCTTTTTATTTTCCTGCTTTTCTATTAATGGTGATAGCTTTCCACCACCACTTCTTTCAGTCTACAATAAGAACAGGAACATTTCAATAAGGCATTCCTAAATTGATTGTTGGCCCTCAAACAAATCTTCTTCCGTTAAAGAAGGCTGAGGTCGGGAAAGAACCGTTTAGCTCCGAGAAATAAGAAGAAATTTCCGAAAATTGCTCTTTAATTTTTGGAGAATTTCGGCTTATTTCCGAAGGAGTTGGTTCTGTTCCCGCCGTTTATCAGGTTTTGATCCTGGGACAAAAATCCAAAGTGATTTTTGTCCCAGGATCAGTCTTTATAGATAACTCGTTAGCTTTAACTAGTTTTATTTAACCACCATATACTCACGATAATTTTCCGAGAACGTATCCATTAGCGTATAAATTCGTTCAAAATCATAGTCACGACGAGGGTCATCATACCAAACACATTGAATACTTCCAATAATTGGAAGATTTGGGCTACCTGCTGGCACATCTGTAAATGCTTTTTTCGACATATTTGCTAAAGCATCATCATATTGATAAATGCCAGAATCAACATTGCCAGCTACCCAATACCACGCATCATTGGTATTAAAAATTTTGTGTCCTTTTTGAACAAAGTACTCAGGTTTGGCTACGTCATATCCGCTCCAACCGGCTGTCCAATAAGAAATAATAATCTCTGGGTCAAATGTACCGAAAGAATCGTCGCTGTTGTAATAAATGCCATCATTGAAGCTCATTGACTGCATGCCCGCATCTTTAATTATTTTAGCTAAATCATTCGCATAAGCGACAAAATCTTTGTAGCGCCCAGAAGATTGCAGTTTCGCCCAACCGCCTGTATCGACATCATTTGCATACTCATCGCCGCCAAAATTGAAAATTTCACTATGCGCGGAAAAATAAGCCACGTACTTACTGATAATCGCCTTTGTGAAATTCACTGCCTTTTGGTTCCCTAAATCTACTGTTCGTTTTGAGCCATCAAAAGCGGGATTTTTAATCGCTAGTTTTTCCATGGCCACTAACAAGGCATCCATATGTCCTGGACTGTTAATCACGGGAATGATGTTGATGTTGCGCGCTTTCGCAAAAGCCAACAACCGATCCATTTCTTTTTGTGTTAACGCGTTGCCATTAGGATCATTGTAATACGCGTTGTTGCCTCGTTGGATTGCTTTTGAAACCCGGTTGTGGTTGTATTTTTTACCATTCACATTGACCGACATATCATCCAAGATAAACCGTAAGCCATCATTTCCTAAAATTAATTGGACATCTGTGTACCCATTTTGACTGGCTTTGGCCACTAATTCTTCCAGTTGCTCCACGGAAAAATATTTTCTTCCCGCATCAATGGAAAAGACACTTTTTAAAGGTTGTGTTTGTTTCTCTTTTAAATTATCCAAAGCTGTTTGGACCTCCGTTTGCCAAGTAGTCACTTGCGCGGCTGTATACGTTTTTCCCGCAAGTTCTGTTGCGACTGTCTCTTTTGTTGTTTGTAGTGCTTGAATCGTTTCTGGTGTATAGCTTTCTGCCTTTTCAATGGCTGCAACTGCTTGATCCAACGCACGATATAAAGTGGTTAAGTCAATGGCTAACAGGCCGTTTTCTAATTCAGCATCATAGGTATTTGAAAGCCCTTGGCCATAATCGCCACCTAAAATAGCTTTATTCACATCATAAAGCGTCGTTGCTTGTGTCACTGCTTCTGCGGCTTTATTTTGTGCTTCAAGGTCTGTGTTGGCGTAGCTAATTCGTTTTAAATAGTGTTGCGCAGCCGCTTTCATCTCTGCAAGAGAAACGCCTTTACTCTCTGCAATGGCCGTTTTTGTCCAAAGTAAATTAGAAGGTTTTATCTGATTTAAATCGTCTTCATTATAGGTGCGACCATCGCGATCTAAGGCATAGAGGAACATGCCCCCTAAATTATTTTCATAAGAATAACGAGCTACTTTATACATGTTACTTTCCATATACGGCTCTTTTGTGTCATACCAGCGGTTGCGATCTTGCTCTTCTGGGAAAGTTAATCCTGGAACAAATCGTTCCCCATTGAGAACCGGACTTAAATTATTTAATGCTCGTTGCGTGCGTTGGTCATCGCTGCCATATTGTTGATACGCGAGAAAATCGAAACAGTCACTGACATCTTGTAAAGGTGGTAAATATTCTGCATTGGTATCATACAAAAATGGACGATCCGTTCCCGACTTCGGTCCAATGTATTTTGATAATGCACGAATGACACCATTAGATAGAACAATATCTTTTTCACTTGGACGAGTTTCCATGTCAATATCTAACCCATCAATTCCTAAATCATCGACAAATTTGGTTAACAACTCTTTCGCATAAGCATCAAATTCTGCTTCTGTAGGCGTTGTTCCTGCATAAGGAACTTTTAATAGCTCGCTGTAATCAATCCCACGAACTAAACGAACACCTCGTGCATGCAGTGCTGGCGCATACTCATTTTTTAACGTATCATAAAATGGCTGTGCAAGTGCTTCTTGTCCTTTTGGCACATAACTAAAGACATTCACAATGTCAATACCATAAGGAATATCGTGCATCGTTAGCCAATTTTCATCTGGCAATGTTGTATTAACTCCTTGCATCGTTTTGTCACGCCAAGCCCGATAATAAACCATAAAATGTTTCTCTTGGGTC
The DNA here is from genome assembly GCF_050556405.1 of Enterococcus sp. AZ197. Taxonomy (NCBI): domain Bacteria; kingdom Bacillati; phylum Bacillota; class Bacilli; order Lactobacillales; family Enterococcaceae; genus Enterococcus; species Enterococcus sp. AZ197. The sequence continues at coordinate 120,172 of NZ_CP187873.1, read as the reverse complement.
GGCTCATTGGCTTGGCTGATCATTGGTTGATGAAACAGACTAAATAAGATAAACGCCAAGCCAACCAATAACGAAAGACCCAGCCAACTGACAATTGTTTCTCTGTTTTCTCCTTTTCTTGTCGATAAATTGTTCCCCACTTTGAACACCATTCCTTTCTGCACTCCGTTCATTTTTGTGTATCCACCTAAAAAGAAAGCGCATACACAACCATCAATAGAATAACAAAAAATAACGAATTTGCAAAATAGAAACTGGAAAAATGAGGATTTTCTATAAAAATCTTTTCCCGCCTAAAATCACTTTCGTTAGGCGGCGTTTAAATGTAAATTTTGAGACTTGCAAGAAAAACAGGCCTATTTTTCTTGCAAGTCTCCTTTACTTAGTCGTGATCAACATCGGCGATTTTCACAACAATTTTCCCTTGCGCTCGTCCTGTCAGTGAATAGTCCACCGCTTCTTGAATTTGGCTAAAAGGTATGACTCGGTCAATTATCGGCTGTAATTTTCCCTGTTCAATAAACTCAGTGAGTAAAGCTAATTGCTCGCCATCTGGACGCATAAACAAAAAATGATAACTAACATCTGTGGCTTGCTCCAATCGATGAATCTTGCGAGTAGCTATTTTAAAGGCCCATTGTTTCCAAAGCGGCAAGCCATACTCTTTAGCAAAACGTTCGTTGGGAATGCCTGACAATGTAACAACTTTTCCCTGAGGTTTAACCACTGAAAAAGCTTTTTCTAAGATTGTCCCCCCCATTGTATCAAACACATAATCGTAGTCGGATAAAACTTCTTCAAAATTTTGTGTCCGATAGTCAATCACTTCATCTGCTCCCAACGCTTGAACCCATTCTTTATTTCTACTACTCGTTGTGGTGGCAACGTAAGCGCCTGCTAGTTTTGCTAATTGAATCGCAATGGTTCCAATCCCTCCTGAACCTGCTTGAATCAGGACTTTCTGGCCTGGCTGTACATTCATAATATCATGTAGCGCTTGATAACTTGTCAAACCGACTAACGGAATGGCCGCAGCTTCTTCAAACGTTAAATTTTTCGGTTTCATAGCTACAGCCGCTTGATCCACTGCAATATATTCAGCAAAAGTTCCCACGCGATTTTTGGGTACTCGCCCGTAAACTGCATCGCCCAGCCTAAAATTTTGAACATTTTTTCCAACAGAAACAACAATCCCAGCAAAATCACTGCCTAAAATCAGTGGCATTTGATAATTTAAAAGCATCTTTACTTTGCCATCTTTTGTTTTTAAATCAATCGGGTTGATACTGGCAGCGATAATTTTGACCAAAACATCATTGTCATGAATGGTGGGTAAGGGCACCTCCTCGATTGATAATTCTTTTTGTCCGTATTTATGAATTAAAGCGGCTTTCATCATTGAATCTTTCCTCTCTTTCTATCCCTTTTATTGGTTTAAAAGTTTAAACCTTTAATCAATTAGTATCTTAACGAAAAATGGGATCCACGTCAAGTTTCAGCCCTCAGCGTATTTTATTGACAAAAAACACGAAAAATGGTTTAATCGTTTAAAAATACGAACCAAAGAGGCGAAAGAATATGAAAGAATTAGAAGGAATTCAAACAGAATTTACTGCGCTTAGTGATTTTTTAATCGCATTGGGTGATGAAAAACGCCAAGCAATTATTATTGCACTGTTAGAAGACCAGGCCTGTGTTGGCCGTCGTGTCACTGAGTTAACAGAGGCGACACAACTCTCACGTCCCGCTGTTTCTCACCACTTAAAAATTTTGAAACAAGCCAAATTAATTGATTGTCGCAGTGAAGGAACTAAAAATTATTACTCACTTTCTCACGATACCACCAAAATTGAGCAACTCCAACAACTATTGACCCACATTACGTCGATTATGCCAGGGAGGAAGCAAGCATGAAAAAAATTCTCGTGGTCCTCACAAACGTCTCCCGTTATCACGGCACCGAAGAACCAACGGGCCTCTGGCTAGGTGAAGCCACGGAGTTCGTGGAAGAAGTAACCAAAGCAGGATTTTCAGTTGACTATGTTAGTCCCCAAGGAGGCTATGTCCCTTTGGATCCCCGGAGTATGAAATATGTAGATTCATCCATTATGGCAGTTTATGAAAGTGCTGATTTTCAAGAACGAGCGCTAGCGCATTCCCTCTCTCTTGAAGAAATTGAGCCAGATGAATACGCAGCAATTTACTTTACAGGAGGCCATGGCGTTATGTGGGACTTTCCTGATAATCCTCAGTTGCAAGCAATCACTCGTAGCCTTTACGAACAGGGCAAGTACCTAACTTCTGTTTGTCACGGAATTGCTGGCCTTTTAAATGTCAAAGATGCGTCAGGAAATTATTTGATTGCAGATAAAACCATTACTGGCTTCACTACTGCAGAAGAAATTTTAGCCATGAAAAAAGCAGTTGTTCCTTTCTTAAACGAAACAATTGCCAAAGAACATGGTGCTACTTTTGCGAAAAAGCGTCCTTATAAAGAATTTGCGTATCAAGATGGCCGTATAATCACTGGGCAAAATCCTTTTTCTGTCCGCGCTGTCGCAAAATTGTTAATTCAACAATTATCAAAATGAAACAACAGCGACTACTTTTAGGTAGTCGCTGTTGTTTCATTGCTTCTTCTTTTTTCCGAAAGCCGAAGCCCTAACATAAAAAATTTTTGATTAGCTAAAGAGTAACATCGCGCCAATTAAGATAATTAGGTTAATTAAGCCTAAGACAATCATTGGTTTGGCCATGAATTTTGTCCAAGTGGCATATTGAACTTTGGAAATTTCCAAACCACCCATTACGACACCAGATGTTGGCGTGATCAAATTAATCAAGCCACAACCTGAAGCAAAAATCATAACCATCACTTCTGGACTTAAACCAATGTTTTTAGCTAACGCACCCATTACAGGAATAGAAACGTACGCTAAACCAGAAGTTGAAGGAATTAGGAAAGATAAACCTAAGTATAAAACAAAGGCACCGATGACAAATAAGACTGGGGAGAGTCCTTGTAATAAGCCTGCCGCTTTATCAAGGATAAATGAATCTAAATACGTTTTAGACATCAAAACAGATGCCCCGCGAGCAACTACGATAATTAAAACAACGGATAACATATCTTTGGCACCGTCGATAAATGCTTCAATGGTTTCTTTTTCAGTAAAGCGACCAATCAAGGCAGCAATGATCCCTAAAAGGAAGAACCACATCGCTAAGTCGCCAAAGTACCAGTCACCGAAACTGTTGCCTGTTAAAACAGACGTCCAGCCTTTGAAAATCGTCACTCCAAAGTCGTTCCATGGAATTAAGGAAACAATCATAATGACAAAACAGAAAGCGAATACCATTAAGATTTTTTTATGACGATTCGTAAATGGCATTTCTTTCGACGCTGCTTGTCCATACGTTTTTTCCATATCCTCTTGTTCTTGTAAAGATAAAATTGTTGAACCTTTGTCAGCCTTCACTTTTTTCGCATAACGCATCACAATGAAAATAGAATAGCTAGTAGAGGCCGCCCACAAAATAGCACCGACAATTAAAATAATTCCTGTATTCGGCTGAATGCCAATACCTCGCAACGCATCCATCGCTACCCCTGTGGAGAAAGGGTTAACCGTTGAACCGATAACACCTGATCCTGCACCCAATAGCACAGTACCCACTGCGACAAACGTATCAAAACCAGCGGCGACCATGGTGGCACTCAATAAACCATAAAAAGGAATTGTTTCTTCTGCCATTCCATAAGTCGAACCACCAATAGAAAATAAAATCATTAAAATCGGAATGATTTTCAATTCGTTCCCTTTTAACTTTTTAACGACTGATTGAATCCCTGCTTCAAGAGCCCCAGTTTGCGTCACAATATTTAAAAAGCCACCGAGTACTAAAATAAAAATATTAATTTCAATGGCATCTTTAAACCCATTGAATGGAGCCATGATAATATCCGATAATTTGGCCCCTACCACGTGGTCAACCATTTTGCCATCAATTTCTCTTGGGGTAAATGGCTGGCCATTTAGCAAGACCGTTACGATACCTAAAACAATTAAAATAATAAATAAAATACTAAAAGACGAAAGCTGTTTTTTGTTTTTCTTCTTTTTTTCTGCCATATCCTTTTATACAGGAACCTACTTTCCTGTATCTCCCTTCTCTATGATTAATTACTCAATCGATCAATAAAGAATGGCGTATCTAGAAAAGTTAAGAATTTATGACTGTAGCTAATACGGTTCATTTGGACTAATTTTTTCATAACACTGCTTGCTGTTTCCCGCGTAGTTCCACTCATTCGTGCAATGTCATTAATGGTAATTGGACAAGTAATTGCAACGCGTTCTCTGTTGTCAATTCGTTCTCCTAAATCATTTAATAACATCGCCAGTGATGTCACAATCCGTTCACATGCATCATTGGTTGTTCCTTTTTGGATTTTGATCATACTTTCTTTTAAAAGGACCGATTGTTCTTGAATCCAATGAATCAATTGCTGGGGATTATTTTGGAGAAAACGCTCAAACAGTTTAACTGGCACAAACACAACCTCAATATCCGTATAGGCAATCGCGGAGTCGTAATGAACCTCATCTTGAAACAGTCCGATTCTCGGAAAAAGAGCCTGCTTTTTCATAAAATGCAGATAGGAAAAATTACCACTGCGATCATTTTTTTCAATTTTAATGACACCTGAAACCAATAAAATTAAATGATTTCTCGGATCACCTGGATAAAAAAGGACTTGGCCTTTTTTATAGGAGCGAACGAAACTCTCGTTGCGCAATTCTGTTAGTTCTGATTCAGAAAAGTATTGAAAATCTTGATTATTTTTAGTGATTATTTTCTCTATCATCATCTTAATTCTCCTAAATACTATACTTTATTTTGTCACAACCGTTCCTACGATTTCATCGCCGCTCATACTTCCTAAGTTTTCCAAAGAAGTGATAATTGCTTGTTTATTGGGTTGGCTTTCTACAAACTGAATGGCGGCTTCAATTTTCGGTAACATACTACCTGGTGCAAAATGACCCGCTTGTTTGTATTCTTCCAACTCTGCTACAGTGACATTGGTTAATTGTTTTTCATCTGGTTTGCCATAATTAATGCACACATAATCCACGCCAGTTAAAATAACTAGTGCATCCGCATCTACTAATTCTGCTAGTTTTTCAGAAGCAAAATCTTTATCGATTACTGCTTCGACACCTTTTAATTCTTGTCCTACGACAGGGATGCCACCACCACCACATGAAATGGTAATTATATCATTTTTTATTAAGGTATTAATAGTCTCAGCCTCGTGGATGTCAATTGGCTTAGGACTTGGAACGACTTTGCGCCAGCCACGTCCTGCATCTTCTTTAAAAATAGCACCTGCTTGCATTGCTTCTTTGGCTTCAGCTTCTGTTAAAAATGGACCGATCGGTTTTGTTGGATTTTTGAATGCCTCATCTGCTGGATCTACGACCACCTGTGTTAAAACAGTAGCCACTTGTTTCTTGATTCCTGCTTTGTTTAATTCTTGATTAAGCGCATTGGACAACCAGTAGCCGATACTTCCTTGTGTCATAGCAACACACGTATCTAGAGGCATTGCTGGATTTTTTTCAGAATCAGCTGCTTGTTGTTGCAATAATAGATTTCCGACTTGTGGACCATTGCCATGTGAAACAATCAACCGATGCCCTTGTTTAATTAAATGAACTAAATAGGCAGATGTTTGAACTAATGCTTGCTGTTGTGCATGTGCGCTAGCATCATTTGAAAGGATGGCATTTCCGCCTAGTGCAACGACCATTTTTTTCCCCATTACAAATCCTTCTTTCCTATCATAATAAAGAATAGGCCGCCCTTCAAAAGAATCTCTTAAAGGGCGAAACGACTATTCTTTTTTCAATGTTTTTTCAGTTGCTTCCTACACACGAGGAATGAATAAGTTGCCTAAAGTAGCTGCCATGATCGCTTTAATAGAATGCATTCTGTTTTCTGCTTCTTCAAATTGACGACCATATTTACTGCGGAAGACTTCATCCGTGATTTCCATTTCAGTAATGCCGAATTTTTCAGCAACCATTTCTCCGTATTGTGTTTTCGTATCATGAAAGGCTGGTAAACAGTGTAATACGATTAAATCGCCATCCATGTTTTCGGTTTTTTCTAACATAGCCATATTAATTTGATAAGGTTTCAACAGATTGACACGTTCTTCAAATTTATCTTCTTCACCCATGGACACCCAAACGTCTGTATATAACACGTTGGCTCCTTTAACACCTTTAGCAACGTCGTCTGTAATCATTAATTCTGCACCAGATTCTTTCGCAAATTCTTTTGCATAATTAACGACTTCATCAGAAGGGAACAATTCTTTTGGTGCACAAATGCGAACATTTACGCCTAAAATAGCACCTGTCACTAACAAGCTGTTTGCCATGTTGTTACGGCCATCGCCGACATATACTAAAGTGATTCCTTCTAAACGACCAAAGTTTTCTTTCACTGTCATAAAGTCCGCAATCATTTGTGTTGGATGCCATTGATCCGTTAAACCATTCCAAACAGGAACACCAGAATATTTCGCTAAATCTTCCACTACTTCTTGACTAAACCCACGGAACTCAATCCCGTCAAACATACTACCTAAAACAATCGCTGTATCTTCAACAGATTCTTTTTTACCTAATTGAATATCGTTGGCGCCTAAATACTCAGGATGTGCCCCTAAATCAATCGCTGCTGTAGTAAATGCAGAGCGTGTCCGTGTCGAAGTTTTTTCAAATAAAAGAGCGATATTTTTTCCTTCTAAATAGTGATGTGGAATCCCTTTTTTCTTCAATTCTTTTAAGTGAATACTGAAGTCTACCAAATACTCTAATTCTGCTCTTGAAAAATCTTTTTCTGCTAATAAACTACGTCCTTGAAATACTGAATTCATGATGATTCCTCCTATTTTTGGGTGTTTTTTTAAAGATCTTCACGGTAAAGTGGCATACTCATACAACGAGGGCCACCACGGCCACGTACTAGTTCACTTCCTGGAATGTAATTCAATTTCACGCCTGCTTCTTCTAGCGCTTTATTCGTAATCGTATTCCGATCGTAAACAACAACTTCCCCAGGGGCAATTGCTAATGTATTTGAACCGTCGTTCCATTGTTCACGGGCTGCTGCGGTTAAATTCCCAGCGCCGCAACGGATTAATTGAACATTGTCTAAATGCAAGTATTTGCATAAAATGTTATCTAATGTATCTTTTTCTTTTGTAATTTGGATGTCTCCATCTGCTTTTTCAGTGATCGAGTAAACAACCAAGCCGCCTTCGATTTCTGGATGAATTGTAAATTTATCATAGTCAATCATGGTAAAAACGGTATCTAAATGCATGAATTTACGATGTTCACCGATATCAAAAGCCAAGATATTTTTGAATCCTAATTTTTGTTCAAAAATATTTCTCGCAATTTTTTCAATTGACGCGGCATCCGTTCTTTGAGAAATCCCAATGGCCACTACTTCTTTTGAAAGAATTAATTCATCGCCACCTTCAATTCTGGTTGATTCTGAACGATCATAGACTCTAGGAACCTCTTTTCCAGCAAAACGAGGATGATAATCAAAAATGTATTGCCCAAAAATGGTTTCCCGTTGTCGAGTTACTGAATACATATGATTTAAAGAAATCCCGTGCCCCATTGTCGCAAAGTTATCACGCGTGAAGTATAAGTTAGGCATTGGATCAATAATGAATGGATAATCCGCTTCAACCATATCTGTTAAAAATTCTTGCTCATATTTAGGTAATTCTTGTTTTTGAATACCAGCAATCGCTTTTTGAATCAGTTCTTCGTTGTCGTCAATTTCTAACATTAACTCTCTAACTTTTTCTTTTGCTGATTCACTGCGAATATTGGCTTCTTCTAAGAATTGGTCAATAAATTGTCGGCGGACCTCTTCATTAATCAACGCTTCAGCAGCTAAGTCCTCTAAATAGACCACTTCGATATCTTTTGATCGTAACAACTCTGCAAATGCATCATGTTCTGCTTGTGCTTTTTCTAAAAACGGAATATCATCAAACAACAATCTCTCCAGATAATCTGGCATTAAATTTTCTAGTTCCTTACCTGGACGATGTAACATCACTGTTTTCAATTTCCCGATTTCAGAAAATACATTAATTGGATGACTCATGTGAAATAACCTCCTCAACTTAATTACAAACACAGAATAACAGACCTGATTAACCTAGGACGTGAGCCATTTGCCAAACAAAATACCAAATATACAACGGTATTCTTTCTTATGCATATTTCTAGCCTAAAAGAATGCGCTTTCATAGATATTCTAAAAAAATAATGCATAATTAAATAAAAAAAAATGCATTTATTCAAAAAAAATTATTTCTCCACACACTTCATAAAGTTATAATCTTATAGAGGTAAAAGGAAGTGAGCCAGAAGTCAAAACGACTTCTGGCTCACTTCCTTTTATGCGTTACTTTTTGACAAAGGTGTTGGCTGAATAAATTGTTGAAAATACTGCTCTAGTTCTTGTGCTTTTTCTTCGGATGATGAAACAATAATAACAGTGTCGAAGCCAGCGACAGAACATTTCTTTTCACACAAAGACACTTCATCAAGTACAGCTGAAAACAATGTTGCGTTGTCTGGTAATGTATGAACCACTAGTAAAAAGGCGACACGTTCAACTTTGGTCACTACCTCACGAATTGCTTGTATCAACTGTTCTTTTTTTCGTTCTTCTAAAGAAGTGAATTGTTCAAAAATCGTTAACCGCATCTCGCCAGACTCATCTAATGCTTTGACGACTTTTAATTCCCATAAATCCCGTGAAATCGTTGCTTGTGCGACATTTATCTCGCGCTTTTTTAATTCTCTTAACAACTCATTTTGACTATGAATTACGGTTGTTTGAATGATTTCTTTAATCAAACTTTGGCGTGTTTGCTTATTCACAAATAACACCCTTCCTCCAGACATTTACAAAGCAATACTAGCAGAATCTCTCTAATTAGAATAGAAAAAGGGTCGTTTAGCTAAAAGATTCTCATTGATTTTGTCGGATATTTCGCATTTAAAAAAGTGAGACTTGCACAATTTAGTAAAACGTTGTACAGTGATTTTAGGGAATTACTGGCACCGTTTTAAATAACAGCAATGATGTTTTTTTGCATGATTAACTGAACTGGAGGAAAGTAATGAACCGATTAAAACGCCAAACGATGATTAAGCGATTGGTCACAGAAAATGAAATCCATACACAAAGTGAATTACTAGCATTATTGGAAAAAGAAAATATTCACACCACACAAGCAACTATTTCTCGTGACATTCGTGAGCTGAATTTAAACAAAGTAGACAATGGTCAAGGAGAAGCCTATTATCGTATCTTGAATAATTCTGCCCTTCGTCCAAAATATAAAACAGATGAAGAACGTCTTGTTGACATTATTATTGAAACTGGTGTTTCTTTAACACAAATAGAGTTCACAAATCTTTTAACCGTCTTACCTGGCAACGGGCAAGCCATTGGGGTTTTAATTGATCGCATACGTATCCACAACCCTCATATCTTGGGCTGCATCGCTGGGGATGATACCATCTTAATTCTTTCAAAAAATAAAGAAGATGCCCTTGAAGTTAACAACTATTTCCAGCAGTATTTGTACCACCCATAATTCATCACTTAGTAAAATCGACTATTTTTTGACATCATTGCTATTTTTATTAAAGATAAATAAAAAAAGGCGTCTCAGTGAAAGCTGAGGCGTTTTCTCATGAGTTTTTCTTTTGAACACCGTCTTTTTTTTGTATAATAATCAAAAAGCAAAGAAAGGGTTTCTTATGACTGAACAATTCATACTCACTTCAAACGATCAACAAACTCAGCTCAATGTACGTCATTGGCCCTGTCCTTCACCCAAAGCCGTAGTTCAATTGATTCACGGCATGGCAGAGCATATCCAACGTTATGATGAATTTGCTCGTTTTTTAAATCAATTAGGGTTTGCCGTAATTGGTCATGATCATCTAGGTCATGGCGAATCTGTACAACCAAGCGCACCGATCTATGGTTTTTTTGGAGAACAAGGGCCTGAAAATGTCGTTACAGATATTCATCAAGTGAAACAATGGGCTGTGAATCGCTATCCACAATTGCCCTATTTTATGATGGGTCACAGCATGGGGTCTTTCGCCTTGCGCAACTATCTGCAAGACTATCCTGTGACTGTGCAAGGAGTCATTTTCATGGGCACTGGAACAAGTCCGTTACCTTTAACCGCAGCATTGCCTTTTATTAAAAAAATGGCCGAGAAACAGCCGAAAAAACCAGCTCCGTTCATTGATAAGCTGGCATTTGGTTCTTTTAGTAAAAAATTTCCTGAAGCAAGTTCCTTTAATTGGCTTTCTAAAAATCAAGCCAATGTGGCTGACTATGAAAATGACCCATTAATGGGCTTCGTATTTACCAATAATGGTTTTGCTACCCTTTTTTCACTTGTTAAACGAGCCAATCAAAAGAATTGGTACCAAGCGATCCCAAAAGAATTGCCTATTTTGATCATTAGTGGCGCTGAAGACCCAGTTGGTGATTTCAGCAAGGGGCCAGCGAAAATTCAAAAGCAATTAAAGCATGCAGGTTTTCAGCACGTGACGTTACGACTATTTCCCACATTGCGTCATGAAATTTTATTAGAAACGGAAAAAGCAACAGTTTTTCAAGAAATTGGGCATTGGTTAACGGATTTAACGAATTAAAAAAGAAGGTTGATGTTGTGACATCAACCTTCTTTTTTAATCTATTTTCGTTAAACCGCCCATATAAGGACGTAGAACTTCTGGAATCGTTACGGTGCCATCTTCATTTTGATAATTTTCCAAAATGGCAGCCACTGTTCGACCAACAGCAAGTCCTGACCCATTAAGAGTGTGGGCATATTGAACATGACCCGTTTTATCACGATAACGAATCAACGCCCGACGTGCTTGGAAGTCTTCACAGTTTGAACAAGAACTAATTTCTCGATACGTTTTCTGTGCCGGAATCCAAACTTCTAAATCATAGGTTTTCGCTGCCGAGAAGCCCATGTCACCTGTCGAAAGAGTAATCACTCGATAAGGGAGGCCCAATTTTTCTAAAATGTCTCCAGCATTGTTGGTCATTTTTTCTAATTCTTCATAAGAGTGTTCTGCATCACTAAATTTAACCATTTCTACTTTATGGAACTGGTGTAAACGAATTAATCCTCGGGTATCACGGCCTGCGCTACCCGCTTCCGAACGAAAAGAAGGACTTAAAGCAGTGAAATAAATCGGTAACTCTTGCGCCTCTAAAATTTCATTATTATAGTAGTTAGTTAACGGGACTTCCGCTGTGGGGATCAGCGTCAAATCACTTTCTGCAACTTGGAAGACATCTTCTTTGAACTTAGGAAACTGACCGGTGCCAAACATTGCTTTGCTATTGACCAAATAAGGAGGAATCACCTCGGTATAACCATGTTCATTAACATGTTGATCTAACATAAAATTATAGACCGCTCGTTCTAAACGAGCCCCTAAGCCTTTGTAATAAAGAAAACGGCTACCAGATACTTTCGCGCCTCTTTCAAAATCTAAAATTCCTAAGGCTTCACCGATTTCCCAATGTGGTTTCGGTTCAAATGAAAAAGTTTTCGGCGTACTCCACCGCCGAACTTCTACGTTGGCGGCTTCGTCTGCGCCAACAGGTACGCTCTCATGAGGTAAGTTAGGCAAACGTTCTGCAATGGCTGTGCATTGTTCTTGCAAATGAACAACTTCTTGATCTAAAACTTTAATTTGCTCGCTAACTTCTTGCATATTTAGCAACTGTTGTGAAGCATCTTTTTGTGCACGCTTTAATTGTGCAATTTCTCCTGATACCTGATTACGGTGTTTTTTCAGTTCTTCAACTTTAACAAGTAACGCTCTCCGTTCTTCATCTAAAGCCAAAAAGCGCAATAAAACTTCCTCGTCCACACCACGTGTTTTTAACTTTTTCTGTACCACTTCTACATTTTGGCGAATTTTTTTCATATCCAGCATCTTATTTCCCTCTTCATGATTAAATTTTAAACAATGGTGAATTTTACTTTTTCAAAAATTTCATTCTTCATTCGTTGGCCAGTCGCTGTGCCAGCTAAGCCACCTAAACCCGTTTCTCTCAATTCTCGTGGTAATTGACGGCCGACTTTATTCATGGCTTCCACCACTTCATCTGCTGGTATTTTATTTACAATTCCAGCTAAAGCCATATCTGCAGCGATTAACGCATTGCCTGCACCTACTGTATTTCGTTTAACACAAGGAATTTCGACTAACCCAGCCACTGGGTCACAAACTAAACCTAATAAATTCCCTAAAGCCATAGCAAAAGCTTCAGAAGATTGGCGTGGTGTTCCGCCAGCCGCTTCAACAGCTGCAGCGGCGGCCATCGCTGAAGCACTGCCTACTTCGGCTTGACATCCACCAACAGCACCAGCAATCATCGCATTGTTAGCTGTGACCATCCCAAATAAAGAACTGGTAAACAAGAAACGAATTTGTTGATCACGCGTTAAATTCAAGGTATTTTTAATCGCTGTTAAAACCCCTGGTAAGGTGCCACTTGCACCAGCGGTTGGCGTTGCGCAAACAACGCCCATTGCTGCATTGACTTCATTCGTACCTAGTGCGGCTTGAACTGCAGACATCATTAAATCACCTGATAACGTTTTGCCAGCTGCGCGGTATTTTTTTAAACGAGCCGCATCACCGCCCGTTAACCCAGTAGGAGAAAAAACGCCTGCTCCTTCTTGCGAGCGTTTGACAGCAGCATCCATAACATCCAAATTTTGACCCATCTGTGTCCAAATTTCTTCATAGCTTTTTTGGCTACGCTCCATTTCTTGCTCAATCATCAAATCAGAGATTTTTTTTCCTGTTTTTTCAGCTTTATCGATAAATTCTTCAATCGAAAGGTACATATGTCAAACTCCTATCATAATAAGATTATTTTCGATGTGTCATCTAGTGAAAACAGTTGTTCTTTCACCGAGGAAATTGGTGCCGAATCTAAGTCAAAGATGAATAAAATTTGATTCCCTTCCACATAACGAGACACAGCATTCACTTGAATATTATTTTTTTGTAACGTATCTTTAAAAGCTTGCATCGCCTGCTCTTCTTGATTAATGACTAACAAAATAGGTAAAGGACCATGTAGTTGGACATTGAAACCGTCTAATTCAATGTATTTCACCTCGATAGTGCCGCCACCTACAGAAATTCCTGTTAAATGAATTTCGTGCGTTGCATCACTGAGTGTCACACATGCTGTATTAGCATGCTTCACTGGACTTTCTTCACTCATTTCTAAAAATTGAATCTCGATTCCTTGTTCTTCCGCAAGTTCAATGGATTGTGTTACGTTGGCATCATCTGCTGCTAGTCCAAGAATTCCGCCAATAATTGCAAAATCAGTTCCATGTCCTTTATGCGTGTCTGCAAAAGATTCATAGTATTTAATCACAATTTTTTCTGGCGTTCCGCCGAATAACTTTCTTGCCGCTAAGCCAATCGCTAAGGCCCCAGCTGTATGCGAACTAGAAGGACCAATCATAATAGGACCGATAATGTCAAAACAACTTTTGTAGTTCATTACTTTGTTCACTTTTTTAGGTTTATTGATGGCCATAGCTGTGTTCATACGTAACTCCTCCTTTGGTTTTTACTGCTTCTTTTTCACTGGTTACTTCCGTCGTTCCTTCAAATTCTGGTGTATTATCCACCGCTTCAATTCTGTAACGTTTAAAGACCAGCGCACCTAAAAATCCAAACATCAGACTGACCACTGTGATAATCGCTACTGCTAGTAAAGTCGTTTGAATGGCATTGTTACCTAATGTCACAAGTAAACCAGCCCACGGCGTTGCCATTCCTGTCACAGGTACTTTTAAGCCAAAGAAAGTCACTACAATACCACTAACCATTCCTGAAAATAAATTCGTTGCGTAAATAGGAATTGGATTGGAGCTGATGATATCGACTTGTGTTAATGGCTCAATTGCCACAGCTAACGGGGTTGAAGCTGTGCCTAGTTTTAACTTTTTAAATAGCGCCGCATTGACAATGGAACTGCCGTAACAAGTCAACGCACCGACAGCCATTGGTACACCAGTCAAACCAATCAAGGCAGTTAAAACCATTGAACTTAACGGTGTCATACCAACAATCGGGATAATAGCACCTAAAATTGCGCCCATCACATATGGATTGCCATCTACTGCACTTAAAATCGTGCCCCCAATAACTTCTAGGACACCTAATACAACGGGTTGAATAAAACCAGCAACTAACGAAGCAGCGACTGGAATGACTAAAATAACGACTAATAAGTCAATCCCTTCTGGAATACGTTTTTGCATCTGCTCAACAACAAAAGATAAAAGATATGCGGTAATAAAGGCTGGTAACAAGCTGACTTTAATCAATGACAGACCTAAAATAATTGAAAAAACTGGACTAATCCCGAAAGCGAGCGGCACAAGAGCTCCAGCTGCTAAACCACCTAGACTACCCATAGTTTCACCAATTTGCGACACATAATCTAAATGAAAAACGCCGCCTACTGCATATCGCAAAAACGCCTCTGGTAGAAAGGTGGCACAAGCTGCACCAGACAAAGCACTTAAAGATTTTTTCCCTCGCGGTGCTTTAAAAGAGAATAGGGACATGCCACATAAAACTAAGACTAACATCAAGATTCCTGATAACGTTTTCATTTCTTTGCCTCCAACTATATTTTTTTATAACGGATGGTACTCCTGAATAAAATTTTTATTGCTCAACAAGTGAAAGAATGAGCGAGCATTCCGATGAACTAAAGTACAATGAGTAACAAAAATTTCATTCCACATTCAGAGTATACAACTAAACAAAAGTTTAGTCAATGTATTTTTTTAACGTAAAGAATCTTATTGCTTTTCCATTAAAAAAGTATTACACTAAAATTAATTTCAGTGTAGGGGAGGATATCACTTGGAGTCATATTTACGTTTAAGTGAAGTAGATAAACAAATCTTACATTCACATGCCTTAATGCTTGATGGATTAGGGAACTTCTTTGGTAGTACCCATGAAGTCATTCTTCATAGTTTAGAAAATTTGGAAAGTTCAGCTATCAAAGTCATCAATGGCCATTTCAGTAACCGCAAGGAAGGTGCCCCCATTACTGATATGGCGTTAAAAATGTTAAGTCAAGTAGAGTCGGAACATGATTACGCTGTGAAACCCTACTACAATAAAAATCAAAAAGGGGTTATTTTAAAATCTTCCACCATTCCAGTTATCGGTGAAAATGATCGTATTATTGGATTGATCTGTATCAATATGCATTTAGAAATGCCATTAATTGATTACTTGCAAGACTTATTACCTTCAGGACAACAAAATGATATGTCCCAAGAGCTTAAAAATTCTGAACATTTTTCTGACAATATTGACGAATTAATCACTACTTCACTGACAAAAGTAAAACAAGCAGTAGAAAGCGATCCAAATGTATCACATTTGAAGCAAAATAAAGAAATTGTTATTCGTTTATATGATCAAGGAATTTTTAATCTCAAAGATTCTGTCATAAAGATTGCCGATCGATTAGGTATTTCAAAAAATACCATCTATTTACATATCCGCAATCATAAAAAAGAAGAAGCTTAAAACATCAAAGCCACCAACGCTAACTAGCGTTGGTGGCTTTGATCACTTCTCTTCTATTTTAATTTGGTAAATCAAACAAGTAAGGTGTCCCTATTTCTCCATTTAACGTAACGTCTAAGCGATTTTTTGTGCCGGGAACTAAATTACTGGCTGTGAAATTCCCTTGGGCATCCGCAGTAAAACTTGCTAGAATCACCCGCGCATCATCTGCACGTGACACTAAAATAGTTGCATTCGGTGCTGTTTTACCAGAAATTGTCCCTTGTTTCGGATCAATCGTAATATTGCTAAAAGAAAGCGCTGCTTCTTGTCCTGAACTTGGAATATCAATTTGGACAGGTGCACTATTCCGTTGATCAACGGTTGCGATTAATTGAGTAGTCGCTCCCGCTCTGGGACTAATTACTGTAAAATTGCCATTGGCATCCGCATAAAAAACACCTGCTTGTGCAGAAGCATCACCGACTACCGTTGCTGTAATGGTTGCATTAGGTAATGTAGTACCATTAATTTCATTTCTTTCAGGATTGAAAACAACATTGGTAATTGTAATGTTTGTATCAGGTGCTTGGTTTTGAGGGACTTCATTCGTTTCATCAGTTCCTGCAGAAGGCTGCGTGGCATTTTCTGACGGATTTTCCCCTGTCACATTAGAATTTTGACCCGTGACAGACGAATGACTACTTTTCATTTCTTGTTGGCTAGAGGATTTCTGCGTGGCTTTCTTTGTTTCTTGCTTTGGCTTAGAATCATTTGTGCTTGCTGTTTTTTTGTTTCCACATCCTGCTAGACTTAAAGACAATACACTGAACGTTAACATACTGAACAAAGCAATTTTTTTCATTTTTCGTTACCTCCAGAAATCTTTTTGCAACATTAATGTAACATTGTTTTAAAAATCTAGCAATAATTTTTCAACCGTTTTCCTTTTTGTTTAAAAAGAAAAAACCTGCACAAAGGCATTTAGCCTTTGTGTAGGTTTTTATCTGCTAAATGGATTTAATGTTTGCGATAGCTTAAATAGTAAAAGCCAGAAACAAAAATGGCACCACCAATGATATTACCTAAATAAACAAAAATAAAATTACGGAAAAAGTCTCCCCACTGAACGCCGCCTTCAAAAATTGCGGCTGGAATGATGAATGCATTCGCCACACTATGCTGAAAGCCAATTGCAACAAAAATCATTACTGGAAACCAGATGCCTAATAGTTTCCCCGCTGCATCTTTCGCACCATAACAAAGCCATAAGGCCAGACCTACGAACCAGTTACAGCCAATACCTGAAATAATTGCTTGAAGCCAAGTTGCTGCAACTTTATGTTCTGCAAGAGAAAGAACCTGATTTAAATAGGCGCCGCTACTGGTTAAACCTAAATAATGACCAAAAAAATAGGCAACAAATAGGGCGCCAACCATATTTGCCAATGTAATTGTGACCCAGTTCACGAGTAATTCTCTGAAAGAGACCTTTTTAGCAAACCAAGCCGTACTCACTGCCATCATATTTCCTGTGATTAACTCACCACCAGCCATTAAAATAACAATTAGACCAATCGGGAAAACCGCAGCTCCCACTAAAGCTTGAACACTGGCTAAATCTGCTGGAATAGAGGCGGAAACACGCACATAAGCCAAATAGCCGAGGGAAATCATAGCCCCGCCGATAAATCCTAAAATGAGTTTTGCTACCAAAGGCTTTTGAATTTTTTTCTGACCATTTTCAATACTAATACTTAAAATTTCATCTGGTGTATACAAACATTTCACTTCCTTTGTTTTTTGTCCTCCTTTACTTTACCCTTATATCACAGAAATTCAAGTACTTTTGTGTATTTTTTCACTAAAAACTGTAGTTCTTTTAATTTTATATGAAAACATCCTGAAACAAGTCCTATTTCTTGTTTCAGGATGTTTACTTATCCGTTTTTAAAGAGTTATCTTTTCACTTTAAAACAATAGGTTGCTATGGCTAACGATAAAAAGCTCAGGCCTAGGAAGCTCACAACTGCTGAAGATTGTTCCCCTGTTTTGGGGAATTTTTTCTTGGCAATTTTGGTCGTATTATCCGCTTTTTTGACTGTTCCTGACGATTCTTGATTCGTCTGTATCTGTTTAGTTGCTTGGTTTTCTGCTACTGATTCCTTTGTTTGACTAGCCTTGGCAGAGGGCTTTGAATTACTTTGAGCGTCATTAGGATCTTGATTAGACTCTACCGCGTAAATGACAGAATTCTGGCCTTTGTTTTGGCTGCTTTCGTTTACAGTGCTTGGGGTGCTACTCTCACTTGTACTGTTGGTTGCGCTGGTCGTACTTGAAGCACTACTTTCGCTGGTACTACTTGTTTTACTGGTTGTACTTGGTGTGTTGCTTTCATTCGTATTGCTTGTTTCACTTGGCGTGCTTGAGGTACTACTTTCGCTAGTATTACTGCTCTCACTTGTCGTACTTGAGGTACTACTTTCGCTGGTACTACTGCTTTCACTGGTTGTGCTTGAGGTGCTGCTTTCGCTGGTACTACTGCTCTCACTTGTCGTGCTTGAGGTGCTGCTTTCGCTGGTATTACTGGTTTCGCTGGTTGTGCTTGAGGTGCTGCTTTCGCTGGTACTACTGCTCTCACTTGTCGTGCTTGGCGTGCTGCTTTCGCTGGTATTACTGGTTTCACTGGTTGTACTTGGCGTGCTGCTTTCGCTGGTACTACTGCTTTCACTGGTTGTGTTTGAGGTGCTGCTTTCGCTGGTACTACTGCTCTCACTTGTCGTGCTTGGCGTGCTGCTTTCGCTGGTACTACTGCTCTCACTTGTCGTGCTTGAGGTGCTGCTTTCGCTGGTATTACTGGTTTCGCTAGTTGTACTTGGCGTGCTGCTTTCGCTGGTATTACTGGTTTCACTGGTTGTGCTTGAAGTGCTGCTTTCGCTTGTGCTACTAGTTGTCTCTGTTGATTTTTCAACTAACAGAAGTAACGCCGTTTTTATGGTTTGTGTTAATTGGTTAATACGCTTTTGTGCATCTGCAGGCGTTTTAAAGCCACCAAGTGTTGGCTCTAATAATTCTTCATCTGACCAAGCAAGCAGTTGTTGTAACTGCTTAGAACTTCCTTCGCCAGTTGTTGTATCTATTAAGGCTTCTTGCATGGCTTGCCAAGAGTCTTTGGTATATACAGATTCGTCTAATTTATGAACGCTTGCAAGTTCATTTTCTGCTTCTGTACGCTCTAGCGTGATATCGGCTTTTTTGACTAATACTTTCATTGCAGATTGCAAATTACTTGTTAACTGATCCACTTGCTCTTGGGTTTTGTCCTGACTCTCCTGACCTTCTGCTAACAATTGTGTCGCCTGCTGATAATAGGAAGGAACAATTGTTTTAGGCCCAATGGCAGTGAATAGCTGCCAAGAGTAAACTGTATATTGGTTTGCTTCACCAATCGAAGCATAAACGGTTTGTAGCTGGGACAAATCAAGCTTTTTTGCAGAGGCATCTACCGTCACCGGTACGTTCACTGTTACCAATGCCCCTGTTTCATAAGTTAATTGAACAGTCACTTTTTGTTGACCGATTTCATTTAAAACCTCTGGATTGACGATTTTAGCAGTTGGGACTGCTTCATCCGCGTCATTTGTATTAGCAACCAGTTGCTGCGGATCGATTGATTGTCCTTGCACAATCGTTGTAGCCACAGGGGTTGCTAAAGTATTTCTAACCGGAATTGGCGTATTTTTATATTGCTCATAAAGCGTTGGTGAAATTAATGATTCCCATGTTGCTGGCATTAAGCGATAGTCCGCCTCTGTCCAATTTTCTACCAATAATTGGCCGTTTTTAAGGCCATCATCTCGAGTATTGTCTTTCACAAAACTCGTTTCTGGTCGGAAACCACCGCCACTAGCGATTAACAATTCCCGACGTCGATTTTGCGGAATATTGTGGTAGTTAACAAACTGATTGTTGATAAATACGCCATTGAACACATTGTTATTTCCTGTATGTCGATTGTATTCCATTCCAATTGCATATTGATTGTTCCAATACTTCCAATCAAAAATGTTATTAGCCACTAACCAGTTAGAGAGTTCTGAGATAGCACCCTCTGCTTGCGTTTCTGCCAAACCAATCTCTGGTGTTCCATACATAATGAGGCCTGTATTTCGCAAATAATTATTCATAATCGTAATATTACGGCCTGATTTAAACTTAAATCCGCCAGCTGGACCATTTTGTAGTCCACGTAAGTGATTCCCTACCACCGTGATGTTTTGGGCACCACGGAAATAAATCGCATGATCGCCACCTAAGCCGTTTAAGTTTTCATTGTCATAGGGTGAATAGAAAAAATTATGTTGGACAGTTACATCCTTCAACATATTAAAAGAATTAACCCCGGTGGATAGATAATTTTGTTCATTAGGTACTGAAATAGCACCTGCTTCAATGGCTGTTTGTAAACGTGTAATAGTTGCTGCTAAGTCTGAACGACCGGTGCTTTTAATCGCATCTAATTCCGTCACTTTTAACCCAAATAAATTGTCCACGATGTCTACATCTGACATATACTGGAAGCGACTTGGTGTTGAATAACCACCAATGTAAATCGCTCGGTTAAAATCAATCCCTGGCTGCATATGTGCTGTGTCTCGCATGAAAATATTACCTGAAATTTTAACGCCAATATCTGCATTTAGATTGACCACGAATCCTTTTAATGGATTATAAAAGATATTGTTTGCTAGCGTTAATTGATTCGTCAATTTTAAGGTCACATTGATGCCGTCAAAAGCAATATTTTGAAGTCGTACATTGGTTTTCGTCCCGTACGTTGTGTCTGTTAGCTGAATCGGTGCACCTGTAGCATTATGTAAAATAGTGGCTCCTGTTGTATCGCCAATTAATTGATAATTTGAAGAAATCGCAATATCTTTTGACAGAGCATAACTTCCCTGTGGTAAAAATAATGCCCGTCCTTCCTTTGCTGTCTGACTCAGTAATGTCTGTAACTTATCTGTTTGATCCTCTGTGCTATTAGGTACCATCGCTTGCGCACCAAAAATTGTTGCATCTGTTGCATCAACTGGTTCAGCCGCTTCAGTCACCATTGGTAGACCAACCACCGTCAATAAACCAAATAGAAGAATAAGTATTGTTTTCTTCATGTGTTTTCCTCTTTTCATTCCGTTACTTCCAACGGCTTATTTTGTAAAAGTTGATACAGCGTAATAACACGACTGTCTTCGTATGCATAAATTTTTTTGAATTTTGGATTCATATGTAAGATACTTGTTACCTTTAACAAGTTTTGATTTGTGACTTCTAATTCTAAGGCCTCAACCAATTCCTTTAATCGAACACCGGCACTATTTTCTTCACAACTTAAGATTTCTTCAATTTGTTCCATCCGTTTTTTCATTCTATCCCGCCTTCCTTCCCTTGCTCTTTCTATTATATAGAAAAATTCTTGTGAGAACCCTCAATATTTTTTAACCGCCTGTTAAAAAAAGTAGTAGTTCCTTTACTATCAATAGCTAATCATCTATTATTTACGATAAAAAAAGCAAAAAAAGTACCTTTTTGACATAATTTTCAGAAGAATTGACGCAGTATTTATTAAAAAACAACGAGAAAACGTCAATAAGTAGGTGTTGATTACCTACTTATTGACGTTTTCTTCTTGTCTTTTTTTACTTTTTAGAAAAATTTTTTTACAATTTATCGGACATATACCTCAAAAAAGCCCATTTTTTTGATTTTTTATTAAAGTGACGTGGTTCTTTTCTCGTTAATTTTTACTATTTTTTGGTTCAAACGATTATATTGTTCAAACGTTAACTCACTTGAAAGTAAAAAGATCTCTGGATGGCCCGTTTCTACATCTGTCAAAGAAGTCACTAATAGTAAATCAATATTTTGCCATTCTTCTTTGCTTGCTTCACTGTATCGTAAAACTTCCAATGCATAGAACCGACGAAAATTATTTTCAATCGAAAGTTTCACCCGTTCTTCTTCCAGTACTGGCAAGCCTGATTTTAACCCTAAAACAATTTTTTGTTCGCGATGAATTAAATCATCGGAAAGCGCCAAAACACTAGAATAACGCAGAGCCAAAAATTCTTTATTTGTAAATAATTCATTGCCTGTTTGTTCGTAAAGTTGATTTAAGCCTTGGCTTAATTCTTCTAAAAGAACCGGATATTTTTCTTTAACTTTATTCCAAAAGACATTGTACATTTTCACATTTTGGACATAGTAAAGTTCGGCAAATAAATGTGTAGCAAACAAATAATAAAAAATTTGCGGACGAATTTTCTCCAATTGCGGCGTCATGTGTATTTCTTCTAATAAGAAATGTTGGACTAAATGAGTCAACATGTAAACGGGTGCTTCAGTCTCATCAAAATGCGCTAAAATTGCTTGTGCAGTGGCTTCATCTTGATAAAATTGGTCATTGGCTAACAAGAAAAAGTACACAAAAGTTAAATCGTTTTTGTTAAGGAAAAGGGTTGTAGCTGTCATTTCTTCTATAAAGGCTTGGTAATGTTTATTACCTTCTAAATAAGTTTCTTGCTCGGCTGAAGGTTGATATTCGGCGCCTTGCGCACTACGGACTTTTGAGATAGCGACCATATATTTAACTCGGCGTATCACCGTTTCCGCAACTTCTACGTTGAAAAAAGCCATCATTTTTTGGACAGTTTGTGCGACTTCCGTTTCTTGTATATAGTCAAAAGGCCAAGTATCACGGATTAAGTCCATAAAAATAGTGTAAGCAAAATGGCGCAAATACGCTTCATTGCCTTCAATTTTCCAGGTGCTTTTATTAATCACTAACCCCAATGGCGCTAAAATTTCTGTAAACCCTTTAAGCAAGCGCCGAATCGTGGCATCACTGGTATGATATTTTGTTGTCGCTGGCACAATCCCATTAAATCGACCCCAGAATAAATCTTCCATTACTTGATAAGTTAAACTATCCCGAAAAATTGCTGTATAAAGTTTCTGGAACGCTTGGCTAGACGCCAAGTTCAAGCGATAGCCATGCCCCTTTTCAAAAGCCAAAGAAGCATCATTATCCACAGCATAATACGTAATGTCATCTTTTAGAAGCTCTACGTATTTTTTGACTGATTTTTTGTTTAATTGTAATTCTTCTGCTAACTCATTGATGTCAATCCAGCCTTCATTAATTGGCAAGTTTCTTAAAATAATAATTTTAGAAACGACATCTGTATCGAATATATCAACATATTCATCCCATTTCACTGTTCACTCAACTGCCTCTCTTCTGTTCTATTGTACACAAAATGAGAAATCTATTCCACGAAAAAATAACAGTTGTTTCTTTTATTCTTTCGTAGATGTGGACGTTTCAGGAACAAACACGTTGAGTCCCCCAGCTTCCACCGTTACTTTAATCGGTAAATCATCGGTAGGGTCGCCATCTGTTCGTGTTTGGACTTTCTTGTCTTTTTCGCCACTAATTTTAAATTGACTCCCAGAGAAATACACGACACCAGGAATTTCATTTAATTGTCCTCTGATAATTTTAGGTAAATAATAGACAAACTTGTAAAAAACTAACTTAGGTAAAATGATAATGTGGACTTCGCCGTCATCTGGCGTGGCATTGGCATCGAAATTGGTAAAGCCGCCAGCAGAATTCGTCATGGTCATCGTTAATAATTGGGCTTTGCCATGCCAACGTCTTTCATCGCCATCAATTTTTAGTTTGTATTTTTTCTTTTTCATTAATAAGCGGAAAAATTGCTTTGTAAAGGCTAAAGGACCATATTTTTGTTTCTCCTGTTGGGTCACATTTGCTGCTGTATCTGCTAATAGTCCAATCGTTAAGGTCGAAATCATCACATCTTGATTTACCATTCCAAAGTCAACTGGTGTGGTCTGTCCTGCCAAAATGGTCTCAAAGGCGTCTTCTTCTTTCAAAGGAATACTTAACACACGCGCAAAATTATTGACTGTTCCACCTGGAATAATCCCTATTTGATAGTCACGAATGGTGTCTTTAAAATTTTGAACGGCATGATGAATGGTCCCGTCACCACCAATGACGACCAAGACACCCACTTGATTTTCTTTGGCATTTTTCCGCATTTCTTCAGGATCAATGTCTGGATTGGAAGGTTGCAAAATAACCGCTTCCCCTTTCGCTTCTGCAGCTTTTTTAAAGCGTTCTGCAATCTCTTTACTTTCACTACTTCCTGAAGTTTCGTTGTATAAAACCATCATCTTTTCCATCATTCTATCCTCATATCTCTAACTAAATTTCTTGCACATGTAAAGTGTACAATATTTTAGCCAAAATACCTAAAGATAGCATCGAAAAACAAAGGCTGAGGCACAAGCGGTTTGCTCCAAAAACTCAGTAAGTTCTGTTCAAAGGCTAAACTGCGATGAAGGGTTACCTGAGAATGTCAATAAGAAGGAGCTGCTTTTGTTCAGTTGATTAGCTTAAGATGAAAAAACAGGCCATCCGTCGAAAGAACGGATGGCCTGTTTTTTTATAGCTTTTGCTTATTTCTTGCTCTTTTTATAGAAGAGCCAACTTGCCAAACTGACCAACAGGAGGCCGATAAAGACAAAGAAGTAATTGACTTGTGTGTTGGTTTTCGGTAAACCAAGCCAACCTGTCTCTCTAGCTGCTTGTTTCGTTGTTGGCTGATTTGGTTTTGTTTTTTTGGATACAGGTTGTTTCTCGTTAACAAACGTGCCCGCATCCACGAGTTCAGGTTTGTCTTTCGCTGTTGCCGCAATAGTGAATGCGACTGCTTGCTTAGACAGTTGGTAACCATCCGGTGCTTTTGTTTCCACAAAGGTATATTTTCTTGGTTGTAAGTGGTTCACTTGAACTAACCCTTGGTTGTCAGAACGTAATGAACGAGCGACAGTTTGCCCTGTCTCTGCATCTGTCACTTTAAATTCAGCACCTGCTAAGGCATTCTTTTGCTGGTCAATTTTCACCAGCTTGGCAGCACCTTGGTAATTAATAAAAGGTGCTTTAAGTACCACAGTGGCTGGTTTGCCTTGGTTGTCTTTGGCAATCGTAAAGCTTGCGCTTGGCATTTCATTAAGAAGATAGCCAGTTGGCGCTTGTGTCTCCACAAAACGATACGTTCCCGGTGCTAAATTTTTCGCAATGACTTTGCCTTGCTTGTCAGACATCAGATTGGTTTGTCCAGCTACAGTTTGCCCTGTTTCATCAATGACCTTAAACACCGCACCTGCCAATGCTTTACCTGTTTCGTTTTCTTTGGTTAATTGAGCAGTTCCTTGATAATTGATAAGATCGCCTAAAGCAATTGGCTGCTCTTTTCCTAATTGGGCGGTTACATCAAATGGATGTGGCGTTGTGTCTAACAGATAGCCTGTTGGTGCTTTCGTTTCCACTAAAACGTAATGCCCTTCATTCAGCCCTTTAGCGTAAATTTCGCCAGTCTTATCCGTTGTTATTTCAGAAACTTTTTCTCCTGCACGATTCAAGAATGTTATCGGTGAACCTTGTGGCTGATTCTGCTCATCGGCATTGTAAATTGCAAAAACTGCACCCGCTAAGGTTTGACCTTGCTCGTTGACTTTACGTCCCGTTACTTCCGCTTGATAATTTACAAACTCTAACTCATCTAGTGGTTGTTTATCATTTGAATTCTTCTTCACTACAAAATAAATGGGTTGTTTATTGACGATATAGCCATCCGTTGCATCCATTTCATCTAATTCATAACTACCAGCGCCTAAATCCTCCATAGCCAATGAACCATCTTTTTCAGCAGTTACTTCTCTTTCAAAGATTTTTTCCCCGTTTTCGATTCGATACAATTTAAAAATCGTTCCTGGAAGTGGGTTCGCATTGGCATCAATTTTCTTAAAGACGGCACGTCCTTTGAAATTGGCGAAGGCCCCTAATTGGAAGATCTCCGGATCGCCTTTGAAATCACCACGAATTTCTACTTTTACTAATTCAGGATAAATAATATAATCTGCGCCATCTGGTAATTTTGGTGCTTTGATTTCTTTGTAATAATAGGTACCTGGCGCCAAGTCTCTAAAGATAATTTTGCCATCTTTGCCACTCGTTGCTGTAATCCCTAATGATTGTTTATTGTGATCATATAGTTCAAAAACAGCACCTGCTAATGGTTGGTCTGCGCTATTCGTTTTCACGATTTGGAAAGCCCCTTTGTAATTCACAAAGTTGTCACTAGCAACAACGACCGCTGGTTTACCAGCATTTTTCTCAGCAATTTCAAATGGGACTGGCGTGGTATTTAATAAATAGCCTGTTGGCGCTTTGGTTTCTACAAAGCGATATTTACCTGGGGCTAAGTGCTCTGCAACAATTTCCCCTTGATTATTTGTCGTCAAGCCTGTTTGAATCGTTTGTCCCTTCGCGTCAAGCACTTTAAATGTCGCACCACTTAATAAGTGTCCATTCACATCTTTTTTGATTAATTTAGCTGCGCCTTGATAGTTAACAAAGTTAGCCGTTGCTATAACTGTTGCTGGTTTGCCCCGATCGCTTGCTGCAATCGTGAAAGCACTTGGTTCAGTGTTTAAAAGGTACCCTGCTGGCGCTTTGGTTTCCACAAATTGATATTTGCCTGGGGCTAAATCCGTCACTGTGACTTTTCCGTTTGCATCCGAAACTACGTGTTCTCGAACCGCTTGTCCTGTGGCATCAAGGACTGAAAATTCAGCACCTGCTAATGGATTGCCTGCTTGGTCTTTTTTAATTAGTTCAGCAGAACCTTGGTAATTAAGCATTTTGACATGAACATCACGAATTTGCCCGCTCGTATTTTGTGTCACAATGAATCGTTTGGGTGTCGTGTCTAAAAGATAGCCTGTCGGTGCTTCGATTTCTGTGAACTGATAAAGCCCTGGTTTTAAACTATCCACCTCTAACTGGCCATTCGCGTTGGTTCGATCCGGCGCAAGGGGAACTTCTTCCCAATGAGTAAACGGCGTGGTTACGGCATGCTCTAATTTAAAGCGAGCATTGACTAACTTTTTACCCTTCTCATCCATTTTTTCTAAAAATACTTTATTGACATCGTTTTTAATAATGGTTGGTTGTGCTCCTTCGGCTGAAGTTTCTTCATCAATAGTAATGACTCGGCCTTTAGCTAATTCGTCCGAAACTGTATAGCCTTCTGGTGCTTTTGTCTCCACCAAAATGTATTGCCCTTGTGGCAACCCACCAAATGTGATAACCCCGGTGGCATCTACTGTACCTTCACGTAGGACTTGTGTTTTAGCTTGGTCCCAAATTTGGAAATGGGCGCCTGCTAAAATAGTCGTCCCATCCATGGCTATTTTCTTCAGCTGAATTTTGCCTTTAGTCCCTGTGGCATGCCCGCCACTGTGATCAATGTCAACGACCACATCGCCATTGTCATCCCCATGAACGACTTCTGAACCATTTCCAGTAATTGACACTTGGTTGGATACCGTGTCTGTACTCCCCGCTGCTGAAGAAGTCACTAAACTACGATATTCCATATAATAAGGTGCTTCAATATGGGCCATTTTAACGACAATTTTTTGTTGTCCTGTTTCATTATCGGTGGTAACTTCCAGTGTGTAATCTTTTCCTTCTTCTAAAATAACAGATTTATCTGGCGTAATAGTTCCGTCTTCTGTTACGTTGGTACCGTAAATCACCAATGACTCGGGATCTAGCACTTGGTTTGGTGAGGGTGTATCAGTAATAACCACATCGTCTAAAACCGATTGGGCGCCATTGATCATTACATGCCAGTACACATGATCTGGATCATCTTTGTGGTATTCGCCACCTTTTTTCACTGATTCGCCACCATGTTGAATAGAAACTTTTCCTGTCACATCACGTGAAGAACCTTGGTTTGTATAAGATGCGGTATTGTCATAGCTAGCCGAACCTTCGATAACTTTTTCATCAACAGACGTCTTAAATTCAATCACATACGTACGACTATCATTAGGAAAATCAACACGCCAAGTATTTTGGTTTTTCTCGCTTGGTTCTTCCATTGTGATATCCGTCAACGGTTGCGCTGGTTTCACTTTTTCAACCGAACCATCTGGCTTTGTATTGCCTTCATAGACTTTCAAGCTCCCAGCCAAATAGGTTTGATTGGCTAAAATTGGATCCGTCAAAAAGGCGTCGACTAAACGATTATTACTTAAATTAACCGCAAGCGTCCAAGTGATTTCTTTGGTAACGGCATTGTAAACACCGCTTTTTTGCGCATTTAAATCAAAAGCAGGTAAAGGTTTAAACGGTTTACTATCTTCTGAATGATGATTATTTCCTGCTTCATCCGTCCAATCAATGGCAGCAGTATTTCGGTAATGGTCCAACGCGGGATCATTAGCGTCTAACTCGGTAACATCGAAAAAGGTAGTATAGGTTATGTGGAAAGCATCACTTGTTTTGGCATATGCCCCCATGAAACTTAACTTAAAGCCTGTTTCACCATCTGCATTACGAGTTATTTCTACCATGAAATCCTTGCCTAACGTCAACTGAGCACCAGTGGTTGTATCTTTGACAACCAACGAATTGGGTACCATAGTTAAGCCAGGAACTGGTTCGTACGTATCCGTAATCACGGCATTTTCCATCAAATAATTATTTTGATTCACAGCTAGCGTCCAACCAATCGTTGAATTTTGATAATCAACTGCGCCAGTCACATCATGTAAAAAGTCAATTGCAAAGGAACCGTCTCCGTTGATTACCACTTTGTAATCTTTTCCTTCCACAAGTTCTGCTCCAACGACTTCATTTCCTTTGTCATCAAACGTCACTGAATATAAATGTAAAGAATCTGGTTCAAACGTTAAATTATCGCCCATTGTGTCTGTAATGACTGCTTGGTCTTTTGGAATGATTTGTTCACCATAGTTGTAGTTAATTTCCCAAGTGAATTCTTGATTGGTTTCATCGTAATCTATGTTGCGCTTGTCTAACATTTTGCCATATGTGGCGGTAACAGTTGCTTCAGCATCTAACCCATTTGGATTATTATCACTTGTTAACGTCGCGTGATTTTTAAAAGGCACATCGCCGCCGCCATCTGGAATAACCGCCTCGTCAATCGTCGTTTGGTACTCAAGACGATACGCTTTGTTGGTGTCACCTTTAATCGTCACATTGCCATTTTTATCAACGGTATATTCATCTGGACTAAGTTCGCGACCCACTTCTTTAATTGTTCCATCAAGATTCATCACTAACTCATAGACTTTCACGGACTTAAAGGTATTCCCTGTTGGCCATGTTTCCGTCACAGTTGGATTTGTTTGATCTTTCATCGCTTGATTGATATCTACCGTCCAAGTAATCGCACTAGGATTGGGCGTTCGATCAAAATGGCCTTGTTTATCAATTTGTTGTTCGGTATCTGGGACAATTGGAATCACTACAGGCGGCAAATCTTCTTGTGTAGGAATATCAATCACCCAATCTCCTGGGCCCCGCCCATCTGAATCATTCAAATGAGTATCTAAAGAAAAGTCCCCGTGAATGTCACTTTCAGACGTGATTCGCTCATTAAAGGTAAAACGAACCGTACCATCTTCACTAATTGTGTAGGTTCCATAGACATTGCCTTCTGCATCAACTAAATCACCTGAACCTGGTTTATTAGGTTTCAAATTGCCAGGTAATTGAAACTCGAAGTAATCGCCTGCTTTCATTTGTTCCCGCACATCTTCTGGAATCGACCAGTTAAAGTTCCAATGAATGGTCACATCTTCTTTATACGGCGGTGTTGCTGGTGTGCCATCAGGATTTAAATAAATCGGATCTTCAAAATTATCGATAATCGTTGTTTCATCACCTGTAAAATAGTCACTGATATCTGTTGGTCCTGCTACGCGCGGTTTGACAGTCGTCGATTCAGTTGTTTTACTTTCTATCGCTTTTGTCGTGCTGGCGACAGTTTCTTCGGACGAACGAGGAACAGAGGAGTTTGTAGATGCTTCTTCTGTTGAACCTTCATTCGCTGATGCGGCTGGCGAACTCGTGATTGCCGTTGATTCTGTCGGATCAGTACCAGTCTTTAACGTCAACGCTCGTTGCTGTTGTCCATAAGAAAACGTCACATCTTCTGTAGCTGTAGGGTTCAACGTTAAGACTAACGTATCTGCTAACGCTTGCTGATTCAATTCAATTTGAATCTGTTTCTTCTGGTCATCCACTTGAATCTTGCGCGTATTATTGGGCGCTGCCCAATGTGCAGCTTTGATTGACACATTGGCACTATAATGCACTACAACCTCTTGTGTTACTGGTTGTGCTTTTCCTTGAAGCGCTAAGGTCATTTCTTGCTGGCTGGTTTGCTTCACTTCTCCTAACGTTAACTGGCCATCGCTGTTAACATCTTCCGCCAAAGCCATGAGTGGTGTGCCATAATTTAGAACAAGTAACAAACACATCAATCCGTAGAGCCAACGGTTTACCATTGGACCATTCTTTCTCATTTCTTTCATCCTTCCTCTACTAACGACACATAGAAGAGAACGTTCACTTCGTACCAATTTTTTATTTTAAACCAAATAAGTGAGTGCTCTTCTGTTGTCTTTCTTCCTTGCTAAAACAGACAGCCAACACACCTTTTCTTTTTATCTCCTCAAAACGCACTCTTACTTCGAATGCGGATTCATTTTCTGCTTTTTCCTATAGACTCTTCTATAAGAATAAGAAGAGTATAACGAGATTTTTCAGCGAAAATTATCAACAACTTCTCCTCCAAATAGAAAAAGTTGATGAAATCCCAGAAACCCTTTTCATCTTTATGAAAACACGTCCTTATCCTTTCTTATTTTTACTATTCCTTCTTCCACTATACCGTTTTTTTTAATTTTTTTCATAAGAACTAACCAGACAAAAAAGCCTATTTGTATAAGCTATTTAAGCTAAAAAATCAATAGACTCAAATTATCATTTTTGTTATTTAAATGTTTTATATAAACTGGTTGTTTTTCTTAATAATTTTTTGCTCTATCATTTTTTGTCCATGTTTTCTTCCATTTGACACATTCAGTTCTTCTTGATTTTTAAGAATAGATACAGTAGCATAAGAACAACTAGTTCTTTCACTGGCAATTGTCAAATGTCATTTAGACAAGAATGCCCTATCTGTATTATCTGAAAAATCAAACAATCATAACCAATTAGAAAGGTGGTTATTATGTATAACTTATTAACCAAACAGGAAATTCAGTT
Organism: Enterococcus sp. AZ197; assembly: GCF_050556405.1. Classification (NCBI taxonomy): domain Bacteria; kingdom Bacillati; phylum Bacillota; class Bacilli; order Lactobacillales; family Enterococcaceae; genus Enterococcus; species Enterococcus sp. AZ197. Next base: position 89,188 of record NZ_CP187873.1, on the reverse strand, counting down.
ACTTTCCCTAATTGAATACTTGTATGACAGTAAAGAAAAAGTCCCCATGCAAGTACTCCGACGAAAATATGAATTTTCCCATTACAATATCAACAATTTATTGAATCAATTAACTTTGTTAATTTCTCGAGTCAATACACATGAAAATGTACATATTCGTATTATTAATAATCAACAGTCCATAGAATTAGTCGCCGATGAAAATATCCCGATTGAGTTAATGAAAGAAGCTGTTGTCCGCGGGTCACTAACCTATATGTTAGCCCTGGATTTACTTTTAAAACGCTACACTTCAGCCAAAGATTTTTGTGAAGAGCACTTTATTAACTTTTCTATTTTTAAACAAGTCAGTGACCGTTTAAATAATCATCTAGCTAGATTTAATTGTTATTTAAACTTAAAAAGACGAGAAAAAATTTGTGGTAACGAGAAAGATTTTCGCAGTTTCTTTTATTCCTTATTCTTCATTTCAGGAACTTCTCTAGTACCATTTCTATCTAAGACTAATCAAGCACAATTGCAGAACTTCATTGAAATCATCAAAAACCGTTACCCTTACTTTACATATACTGATTTACGCAAATTAAAATTAATTATGTCCATAGGTTTACTCCGTTATCAATCCGGTTTTACAATCACCAATTATCCAGAAGTTGCTGCTATTAATTTGGCCTTTCCTTATTCAGAATTCCAACTATTAGTGAATGATTGTTTTATTGATGAACAAAAAGAGCCTGACACTTGGCAAGCTGAGATTCATTTTTATTATGATTTCTTCAGCACATTAACGATGTACTCTCTGGTCCAAATGGAAACCATCAACTTTGCCAACTTAGCGATCATGGGAATGGATAACAGTCCACACGCTACTTGGATTTTTGAAAAATGTACGCAATTACAGTTGGATTTAAGCGCAATAGAAGTGTTCTTTTTGTTGGTTAATTTATCCAATGCCAGTGAACGACTGATTCATTTCCCTGTGGAAGAGGAATTGAGCTATGAGGTTGCTAATGTCTCTTTGTATGAAAAACAATACCCAAATGTTTCACGAACAACCAACTATTTCTTAAAGCGTTTGCCTTTTGACAAACAACATCCACTAGATGCGTTATTTAAAGAAACCATTTTTTTAATTATTCGGAGTGTTTTATTAAATAAACAAATTCCTGTTAAAATTTTACTTCATTCATCTATTAATCAGATACAAGAAAATTGGTTAGCGAAGGAAATCAATAATTATTGCGATGTTCCTTTGAAATTTGTTAATCATATTCAAGAAGTGCCTGACTTAGTCATTACTGACAAAAATAATCCGCTTTTTCACGCCAGTAAAACTTTTTATTGGCATCCCGTTCCTTATTTAGACGAATACTATAACCTAAAACAAGTAGTTCGCAAAATTTATTTTGCTAAATTGCGTGGGGAAAACAGTTTGGAGGGAATCGGATGTTAACAGGGTTACTTGATGTACCTTATCGTAAAAGTTTTGCTCTTTTAGAAGAGTTACTCGAACGTCGTGAAGCAGAAGAACAAACATTGGCGATTTCTACTTTAGCGACTCAATTAAAAATGCAACAAAATACCATTCTACAATCTGTAGCTTTGCTCCAAACAGAAATTGAAAAAAACGGCTGGGAGAACTTATTTTCTTTATCAGCAAATGCCAAAGAAATCACATTTTGGTTTGCACCCTATTTCCAACTGTCGTTTTTGATGCCCTACTTTGTCAAAAAAAGTTTCGCGTATCAAGTACTGACCTATGCCTTTAACCATAATGCAATTGATAGCAAACATTTTGAAAAAGTCCTAGAGATTTCTTCATCAACCTTTACACGAAAAATTGGACAATTAAACCAATGGCTCCAAAAATATCAGATTGAAATCAATTTAAAACGTACCAATGTGTTGGTGGGCAAAGAAAAAGATATCCGGATTTTCTTTATGATGCTTTTTTGGAACAATTACTCTGAAGGGGATTGGCCGTTGCACACGATTACTAAAAAAGAAGTCCATAGTCTCTTTCGACGTTTAAAACACTCTGTTTCTTTCAATACAACACAAGATTTTACAAAAGACTTGATTTTTTCTGCGGTGATTTTAGCGCGTTGGAAAGAGGGCTTTTTTATCAAAGAAACTTTCGTGGAGGAAGAAGCGATTGTTAATCCCTTTGTTAATCTGAGTGAATTTGAATTGTTTTTTAAAGAAGAAGCCTTACACCAAGTTCCAACAAAATTTATACAAAAAGAAGGCCTTTTTGCCTTTTTCTTATTGACGATTAGTGTCAGCTACGCCACACAAGATGTCTTGGAAATTCCTGCAGCACGGATGCATATGGTCCAGCTATTAGGCTCACCCATTAAAGAGATCATTTATCAACTAACGTCTTTTTATCAAATTAAATTGACATTTCACGAGTATCTTTATCTATATACTTCTATCCAAAATTTAAGTGTCTTTTTTAAGACCTTTGTCACGATTGCCAATCCATTTGTGCAAGAAAGCTTTTTAAAAGAAGCACTTCAAAAAAATCCAAGTCTCTACAAAGATGTGAAGCGCCTTACAATTGAAATGCTTCCGACATTGATTGGCAATGAAAAATTGTTAGTTGACTGCTTGTTTATTCTTTTTTGTACATTGAAAACGAAATCTTTACCACCGATTCGTGTCTTAGTAAGGACCAATCAAAGTAATTTAATTTTAGATACCCTTTATGAAAAGCTAAGTAAAGCCGTGGATAAAAAATTAATTTTTGTCGCTTCACCAGAAAAGCCTTTCGATGTAATTATTACAGATATCTTTTCAGAAGTTAGTGTCAAATCAACGGTTCCCACTTATTATGTTGATTTTTCTGCTAGCATTGGTGAACTAGCGCAAAGCTTAGAAAATTTAAATACACAAATTGTCACCAAACAAAGTCCACGCCACTTTTAAAAGTTTTCACGTGAAACATTTTAAGTGATAAAAATTACAAAAAACGCCAAAAGGTAGCAGAAAAACTGCTACCTTTTGACGTTTTTTACGAAAATTTTCAATGTTCCACTCTAGTGATACCGAAACGTAGAACATTCATTTACTAACTACTCACTTTACATGACGTTGTTATTTTCTGTCACCAATTCTAGCTCTTGCAAGTAATGATCCAAAGTCGCGTGATGTTGATCGACATCGGCTAACTCTGTTTCAATTTTAGCTAAACGCGTGTTCATGCGTTGAATTTCCGTTAGTGTTTGTTGTAAAACGTTTAAAATCCGTTCATCGTTAGGCATTGAAATCACTCCTTGTCCATTTATAGTTCTGAGCCGTGTTCAATCTCTTCAATCGTTTCAAGAGACAAATCTTTGGCATCATTTTTAGCTTTGTGGAAGACCATATATAAAATGGTACAAACGATTGGGATACAGCCTGCTAAGAAGTACATTTGTTGGAATGACATAAAGTTACGTAATTCACCTAAAACGTACGGACCAACCCCTAATCCAAGGTCTAAACCGATGAAATAAGTCGATAAAGCAATCCCGATACGGTGAGGACTTGGGCTTTCTTGAAGACAAACCGCTTGGCCATTTGACATGAAAGTACCATAACCTAAGCCAATTAACCCACCTGAAACTAATAACATCCAACCAGACGTAGTCATACTTAATAAGAATAAGCCTAGTGTTAAGAAAATGTAGCTCGGATACATGACGTAGCGTTCACCTTTGACATCGAAAATCCGACCTGTCGATGGACGTGTTAAGGTAATCACGACCGCATAGACGATAAAGAAGAAGGTGCTGACGTCAACTAAATCGATTACTTTGACATAAGAAGATAAGAAAGATAAGACACTTGAATAAGCAAGACCCATTAAAAAGGCGATAAATGTAATAAATAAAACTTTCTTTTCAACAAAACTATCAAAATTCCATTTAGATAAAGCTTCACGATGTTCAGGTGTTAACTCAATATTTTTCACTGGGAAAATGAAGCAAGCAATGGTTGTTAACAAAATTAAAATAATTGAAAAGTTAATAATGACATGGAAGTTGGAAACATTTAACAATAACATCCCAATAAATGGCCCAATGCCGGCTGCTAAACTAGTACTCAAACCATAATAATTGATCCCTTCCCCTTTTTTGTTTTTAGGGATATAGGCGGTAACAATTGCGTTGGTCGCTGTCGAAACGGTTCCGTAACCAAACCCATTTAAAAAACGGACCAGATAAAGAATGCCCATACTTGGCATATACATATACGCAACAGTCGTTAAAAGATAAAACAAAGCCCCATAACGTAAGACTTGTTTGCGCCCAATCAGTTCAAGGAGTTTCCCCATGAAAAGTCGTGCAAGCAATGTCCCGATGATGTAAATTCCTGAGGCCAAACCCGCTTGACCTAAAGTAGCGTGTAAGCTATCTTGCGCAATCACCGCAATAATAACCATTAATAAATAATAAACAAGATAGACAATGAAATTAATCACTGTAATACTGATAAAGCCTTTATTCAAAAGCTTTGTTGGTGTTTGTTCTGTCATAATTCTTTGAATTCCTCTCTCTTTTGTTCTGTTTATTTTGTGTTGCTATTTTTCAATAAAAGACCGCTATCCCCTCACTTTGATGACTTATCAAAAAATTTTCTGAAATTCATTTGCAGTTATTACTATACGAGATATCCGTTACAAAAAAATGTAAATTTGTGAATGATAAACGTTATCTACAAATAACTTCAACAAATGTTGTTGATTTTTGTTGAAAAGCCAAAATGACTAATGATTTTAATTAAAATAAGCTCTTGGCTAATTGCTCAAAATTTACTTTTCATACGAAACTTCCTCATACATAGAAAAAGAAAAATAGGGCATAAGTCGAAACGACTTATGCCCTATTTTTTTAAACTTTCTCTATTTTCGTCCTAAAATCCATGAAACGATGGCAACTAAAATCACTGCCCCGATAATCGATGGCACTATAGCCATCCCAGCTAAGCTTGGTCCCCATGTGCCTAAAATGGCTTGACCAATTGTTGAACCAACTAACCCTGCAATGATATTGGCAATAATGCCCATCGATGATCCTTTTTTAGTAATTGCTCCAGCGATTGCCCCAATGACACCACCGACAATTAATGCCCAAATAAAGCCCATGATTGTTTCCTCCCTTTAACTGTTTATTCTACACGTGGTTCCATATTTTCTTTGACTTGTTCTGTTCCTTTATTCACAGCTTTTTTTGCTTTTTCTGTTTGTTCAGAAGCAAATTCACCGGTACTTTTGGCAGCGCCTGTGACTTTATCTTGAACCGTTTCGCTATCTTCTTCGTATTCTTCTTTTGATTTGATATCAACTACGTTAACATTCACTTCAATCACATCTAAGTGGGTCATTTTTTTCACTTCACGGCTGATTAATTCTTTCATTTTTTCGTAAATGTCTTGAATATCTTTGCCGTATTCTACCACGATATCCATATCAACAGCGACTTGTTTTTTACCAACTTCGGTATCAATACCCGCTGTGACGTTATCTGTGTTTACTAATTTTTCAGCAATATTTGAGAAAAAGCCGCCATCGACTGTTAATAGACCATCGACATTTTCTAAGGCTAAACCGATAATTTTTTGAACGACTTTATCTTCAAATGTTAATTCACCTTTGATTGCATGATCTTCTGGTGTGTGTGGTCCGTTTCCTGCTGGTTTTGGTACATTATTGAATTTTTCGTTACTCATGGTTCATTCCTCCTAGTTTCTTCTATTATTGCTTTATTTTTAATAAAATAATAACCAATTATTGAACACGAGGTACCGTGTTTTCTTTGACTTTTGTCTTGCCTTTAGTTACCGCATGTTTGGCTTTGTTGGTTTGTTTTGACATAAAACTACCTGTCGCTTCAGCGGCGTTGCCAAGTTTATCTTGGACCGTTTCACTTTCTTCTTGGTACTCTGCTTGTGTTTTGATATCTACTACGTTGACATTGACTTCGATTACTTCCAAGTGAGTCATTTGTTGGACTTCGCGAGTAATAACCTCTTTCATTTGATCATAAATGGTCTCGATATCTTTCCCGTATTCGGCTACAATGTCCATATCCACTGCGACTTGTTTTTTGCCGACCTCGGTGTGAATGCCTGTTGTAACATCTTCACTGTTAATCATTTTATCTCGTAAATTCGAGAAAAAACCGCCGTCCACAGTTAACAAACCGTCGACTTCTTCCAAAGCAATGCCAATAATTTTTTGGATTACTTTATCCTCAAACGTCAACTCACCTTTAACAATCGATACATTTGCATTTTCCATAGCCAAAACCTCCTATTTATGATGAAAATAATTTTTGACAATGCCTGTCTGTTCCAAATACAAACCTAGCCAAATACCTAGTCCTGTCAGGAGTACTACTAACAATGTTTTAAAGAAGCCGATTGACAGAAACAAGATTGCAAAAACCAAGCCGACTAGGCCACCAATTAACGGAACGGCATATTGTTTTATCCATTCAACCATTGTACATCCCTCCTACTCCACACGTGCTTGTGTTTGCTGTTGTTGTGGTCGTTTCATTGATTGAATATCTTCAAAATGAACATCAATCGTAATCTTGTGACCAGTTCCCACCAAACGAGCAAGCCGTTCTTCCATTGTTTTTGACCAAGCTTCTGTTTGTCCAATTAAATCTGCCGTTCGTTTCAGTGTGCCTTTAACATTGACCTTAATGCGCCGTTTTGTCGCCTTTACACGAATGGTTGGTGCTTCCAGAAAGTCACTGTCTTGCAAGCTAGAGCGTACAAATCCTTCGATGGCTTTACGGTGTAACACTAACTTTCCTTGCTCTTCTTTTAATTCAAACGTGCCTTTTCTTCTTGGGAATAAAAGAATGAATAAAAAGAGAAAGAGCATAATTCCTAGTAAAACCAGCGCTACCCAAAAGATTGCTTGACGTGCGTACTCGTTGTCTTGCAAGAACCATTGGACATTATCTGGTGGTTGCCAAGCTGTATCGGCTGACCAAGTGGTGATGGCCACCGCGCCAAATAATGCCATTAAAATCAGTGAACCTAGAAGCAAAAGTATTTTAACAACTTTATTCACGGAACATCCCTCCTAAAGATTAATTGCTTCTCCACCAGTTACGCCATAAACTTGAGCCGTAACATAACTTGCATCATTGGACGCCAAGAAAACATAAACAGGGGCTAATTCAGCAGGCTGACCCGCACGTTCCAGTAAAGAATGTTGCCCAAATTCTGGCAACTCTTCAATTGGTTGTCCATGATCTAACTGTAACGGTGTCCAGATTGGTCCTGGAGCCACGCCATTTACCCGAATGCCTTTTGGTGCCAGTTGTTTTGCTAAACCAACGGTAAAGTTGGCAATTGATGCCTTCGTTGCTGCATAATCCAACAAATGCTCACTGGGATTAAAAGCTTGGACGGAAGTCGTTGTCACAATGCTACTTCCGGCAGGCAAGTGAGGCACTGCTGCTTTGACAATGCCAAACATCGCAATAATATTGATATGGAAAGTGTCTATCACTTGTTCCATTGGCAATTCTTCAATAGCAGCACAGGAAATTTGTTGGGCTGCATTTAAAACGAGGGTATCCAAGCCGCCTAAAGATTCACGAGCTTGTGCAACCAATTCTTCAGGTGCCTGTTTATCTCTTAAATCTGCTGGCAAAAGAACGACTTTTCGGCCAGCTTCTCGTATATAGTGCGCCACTTCTTCGGCGTCTTTTTCTTCACCTGGGAAAAAATGTAATGCGATATCTGCGCCTTCGCGAGCAAAAGCAATCGCCGCAGCTCGTCCAATCCCAGAATCACCGCCTGTAATTAATACCCGACGATTTTCTAATTTGTGATTTCCGACATAGCTGTCTTCCCCACAATCTGGTTTAGGGACCATTTTGTCCTGTAATGCGGGAGTTTCTTGATCTTGTTGCGGAAATCCATCACTATAAAATAACTTTCTTGGGTCTTTTAAGTTTGGTTCTGTCATTAAATCTCCTCCCTTTCTACTATTACCTTAATACAATTTTTTCTTTTTGAAAAATATTTGAGCACATAAAATAAAAAAAATATTTTTAATACTCATTAAGCGAAATTTTTGGCAAAATTATCTAAAAGCTGATTTTATTTTTCAAAATAGCGTTTAATTGACCTTTTTTATCAACATTTGTTATTGACATATGATGTCCAATTCGCTTAAATAAGAAAGAAGCCCAACAGGCAAAAACAAAAATATTTAGAGATAATTGAGGAGTTACCGCCAATGAGAAATGTTTTACAAGACTACTTAGATGAACATTCCTTTCGAGTCGTTGTAAAAAAGAAGAAAAATTATTTAACTTATGAAGGACTGCAAGATCGTTATGCCTATATTTTAAAAAGTGGCATCATCAAAACTAGCGTTATTTCCAAAGACGGTCGTGAATTTAATTTACGTTATATCAACAATTTGGAAATTGTTTCATTGCTACGTGATGAATATTCAGAATTTATTGATGCACCTTTTAATATTCGCATCGAATCTCCACAAGCAGAACTTTACCAAATCGACCGTGTTCAATTTTGGCGGGATATCAATAATAGTAAAGACTTGCAAATGTATGTCAAAGAATACTATCGGGACCGTTTAATGCATTCCATGAAAAAGATGCAGCAAATGTTGATGAATGGCAAATTTGGGGCCGTTTGTACACAAATCTATGAAATGTACGATTCATTTGGCGTAGAAACAGAGGAAGGTATTTTAATTGATTTCGTGGTGACCAATGAAGAAATTGCGCATTTTTGTGGGATAACTTCTGCTAGTAGCGTTAACCGGATGATGCAGCAACTAAAAGAGTTAGGGGCAATTGAACTAAGTAACCGCAAAATTTTGATTAAAGATTTAGATATGATTAGAGATAACATTATTGTTTAACATCAGCACCCCCCGCAAGTTTGACCTTGCGGGGGGTGCTTTTTATTTTTCAGTGACAATATTCACAGGAAATTGTCCATAATCTAAATTAAATGTCCGACCAGCCGTCAGCTGAAGCATTTCTTTTTTCATACCTTCCGCCAAACGTGCATCCCCAAAACTTTCAATCATATCAATAACGGTGATTACTTCTTTATAATATCTCATTTTGCCAGTGTACAGATAATACGTAAGATTTTTTAAATAACGTAAGTTAAAATGAATATAGTAGATTTCGGCAGGAATCGTGGTAACACTCATTAGCGCTAAATATTCCCGGGCTTTCGCATAATTTTTCTTATAAAGTTGCGCTGTAATGATATTTAGGTAAAAACCATAGGCGACATTTAATGTTTGGATGTCGCGTAATTCAGCATCTTTGACGGGAAACATCTGCTCAAGAATTTGAAGGACTTCGTTTTCAGAAAATAACGCCCCTGTATTAGTCACCATTTGATAATCGTAATATGTATAGTAGCTTTTGCTAGAGATAAGTGCGAGAATTGCTATTCGATCAGTTTCATCAAATTCTGGAATTTCCTCCCAATCATTACTGAAAGTTAGCTTAATATCTGTATAAATAGACATCTCTACTGCGTTTTTGTGGGGATTGCGCTCTAATTGATAAAAGTAATGAATCAGGTTCTTTTTTTCACTTGTATTGTTCAACCCCATTTGACAACATTCAATTTGATGCATAATTTTAGATGAAGCCGTACTTCTTGTTTCAGAGACCATATGAAAAAATTCATTAAAGGTAATCCCAAGTGACTGTAATGCTGTCATTAAATCCTCGTAACTTAGCTTGGCTTCACCAATTTCGATTCTTCGATAGGTTTGTTTCCCTTTTTTTGGTAAAACATCTTTCTGAGCAATTTTTTTCTTTTTTCTAAAATACTTTAATGCCTCTAACACATCCATAATATGCTCCTTTCTATTAATAAGTTAATATTAAGTATTATTTTTTTATTAACTAAAATATAACATTTTATAAAAAATTATTTTTACAAACTTTAATATTACCAAACAATCAAATAATATATTTGTTTAAATTATTTTTTTGCGCGTTATAATTGTTAGGCGTCAACAAATTTAAAAAAACTTTTCTAATTCGTTCTTGAAGAAACTAAGATATCTGTCTTATAATGAAATTCAATATAACTTAGAGTAGGAGGTGTCGCAATGTTTGGTTTCAATATTAGTTTATTTCTTATTACTCGGTTCCGTTAAACCCACTCTTCATTAACCATTGTACAATCAATTCCATTTAATATCTATTTCATTTTTATTAAATAACATTTTTTAATAAAAGTACATACAGTTTATTTTTAGATATTTTATTTAATTATTTGAAATATATTTATTTAAACAAATAAATTACATTTAATTAAATCAGAGGGAAACAGATTGTAGCAAGTGAAGAAAAAAACAGCTCTTGAGAGATATTTTCTCAAGAGCTGTTTTTCTATTTTATCTCAAAAGCAGTTTGCGTTGTGGGGTTATTACTTAATAAGGTGTTTTTATACAATAAATAGTACGCTGCCGCTGACCAACTAAAGTTTTTCGTACTTAGGCCCTTCCCTGTTAGTGGATCATAATTTTCATGAATAGGGCCTTCTCCCATCAATCCTTCGGCATGTAAGAAGAGTTTTTGTGTCATTTCTTTCGCTTCTTTTGTATAGTCATAGTTTTGAAGAGCTTCTACACCAAACAAAGCTTGATCAAGCCAAACTGGTCCCCGCCAATATTTCGTTGCAGCAAATTTTTCATTGTCTTTGGATGCTGTTGGGAATGGCATAAAGGTATTGAACATTTCTTGATTCATCATGTTTTTCTTAACTTCCGCCGCCTGTTCTTTGGTCGCTACTTTTGCCCAGAGCGGCAACCAGCCTTCTGTTCCTTTGCCACGATTGACTAACAATTTTGTTTTCGAGCCGTCTTCATTTATTTGTAAGTCATAGAAGAAGCCCGTTTTTTCATCAAACATATTTTCTTGAATATATTTTTTTAGTTTCTTCGCTTCTTTTTGATAGTTCTTATAGTCCTCTTTTTTGCCTAGTTCTTCTGCTATCGAAGCTAAATAGCCCTTTTCAGCGTAGAGATACGCATTCAAATCCACTGATTCTTGATTAATCGAATACCCTACTACTTTTCCTTTATTTTTGTTTTCAAAAACTTTAACTCCAACGTCGTCTTTGCCCACACCTTCTTTGTCAAACCGTGTAGCGTTATCCATGCCACTTTCCCATGCGGCTGCTTCAATAACAGCATCATCGTCCACTTTAGGTTGGCCATTTTTATCTTTAATGATTTGATCCTTGTCGTCTTTTTGCCAGTGAGCATCACTGACCATGCTTCCATATTCTGCTATCCCATTTTTATTGTGGTCTCTGTTGGTATACCACCAATTATGATAAGCCACAAGTTTGGGATACATTTCTTTTAAAAATTCCTTATCTTTTGTTTCTTGATAAATATGCCAAACTGCCCATGCAGCCAATGGTGGTTTAGAATTTCGTTCATTCCAGTTGCCACCTTCACCACCACGCGCACTGTCTTGATTGTAAAAGACAGCATCAATGATCGCTCCTGCATCTTGTGGACGTACGGTATCATCTTTTTGAATTTGATAATCAAACAAGGCCCGCATATTATTTTTAGCTAACTCAGGATTAAAATCAGCCGTTGCTACATCCGCTTTCCACGAATCCCAAGCCCACATACCAATAAACCATTTATAAGACATGGACGGAACAATCCCGTCATGCTTAAAGGCACCTGCCGCACTTCGCCAATTGGTGTTAATCGTTTCAATCGATTTGACTAGCGCATTTTGATATTCAGGAAATTCTGCTGTTTTCTTTTGATCAAACGTTTTATCTAGATATCCTTGCCATCTTTGCTTGTTCTCTTTGAAATAGCGCGCCGCATTTTTGGTATATTCGGGTGCTTGTTGTTGTTCCTTTGCCTCTTCTTCTTTTGTAAAAGTATAGCTTTCTGTCGTATAGGTGTTGTACGTTTGTTTAGGCTTCAATTCAATTGGTTCAGCGGTCGCTGTATAATTCCGATTATCAATTTTTGTTGAAACTTTATCCGCATGATGAATCGTATATTTTGTGTCTTTCGTAGCAAAATAATTCCACGTTTCTCTGACTTCACCAAAATTCACTTGAATGTCATTGTCTTTAGCAGTTAAACGAGTGCCAATATCTAAGGTTTCCGTTCCCTCTTGAATTTTGTCAAAGACCGCACCTGTCCAGCTTGCTTCAAGTGACAAGGGCTCTTCACCAGTGTTTTCAAGTGTCGTTTGGATAAGCGCCGTTCGATTGCTGACAAAAATTAAAGCTAAATGAATCGTTAGATCGTCTAATTCATAGGTTTGCTCTAGGCGCCCAGGATAATAAGACAGGTCCATGCGGTTGCTTTGGCTTAAATCATAGGTTTCTCCCGTTTTTTTATTTTTGACCGTTAATTTGTTTAAACTTGCCGCCAAGTTTACTGGATATTCTTCCGCAATAATCAATGGCCCCGCAAAACCACCCAGTAGCTCTTTATTGCTTTTTTCAGGTAAATAGTAGCCATGCCATGCACCTAAATCAGAAAAATTATTAAAATAATTGGTATCGTATACGCCATTCGTCCGTTCGGTTGGTGATGCACTCACATCTAAAACATTTGCAAATTCATCAACTTTTGTTCTTTCAACACTTGCTTGCACTTCCCTGCTTAACGCAAAACAGCTGACTACGGTGATTCCTAACGCTAACCAAGTAGACACCCGTTTCTTTTTTGATAAACCCTTCATAAAACCCCTCCTATAAAATGATAGCGCTTTATACACTGATTTATTATCAGCAAGGACTATGCCAAATGGAGTGTATCCCTTTTTATTATTGAAAGATTCAACTTTCTCTAGAAAAAAAGCGACCGTATCGAAGTGTATTGATCAAAAAATAACGAGTGTATCGATAGTGTATTTAGTTTATGCTTGATTCTGTTTTATTTTCGTAGCTTCCACAAATTTTTCAGTAATTTTTTGCGGTCGTGTAATAACAGATCCCACCACCACGCTATAAGCACCTAGCTCCAGGACACGTTGGACTTTTGCTGGCGTATCAATCATTCCTTCTGCAATAATTGGTGTAGTAAAATGCTTCTTTGCTTCTCTTAACAGTTCAAAATCATTTTGTTCAATCCGCTGATTTTCACTTTGCGGCGTATATCCGACTAACGTTGTGCCAATATAATCAAAACCTAACTCCGCTGCTTCAATCATCTCTTCCAGCGTGGAACAATCCGCCATCCATTCTTGGTTAGGATACTTTTCTTTTATTCTTTTGAAAAATGTGGCTAACGTTTCGCCATTTGGTCGTTTCGAATGGGTTGCATCGAGAGCGATAATTTCTGGCTGAACAGCCATTAATTCATCTACCTCACGCATAGTTGCAGTAATATATACTTCTGCGTCAGGATAATCTCGTTTAATAATCCCAATGATTGGTAAATCAACCTCTTTCCGGATTGCTCGAATGTCTACCACAGAATTTGCTCGAATACCTTTAGCCCCTCCTTGTTTAGCGGCCAAAGCCATCTTGGACATGATAAAAGAACTATGCAACGGTTCGTCTGCCAACGCTTGGCAAGAAACAATTAATGCCCCTTTGATTTCTTCATTCAACATTGATCCCTCCAATTTAAAAGCGATTACAAACACAGTATACCTACAACAGCTGAAATATGCCACTCTTCCAAATAAGAACAAACGTTTCACGTGAAACAAAAGAAAACAAGCGGTTAAGGCTTGCTTTCTTTTGACTTATTTTTAATTTTTACTACCCTCTAAATAATCATACCCAAAATGTGCATACGCAAATGGCGTTGCAATTCGTCCTCGCGGTGTTCGTTTAATGAAACCTTTTTGAATAAGATAGGGTTCATACATATCTTCCACCGTTTCGGTTTCTTCACCGATATTTACAGACAAGGTACTTAAACCAACTGGACCGCCGCCGTATAAATCAATCATTGTTTTCAACAATTTTTGATCGACATAGTCCAAGCCTTGATGGTCCACTTGCAGTAAGGTTAACGCTTTGTCTGCAATCGCTCGGTCGATTTTGCCATCTGATTGGACTTGGGCAAAATCACGGACACGTTTTAACAAACGATTAGCAATTCGGGGGGTTCCTCTTGAGCGGCGCGCAATTTCAAAGGCACCTTCCTCAAAAATCTCCGTTTGAAAAATATCCGCGGAACGAAGAACGATTTCTTTTAAATCCTGCTCTTGATAATACTCCATGTGAGAAATAATCCCAAAACGATCTCGTAATGGCGCTGAAAGCATCCCTGCCCGTGTGGTAGCGCCCACTAAAGTAAAAGGCGGTAACGGAAAATGAACGGGATGTGCCGTGGTTCCTTGACCGACCATGATATCAATGTAAAAATCTTCCATTGCGGAATACAGCATTTCTTCCACAACTCGTGGCAAACGATGAATTTCATCGATAAATAACACATCACCAGGCTCTAATTCGTTCAAAATAGCGACTAAATCTCCCGCCCGTTCGATGGCTGGTCCACTTGTGGTACGAATGTTCACATTCATTTCATTGGCGATGACCATCGCCATTGTCGTTTTCCCTAAACCTGGCGGACCATAAAGAAGGGTATGATCCAACGCTTCATTCCGATTTTTCGCCGCTTCAATATAAATCGTTAGTTCTTGTTTTACTTTGTCTTGACCAATATATTGTGCTAAAAATTGTGGACGTAACGATTTTTCAATTGAAGCTTCTGCTTCTTGACTTGCAGCTGAAAGCAACCGTTCTTCTTCTGTCATCGTTATTCCTCCTTAGCGTTTCATCATGAATTTTAACGCATTGCTTAAATAGACATCTGTCGTTGTCTCACCTAACGCTTCCAATTGCTTAGTGATACGCTTAATCTCTCGGTCACTGTAGCCTAGGGCACTTAATGCTTCTAACGCTTCTGCCAATGCTTGATTGCTTGTTGTCACCACTTCGGTTGCGGTCATGGCCGCAACCGCTGCTTCGGAAGACTCTAATTCGCCTAGTTTTCCTTTTAAATCTAAAATCATTTGTTGGGCTGTTTTCTTGCCAACACCTGGGAACTTCGTTAAATATGTAACATCTTCCCCTTCAATTGCATTGATTAAACCACCATGATCAGCCACAGAAGCCATGATAGCTAAACCACTTTTAGGGCCAATTCCAGAGACACTGATTAATTTTAAGAACAATTGTTTTTCTTCTAAACTGCCAAAACCAAATAATAGCTGTGCATCTTCCCGCACGACTTGGTGAAGATATAGTTTAATATCCGTATCCATTTTTCCTGAATAGCGATACGGGTTATCGACTGAAATCTGATAGCCAATGCCATTTGTTTCAACGACAATATAGTATGGGCTAACAAACGTTACTTTTCCAATAATATATTCGTACATGTTGTCACCTTTCCAATTGCTGATTGCGTACATATGTTCCATTTTAACACAAAGCATCAAAAAGCCATAGCGGAGAATTTTTTATCATCGATCTTGGCTACATCTATTTGTTACTTTTCGCTCACTAGGGAATTAAAAAGTGCGTACTGTTTTTTTTGACATGCTTGCGTGATAATAGCGGTAGCTTCAAAAAAATAACTAAAAAGGAGACTACATACATGAAATTAAGTATCTTAGATCAATTAACGGTTCCTAAAAATCAATCAGCAAGCGACACATTACAAGAAGCCAAAGAGCTCGCTCAATTAGCGGAAAAACTTGGCTACACAAGAATTTGGTATGCCGAACATCACGGTTCAGACGCCTTTGCCAGTGCAACGCCAGAAATTTTAGTTGCACATATTGCTAGTGCCACCGAAAAAATTCGTGTTGGCGCGGGTGGCATCATGACCATGCATTATGCGCCATTTAAAGTCGCAGAAACGTTTAAAACGTTAGCAGCTTTATATCCTGATCGAATCGATTTAGGCATGGGCCGCTCGCCTGGTGGCAGCCCTTTAACTACGTTGGCGTTAAATAATGGTCAGCCACCACAGCTAGACCAATTTGATAAATTACCTGAAATTTTACTCTTTTTAAGAGAGGAATTTCCTGAAGATCATTTATATTCTAAAATTTCAGCTGTTCCGCGGGAAGTTCTATTACCACAACCCTGGTTACTAGGTGCTAGTAAAGAAAGCGCACGTTCAGCTGGTGAATATGGCATTAATTTTTCCTTTGCGCAGTTTATTCATGGACATTTGCCCAAAGAAGTATTGTCCGCATATTACAAGCATTTCCGACCAGTAACTGAACAACAAGAGCCGCAAGTGAGCGCTGCGTATTTCACTTTCGCCGCCGACACGAAAGAAGAAGCAGAATACCATGCGGCTAGTTTCGAGCATTATATCTTTGCCACCGAACATGGGCTTCCTAATAAATTTTTATCGCCAGAAGAAGCCCTAGCTTTCCCTTACAGTGAAATGGACAAACTGGTTTTAGAACAAAATAAACAACGCTTTGTCATTGGTAGTAGCCAAGAAGTTGCGGAGTTTTTCCACCAACAAGAAGAACTAGGGTTGACAGAAGCAATGCTAATCACCCCAGGTTATGACAAACAAACGCGCTTTCAATCGTTTGAACGCCTAGCAAAAGAATTATTATAGAAAGGAAATGAGAAATGTTAGAGGTTTTAAAAAGAATTAATACGCTTGCACAAAAAGAGCGTGAACAAGGTTTAACATCTGAAGAACAAGCTCTTCGTGTCGATTTGCGACAAGAATATTTGCGAACCATTCGTGAACAATTCAATAAAACATTAATGGGCGTCACTATTTATGATCCTACTGGTGAAGATGTAACCCCAGAAAAATTAAAAGAAGAACAGCAGAAATATTTTAATTAAAAGAGACACAGAACAGTCGATTTGACTATTCTGTGTCTCTTTTTAACTACTCTTCTGTCACATATGTCCACTTATAATCATATTGTGCGCCAGCACCATGGGCAACGACGCCTTTCACTTCTTTACTGCGTAGATGGGCAGTCGCCTTTTGATAAAGTGGTGCTAAAGCGGTCTCTTCACCAATCAATAACTTCTCAGCCTTAACCATGTCTTCCCAACGTTTTTCAGGATCTGAAGCATCTCTTGTAGCTGAAGCCTCGATCAACTCATCGTAGGCTTTACTTGAAAAACGCCCGCGATTATAGTTATTACCAGTAACAAAAAGGTCTAAGAAACTACTTGGATCTGCGTAATCCGCAGCCCAACCACCTAAGATTGTCTCAAAATCGCCGCGACTACCTCGATCAATTCGAACTGAAAACGGCACTGGGCTCACTGTTACATCAATGCCCTCTAAAGTATCCTTTAACGTACCTTGAATATATTCCGCTAACTTTTTCGTAGAATCGACATCATCGGCAACAATATCCATTTTGAGTGTTGTTATGCCCAATTCTTTCTTCGCTTTTGCCCAATATTCTTTTGCTTTTTCTGGGCTATATTCAACAATTTTTTTATTTTCATCAGCAAAATCTGTGTCATCTGTCGGCGAATACGACATCCCTTCTGGAATTAAGCCGGTAGCGACTACTGAGCCGTCGCCTAAAATTTTATCTACTAATGCGTTGCGATCAATCGCTGCTGAAATTGCTTTGCGTAAATTCACATTATTATACGGTGAATTTTTATCTCGCTGATTAAATTCCAAATAGCTGGTTCGTGCTTCTTTTTCGATAACCAATTCTGGATCCTTCGCCATTTGCTGGGCCAATTCGCCACTTAAAATAACATCGTCTGCTTGACCATCTTGGAATAAGTTCAAGGCAGTTGGTGCCTCCTTGACGACATCAAAATTGATTTTATCTAATTTGACATTGTCTTTATCCCAATAGTTTTCATTTTTTTCCAAAGTCCAATTGGTATCTGAGCCAGCCCCTTCAAAGTTAGCTAAGACAAACGGACCATTATAGACTGCTTTTTCACTGGAAGCAGCGTAATCTTTGCCATATTTCTCTACGGTTGCTTGATGTTGCGGGAAAAATAGTGGAAAGGCCAGTAAATAATCAAAATATGGTGTTGGTTTTGCCAGTTTAATTTCTAGCTCGTAATCCCCGTTTGCTTTAATGCCTAATTCAGAGACTGGTTTCTTACCAGCTACAATGTCTGCACCGTTTTCAATCATTTCTAGAAAATAAGCATACTCAGCGCCAGTCTGAGGATCTGCTGTACGTTGCCAACTAAAAACATAATCGGCAGCTGTGACAGGATCACCATTGGACCATTTTGCTTCTTCTCTTAGTTTCACTGTGTATGTCAGACCATCATCACTGACTTGCACTTTTTCTTTAGCCCCTGCTGGTTGCGGCTTGCTTTTATCATCTAAACGATAAATTCCTTCATACGCATTATTCAGTGCCGTAAAACTAATTGTATCTGTTCCTAAAGATAAATCTGCAGAAGGCATTTCTTGTTGAACTACTACTTTAAATTCTTGTTTAGCGGCAGTTTTCTCTGATCCGCCCTTTGCTTTTTCGGCGCCAGCTCCCCCATCACCACCACAAGCAGCTAAAACTAATAGCGTTGTTAAACTTAACCCGATAAGTCCTTTTATACGTTTACTTTTCATGCCTTTCTCCCTTCACAGAAAAAACTCTTCATTTTTTAATTTTTGGAATATTCTTATAATACTAAAATTAAAAACAAATGGCAAGCATTAAAATAAAAAAAGAACCAATCCCGAAGGACGGTTCTTAAAAAATGACTAACTAGCTTTGTTACGTCGTTTATAAATATACCAGCCAGAAGAAGAAAGTCCAACGAACAGTAAACCATATAATGCAAGCGTTTCTGTTTCTGTACCCGTTTTAGGTAAAAAGCCGCCATACTTTTTCTTCTCTGTTACGGATGGATTGCTCTGTCTTGCTCCCGCTTGGTTTTGTTTATTGGTTGCTACTGGTGTTTCTGGTGTTGGTTTTGGGTCTGGTTTTGGATCTGGTTTCGGATCTGGTTTTGGATCTGGTTTTGGATCTGGTTTTGGATCTGGTTTTGGCGTCTCTCCTCCACCGATTAACTCTTTGTAAGCTTCTTCCGAAATAGAAACAATTCGTTCGCCTGGGAATGGTTCTTTATATTGTGCTAAATCAATCGTCGTTGCTGCACGATACAACCGCAAGCTGGTTGCACTTTTCAAATATTCAATTAAGACAGAATCTAGTGAAATCCCTTCTTCTCGTTCACCACCTAGCATATCGTAACCATCACCACCAGCAGCTAAGAAATCATTGGTAGCCATCCGGTATTGTTTCTTCTCATCCAATGGTTCAAACTTTTGTGTTTGCCGATTTTTAATTTCTATTCCTAATACGCGACTACCGACAATCGTTTGTCCTGTTTCATTGCCTTCGTCACTAGCCAAGCGAGTACCTGGTTTTGTGGAATCATAGTGGATACGAATGGAGCTTGAAACATGTAGGAAACCACCATTTGCGCCAAGTTTTGGTTGGCCAGCATCATCTAGTAAAATTGTGCCATTCTCATCTTTTTGTGGAATCGAACGAACAGACATTTCAAACATTTCTTTAACTTGAGCGCCGGTTACTTGAATTTGCGCAATGCTATTGCCAAAAGGTAACACAGCAATGACATCCCCAACTTTAATTGGCCCTTGTTTAATATCAGCGCGAATGCCGCCACCATTAGTTACTGCAAAATCAGCAGGTTGACTAAACGCGTCTTGGCCATATGACATAATCGCATCACCAATCAAATTCCCTAAGTTGGTCTCTCGTGTGCGCACATTTTCTCGTTGTCCATCCAATGTGAATGGAATATAATCGACAATTACTTTTTCATTTTCAGCGTTAAAATTCGTTCGTGCTTCATCAACGATGGCTTTAACTGCCGGGTTTTCTGGCAATTCTAGCAACTCTGCTGCTGAAATCAATTTTGCTGTTTTCTTAGTTGGTTCACTCTCTGGTGCTGTGACGATCCCAACATTATTTAAATAATTACCTGTTTGAGCATAGATCACTTTGCCATAACGTTTGCCGCTTTCGACGGCTGTATGCGAATGTCCATCAATCACATTAATATCTAACTCAGGATATGTTTGACTAAGGGTTTCTGCTAGCGTATCACCACGCCAGATATGCGGCGTCGTTTCATCTACGCCTAAATGCCCAGTAACTACGAAAGCTTGAATATCCGCGTACTTCTCTTTAATTTCATTAATCACTGCTTCTACTTCTGGAATCGGGTCTTTAAATGTCACCTTCTCCACGTTTTTCGGGTGTGTTTTCGTTGCTGTTTCTGGGGTCGTCACACCTACAATGGCAAACTTTTTCCCGGCTTTTTCTACGATTGTATACGGATCAAAAACCCGTCCACTGCCATCTTTGTAATACGTATTACTAGATAAAATCGGAAAATTCAGTTGGTCTTTATAACCTAGTGCAATCTCTAAACCAAAATCAAACTCGTGATTTCCCACCGCCATGGCATCATAACCAACTTCATTCATTGCTTTGGCCATATCCGCGCCTTTGGAGAAATTGGAGATTGGTAATCCTTGGAAAACATCCCCTGCATCCACCATCAAGGTTGGGTTTTCTTGGTCTTTAAAGGTTTTTAGACGCGCCATACCCAATTCGCCTTTCCCTGCTTCTAATCGTCCATGAACGTCATTTGTGTGCATAATGGTATATGCATTATCTAAATCAAAACCCGCATTACGGACATCTTGTTTCGTAATAGCGGCGGCGTTTGGTGTACGTCCATCAGGAGAAGTCGGAATTTGAAGAGTGCCGTCATTCACTAATTCGATTGCTTTGGCACGCCATTTTTCATCAAAATTTGTCCCAATAATTGACCAATTTCGTTCGATTTCTTGTTCTGGATCAAGCGTTCCTTTTTTCTTAATATAATCAACAATCATTCCTCGTAAGGTTTCTGGATCAGAATTTTTAATAGGTTCTCCTACTTGAATCCCTTGGCTAGCTAAACCGCCGTAACGATAATTATTCATAGCAATCGTATATTCTTTGGCAGGATCCAACGGTTGGCCGTCAATTTTCGCATCTACAATTCGTTCACCCACTGGTTTTGAAATGTCAATCTTGTAGTCCACTCCAGAAATCATGTCATAGTTATATACACGAATGTTTGGATTAAAACTAACGGTCAAATCATCTGGCTGCGTTTGGTTATAGTACGCCCCTTGTTTTTCTAAATACTTCAGTAAGTTTTCACCGTTAATGGGAACACTCACTAAGGTATTTGGGTATTTGTAGATATCAAAAATCGTAGCATAGGAAATCTTCCCCGCAGGTAATTTACTGTCGTATTTAAACAGCGCTGCCGCACTTAATTGTGCGCCTGTTACTTCTTTTTGAACGTTATTAATTAAAGAAATCATCGCTGTTGGTTGTAATTGTGCTTCGGGAATTCCTTTAATTTCTTGTTTTGGTAAAAAATCAGCTGTTGCTGTGCCGATCTCCTCCTGAATAAACGCTCGCGTTTTTTCATGGTATTCTTTTGTCGCTGCCTTAACTGCTTCATCTGCTGGAACATTCGTTGTTGGTACAATCGTTGCTGTACCTTCTTGCACTTCCCACTTATCGGCATTTTTAGCAACTGAAAGATCAATCTTAACAACTTCTGTCCCCGTATCTTTCGGTCCCCCTACCGGTACAGTTTTTCCATTCGGCGCTGCTCCTTGCTTGGTAAAAGAAAGGTGGTCATGACCTAGAATATACGCATCAATCCCCGCGACATTTTCAATTACTTGGTCTGCACTGGCAGCCGGATCACTATTTTGTTGTCCCGCATGAATCGAAGCAACAATAATGTCAGCCTGATCGTTAGTTTTCAACTCAGTAACTGCTTTTTCTGCTTCTTCTTTCAAAGGTAAAAAATTAAGCGAAGTAACACGAGGGCCATCCCACAAAGGAATGTGCGGAATTGTTAAGCCGATAATCCCAACTTTTAAATCTGGCTGCCCATCTTGATTAAAATCAAGTTCCTTCGTGGTAGTCCCTTCAACAAAACGAAGACCATCTTCCTTATTGTAGGTATTCGCAGACAAGATTGGAAAAGTGGCTTCTTGTTGAATTTTTTTGATTAACGGTAAACCAAAATTAAACTCATGATTTCCCAAAACCATTGCATCATACTTCATCACATTCATGGCGGTGATCATTGGATGGGTCTTTTCATTCACTAAAGGTGCTTTATTATACAAGTCATCTGTTAAAATAGTGCCTTGAATATTGTCGCCATTATCAATTAAAACGGTGCCTGCTGGGTTTTGTGCCCGGACTTGGTTGACGACTGTACTTACTTGGGACAAACCAACTGGTAGTTCTTTATCATCTTCATAAGACCAATTCCATAATTGACCATGAACATCTGACGTACCTAAAATTGTTATTTTTTGCGGCGTGCTCGTTTCTTCTTTTTCAGCGGTTGACGTTTCTAAATTCGTCGTCTCTGTTGGTGCCGTGGTTTCTTGTGACTGCTTGACACTGTCACTCGTAGCCTGATTTGGTGCTTCTTGTTTGATGTCTGTTGTTTCCTGTGTGATGACTGGTTCTTGTTTTCTACTTGAATCGGTGGTACTTGTTACTGCTTCTGAACTTTGTTGACTCGTTGTTTCTACTGCATATGCCGTACTAGTAACGCTTGGCGCTATCAACGCAACAGCCATTAAAAAATGCATGCCCCACTTCACTTTTTTAAAGCTCAACTTTTTCACAAATTTCCTCCTTGTGTTTCAACCCATTTGCAACAAACAATTGTCAAAGTAACAAACAACAAAAAGAGCCTTCCCCCATCACGCTGCTCTTCTTTTCCTATCATAATATATCCGTTAAATAAAAAACAGTAAATTCCGTTAAAATAAGATGTTTTTCCTGTAAATTGTTTTTATTTTTGGACAATACAGCGGATTTGTTTGTGAAAAAAATAGTAATTTTGACCAAAACACGAACTTTATAAATAAGAAAGTCTTTTTATATTGGAAAAGCAGAACAAAAACTATTTTTTTGAAAAAAATAACTAAAAATACCGAATAAACAGCATTGGTCTAGTCCTTGAATGCCTCTAAACAAATATTAGCAGCAATTGGTCTAGTCTTTAAGGAGGAAAAAGAACGCTCTTTTGCTTAAGCAAAAGAGCGTTCTTTTTTATTTGAGGTTAATCCTTCATGTAAGGTAACTTTTTAGCATAGCCTTCTTTATTCACTTGACGTGCCCGGGCAATCGCCAAATCTTCTGAAGGGACATCTTCTGTGATGGTTGAACCAGCAGCAGTCACCGCATGATCACCAATCGTGACTGGCGCAACAATGTTCGTTGCAGAGCCAATAAACGCGTGATCACCCACGACTGTTTGGTGTTTATTTTTGCCATCATAATTAACAAAAACAACGCCGCAACCGACATTAATATCTTTGCCTAATGTTGCATCACCAACGTATGTTAAATGGCCCACTTTTGTGCCTTCATCGATTGTTGCATTTTTTACTTCCACGAAGTTACCAATGTGTACGTTTACCCCCACATCTGCTTTAGGACGTAAATGTGCATACGGACCCACATCGGCCCCCTCGCGAACCACACTTTCTTCAATCACAGACTGTTTAACAACCACTTGATTGCCGATGTGACTATCAACGATTTCTGAATGTGCGCCAATCCAGCAATCTTCGCCAATCACTGTTTTTCCTTTGATAGTGACTCCCGCTTCAATGACTGTGTCTGAACCAATTACCACGCCTTCATCAATATACGTTGTGTCTGGATCAATAAATGTAACACCATTTCGCATATGCATTTCATTTAAACGACGATGCATAATTTTATTAGCAGTGGATAAAGCAACACGATCATTTACACCCATTGCTTCGTCAAAGTCTGCCATTTGGTAAGCTGCGACAGCTTTGCCTTCTTTTTTCAAAATTTCAATGATATCTGTTAAATAGTATTCCCCTTGTGTATTGTTTGTATCTGTTTTCGCTAACGCTTCAAACAATGATTCATTATCAAAACAGAAGGTTCCTGTATTAATTTCTTGAACACGTGCTTCTTCTTCACTGGCATCTTTTTGTTCCACGATTCGTTCAACAATGCCCACATGGTCACGAATAATTCGACCATAGCCTGTTGGGTCTTCCGCATGCGCTGTTAAAATAGTCGCACTTGCATTCTTACCTTGATGATAATCGAATAAGTTTTTCAAGGTTTCCGCAGTTAATAACGGCGTATCCCCTGTAATAACTAATGTTGTTCCTTGTTTACCACCTAATAACTCTTGTGCTTGCATGACTGCATGCCCAGTTCCCAATTGTTCAGCTTGTAAGGCATATTGACTACGTTCACCTAAATGGCTTTTAATCATTTCCGCCCCGTGTCCAACGATTGTCACGATTTCTGTTGGTTCTGTTTGTTCTACTTGATCTAAAATATGTTCGACCATTGGTTTACCAGCAACTGGATGCAATACTTTATAAAGTTTAGATTTCATGCGTGTTCCTTTACCAGCTGCTAAAATAATTGCGTATCTATTTTCCACGTTTGCCACCTCAAATTAACTAAATTGTTTGATTTTCTTCTAAATCGTCCTCATTATACCTTTTCTAGTTTATCTTACTCTTTTGTCTTTTTCAACAAAATAAGGCATTTAAAAGGTAGACCAATTTATTTTCTCATCTTTTTTTAAAGGAATAAAACAGAAAAAAAGAACCTGAAAATGGAATGGACCATTTTCAGGTTCTTTTTCAAATTATTTCTCTGTGAAATAGTTTCCTGGGACTACGCTAATCGTTTTTGTTTGTGTATCCACATCTTCCACGTACAATAGCGAAGTATAGTCATCGATTGCACGACGGCCATTGAATTTTGACTCAGCAAAAACGGTAATGCCCACAAGTTCTGCTTCAAATTCTTCAATCATACTCTTCATACCATTGACGGTGCCGCCGCCTTTCATGAAGTCATCCACGACTAAAACTTTTGATCCGCGTTTTAAGCTGCGTTTTGAAAGTTCCATTTTTTCGATACGTTCTGAAGACCCTGATACATAGTTCACGCTCACCGTTGAACCTTCAGTAATCTTAGAATCGCGACGAACAATCACAAACGGAACATTTAAGTAATAAGACACAGCTTGCGCAATTGGCACTCCTTTGGTCGCAACGGTCATTACCGCATCAATTTGTTTGCCTAAATATTTAGAAGCAATAATCCGGCCCACTTGTCTTAATAAATTCGGTTCCCCAAGTAAATCTGAAAGATAAACATAGCCCCCAGGTAATAAGCGATCTTGTTCTGACAAACGATCACATAAATCCATAATCAACTGCTCCGCTTCCTCATAAGGAATTTCAGGGATAAAGCGGACACCGCCTGCAGCGCCTGGAATCGTTTCTAAAATACCTGTTCCACGTTCTTTAAATGTTTTTTTAACAATTGCTAAATCTTCACTAATGGAAGACTTGGCAGATTGGTATCGGTCAGCAAAATATGTCAAAGAAACCAATGTATGGGGATGATCTAAAAGATATTGGGTCATATCGATTAATCGTTCACTTCTCCGAATTTTCAAATTCGTCACTCCTTTTCATTCTATCGTTCCTTATTATAAGGGGTTTAACCGAAAAATTCGAGGATTTTTTTCAAATAACTGAAAATAGTTCGCCATTTCTTTTAAAAAAAAGAAATAAAGGAGAAAAACTTTCGTTTTTCTCCTTAGTTTCTTTGCATTTTTTGTTTTCGTTGGACCATGACAACCACTCGGCGATAAATATTGACTAATAAGAATAAACCAATAAAAATTAGGGTAATGCTTGCACTCGGTGGTGTTTCCAAATAATACGAGCTAGTCAACCCTGTTAGCATGCCAATCAAGCCCATAAACACACTGATGATAATCACCGTGTTGAAGCCTTTACCAATTCGCATACCTATCGCAGCTGGTAAGACCATAATTGCTGAAATTAACAAGGCTCCCGCAATCGGAATCATCACAGCAATCGCCACACCAGTAATTACATTAAAAAGCATCGACATCCAATGAATAGGTAGCCCATCAACATGAGCAGTATCTTCATCAAATGTTAAAACATACATTGGACGTTTAAATAACATAAACAATAGAACTAAAACTACGAATAAAATTGCCAACATAACCACTTGATCCCACGTAATCGTGACGATGGAACCAAATAAATACGATTGAATACTAGCAGCTGAATTGCCTCCTGTTAAATTCATTAAAACTAACGCCAAAGCCAAACCGCCTGACATTAAAATAGCAATCGAAATTTCTGAATAGGTGCTATAAATCATTCGTAAATATTCTAGAATGATTGCAGCCACAATCACGACAATTAAGGTCATTAAATTAGGATTCCAATTAAAAAAGAAGCCTAGTGCCACACCGGCTAATGACACATGTGAAAGGGTATCTGCCATTAAAGATTGTCGGCGAATAACTAGAAAGACGCCGAGCATTGGGGCAATCACTGAGATAAACAGTGCTGCTAAAAAGGCCTTTTGCATAAATGCATAAGAAAGCATTTCTGCCATACGATTCACTCCTTACCGCTAAAATGAACACTACCATTGTAGCGACGTTTAAGCGAATTAATTTTTTAATTCCTGCTTATTTTTTAAATTTTTCCCACATTTCTTTAAGCCGTTCCTAGGCTTTCGTTATTATCGAGCCAGATAACGTTTTATTGGAAAATTTACGTATACGATTCTTCACTCATATGGAAACAACGCCATTTCGAATCTTCTTTGCGGACAAGACGAATTTGACGATCCACATAGGTTTTGATATCTTCATGATCATGCGTAATCATCAAAATAGCTTTTCCATGTTCATGCGCACTGTGTTGCAACAATTGATAAAATTCGTTTCGCGATTGTTCATCCATACCTGTTGTTGGCTCATCTAAAATAAACAAATCTGGATCGGTCGCAAACACTCGTGCTAAACTAATTCGTTGCTTTTGCCCTCCAGAAAGCTCGCCAATTCGTTTGTGGCGCATTTCCCACATGTCCACTGATTTCAAAGCTTTTTCCACATGAAGATGATCTTTTTTCGTCAACGGTTTGAACCAACGATTTCTGGGAAAGCGACCTGAACGTACTAATTCAATTACGGTGCTAGGAAAGCCCGCATTGAAAGAAGCGACTTGTTGTGGAATGTAGCCAATGCTGATTTTTTCACCAGCACTATTTTTTTTAGCGACCGTAATTTTGCCACTTGTTGGTTTTAATAACCCTAAGGTACTTTTGATCAGCGTTGACTTGGCAGCGCCATTTTCTCCTGTTAAAATAACGAATTCCCCTGGATCAACATAATAAGAAACATCTTCTAAAACAGGTTCATCATCATAATAGAAGGTTAAATTTTCGACTTCAATATAATGCATAAGTTGGCTCCTTTCTGTTGCCAGATTAATGAATGCTTTTTTGTAAAGCAGCGAGGTTTTCTTTCATGACAGACACGTAGTTCTCGCCTGCTTCTTGTTCTTTTTGAGTTAAACTCTCTAAAGGATTCAATACGGCTAATTCGACGCCTGTCTCGTCTGCCAATGTTTTGGCTACTTTTGTAGAAGCCGATGCTTCAAAATAGATCACAGAAACATTGTTTGTTTTAATATATTTTTTTAATTCGGCTAAACGACTTGGCGAAGGTTCTTGGTCTGGAGAAATCCCAGCAATCGGTTCTTGGGTCAAGCCATATTGTTTCGCCAAATAGCCAAATGCAGCATGTTGCGTCACAAAGGTCCGATTTTTAGCGCCTGCAAACGCAGCTTGGTATTCCTTATCTAACGCAGTCAATTTTTCCAAATAAGCAACGGTATTTTTTTCAAATACGGCTTTTTTCTCAGGATATTTTTTGATAAGCGCATCCCGAATCGCTGTTACTTCTTTTTGCGCTAACACGGGATCTAACCAGACATGCGGATCCAGTTCGTGGGAATGGTTATGGCCTTCATGACCTTCTTCGCCAGATTCTTCCTCTTCTGTTCCTTGCATCAATTGAATGGATTGACTGGCTTCCACGATTGAAACTTTTTTCGTGTCCAAGTTTTCAATAACATTCGGAACCCAAGTTTCTAGCTCTTTACTATTATAAACAAAGACATCCGCATCAGTAATTTTCGCTAAGTCTTTTGCGCTTGGTTCATAATCGTGTGGTTCCGTTCCAGCTGGAATCAACAGCTCAACCTCTCCCTCATCACCAACGACTTGTTTTGTGAAGTCGTACATCGGATAAAAAGTAGTCATTACCGTGAGCTCTTTCTTCTCTTTTGGCGATTGTGTGGTTTGCCCACAGCTAGCTAAAAGAAAAGCACTGATTGCTAAAGTAACGCCGATTATCAAACGGCGGTAGATTTTCGTCATGTTCTGTCCTCTTTTCGATTTACCTATTATAAACCGTAATATTTACGATTTGCCAGGAATAATGTACCAAATGGATCACGGGACGTCAAGGAATAAATTTAAAAAAACAACAGAGCGTGGGACAAAAATCACTTTGGGTTTTTGCTCCACGCTCTGTTGTTTTTATTTATTTCAATGTCCGAACCAAATAAACTTCTTCGCAAAAGCCTTTGAGTCCATTATAAATCCGTTGTGCTCGTGTTTTCTTTTCACATAAAGCAAAGACTGTCGGTCCACTGCCGCTCATCAACGCTGCATCAGCGCCGTACTTCAGCATGCGATCCTTGATTTGTTGCACGATCGGATGTCTGGCAATCGTGACACTTTCCAACGCATTGCCGACCGTTTGGGTCATCCCAGTATAATCACCATTTTCGATGGCTATTCTTAGTCCAGCAATATCTGGATGGTGCAATTCATCTACCGCTAAATCATTAAAAACGGTACTAGTGGATACACTAATTCTTGGTTTAACTAACACAATCCAACATTGAGGCATGGTCGGTAATGCTTCAATTTTCTCCCCACGTCCGTTTGCAAAGGCTGTTCCGCCCCTTAAACAATAAGGAACATCCATACCAATTTGGCTGCCAATTTCACAGAGTTCGTCCATCGTCAACCCCAGATTCCACAGCTTGTTCAAGCCTCGTAATGCTGCGGCACAGTCACTGCTCCCCCCTGCTAAACCAGCTGCCACGGGGATACGTTTTTCAATATATATTTTAATTCCTTTATGAATATTATAGGTACGCTTTAATAAGTCAACTGCTTGATAGACATGATTCCGTCGATCCACGGGTAAAAAAGAGCTGTCCGTTTCAATACGAATGATGTCTTCTTCTAGATTTTCAAAAGTTAAATGATCGGCTAAATCTACACTTGCAAAAATAGATTCAACTTCATGATAGCCATCCACACGTTTATGCAGAACATCTAACCCAAGATTAATTTTCGCAGGAGCTCGTTCGATTATTTCCATCGGTTCCCTGATTCACCTTCCTTAATCTTTTGTCTACCAACATTTTAATCTTTTAGATTCTATCATATGTCCATGAAGAAGTACACCGAAGATTGCTCTTTCTCTGACGACAGATGGCTGAAATTAAAAAGAGCTTAGGAACGAAGGGCTCTTCCTTCACTCCTAAGCGGACTTTCTAAATTATACGGCTTGACCGATGAATTCGATTTCAACGGTGCGTGTTAAAACATCTGAATAGCTATAAGATACACGTTCAAATGAGTTCTCGTCTGGATCCAAGTCAACAACAAAAACAGATGGATAAGTCTCCGTTAAGATTCCTTTACGTTCTGTTTGGCGCTTTCTTCCAGTCTGAGCAACTAACATAATTTCACTGCCGATACGGCCTTCCAAATCTTTCTTAATTGACGATAACGTTGTTGGCATTGCATTCACCTCGAGAAACATTATATCACTTTTTTAAAAAAATTTCAAGTTTATCATACTAGAAGTCTGTTTGCAACTACTTTTGCTCGACAAACCGGCTGTTTTGTCGAATTTTTATTCATTTTCTAATGTATATTTCATTTTTGCTTTGGCACGATCATAGGCACTTCGGACAGCTGAAAAAGTTCCCCCACGCACTTTAGCGATTTCTTCTAACGTGTAGCCTTTTAAGTATGCGTTTAAAATTTGTTGTTCCAACGAGGAAAGACGTGTCGGAAAAGCTGCCAATTTTTCTTGAATCATTAATTGACCTAATGGGTCGGCAGCCGCTGTCCCTAAATAGTCCACTAACTCTTCACCAGCGCTTTCTAATCGTTGTTCCAGAGAAATAGACAAGGTATCTGTTCGCCGCTTATAGGCGCATTGATGGCGAATTAAGCTATGTACGTGATTTTCAAAATTTCGTTTAAAAAACTTTCCTAATGATGCTTGTTTTTCTGAATCAAATCGTTCTAACGTCCGAAAGAAGACAATTCGCCCTTCTTGAAGCCAGTCCTCAGTATCATAATCTTTTAAATAGTATTTTTTCATGCACTTATAAATCACTGGCTGATATTGCCCATATAAGGCTTGAAATTGTTCTTGGTCTCCTGCTAATGCTTGTTGAATCTGTTCTAACATAAAAAGCCCTCCTTTTCGATAAACGTATCGAATGATTTAGGAGAGCATAGCATGTTAGAAATTTATGACTTAAGCGAACATTTGTTTAATCTTTTTTTTGAGACAATTCTTCTAGCTTCTCAGAAAGTTTTGATAACTGCTCCACGTTCCATGGAGAATTTCGACGAAATTGCTGGAAATGGATATCCGTTGCATGAATGGCAATCGTCTTTTCTGTTTTCTGGACAGCTTTGTAAAGTTCATTGGCCGAAGTCCGCAATGCACCTTGTGAAAAGACCACCCATTGTTCAGCCAAATCACTCGTTGCGACTGTTACTTGCGTTAAACGATCATTTTTTTCACCAGCTAGACGTTCAATATAACTATCTGCTGTTTCATCTTCTTTGGTGAAAACCACGGTCAAAAGGTACTTTTTGTACGTTTGCTGAATACCTGGGACTAATTGGGCATCAAAGACCACAATGATTTCCAACCCTTCATATTTGGCATAATTGGACAGACGACTAAGAAGCAGTTCACGCGCATCCTCTAAACGCTCTTGCTTTTTCAACTGGACCAATTCTGGCCAAGCACCAATCATATTATAGCCATCAACGATTAACAATTGTTTTTTCATACAATCGCCTTCTTCTATAATGGGTTGCGGCCACGATAGACTTCATACATTAGCAAGCCTGCAGCCACACCAGCGTTTAAGCTTTGAACGTGTCCAGTCATTGGAATCGTTAATAATTCATCCACTTCTTTATGAAGACCTTGACTCATGCCACGACCTTCATTTCCGATGATTAAGGCAATTGCGCCTTGTGTATTCCAGCGACGATAATCCGTCCCAGACATATCTGTACCAAAAATCCAAAATTGATTCTCTTTTAGCGTTGTAATACTTTGCGCTAGATTCGTTACACGAGCCACTGGAATATGTTCCACGGCCCCTGTTGACGCTTTGGTTACGGTTGGTGTAATTCCCACTGCACGATGTTTCGGAATGATAATACCGTCCACGCCTGTCGCATCAGCTGTTCGCAAAATTGAGCCAAAGTTATGTGGGTCCTCTAGACTGTCTAAAATTAGGAAAAATGGTGTTGCTGTCTTTTCTTTTGTTTGTTCCAATAATTCTTCTAAAGTTAAATATTGATACGCCGTGATTGCTAAAACCATGCCTTGATGCACGCCGTGATCACTCATCGTATCTAATTTTGCTTTAGGCACCCATTTGACTGGAACAGCCTGTTCTTTCGCTGCTTGTTTTAATTGCTCAATTTTCTCGCCACGAGCATCTTCTTGTAAAAACAATTTATTCCCGCGTCCTTGCTGCAACGCCTCAACAGTGGCATGGAAACCAAAGACAAAGTTATCTGCTAGTTCTTCTGAGGTTCCATCAGCACCTGCTGTCGCTGGTCGTGGGTTCCATTCTTTTGAACGCTTATCTGAACGTTCTGGACGTTTCTTACCTTTTTTAAAAGGACGAGATTTTTCATTTTTCATTGGTTTCACCTACTTTCTTGATACACCAGTTAATTAATTCTTCTAAACGTTCTTTTTGTTGTGTTAAATGTAAATAACCCATCAAGGATTCGAAACCGGTCGCTACCCGATAGGTCGTCACATCAGCATTTTTGGCAAAGGTGTGACTTTTCGCATTCCGACCGCGTTTGTACATCACTTCTTCTTCCTCCGTTAGCATTTCTCCCGCTAACATCGCTTGCATTAAGCTTGCTTGGGCTTTTGCTGACACGTAGTGTGTCGCCATGCGATGCAAAACATTCGGTTTCGTTTGTCCCAAGGAAACTAAATAATCACGAATGTAAATTTCATAAATCGCATCGCCAACATAGGCCAAAGCTAAACCGTTTAATTGTTTGTAATCTCTCATTCACTTCTTCTCCATCTCGTTCCTTGCGGAGTATCTTCTAAAACAATGCCTTGTTCTTTTAATAAATCGCGGATTTCATCACTTCGGGCAAAATCACGGTCTTTCCGTGCTTGGTTCCGTTCTTCAATTAACGCATCGACTTGTGCATCCACTAATTCTTCGTTTTTAAAGAATAAACCAAAAATAGCTAACCAGCCACTGAAAAGCTTATCCATCGCCACTAGAATTGGTTCCGAAACTGTTGCTTGTTCACTGTACTGATTCATCATCTTCGCTAATTCATAAACGACCGTAATCCCGTTAGCTGCATTGAAATCATCGTCCATTTCCGTAATAAAACGTTGTTCTAATTCGTTTAATTGAGCCAAATAGTGTTCATCCTCTGGCAAACTTGCGACCGCATCTGCTTGTCTAAAACGTAAATTTTCAAACGCATTTTTCAATTTTTGATAATTGGCTGCTGCCTCTTTTAGAGTGCTTTCGCTATAACGAATCGGGCGACGGTACTGGGTGGTGGACATAAAGAAACGTAAAATTTGCGGATCCACTTTTTGAATCATTTCATGAACAGTAATGAAGTTACCTAGGGATTTGCTCATTTTTTCATCGTCTTCACCAATTGTGACATAGCCGTTATGCATCCAGTAATTGGCAAAGGTATGGCCTGTTTTGGCTTCGCTCTGTGCAATTTCATTCTCATGATGTGGAAATTCTAAATCTTGTCCACCGCCATGAATATCAATCGTCTCTCCCAAGTGTTTTGTCGCCATGACAGAGCATTCAATATGCCAGCCGGGACGTCCTTTACCCCAAGGAGAATCCCAAGAAATTTCATCTTCTTTGGCACTTTTCCAAAGAGCAAAATCCAATGGGTCTTCTTTTAATTGTTGTTCAACGCCAGTTCGTTGACTTGCCCCCACTTCTAATTCATCAATCGATTGATGGCTTAATTTACCATAATTAGGGAATTTACGGGTGCGATAATACACATCACCTGCGACCTCATAAGCAAAACCTTTTTCAATTAAAACTTCGATGAAAGCTAAGATATCAGGCATGTGGTCCATCACCCGAGGATGTAACGTTGCTGGTTGGACATTCAATGCTTGCGTGTCTTCTTCAAAGGCTTTGATAAAACGCTCCGCCACTTCCGGCGCAGTAATTTTCAATTCTTTAGCTGCCTTGATAATTTTATCATCGACATCTGTAAAGTTCGAGACATAATTCACTTCATACCCACGATATTCAAAATAACGACGAATCGTATCAAAGGCGATCGCACTGCGCGCATTACCGATATGGATATAGTTATACACGGTTGGTCCGCAGACATACATCCGAACTTTATGCGCCTCAATTGGCGTAAATACTTCTTTTTCTCTGGTCAATGTATTATAAATTTTAATCATGTCCTTTTTCCACCTTTCTTCCATTTAGACGAACGACTTTCGCAGGAACACCCACAGCTGTGGCATCTGCTGGGATGTCTGAAATAACAACAGCACCCGCACCAATTTTTGAACGTTCACCAATCACAACTGGCCCTAAAATTTGAGCTCGTGCCGAAATCATCGCTCCTTTTTTCACTGTTGGATGGCGTTTACCCGTATCACGACCGGTCCCACCTAACGTCACTCCGTGAAACAAAACAACATCTTCTTCTATTTCCGCGGTTTCCCCAATCACAATGCCCATGCCGTGATCGATAAAAACTCCCGCTCCAATTGTGGCTCCGGGATGAATTTCTACGCCCGTTATGAAACGCCAAAATTGTGCATGAATCTTCGCCAACAAAAACAACTGATGCCTATATAAGAAATGAGACAAGCGATGCCAAAACAGGGCGTGCAAGCCAGGATACGTTAAAAGAACTTCTAGTGTGGTCCGCGCTGCAGGATCGTTTCTTTTAACAGCTGCGACGCTACGTTTCAACCAACTCATAGGGTGAACTCCTTTCTACTATACAAAAATAAAAAACGTCTTTTAAGCAACAAAAAAACGTTGCTTAAAAGACGCCCATGCGTGGTTCCACTTTTCTTCACAAGAACTAGCTCTTGCCTCGATACAGTTAACGCCTGCCGACGTCTTCGGTTACTTTTTTCACCGAAGCCACTCATAGATGCATTTCGACAAAAGATGCTCGCTGTTCTCACCACCCACAGCGTCTCTGAAATCCATCTGCTTGTCTACTTCTTCTATTCTTTGTGTTTTTATAACACTTTATTTAAATGATCTAATGCTTTTTCTTTGCCTAATAATTCGATGGTTTCGCCTAATTCAGGACCATGCATTTGTCCAGAAACAGCAATTCGAATTGGCATAAACAAGTTTTTGCCTTTAACGCCGGTTTCTTTTTGGACGGCTTTAATCGCTGCTTTAATACTTGGTACATCGAAAACGTCCAAGGCTTCTAATTGTTCTTTAAACGCATGTAACACAGTTGGCACTGTTTCTCCTTGCAAGAATTCTTTCGCAGCATCATCTAAAACTGGATGTTCATTAAAGAACAAGTTTGATAGTTCCACAATTTCAGCTGCATAACTCATTTGTGGTTGATACAAGCTAACTAATTGTTTTAACCATTCGATTTTTTCAGGAGATGGATTTTCTTCAACACGACCGTCAGCGACTAAATAAGGAATACACATATCTGTTAGTTCACCTAAGTCCATTTGTTTCATGTATTGATTGTTAATCCATTCTAATTTTTTCGCATCAAAGGCCGCTGGTGACTTGCTTAAGCGTTGTTCATCAAACAATTTAATCAAGTCTTCTTGTGAGAAGATTTCTTCTTCGCCAACAGGAGACCATCCTAGTAAAGCAATAAAGTTGAACATGGCTTCTGGTAAGTAACCTAATTCACGGTATTGTTCAATAAATTGTAAAATTGTTTCATCACGTTTGCTCAATTTTTTGCCAGTTTCTGAATTAATGATTAAGGTCATATGGCCAAAGACAGGTGGTGTCCATTCAAACGCTTCGTAAATCATTAATTGTTTTGGTGTGTTAGCAATATGATCATCGCCACGTAAAACGTGAGAAATTTTCATTAAGTGATCATCTACTGCAACGGCAAAGTTATACGTTGGCATCCCATCGCGTTTTTGGATGACAAAATCGCCACCAATGTTATCTGACTCAAAAGTAATTTCACCTTTCACGATGTCATCAAATTTGTATTCTGTGTTACGTGGCACACGGAAGCGAATCACTGGTTCTAGACCAGCCGCTTCTTTGGCTGCTTGTTCAGAAGGTGTTAAATTCGCACAAGTGCCTGCGTAGTGAGGCATTTCCCCACGAGCTTGTTGTGCTTCACGTTCTGCTTCTAATTCTTCTGGCGTACAATAACATTTATACGCACGATTGCTACTTAATAATTGATCAATCAATGGTTGGTAAATTTCTTTACGTTCTGATTGACGATATGGACCATATTCTCCCGGATGAGCAGGTGATTCATCCCATTCCATCCCTAACCATGCTAAGTTTTCCAACTGACTTTTCTCGCCGTCTTCGATGTTCCGTTTTTGGTCGGTATCCTCGATACGAATGATAAATTCTCCGTCATTGTGGCGGGCAAATAAGTAGTTAAATAATGCTGTTCTTGCATTCCCAATGTGCAAGTGTCCAGTTGGACTTGGTGCGTAACGCACACGAACTTTCGTCATGTTCATTCCTCTTTCCATTTTTTAAAAACAGACGGTTTAACGTCGTTTTCAGTTATTTTTCCAATAAAGCAACGGCAATTGCGCCGATTCCTTCTTTTTTACCAACAAAGCCCATCGTTTCCATGGTCGTTGCCTTAATGTTCACTTGTGTGACCGCTAAGTGGCAACTCGCGGCTAGATTCTTTTTCATCTCTGCCAAGTATGGGCTCATCTTTGGCTCTTCCGCTAAAATTGTACAATCAATATTGCCAATAGTAAAGCCCGACCGCCCAACTTTTTCATTTACTTTTTTTAATAAGTTTACAGAATTCGCATTTTTGAACTGCGGATCGGTTTCGGGAAACAGTTGCCCAATATCACCCAGACCAGCGGCACCAAGGATTGCATCAATAATTGCATGTGTTAAAACATCGGCATCTGAGTGACCTAACAGACCTTTTTCATAAGGAAGAGTAACCCCACCAATAATTAAAGGTCGTCGCGGAACCAATTGATGAACATCAAAACCTTGACCGATTCGAATCATACTAAGTCCTCACTTTGCTTAATTTTTATCGTTTTTAGGATGGTTATCCTTGCGATCATTAATCCCGCGACCCGCATGCGCCGGTTTGGCAAAAATCATACGCCCAGCTGCGGTTTGTAAAGCACTTGTGACGACCACTTCGATTTGCTCATTCATGTAATGCTGGCCATCTTCTACCACAACCATTGTGCCATCATCTAAGTAAGCGACCCCTTGTTGACGCTCTGTTCCGGCTTTTACAACCATCACATTCATCGTTTCACCTGGAATCACCACTGGTTTCACAGCATTAGCTAAAGCATTAATGTTTAAAACAGGCACATTTTGAAATTCAGAGACTTTATTTAAGTTGTAGTCATTGGTCACAACCACGCCATCTAATAATTTTGCTAATTTGATTAATTTACTGTCTACTTCAGAGATATCCTCGAAATCTCCGTCATACATCTCAACGGAGATACCTTCTTCTTTTTGTAAAGCATTTAAAATATCTAAGCCACGACGACCTCTCACCCGTTTTAAACTGTCTCCAGAATCAGCAATGTATTGTAATTCATATAAAACAAAGTTAGGGATGAGCAAAACACCTTCTAAAAAGCCTGTTTTCGCGATATCGTAGATTCTGCCATCAATGATGACACTGGTGTCTAAAATTTTGTATTTATGGAAGTTGTCTTCCACTTTACGTTCCAACATTTGTCCTTCGGTGTCTTCCGTATTTGCTTTCTTTTGGCGAGGTGTAAAAACTTTTTTCCACTCCTCAATCCGTGTTGTTCCCATTCGGAAACCTAAGTAACCCAGAATAATCATAACTAGAATTGGTAGTAAACTATTCACGACAGGAATTTGTAAGTTGTACATTGGAATGGAGATAATGACACCAATTGTTAAACCAATGATGGCACCAATACTTCCAAATAATAAATAGGTTAAACTCATTTCATTTAAAGCTGCTTCGATTTTTTTGACAGCGGAAACAATATACTTTGCTAACCCTAAAGATAAAATAAAGAAAATAATTGCACCAATTAATCCGTTCGTAAAGTTATTGTTTAACCAACTGTTATTGCCTTGCTTAGCCATTTCCCAAGCCATTGGGAAAAGAGAAATTCCTAAACTTGCACCAGCAATGATCATCAGCAACGTGATGATTCGTTTTTGCATATAGCCATCCTCCTCGTTTATTTAATAAAGACGTCTAGCGTTGTGGGGCGTACAAAAATCATACGCCACCAACAACCTAAACGGATTATTTCTACTTTCATCATTTAAAAACTTTTCTTAACGTTTCACCAATTGTTGAAACGCCAATAATTTCAATCCCTTCAGGCGCTTCCCAGCCACCAAGGTTATTTTTAGGGACATAGACTTTTGTAAAGCCTAGTTTTTGCGCTTCACGCACTCGTTGTTCAATACTATTCACGCGGCGGATTTCACCAGTTAAACCAATCTCACCAATGAAACATTCTGAAGATGAGGTTCCTTTTTCTTTATAGCTAGAAGCAATACTGATTGCTAACGCTAAATCAATAGCTGGTTCATTAATTTTGACTCCACCAGCCGCTTTTAGATACGCATCCTGGTTTTGTAATAAAAGGCCTGCCCGTTTTTCTAAAACCGCCATGATTAAAGAAACGCGATTAAAGTCCAACCCGGTGGTCGTTCGCTTGGCATTGCCAAACATCGTTGGGGTAACTAACGCTTGGATTTCCACCAAAATGGGGCGTGAACCTTCCATTGCTACCACAATTGAAGATCCGGTGGCTCCTTCTAAACGTTCTTCTAAAAAGACCTGAGAAGGATTCATAACTTCAACCAATCCATGTGTCTGCATTTCAAAAATACCAATCTCATTCGTTGAGCCAAACCGATTTTTGACAGCCCGTAAGATTCTAAAGGTGTGATGCTTATCTCCTTCAAAATAAAGAACCGTGTCTACCATATGTTCCAACATCCGTGGCCCTGCGATAGACCCTTCCTTCGTTACGTGTCCGACAATAAAAATGGCAATCCCATTCGTTTTTGCCAGTTTCAATAATTCGGCAGTTGTTTCTCGGACTTGACTGACACTACCAGCAACGCTGGTAACATCTGGCTGCGTCATTGTTTGAATCGAGTCAATAATGACATAGTCTGGTTCTAATTTTTCAATGGCTCGTGATATTTCGTGCATATCTGTTTCTGCGTATAAGTAAAATGTCTCGTTGACGGTGCCTAGACGCTCCGCTCGTAATTTAATTTGCTCAGCACTTTCTTCACCAGAAACATATAAAACCGTGCCACCTGTGGCTGCTAATTGTTGCGATACTTGTAAGAGCAATGTTGACTTACCTATTCCGGGATCGCCACCGATTAAAACTAACGAACCTGGAACAACGCCACCACCTAAAACCCGATTCAGCTCCACTAATTCAGTTTTTACACGAGGCTCTTTTTTAGGTACGACTTCAGATAGCCGTTGTGGTTGTGTCTTTTTACCAGTCAAACTTACTCTAGCACGACGATCAGAAGTATCTTGAATAACCTCTTCCACCATCGAATTCCATTGTCCACAATTAGGACAGCGGCCGAGATATTTTGGAGACACATACCCACAGCTTTGACATTCAAATTGAACTTTTGCTTTTTTTGCCATGTAGAATCTCCTTATCTGTTGTTTATTTTAACATTTATTAAATGGTTTGAATAACGTTGCCTACTGAAAAAATGGGCTTTATTTTTGTCCAGACGAACCAAAACCGCCCGTTCTTTCTGCCTCGACTTGGTCATCATCCGCTAATAAAAACGGCTTAAAAATCCCTTGGCCAATTCGTTCACCTTTTTCAATGACAACATCTTCATATCCAAAGTTTAAAAATTGGAACATGATATGTCCTTCGTTATTCTCGTTATTATAATAATCACTGTCAATGACTCCGACACCATTCGCTAAAAGTAGGAATCGTTTTAGCGGGTTCGAAGAACGACTTACCAATTCTAAATATTCAGAATCAGGCATATACGCCTTAATTCCTGTTTTAACTAAAATTGGTTTGGGATTTTCTCCAGCTTGTTGTAACTTCCAAAGACTTGGTACAACGACCGTTTCGGCTGCTTGAAAATCATACCCCGCGGCACCTTTTGTTGCTCGTTGTGGGACACTCAAGCCCTCTTCTTGATACTTAGAAATAATCTCAAAACCACGTTGTTTCATATCCATTCTCCCCTACTGTCTAAACTACTCCTATTTTACCATAATCTCTGATACTCTGGTTGTTTTTAGTAAGTTTCTCATTTCTAAAAGCCCAGTTAATCTAGACTACGCAAAAAAGAGGAGAATTTTTGTTTATTTTCCTTCTTTTAGTCTATCATCTTCTCTTAAAATAAACAGACCAAATCCCAAAAAGTCCCAAGATTCCCTCAAAAAGTTCACACTTTCATTAAACTTTCTTTACTATTCATTATTTAGCACTTTCTAGTAGCCGCTGATTTTGTTATAATGAGTGTCAAATTTTACTGTAAAAAGAAACGAGGCACTTATGAGAAACAAACTCCAACAGGCCAAACGAATTGTGATCAAAGTCGGAACCAGTTCTCTGATTTATCCCAATGGCAATATTAACTTAAAAGCAATTGATCAATTAGCCTTTACTTTGAGTGATTTAAGCAACCAAGGCAAAGAAATTATTTTAGTTTCTTCTGGCGCAATTGGTGTCGGACTGAATAAATTAAATCTATCTGTGCGCCCAACGACAATTCCCGAACAACAGGCAGTCGCTGCAGTCGGCCAAGCAGAATTAATGAACATTTATAATCAGCGGTTTTCAACCTATAGCCAACAAATGGCACAAGTTTTATTAACTCGTGATGTTATTGAATATCCTGAAAGTCGCAATAATGTTACCAATACTTTTGAACAACTGTTAAAAATGAATATTATTCCTATCGTCAATGAAAATGATACTGTCGCAATTGAAGAATTGGATCACTTAACCAAGTTCGGGGATAACGATCAATTGTCAGCCATTGTCTGCCAAATTGTTCAAGCTGACTTGTTAGTTATGTTATCAGATATTGATGGTTTCTTTTCAGATAACCCTACTGTCAACAAAGAAGCCACGTTATTTTCTGAAATCAATGAAATTAATGAAGACTTGTTCCAATTAGCCGGTGGTAAGGGGAGCCGCTTTGGCACTGGTGGGATGTCTAGTAAATTAAAAGCTGCTGAACGTGTGTTAGCTAATCAACAGGCGATGATTTTAGCAAACGGAAAGCAGCCAAAAATCATCTTTGAAATTTTAGAAGGAAAAGATATCGGTACGTTATTTATTAAAGGAGGGCATGAAAGTGACTGATTTAAAGCAACTAGGGCAACAAGCTAAAGAAGCCTCTTATACGCTAGGCTTGATGGATACTCGTCAAAAAAATACTTTGTTAAACAAAATGGCCGCAGCCATTGAAGCCCATGCACCCCGCATTTTACAAGCAAACGCATTAGATTTAGAGCAAGCCGCTACCCACGGAATTTCTGAAACAATGCAAGACCGCTTACGTTTAACAGAAGAACGGATCACAGCGATGGCTGAGGGCATACGCCAAGTCGCTACTTTACCCGATCCAATTGGGGAAGTAGATAAAATGTGGCGCAATGAAGCGGGGCTGTTAATTGGGCAACAACGCGTGCCTTTAGGTGTTATTGGAATCATTTATGAATCGCGGCCAAACGTGACAACAGATGCCGCTAGCCTTTGTTTCAAATCAGGAAATGCTGTTATTCTTCGAGGCGGAAAAGAAGCGTTTCACTCCAATCAGATATTGGTGACAATTTTACAAGAAGCGCTAATCCAAGAAGCCGTTTCTCCCCATCTCATTCAATTTGTTGATGATACTTCTAGAGAAACAGCCCAACAACTTATGCGCTTAAATGACTACTTGGATGTCCTCATTCCGCGTGGCGGCGCCAACTTAATCAAAACTGTTTTGACAACAGCCACTGTTCCTGTTATTGAAACAGGAACAGGCAATTGTCATATTTACGTGGACAAAGACGCCCAGTTAACAATGGCAACTGAAATTATTGTCAATGCTAAATGTCAACGTCCTTCTGTCTGTAACGCCGCCGAAACGTTATTAATTCATCAAGAAGTGGCTGAAGCCTTTTTACCAACAATTGAAAAAGCCTTGAAGGAGTTTCACGTGGAACTTCGGGCAGATGAACGTGCGTTAGCAATTTTTGAAGAAGCCATTCCAGCGACTGAACAAGATTGGGAAACGGAATTTCTCGACTTTATCTTAGCAGTGAAAGTCGTTGATTCTTTAGACGAAGCCATCCAGCATATTAATCGCTACAATACAAAACATTCTGAAAGTATTATTAGTGATAATTACTTTGCCACACAACAATTTTTACAACAAGTGGATGCAGCCGCTGTTTATGCGAATGCTTCAACTCGTTTCACGGACGGTTTTGAATTTGGATTTGGCGCCGAAATCGGTATTAGTACGCAAAAATTACATGCCCGTGGACCTATGGGTCTAGCAGAGCTTACTTCGACAAAATATGTTATTTATGGAAATGGGCAAGCACGTTCTTAGAAAGAAAAACCCTTGATTTAAAGATCAAGGGTTTTTCTTTCTCTTCTCCAATGTGCATTTTTACACATGGAATTGTTCACAGTCCCACAATCTATTCTTGATATTTTTTTTGAATCCTCATTATACTTTCTACATATGCTTGTTTCACTTGGACTGGCTCTAAAATTGTCACTTCTTCACCAAAGCCCATAAAATAGTTGGCTAAAAATTGTGTTTCTGTTGGATGAATCTGTCCAACTAAAAAACACTGCGTGGGCGTTTCTTCCAACTGAATATTGTCAAAGCGATGTTTATAAAAAAATTCTTTGCCTTTTTCTGTAATGATTGCTTTAAATGGAATCGTACGTGCCGTCGTTTGTTGATGGCGATACGATTCTTTCAGTTCTTCAGTCGTAAAATCCAGTGTTTGGTTTAACTGCTGAATAGCCTCCATAAAATCACATCGGTAAGTACGCCAAGCCTTTTTAGTCACATCATAGCCTGAACAATACCAATATCCTTCTAAAATAGTTAACCGGGTTGGTAAGATTTTTTTCGTTGTTGCTTCATATCTGGTATAGTTAAACTGAATTACTTGTTGCGCCAAAATACAATGAAACAGCTGCTCTAAATTGCCTGGTGCTTCTACTTGTTCAATTCCTTCGTAGTAGACGACCTTACTCATTTGACTGATTTTAAATTGGGTTGGTTCATCTAAAGAATGCAATAATTTTTGCTTAATTTGCTGATAGGAATGACCAAACGGTGACTCTGCGACTAATTTCAGTAATTGTAACGAAAAAAAGATTGCTAACACTTCATTTTCGTTAAAATAAATCGGCGGCAACAACGGTTTGTTTAAAACTCGATAGCCACCATAACGACCATTCTCCACATATAGCGGCACGCCTAAATGTTCCAAAGCTTCAATATCCCGCAAAGCTGTGCTTTTAGAAATCCCAAAAGTTTTCATTAACTGATTTAAATTAAACTGAGGATGGGTTCTCAAGAAAAAAAGTTCCTGATTTAAACGTTCTGATTTTTTCATTTTTCCCTCCATCGGTGTCACTTTTTGACACCTTTTATTGTTATGCTTATCTTATCAACCTTAGGAGGTTCAAACAAT
The DNA here is from genome assembly GCF_050556405.1 of Enterococcus sp. AZ197. Taxonomy (NCBI): domain Bacteria; kingdom Bacillati; phylum Bacillota; class Bacilli; order Lactobacillales; family Enterococcaceae; genus Enterococcus; species Enterococcus sp. AZ197. Next base: position 45,941 of record NZ_CP187873.1, on the reverse strand, counting down.
GAAAAACACACAATTTGCCCTTTTTATGGTCTTAAGCGGACGAGCAACGGAAGCCTTGACGTTTTACCAAGAAGCCTTTGCTGGTGATATTCTTTTTAAAATTACTAATCAAGAATTTAAAGAGCGTTTAAATCCTTCTTTGACCATTCCCGCTGGCGAAGAACACTGGCTTTCTCACTCGATTTTACAAATGGACACTTTTCAATTACAACTAGCTGATAATCCTTTGTTTGCAGGAATGAATACCACGCCCACAGAACAATTGACCCTCAGCTTAACCGTCGACAGCCGTCACTCTGCCAAAACAATTTTTGAAAAACTCACGTGCCATCCCGAATCCTGTATTATCCAAGAACCAATTGAAAATGAATTTGCAACATTTTATGCGATTGTGAAAGATCCTTTTGGTTTAGTCACTCAAATTACTCAAGAAAAACAAGCAGATCCTACCAAGAAAGGAAGTTAGCCGAAGAATGCGAACCTATGAATCAAAAGAAGCCTTGATTGAGGCCATTCAAATAGCTTCACAAAAATATTTAGCTGAATTTGCAGAAATTCCTGAAACACTTAAAGATCACCGAATTGAAACAGTAGCTAAAACACCTTCAGAGAACTTAGCCTATCAATTAGGCTGGCTCAACTTGCTGCTTTCTTGGGAAGAACAAGAACAACGTGGTCTGACCGTTCAAACGCCAGCTGAAGGTTATAAATGGAATCAACTGGGCGCTCTCTATCAATCATTTTATCAAACCTATGGACAAATGAGTTTAGAAAGTCAGCTGATTGCGTTGCAAGACACCTTAGAAAAATTACTTCATTGGATTGACTCGCTTTCCGAAGACGAATTATTTTTACCTCAACAACGGGCTTGGGCGACCACCAAAGCACAATGGCCTCTTTGGAAATGGATTCACATTAATAGCGTTGCCCCTTTTACTAGTTTCCGAACGCAAATTCGCAAATGGAAAAAAGCGTGTCTTTAAAAAGTTATCCACATTTTTTCAAAAAAAGCTTGACAAGCATTTTTAAATTCTCTACAGAAAACTTTGTGGATGAAATTTCTTATTTTTTCCAAAAAACTTTTCCACAATGCTTATTTGTTCGACATTAAATCTTTGTAAATTCTAGAAAAAAGAAGATGAAAACGTTGTTTTAATAACGTTTTCATCTTCTTTCAACTTTAGGGGCTCCTTTACTTTTAGCAAGCAGCCCTTCTGAACTTGCGTTTATTTTTTTTAGCAACTCGAAAACTTATCCTTGTGGATAAACCGAGATAAAAAGCTTTTTTGTGGTTTTCAACAGAGTTATGCACAAAGTTATCCACAGGGCGTTTTCAGCAATTTTTCGGAGAATATTCGTTGTTTAATCTGGTGATTTAGCATTTGAATGTCAATCCCTTACTACTAATTCTTCTTCACTCCACCCTTAGGATCCTAATAAAATTTTAAAGTTTTTCTTCTATTGGTACATCAAATAAAGAGTATGATAAACTATAGGTACTTTCGAAAAATCAGGTGAGGTTATTTATGAAAAATAAAAGTAGGCAGTTTTTAAAAAACAACTGGCCTTATATGTTAGCCAGTTTCTTCATTCCATTTTTAATTATGGCAATTATCTATTTGAGTATTGGGATTTATCCAGGAAGTAGTCGCAGTGTTTTAGCCAGCGATGCCTTTTCTCAATTTTCAAATTTTCACGCAAGCTTTAACAATGTTCTTCATGGAAAACAAAGTCTTTTCTATACGTGGAATGCTTCTTTGGGACTAAACTACTTGTCCTTAATTTCCTATTATCTTGGTGGCTTATTTACGCCGCTCGTCTTTTTCTTTAACAATCAAAACATGCCTGATGCGCTCTATTTCCTAACGTTGTTGAAAATTGGGAGTGCTGGCTTGAGTTTTTGGTTCTTGGCAAAACAAACCTTTAAGATTCCTAAATGGTCCCATGTGACTTTAAGTGTGTCTTATGCGCTAATGTCCTTCATTGTGGCCCATTCAGAATTAATTATGTGGCTGGATGCCTTTATTTATCTGCCACTCGTAATTTTAGGAATTCATCGTTTAATGGACCAACGAAAACCGACATTATTGTTTGTCAGTTATTTCTTGCTTTTCATTACAAATTATTATTTTGGCTTTATGATTGGGTTGTTTTCCTTCCTGTACTATTTTGCACGAACGTTTACAGACTGGCAACGATATAAATCTCGAATCGTTGCGTATTTTACTACTTCTCTTTTAGCTGGTGGAGCATCCATGATTATGGTCTTACCTGCTGTCTTAGATTTACGAACCAATGGTGAAACTCTTTCTGAAATTACAACCTTTAAAACAGAAGCGACTGCCTTTTTAGATATTATTATGAAAAATATGATTGGCGTTTACGATACAACCAAATATGGGTCCATTCCTTTTATTTACATTGGGTTGTTGCCTTTGATTTTTTGTCTCTTCTATTTCGTTACGAAAGAAATTCCATTGAAAAACAAACTACTTTTTGGCAGTTTGTTTGTCCTATTGATTGCTAGCTTTTACATCACGCCCTTAAATTTATTCTGGCACGGTATGCATGCGCCGAACATGTTTCTTTTCCGCTATAGTTTCCTCTTTTCATTCCTAGTTATTTTGCTTGCTGGTTATGGTTGGGAAAAATTTGAAAAGGATGATCTCGGCGTCTTAAGCGGCTTGATTTTGATTCTTTTAGCAATTTTTGCTCTTGCAATGGGCACAAAAGGTGCTACTAGTTATACGTATGTGACTTTAACCTCTTTCGTATTAACGGCAACTTTTTTACTATTATACTTTTTCGGGATTGCTTTTTATCAATTGAAAAAAGCGCCTATGCAATACTTAGTGATTTTACTATTGCTGCTCGTTTCTGGTGAAGCAATCATTAATACACGAGCGATGGTCACTGGTATTTTAGATGATTGGAACTACGCATCACGCAGCTTGTATTCTGAGCCTTACCCTGACTTAAAAAATCTAGTCGATCAAACAAAAAAAGAAAATGATACCTTTTATCGCTTGGAAAATTTAAATGGTGTTTCGGCCAATGACGGCATTAACTATGGCTACAGTGGCATTAGCATGTTTTCTTCCGTGCGGAACCGACATTCTTCAACGTACCTAAACGCCTTAGGTTTCCGCTCGCGAGGCACGAATTTAAATATTCGTTACCAAAATAATACCTTGTTAATGGATGCTTTGATGGGCATTAAATACAATATTGCTGAAAACAATCCAATGAAATTCGGCTTTGAGCGACAAGCAGCTGCTGGTAAATATCAGCTTTATCGTAACGAAAATGCTTTGCCGTTAGGATTTTTAGCAGACAAAGAGATTTACAATGTTCGGCAACCTCTCAATGATAATTTAGGTAGTCAAACAAATTTACTAAATGCTTTAGCCAATACCAATGAACGGTATTTTACCTTTTATCAACCAACGATGACGCTTCAAAATAACGTGACAATTACGCAAAATACAGCTGGCGTAACTTTTACGGAGAAACAACATAACGTAGCCAAAGAGATTTCTTATACAGTCAATGTGCCCGCCAATACGCAAGCTTATTTGAGTTTATTCCCAACGGATTTTGCTCAATTGGAAAGTTCCACTGCGACGGTCACCGTGAACGGCTCAAGTCAGCAATCACAAATTGGCATTACTGGCCAATATTATAATTTAGGCTACTATCCAAAAGATACAACTGTTAACTTCAAAGTAAGTTTTTATGGAACCAAAGCAGTAAGTTTTGTTCAGCCGCAAGTAGTTGGCTTAAATACCAATGCATTTGAAAAAGCCATTTCCGCCGTGCAAGAAAAAGGCGTTGATTTAACCACTGGCAAACGCTCTGCTTCAGGTACCTTTACCGCCGACAAAGATCAAGTACTCGTCACTACAATTCCTTATGACAAAGGTTGGCGTGTCAAAATTGATGGCAAAAAAGTTACCCCAAAAGCCTTTAAAGATGCCTTTCTAAGCGTTCCTGTCAGCGCTGGAACCCATACTATTCAGTTCTCTTATTTACCAGAAGGATTGATTCCTGGCATCGTGTTATTCGTTCTATGTACTGGTGGTTTCGTTGCCTACGTAACCTTGATTCCTGCTAGACGAAACCGTAAAAAAGAAGACAAATAAAAAATCTTTCACAAAAAACTAAGGGTTATTATTAAAATGACTCTTTATCAATAAGGTCTGATGAGTTGTGAAAAACAAAATCTGAGACAGAATGGGATTCATTCTGTCTCAGATTTTTTTATTATAAATGATTTAGGCAGTTAAAATAGATATTCGTTTATTCTATGAAATATCTATGCTTCCTCAACCTTTTAATTTCAAATTGCTAATTTTATCCAACAAGACAAACATTAATTTGATTTTTTTATGTAATTCCTATGATTTCCATTTAAACTACTAATGACACTATATTAAATAAAAGCAACCATAATTTACCAAAAAACAACAATTTAGTTGCTTTTACATCTTTGGTATTACTGTAAAATAGCAATAAAAAGATTATCACTTCAATAGAAGAAGTACTAATTGATAACGGTAATCTATCAATTGTTACTATTTCAGATATAAAAAGAACAAGAAGATTAACTACGCTTACTGACAATAGCAGACTTATGAATATATCTTGATTATAATTTTTTTTAAACCCAAAAATAAGTAAAACAATTTTCAAAATTATGAACGTAACAAAAAAGATACACAAATTAGCGATTATAACAATAACTATCATAAAAAAATTAAATTCTCCGTTTGAAATATTTAATAGTTTTGACGACTCTCCAATCATTTTTAATAGCTTATTATCTTTTTCTGTAAGAGTAAAAAATAAAAAAATATTTGAAACAAGGTACGGTATAAAAAATGCAAGTATCGACCAGTTCCACTTCTTCGTATTCAATTGGCTCACCTACCTCATCTAAGTTTATAGCAAAATAGTTATATTCTGATTCGTTATGTAAAACTAAAATAATTAAATGCACCTACTGCTTCCAATCGCATTCCTAGTGAGGCATTTTCTACCAAAATGGCTAATTATTTATCATCATTGTAAAACATCTTGATTAATTCTAATTTTGATTTAGTTCACCCTAGTCCATGAATTTGAATAAAACAGCTCGACATTTTTACATTACAGGCCATTCTGATAGTGTTCTAAACAATATTCAATTACATACTTAGCCAAATTATTCACTTGAATACTTAACTTCTGGTCTTATAAAATTATGTTCTTTCTGTTTATCGGCCTTACTAATCTCAAAATTTTACGTTAAATATCGACATAACGAGATTCCATATTAAAAGATAAACAACCGCCACTCTAATTAAATTCTAATAAGACGCAAACTCAATGTCAACCATTCTTTAATAAAAAAACATATTCTTTGATTAATAATTTGCGATAAATAAAAAAGTTAGACCAAAGTCTAACTTTTTTATTTATATTAGAGTTAAATTTCAGTCATTGCTTCTTCCACAAGCGAAACACTTTGATGTCTTCCTTTCGTAATCAACAAGGAAAGTTGCACAAAAGCAAAGAGTACACTGGTCCGCTTAGGATAAGCAAAATAACGTGGTTGCCAACTAGTGACATATTGTTCTTTGCGCTTGCGTGTATCTTGAAACGCATAAATTTGATAACTATACTTGTAAAAAATATTAACAAAGCGTTCTTTTAAGAAAGAGTACTTGCTCTCCCCTACGTTAGCCAACGGCGCCATCCCAATATCAATTAATTGATAGCCCTGCTGTTGATAGGTTTCAATAAAATGAGTGAACAAATATTCTCTAGTAAAAGCAGGTGCGTCTGAACGAATACGTAACAAATCATACGAAATACTTTTGCCTTTTTCCATTTCTTTTCCCGTAATAAAACCAATGACCGTTTGTTTCTGTTTCACCAAGCCCACGCTACTGCATTTCAAGTACTCGGGATCCAACCGTCCACCAATAAAGTAGCGCTCTTTTTGATTCCGTGACCAGTCCGCAGAAACTCGTTCTAACTCTTGATATAAGGCATCACTAATCGTTTCGGGATAAAATTCAAACTGAAAATCCGCTACTTCTGCTGCTATTTTTTCAGTCACTGTTTCCGTCCAGGCTGTTTGATTCACTGTTGACGGCTCATCAAATTGAATCAAACCTTCTTCCCCAACTTTCATAAATTCAAAGCCGCAATCGTGAAGATTCATAACATATTCTTCCGAAATACGATAAAAAACTAATTGATAGCCTAACAAATCAGCTTGATCCATAAACGCCAGTGTCGCCGCTGTCCATTTCTCTCGTTGCCCAATCGGATCCGCCAAGACAAAGCATTTATTAAACTTCATTTGAAACCCAAAAAGTACTTGATCTTCGCCTTCTTCTTGGTAATAAAAATGACCATAATCCTTTAAATATAAAAATTGACTGCCTTCGTTGCCACCAAATTTTTCCAAAAAGCGTGTCAACCGTGCTTCCTCAAACCCCTCACCTAAAGTAACAGTTGTTTCGGCTAAATATTGATACAAAAAGAACAAACCAATCAAGGAAATACTTAATCCAATCAATCCGTTAAACCAAACATCATCTGACGGAAACAACAAAAAGTGATTGATAACTTGATTGCCACCAGCTGGTCGTGCGGCGTAATAGCCAGCAACCGCATAACCGATAAACAAGCAGCCAAACAAAATACTATCTACCGTTAAAGCGCCCCATGAATAAACAAACTTTTCACGATAAAATTCTTTACGAGCCAAAATAACCGCCAATAAAATAACGGCATAAACAGCAATTAACTGCCACGAAGTCGTTCGTGCCACCGTATTTACAATACAAAATCCTAGTAAAATAATTGTAGGCCAATAAGCTTTTTTCACTTTCATAGAAATGCCTCGAGCTAAACCTAATAACAAGAACCCTACAAATAAATTCAATGTTTGATCTAAAAAATTAAAAGAAAAGGGAAGTAACACTTGGAATAAACGACTGACATTCGACAAATTCGTCACAGTCGACAATAGAACCATCATAATTCCTGCAAAATATAACGCCGCCACCAAAATAAAATGCGCCACTTTTTGTGAAAATAACCGAGGTAAATTATCAAAAAATTGATTGACTTTCATGCCTGCTTGTTGCAAGAACAAAATAACTCCTGTCATAAAAGGCGTCACATAATAAAACAAACGATAATACAACAACCAGACGACCGCTTGTGATCGATCAATCCCTAATTGTGACAAGCCCAAAATCATTAAGACATCAAACGTTCCCATACCACCAGGAACCATGGTCAACATCCCGATTAACGTAGCGATAACAAACATTGGGTAAACAGAAACCATCGAAACTGGCACCTGCATCAAACGACCTATCATCAAGAAAGCAAACATCCCACCTAGCCATTGACCTAATGAAGCGCCGAATAATAGGAGCACCGCTTTTGGAAAAAATGTTTTAAACAATGTTCGCCGTTTTAAATACGTGAAAAACCAGAGCGCTGGCGCAATCAGACTGCCCAATAATAACCAAACCCAATATTCACGAAAAACATTTTGGGTTCGAATAAAAAATAAATCAACAAACGCCACAAAAGATAAAATAGATAACCCTGAAATCAAGAACAGAGCAACTTTTGAGACCGTTGCTACAACCTTGCCCCGCGGTACATCTTTTCCGTAAAAATTAATCCGTAGCGTTGCACCAACCACGCCGCCAAAACCCGCTAAGTTATTAATGGTATTGGTGACCCAAGCCGAAGTTAACCAATCCATTCGTTTCATTGGTGGCTTACCTTCTTTTTCCAATAACTTAACGACTACATAGTCATAAAGGAGCATTGGAATAACCCCTAATAGTCCTGCCAAGACCATACCAATTAAACGCCCCGTACTTTGTTGTTCCATCGTGGAAAAAATATCCGCCCAGGTCATGCCTTGAGCGATATGTGTCACTTGGTTAGCCACGAAAACTAATACAGAACCAAGAAAAATTAGTTTCAATAATAAACTGTGTTCTTTCAACCACTGCGTTAGTTGGCTAATATTTTTTTTCATCTTATAGCCTCTTTCATATCTCTTTTCTATTCATTTAACTTTCGTTTTATCGATTTTCTTCCATGGTAGCCTATTTGCTGAAAATTTTCCAGCACGGCTAGACATTTTGGCTGAATCGTATTGTTTTAACATTAAAAAGAAGCGAACAACAGTTATTACAGAACAACTGTTGTTCGCTTCTTTTTAATCAGTGACTGCAGCGACTAAATCTGGATGAATGTAAGGTGCGTTAACTTTTAACATCTCATCCAACATCGGTTTAGCAATGTCAAAATCTCCTACTAATGGATGAGCTACCATTGCCTCTAATGCTTTATCATAATTTCCTTCTACAGCTGCTTGGACCACTAAGCTCTCATAGTTTTTTACAGCAGAAACTAAGCCATATACACCTTCAGGTATGTTATTTTGAACAAGTGGGGTGATCCCATTCTTATTTAAAATACAAGGTGTTTCCACAGAGGCATCATAAGGTAAAAATTCAATTGCACGTTCATTTTTAACGTTTGCAACAATCCACATATCTTCATCATTGTAGATCGCAGAAAGTGCTTCTAAAGCTAATTCACTATAACCACCACCACCACGATTTTTTAAAATCTCTGGCTTATCATGCTGACTAGGGTTTTTTAATGCCGTATAGATTTCCTTTTCCAAGCCTAAAACTGTCTCACCTCTGGTTAGAGGGGCCTCTTTAAGTTCTGCTAACTTTTGGCGGCGATGGAAGTAATATTGACAGTATAGACTAGGTAGAGCATTCAATTTTTTGATTAATTCTGGGGCCACGGTTTCATGAATATCTGCTACTTTATCAAATTCCTCTTTTGTAATTTTACGACCATCTACGCGAATATTATAAGCAAAATTCATATGGTTTAACCCGACAAAATCATACGTTACTTCTTTATAATTTGCATCAAGTGCCCACCCGATCCAAGTTCTTGGACGCATACCACCTGCACATAAAGCGATAAATTTTGTTTTGGTATAATTACGGACTGCTTCTGCTAAAATACCTGTAGGATTAGCATAGTTAATTAGCCATGCTTCTGGATTATGTTTTTCAACAGCTTTCGCAATTTCTACTATAGCTGGAATTGTACGCAACGCCTTCATATAGCCCCCTGGCCCTGTAGTTTCTTGACCAATCACATCGTATTTCAGAGGAATCTTTTCATCGTGAATCCTTGCTTGATTCCCACCTACTCGAATTTGCGTTAAAATAAAATCTTGACCTTTAACGGCTTCTTCTAAGTTTTCTGTTTTACGAATAGCAAACGATAATTGATGAAATTTTTTATAACGATTTAAAAAATTATACATAATTTCTAAACGATCTGGATTAATATCCATCAAGGTTAATTCTGTTACAGGTAATTTCTCTTTACTTTGCGCTAATCCTTCAATTATTTCTGGTGTATATACACTTCCTGCACCAATAATAGCAATTTTTAATGACATATCTTTTCCCACTCCTAATCTTTTGTACCCACAAAAGCAAAAAATGCTTCATGAACTTTTTTGTCTGGATTAAATCCTGTTTGTAATGCCCACTCATTTGCCAATACTTGAAAAATCAAAGTATACAGTAACTCCACACCTGGAGTTTCGCAAGAAAGGTCTACAGTTATCTCTCCTGCCTTTTCTGCTATCAGTAAAGTATTTTTTGTAAAACTTTGGGTATATAGATTTACTTTTTCCGTTAACTTTGTCGTTGGCCCGCCACTTAAAAAGATATGGTAAGATTCCTCTTTGATTAGTCGATGTGGGCCATGTGTAAACTCCCCAATTTCATAGGCCATGACTGGGATTCTCAATGTTTCCAACACCTTTAAAGTACCTTCTTCTATCACCCCTAAAAGGGCATCATCTGCTGTAATTGTCAAATAAGGTGCATTTGCCCAATGGGGATTTTCTTTTAGCCATTGAAGAGTTATTTCCTTCATTTTAGGCATTTTTTGAATACATTCTTTAAAACTTACAAAGATTTCCTCAGATATGCGGTCTTCCTGATCTTTGTTAAATGCTAAAGCTAATTGAACTAATCGAATAAACGTAGCCGTAAAACCAACTGTTTTCGGTCCAATTTGCTCTTCTGCACAACATAAGTCTATAAAATAATCTGCATACTGTCGCTTTTCTTCATCCCTTGTTGCACTGAGAAAGATTGTTGTGTTTTTGTTCTCACTTGCTAAATGAAGACACTCAAGTGTTGCCAAGCTATTGCCTGTTTGAGAAATAGCTACTAGATAATGCGGATCTAACAAAGCTCCTTGCTTTTTATATTGTTGAACATTGAAAAAAAGCAATGATTGTTGACTGAACGTTTCAAAATAACGTTGTGCCATTTTGGCAGCATTCAACGAACTTCCTGATCCAACAAAAATAATTTGTTTGGGACTTTCTTCTTCAAACGGCATTGTGATGGTATTTTGAAGAAGCGTTGGCAATAGTTGCCACTGAGAATTAATAAACTGATTCATTTGATTCACGGACAGTTTCTCCTTCCAAATTCTCTTCATTTTCTGCTGTTTCTTGTATGGTGATATCTAACCGCTGTTTCTCTAGCATTTTGAAAAATGGGTAATAAATTGCCCCGCTTACTAACAAAGCAAATACACCATACACTGCTGCACGCCAATCTCCACCCGAAGTTAAATATTGCATAAGAATTGGTGGTGTAGTCCATGGAACAGCGACAACTGGCCGTCCAATCACATCAAAATACATTAACAGATATGCAATTAAAGCAAGCAATGTATTACAAAGTGTGTAAGGAATCATCAAGACAGGATTTAGTACCATTGGTACGCCAAAAACAATTGGTTCATTGATTTCAAAAATACTTGCTGGCAGAGAAAGCTTTCCCAATGTACGCAATCCTTGATCCTTTGAAAAAATCATAAAAATAACTAGCATAAGCGTTGCGCCACCGCCACCAATAAAAATAAAGTTAACAAAACCCGCAGCGGTAATATACGGTAATGGCTCACCAGCAGCTAAGGCATCCGTATTTGCACCTAACATAGTTAAAAAAATTGGATCTGCAACAGATAACACAGCCCCTCCATGAATCCCTACACACCATAGTAGCGACCGTAAAAGCATAAAAACAAGAATTCCAGGAAGGGTACTTAAACCTTGAACCAGCGGGCTAAAGAGCATATTCAAACTTGCATTGATATCAAAGCCTAACAGCACACGAATAACCCAAAATACTGTTAATGAAATTAGTAACGGAATTAAAATGTTAAAAGATTTAGCTATTGCTGGAGGTACACTACTCGGCATTTTAATAGCTAACTGTTTGTTCATACAAAATCGATAAATTTCAACAACTACAAACGAAATAATAATTGCTGAAAAAACACCTAAAGTACCAAAATTTCCAGTGTTAATGCTATACGATCCATCTTCTCCCATGGAAGATTGTACTAATAAATAACAAACTAACGACATTAAAACATTCCGAATAGTATCAATTTTGTAAAACTGAGATAAACTATAACTAATCCCAACTACTGCTATTAAACCAATAATCCCAAAAGTTACAGAAGTTGGCACCATTAATACATTCTTGTAAGGTTCAATAAAATTCTGATAACTTGTCAGCGGAAACTGGGCTAAAATCATAAAAATTGAACCAATAATAGTAAAAGGAACAGTTAAAATCATGCCGTTTTTAACAGCTATCATATAACGATTCTCTCCAACTTTCATGAGTGGTGGTGATATTTTTTCATTTACAAATTGAACGATTTTTTCCATTTTGTACCTCCCTTATTCCTTCTTTCAAACAAAACGCCAACCAACTATTTTCCTTATCCATTTGACACAAATCTTCTAAAAATTTCGTAAAAATCAATTTCTTCTATTTTTCCAGCAACAATAATAACTACTTTTCGCACCTGATTATTTTGATTGTTCTCACACCAATTGATTAATGCAGACCAGCTGAATTCTCGTATTTGTGACTGTAATTGTCTTGGATCTATCATAAATAAAATCGCACATTCCATTTTTCGCCATATAAGAGGTTGATGCTGGTCTCTGTTAAAAGCATCTTCAATGGTAGCAAAGTCAGTAACTTCTTCTTCAATCAGTCGTTCTGTGATTTTCTCAACGACCTTTGCCTTACTTAATTTATTGGACATAGAAATTGTTTCAAAAATAGATGGTATACTACAACCTCGTTCTACTTTAAATCGTTTATATAAAGCGGTTTCATTTTTAACAATTGCTAAATGGCTTTTATTGAATACATCAAACTTTATATTATCGTCTGCTAATTTTTTTAATTGCTTATTTTTTGAAAAAATAAACTGCCAATCTGCTATACTCACTTCCTCGTTTAAAAATACCTGAACATCTGACAAATTTCGTTGTAGTTCTCTTTTGATAAACTGGCGATATTCCGAACTTCCATTACTAGCTAGACGAGCAGTTAACTGGGGCTTATACCTTTGTGGTGTATTTAAAATAGTAACTAGCAGAAAACATAGCTCATCATCACTTACATAACCGACTGTTTTTTCAATTGCTAAAAAGCAGAACCGCAAAGCAATAAATTCTTTACCAAAATTCAGTTGTAAATCATTCAATAGCGGATGAAAAACACTCATTCTATAGTGGTTTCGTTGTTTAATTTGTCCAATGTTATCTGCAATTTTATCGATTAAATTTGAAGTATCCATTCTAACCTGTTGTAAATCTTGATAACTAGTCAGCACTTGCTTGGCAATTTCATGTAACGGCGATGATTTTTGTGGTTTTCTATATTCACACGCAGCTAGATATTCGCCAATTCGATTTGGATTATATTGATTAGAAAAAGTAAATCCTAATGTCTGTTCTAGATACAATTGAAAGTCTGTCGCCGGATCAGAACCATCTTTTGATTGTTTTTCATTCATCTGTTTACCAAATAATAAAATGTCTACCATTAATTGGATGACTAAAGTTTGTATAAAATCCTCATTAAAAGAATAGGAATATTTTATCGATATTAAACGAATTCCTGATAATATAACATTCTTAAACTCACTCACTAAAATTTTTTGGCAATAAAATTGATTTTTCGACAGATAGGCACGGTTTTCAAAAATAAATGCCGTACCAACTAAGTGCACCGAATCAATAATTGCTGATTTTATATCTTTTCGATGTCCCAATAATTCAGTCCCTTGATGACTACTTACAATTTTCAAATTATAAACAGCCAGTTCCTTCTCAACAATTTTTAAATCAGCTAATACTGAACTTTTTGTTAGGAAAAACACTTGGCTTAATTGATTAATTGAAACTTTTTTTCGATAATAAAATAACAACATTAACTTCAAAACTTCACGACGTACGACAATGGATGTATGAATATTTTCTGATATTTCTCTAAATGACTGTTTTTCTGAAATTAATTTAATACCAACCCCATACTTTTTAGACAGCCGAAGGTGATTCTGCTGAAAAGTCGGTTCTAATTTATTCAATAAATTACGAACCGTTCGAACTGATAGGCCTAAGTGACTAGCTAGTGCATCAAATGTTTGAAACTCCTCTTCCTTCAACAATTGTTCTAATAGTCTTTGTTCATTAAATGTTAACATTTGTCATTCCTCCACAAGTTAGCGCTTACTTGTATTTTTACTATAGCGAATAAACGTTGTTTTCGATATACCAAAATCTTTCCTTACTTTCGGCAAAAAAGCAACCACAAAAAAAACAATGGTTCCCTAAGTGACTATACCTTAATGGAACCATTGTTTTATTCTTTTTACGCCACTACTTCTGCGATAATCTCAATCTCCACCAACACATCCATCGGTAATTTAGAGATTTCAATCGTTGTGCGTGCAGGATATTCCGTACTAAAATACTCAGCATAGACTTCATTGAATGCCGTGAAATCCGCCATATTTTGTAAATAGCATGTCGTTTTGACTACATGAGCAAAATCACTACTAGCTTCTGTTAAAATCCCTTGAATATTTTTCAGTACTTGATTGGTTTGTTCTTTAATCGTTGTCCCAACCACCTTGCCTGTTTCAGGATCCAGTGGAATCTGACCAGAAGTAATCAATAAACCATTCACACTTTTTGCTTGTGAATATGGCCCAATTGCTTGTGGTGCTTGCTTTGTTTTAATTGTTTTCATTTCTTTTCCCCCAGTAAATGACAAGTTGTTACTTTTTGTTATTTTATTTGTTTCTATTTTTCCATTGTACTGCAACCATTTTCGGAATGCTATCTTTTCTCAATTATTCCCAAGCGCTGATGCTGTGCCATCCTTTTGTAAAACAGCTTCAAAACCTTGGCGCATCCTTTCAAGTCCCTCGTGTAGTTTTGCTTGCGAACAGCCAATATTTAACCGTAAAAATCGTTGTCCATTACCGCCATAAATCGAGCCGTCCATAATGGCGACTTTCCCCACAGAAACTAAAGCCTCTTGTAAGCGGGCCACATCTGGAACTGCCGCTGATACATCCAACCACATTAAGTAAGTGGCTTCCAGCTCCGTCACTTTAATTTTTGGCAAATATGTCTGTAAAAAATCTTTCACGTAACGTTGGTTCTCCGCTAAATAATCATTCAACTCGTCAACCCAAGTACCACATTTTTGATAGGCCGTCATGGTTGCTAGCATTCCCAAAATACTTGTTGATGATAAACCATCGGCGTTTTTTAATTTGAGCTGAAAAGCGTCACGCAATTCGTTATCTGGAATTAAGGCGTAAGCAAAAATCAGCCCTGGAAAATTAAAGGTTTTCGTGCCACTGGTAATAATGGCAGATTTTTTATAATTAAATTGCGTAATTGGTCGATGAACATGGCCTTTATTAACGATATCCATATGAATTTCATCAGAAAGTAAAAACACATCATACTGTTGGCACAATGAAACTATTCGCTCTAATTCCCATTGCTCCCAAACACGTCCTGTTGGATTATGCGGGGAACATAAAAGCAAACAGCGATTTTCTGGTTGCGCTAGTTTTTTTTCTAAATCAATAAAATCAATGCTGTAGCGCTTCTCTTGATAAAGCAGTTCATTCGCCACTACTTGCCGCTTATTTTCCTGAATAACTTTAAAAAATGCATCATAGGCAGGTGTTTGTAAAATAATGCCCTCCCCTTCGTTAGTCAATAATTGAATCAAAGCAGAAATACCATAGATAACGGTCGGGGTATACATAATCCAGTGTTCTTCAATCTTCGTCTGGAATCTTGCCTGGTACCACGTTTGAATTGCTTCTTTTAATTGCGGATGGTTCCACCTCGTATAGCCAAATACTGGATGGTTCAAACGCTCCTGTAATGTTGCCAGAACTGCCTCTGGCACAGCAAAATCCGTATCGGAAATAGTGAAGGGAAGCAAGTCCGCTTCCCCAAATCGGTCTTCTACAAAATCCCACTGTGTACAATACGTTCCTCGTCGATCAATTGCTTTATCAAACGACACACTCTTCACCTTCTGTCTTTTTTCTAACCTAAAATCATCTCTAATTGATTACGGACCGTTGTCACTTTGGTTCCGATAATCACTTGTACATTCTGCGCATCTAAATGTACAACGCCTAAAGCCCCTAATTGCTTTAATTTGTCATCATCTACTTTATTAGCATCTGCTAACACTAAACGTAAACGCGTAATGCAATTATCAATAGCTTGAATATTCTCTTGCCCACCCAAAGCCGCTAAAATCCCAGGCGCATCATAGCCACCCGTTTTCTTATATTGAACTTCTTGATCGGTATATTCAGTCTCATCTAAGACCTTGTCTCGTCCAGGTGTTTTTAAATCAAAGGTTACAATGACTGTTTTAAAGACGAAATAATAAACAACAAACCAGATAGCGCCGACAATGAGAACCCACCACCATTTTGTATAAGTTCCTTGTAACAAGCCAAAAATAACAAAGTCCAGTAGCCCGCCATCAGTGTTCCCAATCACAACACCTAATAAAGCCATTACCATGAAACCTAGACCAGTCATAATGACATGAAACAGCCATAATAATGGACTAATAAATAAGAATAAAAATTCAATTGGTTCTGTAATGCCAGTGATAGCCGTAGCAATTACACCCGAAAGGAGTAAGCCTTTAATCTTATGTCGATTCGCCGGAGCTGCAGTATGATACATCGCAAGTGCCGCCGCTGGTAAGCCAAAAATAAAGGTCGGCATTTTCCCTTGTGACAAGAAAGCTGTTGCGCTTGGTGAAATCGGTAAATTATTTTGCAATTCTGCATAGAAAATATTTAACGCACCAAACACTTCTTTGCCAGCCACCACCGCTGAACCCCCTGCTTCAGTAAAACGAATCATGGAAACCAAAATATGATGCAACCCAAACGGTAACAGTAGACGTTCCCCTGAACCAAACAGAAAAGGCCCAAAAATACCAGAACGTTGGATAAGTTGGCCAATCGCCATAATCATTAGCGCGAAAAGTGGCCAAACTAACGGAATTACTAAGCCCACGAAGGCCATCACTAATGAAGTAATAATTGGTACAAACCGTGCGCCAGAAAAAAAGGCAAAACTATCTGGTAGTTGCACCGTATAAAATCGATTATGCAACTTATAGACAATAAGCCCAGCGATAATTCCACCAAGAACGCCCATTTCAATCGTTTGAATCCCAAAAACCATTCCTTGGCCGGCTTCCCGCAACTGCTCAGGATCCACGAGGCGATTCGTCTGCACTAAATAGAAATTAATCGCTAAATTCATCACCGTATAGCCTACGAAACCTGAAAACGCAGCAATTCCTTTTTCTTTCCGAACTAACCCCAACGGAATGGCCATTGCAAACATGACAGGTAAATAGGCAAACGCAAAACCACCAATTGTCGACATAAATTGGAAAATAATTTTCACTGCGGGCTTTCTTAAAAACGGGATCGTTTCAATCATAGATTCACTGGAAAAAGAACTTCCTAATCCCAACAAAATCCCCATAAAAGCTAATAAAGCCACTGGCAACATAAACGTTTTGCCTAATCCTTGGAAAAACTCCCAGAAAGTCGCTTTCTTTTTCTTTACTGCCATTTCTTAACTCCTCCATTCATTCTTTACAAAACTAAAAATGATTGCGTTTACATTCATTGCCCTCATTATAACTAGCCCAAAACAAAGAAAAAAGAGGCTACACTCTTTCTGTATCCCCTTACATCATTTAGTATGGTGTTGCATAAAATTACCGCGGCTGCTTTGCCTCTGCATACATTAATAAAACCGTATCGAACAAACAAATGACAGCAATTCTTGAACTTAAATCTACGCGCTGATGATAACGTGTCGTCCCTTTGGCAAATAACGTCGTCGTCGACAATTTTTCCAAGGTGCTTCCTTTAGTCGAAATCAAACTAATCATCGGCACTTGCTGTTCCTGCGCTACACGTGCATACGCTAAAATCCCTTTAGTTTCTCCTGTATAACTGACAAAAATGGCTAAATCCTGTCCGTCCAGATTCTTAACTGCTGCCGCTTGTTCATCCCAATCAGATCGTGCATAGGCTTTTTTTCCTAAAAATGTTAGCTTTCGTGCAAAATCAGTACAAATAGGAAAACTGCCACCAACACCGAACACTTCAATCGTATTCGCACGCTCAATCATTTTAAGCATTTCCGCGACTTTGGCTTCATCCATTTGTTGAAAACTATCTTGCACATTGGCAATCAACTGTTGCGTAATAGCTTGAAAACTACGACTATCGCTTTCTGTGCTCTCGCTCTGCACCGATTGGACGATTGCGTATTTTAATTCTTGGAAGCCTCGATAACCTAAGTGTTTTGCTGTCCGAGAAATAGTGGCTGTTGAGACAAACAACGCCTGCGCCACCTCATAAATGGTTTGTGAACTAATTTCCGTCATATGCGTCAAAATATAATCCAGTACTTGATTTTCAATTTTACTTAAATGATTTCGTTTCTTTTCTAACAAAGCGATTAATCCCTCAGTCGACATCCAATCCCTCACTTTAAATCCTTTTTTATAATTATACACCAGAATATTCTGATTATTTCAATAAGAAAGTCCAAAATAACCAACAGCGGCTCCATCATTCGCCAGAGAAAAAAATCAGCCTTCCGATGGAGGTGTTTGTTGCGCTTTCTTGCTATACTCTGTATATAGAAAACAGGAAAAATTTGGAGGTAGTACGTATGAATAATCAACGACCAATGTTTATAAATATTCTTTTAGTGGTCCTTTTATTTTTAGTTGTCGGTTCACTCTTTAGTGCCGTTGTCGGTATCGTGGGAAGCTTATTGTGGCTAGCAGTAAAAATTTTAGTTCCCGTAGCGATTATCGTGTGGCTTGTTCGAACAATTTCGGGAAATAATGGCAACTGCCGCCGTCGTTATTAAAAAAAAACAGGTTTTCCTTTTCGGAAAACCTGTTTTTTTTACTTCTTTTATCTAAAAGCATATACAATATTGCTAATACCAAACATCATAAAGTAGAAGCCAACTAAGAAGCTTAGAGTTAATGCTGAAGACAATGGATTAAATAATAATATTACACCTAAGATAATCCCTAAAACGTCAACAATTAATGTGAACCAGAAGTAACCTGTGCTTACTCTTTTAGCAAAATCTAAAGTAAATAAGCCGAAAATTGAGTCGAATAAAAACCAAATTGCAAAAACAAATGGTAACACAGCGACACCAATATTTAAGTTAAACAATAAGTAAACACCAATTAGGATATCAATAATCCCTAAGATGATTGGTGCATAAGCTTTGTAGCCTAGCAATTCTTTCATACGATTACGTACAAAAATTTCAAAAATCCCTTTAATAATAGCAAAAATCGCAAAAACCATCACAATGGCAATTAAATTACCGGCAGGATTTTGGAAAGAAATTAATGCAGTCAGAACAAATAGAATTCCTAATACTAATGAACCCCAGTCCATTCCATGATGTTGTCGTTGTTCCATGACACTCACTCCTCTATAAAATAATTTATTACACTTATTATGTTACTACTATTTTACAAGGTGTCAAATATTTTCATCGTGCTTTCTGAAAACCATTTCAATGATAACTCCATTAAAAACAACGTATCACTTGATTGTCTCTTTTTTGGTGCAAAATTGTGCCTTTTTTGTATAAATAAGTCCCTCGTTTTCCCACAAAAAAACCGCTACTTTTTCATCTAGTTTATAAAAAAGTAACAGTTATAAATTATTTTTTCTTTTTCCCAATCGAGAGAATCCCTCTTTTTATGACATCAAAGAAACTCAAAGATTGGACCATATGATCTGGGTCAACATATTCACGAATAGCTCGTAACACTCGCTTCGGCTCTTTTGAAGCAAACGTATACGTCCCATTTTTCTTGGTTTGAATCGCATAACGAGGAATCCATTTTCCTTTGAACATTACTGAAGCCAACACGTAATCGACTTCTTCCCACGGAATTTGGATAAACTTACGTGGATCTTTGGCATGGTAAAATTCAAACCCGCGGTCACCTATCATAATTTGTCCATAATCTGTTAATCCTGTAAATGCCGTCGCATCTATAACTAAATCAACTTTTGTGTTTAATGATTGTACCATGTTATCTGCTCCATTTCATTCGACTAATTCCTCTTTATTATACGTTTCTTTCCTGATCGAAACAAACAAAATTACATCTTTGTTTAAAAAAGCGGAAGAAAAGTTTCTCGACTTCTCTTCCGCTTTTTTTGATTAGAAGTAATAAACTTACCTCGTCATTCTTATAATAAGCCGATTAAGTGGCCGACAACGCCGACTACGAATAAACCAAGAATGATAACGATTGGGCTAACTTTTTTCTTCAATAACCACATACATAAGAATGTAAGTAGTAATGGTGCTAGACCTGGAATCAATTGATCTAAGTTATCTTGTAAAGTAGTAACTTTCGTTGGTGAAAGCGCCAAGCCTTGGTTCACTTGTTCAAAGGCTTTATGCATTCCTTCACCGCCAGCAGGAAGTTTATCCCACTCGATATAAGCACCTTTGTCTAACTTAACTTGTGAGACAATTGGTAAGAACTTAATCGATACCCAACGTTGAACTAATGCGGCCAGTACGAACATCCCTAAAATAGAAGCACCTTTTGTAATATCTTGTAGTAAACCACCTGAAAGGTCATCAGTAATTTTAGAACCTGCTTTGTAACCAAACTCTTGTGTATACCACATGAATGACCAACGAATTAAGTTCCAAGCAACGAAGAATAAGATTGGGCCTAAGATGTTACCACCCATTGCTAAGGAAGCACCTAAAGCGCCTAACATTGGACGAACAGTAAACCAGAAAACTGGGTCACCAACACCGGCTAAAGGACCCATCATCCCAACTTTAACCCCTTGAATCGCTACGTCATCAACTGGTGCGCCATTGGCACGTTCTTCTTCCAAAGCTAATGTTACACCAAGGATTGGTGAGGCAATGTATGGGTGTGTATTAAAGAACTCTAAGTGACGTTTTAACGCCGCTGAACGTTCTTCTTTCGTTTTATATAATTTTTTGATTGCTGGAATCATTGAGAATGCCCAGCCGCCGTTTTGCATACGTTCATAGTTCCAAGAACCTTGGATAAATGTTGAACGCCAAGCTACAGCTAAACGATCTTTTTTAGTTAATTGAATTTTTTCTGCCATTTTCTTTGCTCCTCCTTCAGAATTAGTAGTCGTTTAAAATATCGCCTAATGGGTCGCCAGAGTTGCCTCCGCCATTTGAGTTAGAAGAACCGCCCATTTTAGATAAGTTCAAGTAAATAAGAGCTAAAGCGACACCTAAAGCACCTAATGCGATTAATGTTAATTGAGAAATCGCTGCGACTACGAAACCGATAATGAAGAATGGCCATACTTCTTTTGTTGCCATCATGTTGATTACTAATGCATAACCTACGGCAACGACCATACCACCACCGATAGCCATACCATCAGTTAACCAAGCTGGCATTGATTCTAAGAAATTACGAACAGTGTCAGCAGGAATGAATAGTAACGCACCTGCTGGAATCGCAATACGAATACCTTGTAAACATACAGCGAAAATGTGTAACATTTCAACTTGTTTAATGTTGCCTTTTTCAGCAGCCGCATCCATCATGTGAACGATTGGAACCGCAACTGTCCGAACGATCATTGTTAAGAACAAACCTGCAACCGCTAAAGGAACTGCGATGGCAATCGCTGAAGGAACACCTTTAACACCTTGGCCACCTAAAACTAAAATAATTGCTGAGGCAACAGATGCTAAAGCGGCATCCGGTGCAACGGCAGCCCCGATGTTCGCCCAACCTAACGCGATCATTTGTAAAGTACCACCTAAAACAATTCCGGCTTCTAAATTACCAGTAACTAATCCGATTAATGTACATGCTACTAACGGTTGGTGGAATTGGAACTCATCCAAAATCCCTTCCATACCAGCTAGAAAGGCAACGAGTAAAACTAAAATAATTGATATAACAGACATGATAAGCCTCCTATTTTGATTTGTATTTGGCGAGTTACGCGTTTGCTAACTCATTTTTTGCTTTTTTCAAAATTTCGTCCATATTCGCTTTTGAATCATTTGGCACTTTACGCACATCAAATTTGATGCCTTTGGCTTTTAATTCATCAAACGTATCAACGTCTTCTTGACCCATTGATAATACTTTGCTTACAACGACTTTTCCAACAGAGTGAGCCATTGAACCAACGTTTACTTCTGGGATTTCTACGCCGCCTTCAACCACTTTTAAGACGTCTTCAGGATTTTCAAATAATAATAATGCTTTTGTATTGCCAAAACGTGGATCTTTCGCTACTTCAATCATTTTACTGATTGGAATAACATTGGCTTTTACTCCTGGAGGAGCTGCTTGTTCGATTAATTTCTTACGTAAGTCATCTTTTGCAACGGCATCAGAAACAACAATAATTCTGTTTGGTTGTGTTGCTTTTGTCCAAGCTGTTGCTACTTGACCATGTAATAAACGTGAATCAATACGTGCTAGCACAAATTTAATTTTGCCATCGCCAACAACTGTACCTGGTGGTAACGAACCTTTTGGCTGTGCATCTTCTGTCGCAGCAGCTTTTGGTGCTTCTGCTGGTTGTAACTCTTCTGGTTTAACTTTGACACCATCTTTTGCTGTTTCAAGAATGTGTGTCGCAATTTCTTGTGCTGATTCCATAGAGAAACGAGAAGCATATGCTTCAATAACCATTGGTAAGTTCATACCTGCAACGATTGCCCATTTGTCTTTATGATCTTCTAACAATGAGTTCGCTTGGTTAAATGGTGTTCCTCCCCATAGGTCAACTAAAAATAGTACTTCGTCTTGATTGTCAAACGATGCAATGGCTTCTTGCATTTTTGCTTTTACATCATCGGGACCTTCGCTAGGCATTAACGTAACTGCTTTTACATTTTCTTGTTCGCCAAAGATCATTGCACCAGATTGCAAGATCCCTTCAGCAAATTCACCGTGACTTGCTAGGATAATTCCTACCATTTTTATACCTCCTGTATAATTGATGTTTTTTTTCATGGTTGTACTGCTAAACGCTTTCACTTTTTGAAAAAAATCAGATAAATCAGATTCTGACAAAAATAAATGAAAAAATTTCAATAGTTCTTGATTTTTTTCAACATCAGCACTTGCCTTTATCAATACAGTTCATGAAGCAATGATGTTGGTCCTAGGCCACCACATCCTTTCAATGTCTTTCGTCTGTAAAAATGAACGTCAGCTGGCGTTATTTTCTTTGCTACGCTCTTTTTTCAGTAAATCCATCAAATTCACTTGGCTGTCTGCTGCGACTTTTCGAATTTCCAATTCAATACCTTGTTCATTTAAAAACAGAAATGCTTTTAAATCGTTGGCATCCACTGCGACTGCATTCGTAATCATTCGCTTGCCTGTACTGAAACTCATTCCGCCAATATTCACAGAAGTTAGTTGTACACCGCCTTCGACCACTCGTTTCACGTCCAAAGGATTAGTGAATAACAACATGGCTCGAAACGAATCAAAACGAGGATCAGGGTAAACATCAATCATTTTTTGAACAGTGATGACATTTACTTTGACACCAGGTGGAGCAGCTTGAACCAACAAGGCTTTTCTCAAATTGTCATGAGCAACGGAATCACTAACCACTAAAATGCGATTAATGTTCGTCAATTTTGCCCAAACAGTTGCTACTTGGCCATGAATTAATCGATCATCAATTCGAGCTAAACGAATATCCATTACCATCGGGAATGCTCCTTTAAATTCATTTTTAAAGGTTAGGACCTTTGTCTTTTTACCTAAAAATTTTAGGTAAAAAGGGACACCTTATTATAAGCAAGTTTCGTGCCAACTTTAGTGTATCGGTTCGAAACCTAGAAAATTATAGGTTTTTTTAAGAAAATAAAAAAAACGATACACTAATAAATAGTGTATCGTTTTTTCTGTATTAATCTAGTGTATCAATTTCGGTGATTTTATCTTCGATACACTGAGCATTTTTGACTAACTGTGCGATAAAATAAACTTCTTCTGCTGGAACATCCATATTAAGAGCTTCTTCCATAGTCTCAATTGAGGCCACAATCACTGGATAAATTGGCTCTTGAACCAATCGACCAAGTTCTTTTTCTGAAACCGTCAGTGTATCATTCCGTAAAATACGCTCCAACATGCCCGATGTGTGCATAATCAAATTGATGTAAAATGTGTACTCTTCTGGCATCGCTAATTGGGTTTGGATATTTTTAGCGAATGACCACAACAGATCAATGATTTTTTTTCCATTAATGAAAGTGAAACTTTGCTCCATATATTTTAGACAAATTTCTTTTGCTGCCGCTTCGTCCAACGGCTTATTCATTACTTCTTCTTTCCGCTCTGCTAGTAATTGCTGAATAATTTTTTCTGCTTCACCGGAAAAGAAATTTTCCATGGAAATATAAGGAACTCCAATTTTGGGATTGGTAATCCCAGTTGTCGCAATAATTTCATAGTCTTCTTGAATTTTAGGCAAGACTTCTTTCATATTTACAATGGACAAAGGAATCACTTCTAAATGCCAGTCTATTTGTGGCAAGACAGCTTCCTCAATAAGCTCTTTCATTCGGCGCGCAGTTCCTTCTCCAGAAGCGCAGATAGCAATAATTGCTCTTGTTTTCCAATTTTCAATGATTTGTTTCGTTTCACTTTGGCGAATATCGGCATAGCCATGAAAGTTTTTTAAAGACTCGTGAAGTGTTTCCAATTGCGTATCAATTAATGCGGTTTTGCGGGCCGCTTCAAGAACAATTGGCGTGGTCACCATGTCTACTGTCCGCACATCAATGCCTGTCTGGCGTACAATTTCTTCTGAAAAAGTACTTAATGAACCCATATCCACCAATAATAGTACGCCATTCTCTTCATTCACTTCACCAACTGCTTCAACGATTTTACGCAAAGCTTCTTTCGGTGGCATATCTAACGGCATATCCACAGCCTTCAAATTATCAACATTTAACAATTGAGAAACCACTTGTACCATACTGCTAGCGGTACTATTTCCGTGCGCAGCCACGACAATGCCAATCCGGCCAGCCTCAGGATTTTCTCTTAAAGAAATGAGCAAAACAGCTAAATAGTAACTTTCAGATTCAGGAATCTCCATCTGATAACTACTTTCAATAATATTTTTAATTTCTTTTGCTGTTTCAAACTCTGTTGGATAATCTAAAACCATATTTCGAATACTTTCATTTAAAGGATGCTTAGGATCTTTGCCTAATTGGATGCGTTTCAAGAAAGAACTAATGTGTAAACTCATTGCATAAATAAAATTGGGTTGAAACGAATACGATAACCGCTTCGCTGCAAAATTATAAATTTTCTTAGTGACATCAATAATTCGTTGGTCAACAATTTCAGCCAATTTATTTTCTGTATCAAAGGTGAATCCATAATCTTTGTAGAAAGATTTTAAATGAACATTGATATCCGTTGTAATAAAATTATTAATTAGTTCTTGGTCCAAGCCGTCTGCTTTTAAGAGAGCCGCTTTATCTCCAATAATCTCATATAGATTGTAAGGCAATTCATAGGCATCTGACTGAATAGCTACTAAAGATTCATTTGGTGATACCACTAATTGCGGTTCCAGATATTTCGATAACTCCGACAATACTTCTCGATTACTGGCAAGTTGCATAATGCCTTCTTTGATATTGTCCGTTAATTCGTCCATCGTAATCATTAATTCCTCTTGTTCCATCTGATTAAGGAACCCTCGCGCAGTCACAAGTTGCACATTCGATTTTAGCTGACCGACATTTCCATAAGAAACACTTCCAATTAACGCTTTGACCACATCTTCTGACAAAGAGATTCGCCGTTGAATCCGCGCTGCTTCCATTGAAACCATCACTTTTAGGAGGTCAATTTTTTCTTTCGCAGGACGGTCACTAAAGTTCGGTAATTGAATGATAATCGGAATGCGTCGCACAAAAGTATTCAATAAAGAAGAAGTAGGATTCTCCGTCGTAGCACAAATAATCCGAACATCCGCATGATGTGATTTCACTGTTTCACCTAAACGCGCGTACACGCCGTGATCCATAAAATAAAAAATCATTTCTTGTCCTTCGGGTGGTAACCGATGTACTTCATCTAAAAACAGAATGCTGCCATCTGCTTCATCAATAATCCCTTCTTTCGCTTTCGTAGCGCCTGTGAAGGCCCCTTCTACATACCCAAATAAATGCGACATCAAAAGTTCTGGATTATGCGCATAGTCTGCACAGTTAAACACCACAAACTCTTTTTCTTTGGCCACAATTTGGTTCAGCTTCGCAAATTGAAACATGGCATGAGCAAAATAAGTTTTCCCAGAACCTGTTGGTCCAGTAATTAAACAATTCAAGCCTTTTGGCGGATATAAAATCGCTGCTTTGGCTTGTTCAACCGGCGTTTTCATGCTTCCAGCTGAACCGATAATTTTTTTGAAAATATCTTCAACTTCTGGGGTTTTACTTGTCGTGACTACTGGTTCAACCAATGGTTCGATAAAAGTTTTTGTGGAGTGATCCATTGATTTTTCCCGATAACTTTTAACTGGCTTGGTTAATGGTCGATGCTGAAACGCCACCTGCGCGACATATTTTACTGGTCGACCAGAT
This sequence comes from Enterococcus sp. AZ197, assembly GCF_050556405.1. Taxonomy (NCBI): domain Bacteria; kingdom Bacillati; phylum Bacillota; class Bacilli; order Lactobacillales; family Enterococcaceae; genus Enterococcus; species Enterococcus sp. AZ197. Next base: position 19,735 of record NZ_CP187873.1, on the reverse strand, counting down.
AATTTTTTCAAGCGCCCTTCACGAACGAGTTGATTCAAATCTTTACTAGCATTGGTCCGCTGAATGTTTAAACGTTCTGAAATTTCTTGTGTCGTGACTCCCGCATCACTTGTTAAGGTCATTGGCGTTAAATTCTTCGTTTGCTCTTTAACATATTGATAGATTTTTTCAATCCGCTTCATTTTTGATGGCTCCTTTAATCGATACACTAATTAATTTACATGATACAGTGTATCATTAAAAAAATACACTAAAAACCCTTTCATGAAAAAAATTTCTGTTTCACATGAAACATTTTAAAAAAGCGCCTTTTTTCTATAAAAAACCCACCTTTTTATTCGTTTCTGTAAAAAGATTGAAACTCCTTGAAAAAAGGTTCTGTAGCCGATATAATGCAGAGAGGTTCAAGAATATATTAAAAGCGAGGAAAACAATTGATTACTGTTAATGATGTAAGTTTACAATTTCCAGATCGTAAACTTTTTGAAGAAGTGAATATTAAATTTACTCCTGGCAACTGTTACGGCTTAATCGGCGCAAACGGTGCAGGAAAATCAACGTTTCTTAAAATTTTATCAGGTGAGATTCAACCGACAACTGGCGTGGTTTCAATGGGTCCTAATGAGCGACTAGCAACGCTGAAACAAAATCACTTTGACTACGAAGACTACACTGTTTTAGAAACTGTAATTATGGGACATAAACGTCTTTACGAAGTAATGAAAGAAAAAGATGCTATCTATATGAAAGAAGATTTTTCAGATGAAGATGGGATTCGTGCCGCAGAACTAGAAGGCGAATTTGCTGAACTTGACGGTTGGGAAGCAGAACCTGAAGCAGCTGTTTTACTCCAAGGGCTAAACATTCCAGAAGAATTACATGATCAAAAAATGAGCGAATTAACAGCTGGTCAAAAAGTCAAAGTATTATTAGCTCAATCTCTTTTTGGCAAACCAGATGTCTTACTATTAGACGAGCCGACAAATGGTTTAGACACTCGCTCAATCAATTGGTTAGAAGAATTTTTAATCAACTTTGAAAATACCGTTATCGTGGTTTCCCATGACCGTCATTTCCTAAACAAAGTCTGCACTCACATGGCAGATTTAGACTTTAGTAAAATCAAACTTTACGTTGGTAACTATGATTTCTGGTTGGAATCAAGCCAACTAGCGACAAAATTGCAAGCACAATCTAATGCCAAAAAAGAAGAACAAATCAAAGAATTACAAGACTTTATCGCTCGTTTTAGCGCCAATGCCTCAAAATCAAAACAAGCAACGTCTCGTAAAAAAATGTTAGATAAAATTACCTTAGATGACATTCAACCTTCCTCTCGTCGTTATCCATTCGTTGGTTTTACACCAGAACGTGAAATCGGCAATGACTTATTACAAGTTGAAAATGTCTCTGTAACGATTGATGGCAAAAAAATCTTAGATAATATCTCGTTCAACTTAACAAAAGATGATAAAGTGGCATTCATCGCTGACTCAGATATTACAACGACTACGTTATTCAAAGTGATTATGGGCGAAATTACTCCCGATACAGGTTCTGTTCGTTGGGGCGTTACAACTAGCCAAGCTTATTTACCAAAAGACAACAGCAAAGACTTTGAAGAGCCATTAACCATTTTAGATTGGTTACGTCAATTTGCTGGTAAAGAAGAAGATGACAATACGTTCTTACGTAGTTTCTTAGGTCGGATGTTATTCTCTGGTGAAGAGGTACTAAAACCAGTCAATGTTCTTTCCGGAGGCGAAAAAGTGCGTGTCATGCTTTCAAAATTGATGCTTTCCAAAGCCAATGTCTTAGTTTTAGATGATCCAACGAACCACTTAGACTTAGAATCAATCACTGCATTAAATGATGGGTTGATGGCTTTCACTGGTTCAATTCTTTTTGCTTCACATGACCACCAATTTATCCAAACATTAGCGAACCGAATTATTGCTGTTTCTGATAAAGGGGTCATTGATCGGGCAGAAACAACCTATGATGAATTCTTGGAAAACCCAGAAATTCAAAAACAAATGGACATTTTATTCAGTTCAGATTATTAAAAAATGAGGTCGGGACAGAAGCGTTTAACTCCGAGAACCAAGTAGGTACTGTTCAACATCTATTTACTTTGCAAATAGTGTTTCTCAGCAATAAGAAGGAATTTCCGAAAATTGTCATAAAACACAACGAGGAACGAGTTGATGTTGCATGATACCTACCCGGTGTTCTATAATTTTTGGAGACCAAGTAGGTATTGTTCATCATCGAATCACTACGTTCTTCGTGATTCTCAACAATTTCGGCTTATTTCCGAAGGACCTTCAACTCTTAGAGCTTTAGCTCTTAGAAGTTGTTGAGATCGGAGCAACGCGTAGTGTTGCTTCTGTTCCCGCTGTTTATCAATTTTTAAGCCTGGGACAAAAATCCAAAGTGATTTTTGTCCCAGGCTCATTTTTTATTTTCTTTTTTCACCAAAAGAAAACACAGCAATACAACCTATTCCAGTATGACTAGTAATGGTGGGGCCTAGAGGATAAATCAGTATCTCATTAACCTCTATTTCTTTTTCAATTAATTCTTTGACTTTTTCCGCGTCATCTTTCGTTCCCGCATATGCAATCAACAGTGTTTGTTTCATTGGCTCTACAATGCCTTGAATCGTTTCTTGCGCAATCTTTTGCAAGGACTTGTTTCGTCCACGAGTTTTACCAACGGATGCTAGTTTGCCTGCCGCATCCACGCGAATAATTGGTTTAATGTTCATTAAGCCACCAAGTGCTGCCGCTGTTTTAGAAATCCGTCCGCCACGTTCTAAATGTTTCAAATCATCTACCGTTACCCACGAGTGAAGTTTCATTTTTTGCTCTTCAAGATAGGCAACAACTTCTCCTAATGAATGACCATCTGTTTGTAATCGAATGGCTTCTCGGACTAACATCCCTTGACCTAAGCTAGCTGCTTTTGTGTCAATAATATGAATTTCTACATTGTCGTACTCTTCTTTTAACATCTCTACTGATTGCAACGCACTTTGATAAGAGCCACTTAACCCAGATGAAAAAGCTAAATAAATCACCGGTAACCCTTTCTCCACAAAAGGACGGAAAAATTCATTGTAGCGTCCTACATTAACTTGAGAGGTAGTGGGCATACTTCCATTTTTAATAGCCGTTAAGAAGTTCTGATAATCAAACGTTTCACCTAAATCATCGCGATATTCTTTCCCGTCAATTTGAATATTCATGCTAATAAAAGGTACTTGGTTTTCTTTTAAGTATGTATACGGCAAGTCACAACAAGAATCTGTCACTAATTGATAATTCACGGACAATTGCCCCCTTCATGTTTTCTTTTATTTTACCATAGTTTTTCATTTTTATATAAAATTAAAAAAGAACGTAAAGGCTGAACTGGCATAAGCCATCCTTTACGTTCCCTTAAAAATCTGCTTAAATTTGTGCCCAAACGCTTTCTAAAACGTTCGTTTGGTTACGGTCTGGACCTACAGAGAATGTTGAAATGCGCACACCAACTAATTCTGAAATCCGATGCACATAGTTACGAGCATTAGCTGGTAAATCAGCTAAAGTTTTGCAACCAGTGATATCTTCAGACCAACCTGGTAATTCTTCATAAACTGGTTTACAGCGGCTTAATTCTTTCAAGCTTGCTGGATAATGATAAATTAATTCACCATCAAGTTCATAAGCTGTACAAATTTTCACCGTTTCTAAACCACTTAACACGTCAATCGAGTTTAATGACAAGTTTGTAATCCCTGATACACGTTTTGAATGACGCATAACTACTGAATCAAACCAACCGACACGACGCGGACGTCCTGTTGTTGTTCCGTATTCTTTACCGACACGACGAATGGTTTCTCCTGTTTCATCAAATAATTCTGTTGGGAATGGGCCGTCACCGACACGTGAAGTGTACGCTTTGCAGACACCAACCACTTTATTAATTTTTGATGGACCAACGCCACTACCGATAGTTACGCCACCAGCTACTGGATTAGAGGAAGTAACAAATGGATAGGTTCCTTGATCGATATCCAACATGACACCTTGTGCCCCTTCAAATAAAACCCGTTTCCCAGCATCTAATGCATCGTTTAAAATAACCGAAGTATCTGTAACATATTGTTTAATTTGTTGTCCGTATTCATAGTATTCTTCAAAAATATCATCAAATTCAATGGCTTCGCTATCAAACATTTTAACGAATTGACGATTTTTTTCTTCTAAGTTAATTTGCAAACGTTCCGCAAAAATTTCTTTATCCAATAAATCAGCGATACGGATTCCCACCCGTGCTGCTTTATCCATGTAGGCTGGGCCAATTCCTTTAATCGTTGTCCCAATCTTGTTTTCACCTTTCGCATCTTCTTGCAATTGATCCAATTTAATATGATACGGCAAGATGACATGGGCACGATCTGAAATACGTAAATTATCAGTGGCAACATTATTTTCTTTTAAATAAGCTAATTCTTTTACTAAAGATTTTGGATTCACAACTACGCCGTTACCAATTACACTAATTTTTTCTTTATAGAAAATCCCTGAAGGAATTAAATGTAATTTATACGTTACGCCGTCGAATTTAATGGTATGTCCGGCGTTATCTCCGCCTTGGTAACGAGCGATCACTTCTGCGTTTTCACTTAGAAAGTCTGTAATTTTTCCTTTACCTTCGTCGCCCCATTGCGTTCCAACAACTACTACTGATGACATTCGAACACCTCGTTCATAATTTTTTTGTCCTGAATCATTGTACCAGTAAAACCAGTCCCTTTCAAGGGTAAAAATCGAATATTCTTTCACAATCAAAAGCGTTTCTGTCAAAAATACGAACATTTTTAGTTATGTTTTTGTAAAATAATAAAATATACGAATATTGTTCGTGTTTTACTCTCTGATTTTAATCCCTTAATAAGCAAAAAAACGAACTCAAAAAATGAGTTCGTTTTTTTAAAATTCTGTCCTCGGCGAAAGCGAAGAAAATTTATTATATTCTTTAATGAAAAGTAATTCGACCGTTCCACGCGCACCACTACGGTTTTTCTCAATGATGACTTCTACAACATTGTCAACTTCTGGTGGCTCATGATCACCGTCTTCTCCTTCACCACGATCGTAGTAATCATCACGATAAAGAAAGGCAACGATATCGGCATCTTGCTCAATGGATCCTGATTCACGAATATCACTTAGCACAGGACGTTTATCTTGACGTTGTTCCACGCCACGAGAAAGCTGGGACAAAGCGATAACCGGGACTTTTAATTCTTTCGCTAATTTTTTTAATTGACGTGAAATATCAGAAACCTCCTGTTGGCGGTTCTCTTTTCCAGTTCCTTCAATCAATTGTAGGTAGTCGATCAAAATTAGACCTAAGTTGCCTTTTTCTTGTGCTAATTTACGACATTTCGCACGAATTTCGGTAATTTTAATCCCTGGTGTGTCATCAATATAGATATTCGCACGGGACAAACTACCCATCGCAATAATTAAGTTTTGCCATTCTTCTTCAGATAATTGCCCTGTTCTTAAATGGCTGGCCTCAATGGATCCTTCTGCACAAAGCATCCGGTTCACTAATGATTCTGCCCCCATTTCTAAACTAAAAATAGCGACAGCTTTATCTGTTTTGGTGCCGACATTTTGGGCAATATTTAATGCAAAAGCGGTTTTCCCTACCGCTGGACGGGCCGCTAGAATAATTAGCTCTTCCGCTTGCAAGCCGGCAGTCATTTTATCCAATGCTTGATAGCCTGTAGGTAAACCAGTAATCTCTTCATCATTTTGGTATAATTGGTCAATATTCGCAATAGTTGTATTTAGAACATCTGAAATTGATAAAAAGCCACTACGATTCCGCTTTTCGGAGACTTCTAAAATGCTTCGTTCTGCATCATCCAAAATAGATTCAACATCTTCACCTTGCTCAAAGCCTTTAGTTACAATCTCTGTAGCGGTTTGGATTAAGTTGCGCAGCAACGATTTTTGTTCAACAATTTTTGCATAATAAATGACATTGGCAGCTGTCGGCACAGCTAAAGCTAAATCTGACAGATAACTTAGTCCACCAACATCTTCTAACAAATTCTCTTGTTCTAGGCGATCTTTGATTGTTACCACATCAATCGCTTCATTTCGGTCGCTTAAGGTCATCATCGTTTGGAAAATCAACTGATGACTACGACGATAGAAATCTTTAGGTTCCACATATTCCATCGCTTCTATTAGCACATCTGCATCTAAGAAAATAGAACCTAAAACGGCTTGTTCCGCTTCAATATTTTGTGGCGGTACCCTATCTTGCAATAATTCATTCATTTTGTTCTCTCCCACGATGTCTTACTTTCTGGTTCATTTAGTCTATCCATTTTAACACAATTTCATTAAAAAAAGTACATTTTTTTCTCTGCTGATTTCTCTATTTTTAGTTCACTTTTCAATTTTAAAAAATATACAACTAATAAAAATATAACACTTTCGTTAATTTAAAGTGTTGTATATTTGATTTTTAAATATTATAAAAATAATTCGAGTAATTTATTTGGTATAAAAAAGAAGCCGGAGAAATCGGCTTCTTTTTTATCGATTGTATTATTCCGCTACGACATGAACCTTAATTTTCGCTGTAACTTCATGATGTAGTTTGACTGGTACGTTAGTGTAACCTAGAGAACGAATTGGGTTGGCTAATTCGATTTTGCGTTTATCCAATTTTACATTGTATTGTTTGTTTAAGGCTTCTGCAATTTGTTTTGAAGGAATTGAGCCAAATAAACGGCTATCTTCTCCAGCTTTTGCCTTGATCTCTACAACAGTCTTTTCATCTTCTAAAAAGGCTTGCATTTCTTTTGCTTGTGCTAAAACTTCTGCTTCATGTTTTTCTTGGGCTTTCTTTTGACCCGCTAATGCACTCATGCTCCCTTTATTGGCTTCTTTCGCATAACCATTTTTAATTAAAAAGTTTTGGGCGTAACCAGTTGGCACTTCTTTTACGTCCCCTTTTTTTCCTTTTCCTTTAACGTCTTGTAAAAAAATGACTTTCATTTCCTTCACTCCTGTTCATACATTTCATTAATATTTTGACGAATTACATCAAGTAGTTGCTCTTTTACTTCTGCTACTGTTACGTTTGATAATTGTACTGCCGCATTAGTAAAGTGACCGCCACCACCTAAATTTTCCATAATAATTTGGACATTAATTGAACCATTACTCCGAGCACTAATGCCAATCTGTTGATCCGTCCGCTTGGTAATGACAAATGCTGCATTAATCCCTGCCATAGAAAGTAATGTGTCCGCTGTTTTGGCAGCTGTGACACTATCATATTCTTTGTCTTCACTCCCTGCAACAACGACGGTATCTTTTGTGACATATTCGCTTTTAGAGATTAAGTTGTTCATTTCCAGATAGCTTGTAAGATCAGAACTTAATAGATATTGTACTAAAGATGAGTCTGCTCCACAAGTTCGTAAATAACTAGCCACATCAAATGTTCGCGCCGTCGTTCGTGTATTGAAACTTTTCGTATCAACCACAATTCCCGCCAACATCATGGTTGCTTCAAAGGCCTGCAGTTTATTTGCGCTATTACTTTGGTATTCGATCAATTCTGTGACTAATTCTGAAGCAGAAGAGGCAGAAGATTCAATATAAGAAAGCAAGGGTTTTGCTGGAAATTCGTCTCCTCGTCGATGGTGATCAATGATTACTACTTTATCAAAACGCTCATAGAGCTCTTGTGAGATCGATAGAGACGGTTTATGGTAATCTACCATAACTAATAAGCTACTTTCTTTCTTGCGCTTCATGGCCTCTTTAGGACTAATAATGCGCTCTTCTAATTCTGGGTACTCTTTAATCGCCTCTAACACTCTTTTGACATCGGGAATGATTTCATTTTCATCTAAAACAATCCACGCTTTTCGATTATTAAACGAGGCTAAACGAGCAACACCAAATGCTGAACCTAACGCATCCATATCTGGATAACGATGGCCCATAATATAGATGTCAGCTGATTCCGCAATAATTCCCTTAATTGCCATGCTCATTGCGCGAGAACGTACTTGGGAACGTTTCGTCGTTACTGCCGTTTTTCCACCAAAAAATAACGGCTTCGCTTCATCTTTGGCTTCTTTTACAACCACTTGATCGCCGCCACGTACTAAAGCTGTATCTAGGTTCGTTTGAGCCGTGGTCCCGGTTTGATCTAAGGTTGGCCCCCCATAAGCAATCCCCATGCTTAACGTAATGGCTACTTCATGGTTAGCTGATTCCTTACGGATCGTATCCAAAATAGAAAATTTTTCGTCCATCATTTTTTGAATATCTTCCCATTGGGCAATGAAAAAATAACGTTCTGCGTTGATTCGCTTATAAAAAACTTTGTATTGGTCCATCCAATCAGAAACCATCGTCGTAATGAAACTATTCAAATAAGAAATTTCTTTCTCGTCCATTGTATCGGTGACATCATCATAATTATCGACAGACACAATGCCAATAGCCGTTTGCATTTCGACTTTTTCTTGATACAAATTACTTTCTTTAGTGATATCTTCAAAAGTAATTGTATGTTGTTCTTTATTGACGCTAAAGCGATAGGTATTTTCGTCAATCGTAAAAATATCTTGGTTTCGTTCTGCTAATTCTAAATAAGACGTCACTTGGCTAGCGGTTAACGTTAGCTGATTGTCTTTATTAAAAATAGAAGCAGCATAAGGATTAAGCCATTCTACCGCGCGTGTTTCCCCGTTATACGTAATAATTCCCACAGGTACTTCATTTACAACATAATCCAACGATTGTTCAGCAATGGAACTTGCTTCTTGAATCTTTTCTACGTTCGTAATTTCTACATCTCTAATCAACAGCCGAATAACCACTAAGAGAAAGATATCTAATGCGATAATTACCGCCAATAGCAGCCATTTATTTGTTAGTAAGAAATAGAGGAGAAATTCTACTAAGAGAAGACCCACAACAATTAAGAAACCGTTTTTTTGAATTCTCTTCTTTTGCATTTTTTTGCCTCCAATCTTTCTGCAGACCTTTGAGGCGACTTGTTCCAACGAGCATATTGCTCTGGTGATTCACTAGTTATTTCATCCCTTATTTTATCACAAAACACTTCATTCTGCGAACCTTGTTATGTTTCACGTGAAACACTAGTCAAGATAAAAAAGAACCAAAGAGCAAGCTCTTTGGTTCTGGAAATTGTCATAAAATTATTGTTCGTCACTAACGAATGGTAATAATCCCATGATACGTGCGCGTTTAATAGCAATCGTTAATTTACGTTGGTTTTTAGCGCCAGTACCTGTAACACGACGTGGTAAAATTTTGCCACGTTCTGAAATGAATCGTTTTAACAATTCAGTATCTTTATAGTCGATGTATTCGATGTGGTTTGCTGCGATGTAGTCGACTTTCCGACGTTTACGTCCGCCTCTTCTTTGTTGTGCCATTCTTGTTCCCTCCTATCAAATTCGTTTAGAATGGTAAATCATCATCTGAAATGTCGATAGATGAACCTGAGCCACCAAATGGATCAGAATCTTTATCGAAATCAGGCATACCGTTATTGTTTTGCGACTGAGAAGATGATGGATTGAAACTATTGTTGTTGTTATTAAATCCAGAACCGGCATTGTTATTACCAAAGCTACGATTTTGTGATTGATAACCATTTTCGTTGTTATTAAAGCTACCGCCGCCAGTTCCTCTTTGTTCTGAAGCAGAACGAGATTCTAACAATTGGAAGTTTTCACAAACCACTTCAGTTACGTAGACACGTTGACCTTGTTGGTTCTCGTAGTTACGAGTTTGAATTCTTCCGACAACACCTAATAATGTACCTTTACGGGCATAATTAGCCATTGTTTCTGCGGGTTTACGCCAAATCACACAGTTGATAAAGTCTGCTTCACGGTCACCATTTTGATTCGTAAAGTTACGGTTTACAGCAAGTGTAAAGGTCGCAACAGCTGAACCACTAGCGGTGTAACGTAAGTCAGGATCTTTTGTCAATCTTCCGACTAATACAACGTTATTAATCATTCAAAACATCTCCTTTCGTCAATAAATGTTTCATGTGAAACAAATTATGCTTCTACCTTCACGATCATATGACGGATAATATCGTCATTGATTTTTGCTAAACGATCAAACTCGTTGATTGCGCCAGCTGTTGATGGAGAAGTAACATTAACGATATGATAGATGCCTTCACGGAATCCGTTCATTTCATATGCTAAGCGGCGTTTTTCCCAATCTTTAGATTCGATAACTTCTGCTCCGTTATCTTTTAAGATTGTGTCGAAACGTTCTACTAAAGCAGTTTTTGCTTCTTCATCAATGTTCGGACGAATAATGTACATGATTTCGTACTTCGTATCTTGACTCATTGATTTTCACCTCCCTATGGACTTCAAGGCTCTTAGTTGGCTAAGAGCAAGGAGAACATACCTAAAAAGGTAGTTCACAATCTCTAATTATATGCTAATTGATGGACAAAAGCAAGAAATAGTTTTGAAAAGCCCCAATAAAAAAGTTTCGCCAACTGGCGAAACTTTTTTATGTTATTCTTCTGTTTCTGATGTTGTTTCGTTTTCTGTTGTTTCTACAACTTCAACGATTTCTTCTTCCACTTCTTCTGGTTCTACAACAGCCATTGTTACCACTTTGGCACCATCTTCCATTCTCATTAAACGAACCCCTAATGTTGCGCGTCCTGTTTGAGAAACAGAATCAACGTTAAAGCGGATAATGACGCCTTTGTTCGTAATCAATAAGATATCTTCATCACCATTGACCGTGGTTAAACCAGCTAATGGACCATTTTTCTCAGTGATATTTGCTGTCTTAATCCCTTTACCGCCACGTCCTTTAACTGGATATTCAGAAGCTTTTGTACGCTTACCGTAACCATTTTCAGTAATAACTAGGACTTCTTTGTTTTCATCCAGAATCGCTGCACCGACCACATAATCATTTTCGCGGAGACGGATTCCCCGAACACCTGATGCTGTCCGGCCCATATCACGTACAGTATTTTCATCAAATGTGACAGAGTATCCTGCATGTGTTCCGATAATCATCTTCTGATTGCCATTAGTCGTTACCACGTTAACTAACTCATCATCTTCTTTTAAGCTAATGGCGATTAATCCATTACTACGGATATTAGAAAAGGCTGTTACGGCTGTCCGTTTGACGGTTCCTTTTAAGGTTGTGAAGAACAAGTATTTACCTGCTTCCGCTTTGCCCTCAACAGAAATAATCGCTTGAATTTTTTCTGCAGAATCAATTCCCAGTAAGTTAATCACTGGAATTCCTTTTGCTGTTCTACCGTATTCAGGGATTTCGTAACCTTTTGCTCGGTAAACTTTCCCAGTGTTCGTAAAGAATAATAACGTGTCGTGTGTTGAACAAGAAACTAGGTTTTTCACGAAATCATCATCATGAACGCCCATGCCTTGGACACCACGTCCGCCACGGCGTTGCGCCCGGAATTCAGAGTTTGCCATCCGCTTAATGTAGCCGTTATTGGTTAATGTAATCACGACTTCTTCTTCTTCGATTAAATCTTCATCTTCAAGACTTAAGACTTCACCTACTAATAATTCTGTGCGTCGTGCATCACCAAATTTTGTGCGAACGTCATTTAACTCTGTTTTAATGATTTCAATGACGCGTTCTGGGCGGGCTAAAATGTCCTCTAAGTCCGCAATGAATTTCAATAGCTCTTGATATTCATTTTCAATTTTGTCGCGTTCTAAGCCTGTTAAACGGCGTAAACGCATATCTAAAATCGCTTGCGCTTGACGATCTGAAAATTCAAAGCGTTCAATTAACGTTGCTTTTGCTTCGTCATCTGATTGTGATCCACGGATAATGGCAATGATTTCATCGATATGATCTAAGGCAATTCGTAGACCTTCTAAAATATGCGCCCGTGCTTCTGCTTTGTTTTTGTCAAAAATCGTCCGGCGAGTAATGACTTCTTTTTGGTGCTCGACGTAGTTTTCTAAAATACGTTTCAAGCTTAAAATTTTCGGTACGCCTTTTTCAATGGCTAACATGTTAAAACCAAAAGATGTTTGTAAGGCAGTCATTTTGTACAAGTTGTTTAACACAACAGAGGCACTCACATCTCGACGAACATCGATGACGATCCGCATGCCTTCACGAGAAGATTCATCCCGCAAATCAGTAATTCCTTCAATTCGTTTATCTCTGTGTAATTCAGAAATTCGTTCGATTAATTTGGCTTTATTCACCATATAAGGCAATTCAGTTACTAAAATACGTTCTTTTCCATTCGGCATTTCAGTCAATTCAACTTTTGCACGAACAGTAATCGAACCTTTCCCTGTTTCATATGCTCGGCGAATCCCTGATTTCCCCATCACTAAACCGCCTGTTGGAAAATCTGGTCCAGGTAACACTTCCATCAATTCATTCGTCGTTACATCAGGATTGTCCATCAATAAACTTGTTGCATCAATCACTTCACTTAAATTATGTGGTGGAATATTTGTTGCCATCCCCACCGCAATCCCCGTTGTTCCGTTAACTAGTAAGTTTGGAAAACGAGCAGGTAAAACTACTGGTTCTTGTTCTGAATCATCATAGTTTCCTTGGAAATCGACTGTATTTTTGTTAATATCTCGTAGCATTTCTAAAGCAATTTTACTCATACGTGCTTCGGTATAACGCATAGCGGCAGCGCCGTCACCATCGACAGAACCGAAGTTTCCGTGGCCGTCAACTAACATAGCCCGATAACTAAAAGGTTGTGCCATCCGCACCATTGATTCGTAAATCGCACTGTCCCCATGGGGATGATATTTACCCATAACATCCCCAACAATCCGGGCTGATTTTTTGTGTGGTTTATCAGGGGTTACCCCTAATTCGTTCATTCCATATAAGATTCGGCGATGAACAGGTTTTAAACCGTCACGAACGTCAGGTAACGCGCGGGCTACGATAACACTCATTGCGTAGTCAATGAAAGATTCTTTCATTTCGCTGGTCAGATTGACGTCTTGAATGTTTTCTTTAATTTCTTCACTCATGAATTTTTTCCCCTCTAAATATATGTTCTAGCGTCTCTTACAACGTTGCGACACATTAAATATCCAAGTTTTTCACGTAATGGGCATTTTCTTCGATAAACGCACGACGTGGTTCCACACGATCGCCCATTAGCATTTCAAAAATTTGGTCAGCTTCAATGGCATCATCGACACTCACTCGCGCCATTAATCGTTTTTCTGGGTCCATTGTTGTTTCCCAAAGTTGGTGATCATCCATTTCACCCAACCCTTTGTAACGTTGAACACTTGGTTTTGGTGAAGCAGGTAATTCTTCTAACACTTTTGCTAGTTCCTCTTCAGCATGTTTGCCCGGTTGAACGTAGGTGATGTTTTTCCCTTGTTTCACACCATATAGTGGTGGTTGGGCAATATACACATAACCAGCTTCAACAATTGGCCGCATGAAGCGATAGAACAAGGTTAATAACAACGTTCGAATATGCGCACCATCGACATCGGCATCGGTCATAATCACTAGTTTGTGATAACGTGCTTTAGAAACATCGAAATCTTCGCCGAAGCCTGTTCCCATAGCTGTAAATAATGACCGAATTTCTTCATTGGCTAAAATTTTATCCATGCTGGCTTTCTCAACATTCAAGATTTTCCCACGAATTGGTAAAATGGCTTGGAATTCACGGCTACGTCCTTGTTTTGCTGAACCGCCTGCCGAGTCTCCTTCGACGATAAATAATTCGCATTTTTCCGGATCTTTACTTGAGCAATCAGCCAGCTTCCCTGGCAAGTTGCTAATTTCTAACGCGCCTTTACGACGGGTGACTTCACGGGCTCTTTTAGCGGCTAAACGAGCTTTTGAGGCCAACATACCTTTTTCGACAATTTGTTTGCCGACTGTTGGATTTTCCATTAAGAATTTTGTAAAGTATTCTGAGAATAAACGATCCGTAACGGTCCGTACTTCTGAGTTCCCTAATTTCGTTTTGGTTTGTCCTTCAAATTGAGGATCTGGATGTTTGATGGAAACCACTGCAGTTAAACCTTCACGAACATCTTCCCCAGTTAATTTTTCATCGTTTTCTTTCATCAATTTTTGTTTACGTGCATAGTCATTAATCACACGTGTTAAAGAAGTTTTAAAACCAGATTCATGCGTTCCGCCTTCATAAGTATGAATATTGTTGGCAAAACTTAAAATATTTGAGTGGTAGCCATCTGTATACTGCATTGACACTTCCACTGTAATATCTTGTTGCTCTCCTTCAATGAAGATTGGCTCTGGGAAAATAACGTCTTTATTGGCATTTAAATGCTCAACATAACTCTTAATCCCGCCTTCATAGTGATACTCTTTTTTATCTTCTTGTCCTTCACGACGGTCTTCAATTGAAATGTGTAAGCCTCGATTTAAAAAGGCTAATTCACGAACCCGTGTTGCTAATTTATCAAAATCATAAACGGTTGTTTCTGTAAAAATTTCAGGATCTGGAATAAAGTGAACAGTAGTTCCGTGACGATCCGTTTCTTCGATAACTTTTAGGTCATCAACAACCGCACCACGACGATATTCTTGGTAATACACTTTGCCATCTTTGTAAACACGAACATCTAAACTGGTCGATAAAGCATTAACAACAGAGGAACCAACACCGTGCAAGCCACCTGATACTTTATAGCCGCCACCGCCAAATTTCCCGCCGGCATGTAGCACTGTAAACACTGTTTCCACAGCTGGGCGACCTGTTTTGGCTTGAATCCCGACTGGAATTCCACGACCATCATCGATAACAGTAATACTATCGTCTGGTTCGATAATTACTTGAATTGATTTAGCAAATCCTGCTAAGGCTTCGTCGATAGAGTTGTCAACGATTTCCCATACTAAGTGGTGTAACCCTTCGCCACTAGTAGAACCTATGTACATACCAGGACGTTTCCGGACAGCTTCTAAGCCCTCCAAAACTTGAATCTGACTAGCGTCATATTCTTGCGCACGTTCTCTCATGTTTTTTTCTTCTTCTGTCATGTCGCTGAATTCCTTTCTATCTTGCCTTGTTGAACATAAAAAATATCTGGTTCAACTGTTAGCTTGTCTTTTATGTGATCTAAACTAGTTGTCGTTAAGAACGTTTGAACTTTGCCTTCAATCGTTTCTAACAAGTGAATTTGACGTTCATTATCTAATTCACTCATGACATCATCTAGTAATAACACAGGATATTCTCCTGTTTCTGAACGCATCAAATCAATCTCTGCCAATTTAATACTTAAAGCTGTCGTTCGCTGTTGGCCTTGTGAGCCATACGTTTGAACATTTTGACCATTGACAATAAACAGCAAATCGTCACGATGAGGGCCTAAAAAAGTATTCGCTTTAAACAATTCACGCTTACGATTGTTCATTAATTGTTGGAGCAATTGATTTTGAAGTGCTTCTAAGGAAAGATCCGTGTTGTCAATTGGGATGCTTGATGCGTAGTCAATGGTGAGCGTTTCGCGTCCATGACTAATTTTTTGATGGAGTAAGTTTGCCCAGTGTTCTAATTTTTTAAGAAAACCTAACCGAGCGTATAGAACTTTCCCGCCAAATTCAGCTAGCTGCTCTGTCAAAATATCCAGATAAACAGTATCTGTTTGTTTCTTTTCAGCTAGTTGTTTTAGGTATTGGTTCCGTTGCTTTAAAACAGACTGATATTGGACAAGATCATAAAGATAAATAGGACTCACTTGTCCGAGTTCCATGTCAATAAATTTCCGGCGGACTTGAGGTGAGCCTTTCACCAAAGATAAATCTTCTGGGGCAAATAAAATAACATTCAGTTGCCCAATGTACGCACTGAGCCTTTTTTGCTCAATGTGGTTAACCTTGGTTTTACGTCCTTTGTTGGAAATTAAAATTTCCAATGGCACGGTGCCTGTCTTTTTTTCAACCACACCGCTAATTTTAGCTGCTGCTTGTTCCCAGTCAATTAATTCTTTTTCATTGCTGGTTCGATGACTTCGTGTCATTGCTAGAACATAAATGCTTTCTAACAAGTTGGTTTTTCCTTGGGCGTTTTCGCCTAAAAAAAGATTTAACGTTTTTGGAAAATCTAAGCTGACTGTTTCATAATTACGATAATGCTGAAGTGTCAGCTCATTCAGCCGCATCGTCGGACTCGTTTCCGTTTTTCACCATAAAAAAAGTACCTTCTTCAGGTATCTCAATCATCATGCCCGCATAAAGTTTCCGTCCGCGACGATTTTCCAACTCGCCATCAACAAACACGCTATTATCTGCCAAATACCATTTGGCTTGGCCGCCACTACCAATGACGTTGATTTCTTTAAGAAACTGACCAAGCGTTATATACTCAGTTGCTAAAACAAACGTTTTTTTCAATGTGCATCCCTCTTTTTTCTAATACGTTCTCATATATATTATACCCTTTTTCATAAGAGAAAACAAATTTATCTGTCTAATTTTCATTCTAAGCAATTTTAATTCTAAATGACCGAAAATATTATTAGGATAAAAAAACTCTTAAAAAGCATTTTAAAACGGAAATTGATATTTTCTTGAGAAAAAAGGGGCCTGATTTGGCAGAAATGACGAGTAGCGTTTAACTAAAAAACAATTTGGGGTAACTCAAAGACAAACGAAGAGGGCATGCATTGAAGAAAAGTAGCTTGTAGAGGTCTGAGCGTCGTTTTAAGCAACGTAAACTTCTTTCACTAGGAAATGTTCATAAAAAAATGAACAGCTCTTAAACGAAAAATTAAAGGGCTTTTTTCTTTATCCACAAAAAAAAGGCAGAATTTATTCGTTAAACGATAGTTCAAATATTCACAATCACATTAGCGTAAAAGCTATTCCAGTTTTAAAAAGCTTATCTAGCAGCGTTTATCGACTTTAAATAGACGACAAAAAAGAACCTTCGGCGATCATAGTGATTTTCCGAAGGTCTTTTTTAAACATGATTAATTTGTACGAACCGGTGTAATTAGTTGAATGAAATCTAGTTCTGTTTCGGTTGGCTCCAATGTAAACGGACGAATTGGAGAAAGGAATTTCACGGTAATATTCATATCGCCAAACGCTCGCAACGCATCTTTCATATAATCTGGGTTGAAAGAAATATCCAACGCTTCACCAGAAACATTTTCATAGTTTAACGCTTCTTCGACTTTTCCAATTTCAGGTGAATTTCCATATAAAACAACAGAATCTGGTGAAATTGAAAGGCGAACAATATTGTTACGTCCTTCATGAGAAAGTAAAGAGGCACGTTCGATTGCTGAAAGCAATTCTGGTACATAAAATTCAATTTGCGTGTTATGGCTAGTTGGAATTAAACGGTTGGTATCAGGATAATTTCCTTCTAACAAACGAGAATAGAAGTACATTGTTTCTGTTTTAAATAGCACTTGGTTTTCCATAATGCTGATTTCAACCATTTCTTCTTCATTGGTTAATGAACGAGAAAGTTCAGTTAAACTTTTTCCTGGAATTACAATGTTAAAGTCTTCTACTGCTTGTTCTGTCGGGATTACACGTTGACTTAAACGATGTGAATCTGTCGCAACGGCAAGTAATTTTTGATTTTCTAAAATAAAGTGGACCCCAGTTAAAATTGGACGACTTTCGTGCATCGATACAGCAAAACCTGTTTCACTAATAATTTTTGTCAATAAATGAACAGGTAATTTCATTTGGTTTTGAGTATCAATTACTGGTAAGTGCGGATAATTATCAGCATCTAATCCATTAACCGTAAAATCAGCTTTTCCTGAAGTAATTGCAACTTGATTGTTATCTAGAACTTCCATTGTGAACATATCTTCTGGTAATTTACGAATAATTTCGCCAAAGAAACGAGATTGTAAAACGATGCTACCTGTGCGTTCAATGGTCATTTGAGCTTTTTCATCATCTTTACTTAAAAAACTTTCAATTGAAATATCCGCGTTACTCCCAGTAAGTGATAAGCCATCTTCTGATAACACAATTTTAACACCTGTTAAGATTGGAATCGTTGTTTTAGAAGAAATTGCTCGTTGAACAGTTTGTAATTCTTGTAAAAAGACACTTC
Source organism: Enterococcus sp. AZ197 (assembly GCF_050556405.1). Taxonomy (NCBI): domain Bacteria; kingdom Bacillati; phylum Bacillota; class Bacilli; order Lactobacillales; family Enterococcaceae; genus Enterococcus; species Enterococcus sp. AZ197. The sequence goes on along the minus strand of NZ_CP187873.1, from coordinate 1,564 downwards.
GTTTGACCGTTAATTTCATAATGTAAACTCCTTTTTAAGTATTTTCAATACGTTCTAATTTTGTACGCTACTGTTTTGTATATTATATATAAATAAATAATAAAAGTAATAGGGCATGTTGATTCTGTGGAAAAGTCAAAAGAGCATTGATTTTACTAAGTTATCCACTTGTGTATAAGTTGTGGATAACTTTGTTCTTTTTTGTTTAGTTTTCCACATCCTAAGAGTTCAATAAATTTTTAATTTCACTGACTTCTTTTTGAATCGCTGGATCTTTTTCCAATAATTGCTGAATCTTTTCGTGCGCATGAATTACCGTTGTATGATCTTTGCCGCCAAATTCGGCACCAATTTTTGGCAAGGAATTGTCGGTCATTTCTCTAGCAAGATACATTGAGATTTGACGAGGAACCACAATTGTTTTCACCCGTTTTTTCCCTTTTAAATCTTTAAGAGGCACATGATAATATTTGGATACTTCTTCTTGAATTTGTAAGATGGACAATTGATTTTTACTACCAACTGATTTTAGAGATTTCAAGGCGTCCGCCGCTAAACTAGTGGTAATATCTTCTCCATTAATGGTTGCAAAGGCTTGAACGCGGACCAAAGCCCCCTCTAATTCACGGATGTTGGAATCAATTTGACCAGCGATATAACTTAGTGTATCATCCGGAATTTCTAAACGCTCGGCATCTGCTTTTTTGCGCAAAATTGCAATCCGTGTTTCTAAATCAGGCGGGGTGATATCAACAGACAAACCCCAAGCAAAGCGAGAAACTAATCGTTCAGGTAATTTTGGAATATCATTCGGCGGGCGATCACTTGTTAAAACAATTTGTTTATTTTCATTGTAAAGATCGTTGAAGGTATGGAAAAATTCTTCCAATGTTGCTTCTTTTTCCGCCAAAAATTGAATATCATCGACTAATAATAAGTCAACATTGCGATATTCTTTCCGAAATTGTTCGGATGTCTTTGTTTGAATTGAGTTGATAAATTCATTCGTAAACGTTTCGCTACTAACATATTTGACTTTGGCATCTGGTTGATTCACTAACATTTGATGACCAATAGCATGCATCAAATGGGTTTTCCCTAACCCTACACCACCATAGAAGAAAAGGGGATTGTAAATCGAACCCGGATCCTCGGCAACAACAAGCGCTGCAGCGTGCGCCATTTGGTTTCCTTTACCAATAACGAAGGTGTCGAAAGTGTACTTAGGATTAAGCATCGCTTTTTTACTTTGTTCACTAAAAACAACTTCTTCTTCGGCAGGTTCTTCGAGTTCTTGTGCCAGTGCTGCGTCTTTTTCATCGGCAACAACAAAATGGGGCATCACTTCTGCACCGGTCAATTTAAATCCAGTTTCGACAATTTTTGCCGAAAGATTTTTTTCCCAGTAATCACGATGAACTGCAGAAGGGACTTCTAGCCACAATTGATTGTTGTCTAATTTCAAAGGGCGTGTGGTTTTAATCCAAGCATCAAAACTTGGCGCCGACAAAATCGCTTGATAGGCTTCTTCAAGGCTATGCCAAAAACTTTCCACGTCGGGCAT